>JABLYX010000107.1 GCA_018265615.1 Lentisphaeria bacterium
CTGCGGCTCAGAATTCGCCGCGCGGCTGGTAGAAGAGCTTGTCGGTTCCGATCTCCGGCAGATGGCGCGAGAAGCGCAGGTGTCCGTCCGCGAAGAGCACGTTCACACCTTCATGGCGGCCGTAACCGATCGTCGTGAAGCTCGGGGAGTTCAAATTGTGGACGCTCACGTAGATGTAGAGCGTCTTGTTTTCATTCGGAGTACTGTTCTCGTTCGGTTCCGAAAGCACACTGGTGCGGCTCGGAGCTTTGAACATCGTGATCTTGTAGGTGTTCGGATGACCAAGCCCGCTCTTGGCTGTGCCGCCGCCGTAATAGGCGGGGAACATGATTGTCGACGTCGCGGCATAGGAGAACGGCACGCCCCACTGATGCAGGGGATGGAAGTTTTTCGGGCAGACCCAGTATTTGAGTCCGGAGAGGTTGCCGGCGGTGTTGGCAGCTTCGTTCTTTTCCCAGCTCCCGCCGATATAAGGCGCAAGCGGAAACTGGAAGCTCGCGCCGACCGTAGTCTGGCTGCCGGATGAACCGCCGATCCCCCTGTGCGGCAGGTAGTCGCGGTTGTCGGCGTAATAAAGCCCGAGCCCGTTGCCGATCGTCTTCAGGTTGTTCGAGCAGAAGGTGGTTTTCGCTTTCTCCCGCGCCAGGTTCAGCGCGGGCAGCAGCATTGAGGCGAGGACGGCGATGATCGCAATGACGACCAGCAATTCGATAAGTGTGAAAGAACTTCGTTTTATGGCGCATCTCCTTCTGTTTAGGCTTTCCGTGCCGGAATGCAGGAACCGCGTTCGATGAATGTGCCCGGAACATACTCCTGGATCAGCTCCGGCTGTTCAAGCTTCTGGTTGCGTGTGATGATTTCGACGGCGCGCTCCGCCACGGCATTGCAGTTGTTGCTGATTGCGGCGATTTCGGGGTGAAGGCTTCGGCGGTCGGCCAGTCGTCCATCCCGACGATCGAGAGGTTCGCGGGGACGGAGAGCCCGCGCCGGCGAAGCTGCTTCAGGCGGAAGCCGATCGTGGCCGGGTTTCCGAGCAGCAGGGCGTCCGGCTGGAGCGGAAGTACGTCATCGAGGAAAGCTTCGACCTGCTCAGGAGTGTCGATTTCGCGCAGCGGCTTACGGAAAATCAACTGGGACGCGGCTGCGCCTGCCGAGTTCTGCAGATGACGGGCTTTGTCGTAAAACGCCGGTGTTGTGTTCTCTGAATGATGGCTTTGCTGTACGCCGAAAGACGCTGATTTTAAAATCCTTGTATGGCCGGCCCGAGTGCGTGAGTTTTACCCCCGCATCCAGACCGGTGCAGGCGCCGACGGACGGCTTGGCCGTCCTATACGTGTATTTTCAGTTCATGCAAGTTTGTAATTTACCCGTTCGCGCAGATTCAGCAGCCATTCCGCGTCGCGCGGATAGGCGTTCATGCTCAGGCGTTCTTTTTGTCCCTCGTGGATCAGGCTGACGGTTGCGTCGCGTCCGATTTTCTCCTCCAGCATCCGCAGGGCGCGCAGATCCTGCAGGGCTTCCCGGAATACCTCGCCGTGGATCGAATCGACCGGTTTGCCGTCTTCGCCGGGGTATACGATGAATGAACCGCCGCCCCGAAAGAAGTGGCCCGCGCACGGGTCGGTGTATGGATCAAGCTGTTGATCCCGGCTCAGGGCGGAGTACCAGAAGTTGTATCCCCAGTTCAGAAAGCCGTCGAAGTCGTATAAATAGAGAAGGACGCCGAGAATCCGGTTCCGGGCCGACGGCATGCCGAACTGCCGGTTCGGAACGCCGTTTTGCCAGTTGCCGCAGTAGTAGACCCAGTGCTCCGCCACCGGCTTGCCGCGGAACGCTTCGACGCGCGTCGTGACGGGTACCGGGATCCGGCAGGCGCCTGATTCCAGGAACTCCGGTTCGGAGAGGGCGTCCATGATCCGCTCCCCGCCTACGTATCCGGCCACGAAGCGCGACATTTTCGAATAGTGCTCAAGATGCTCCAGCGCCGGCTCGTCGGAGACATGGAAACGGCATGCGTCACGGATTCCCCGGCGGTCGAGGAGCGCGAGCAGCTCCGGCAACAGCTGCGACAGGAAGCTGAGGTATTCAGTCGAGTCGGAAGCCGTGTGCCAGCCGAAGCGCTGTTCTTCGCCGTTTTCGGTTCTTATGATGATTTTCGGCGTTTTCGCCGCCCCCCACTGCGAACAGAGGTGCGGGAACTCGATCCGGGTGAATCCGCAGGAGAATGCTAGGTCGATCCACCGTTCGAGCCGGGTGAAGTCGAAGGTGTATCTGCCGTTCCGGCATGTGATATCGAGCAGTTGGGCGGTCGGGCGTTCGCTGCCGATTCCGGTGTCGAGCGGCAGCGTCCAGAGCGGAGTCAGCAGCATGGTTCCCCCGTGGGCGGCAAGGTTGCGCATGTAGTTGCCGATGATCCGCCAGTGCTCTCTGCTCCAGCACGGGACGCCGTAGCGGGTCATGAGGCAGTCGGTGTGGAACCAGAGCGTCACGGCGAGCTTCTGCGGCGCGAGCACGGCCGGAAGCACTTCAACTGTGACGGCGGTTCTCTGCCGGAAGGTTTCCGCCGGGACTCCGGCTGCCGGATAAGCCCTGTGCCATTCGAGTTCAAGCCCGAGCTCATATTTTCCCGCCGGGAACGGCTCCGGGACGCAGACGGATATCCAGAACGCCCGCCAGCAGTGCGGAATCGTCCGTAGCGGCTTGTCGTGGGGAAGCAGCGGATTCGGGAAGAGCCCCGGCTCTGCGGTCAGGATGTGCGGATCCTCCGCCACGGCGGGCAGCGTGCACGGAACGAGCCCGACTTCACGGACCGTGACGAACTCCGCAAGCGGCGCGCCGGCGGCTCTGCAGCGCACCTCGAGCGAATCCGTGCCGCATTTCACTGCGAGCTGGAATGCGGCGGTTTCCCCTTTCAGGCAGGAGATGCGGCTGAATTCCGGCGCGTCGAGGCCGGGGCGGCAGAAGATTTTTTCAAGGGAGCTTGTGATTCTCGTTTCTAATTGCATGGCATACCTGACTGCTTTATGATGGCTTCCGCATTGCGGAAAAAGAATTTTTCCTGTTCGGCCGGGCTTCCCCAGCGGTAGTACAATTCGCCGATGAATTCGAACCAGCGCCGCCAGAACTCATGCAGCCGGAGCGATTTCGCGTTCTGCTCTTCCGAGCCGTAGAACATATCGGTCGCGAAGCGTATCTTGTCGTTGAAGAAGCGTTCCGTGCCGTCGTGGCAGCGGCGGTCAAGCAGCTCCGGCAGCCTGTCGAGCGAACGCATGTAGCCGCTCACGTCGTTGGAGATGTTCGGGTAGTAGTAGAGGTTCTGGGCGCTCTCCTCGATCCACGGCCATCCGAGGTGTCCGGCTGAAATGATGAGTTCCGGAAACGCCTCCGCGATTCCAGCGAGGTGCGACGGACGCATGTTTTCAGCTCCGAAACCGTGGCCGGAAGCGCCGCCGAACGGCTCCCCCCGTGCGACCAGCCCCGTGTGGAACAGGATCGGCATGCGGAGTTCCGCCGCATGTTCGTAATGCGGATAATATGCCTCATGGTTCCAGGAGTGGAGCGGTTTGTACGGTTTGAGCCCGAAGAAGCCGAGCTCCTTCATTCGGTCGATTTCGGCGGGGTCTCCGTTCAGGTCGAGGTAGCCGAAGAGGCGGATTGCTTCGGGGAAATCCCGCGCGGTTTCAAGCAGCTCCCGCCGTGAAGCGCAGCGATGGCCGGGAAGCATCCCCTCCGGCAGCTCCATGAGCCAGATCTCGTCATAGACGCCGGATTCGACGATCTGGCTGAAGCCGGCGCGCCCGTGCAGCAGATGTGCGTGTGAGTCGATGGTTTTCATCGGTCATTTCCCCGGCTGGTCCGCCGCAAAATAGGCTTTGATGTGGTCCGGAAGGTCCGGGATCTCGCGCGGTGTGCTGCCGTCGCGCATCGACTGGTGGCCCATGATTCCGGCGGCGACCGCGTTCCGTGCCGCGACCGGCGATGGGTCGGCGGGACGCTTCCCTTCAAGAAAGTCGAAGAATGCCTCGACGATCCGCTGATCCGCCCCGCCGTGTGTCCCGTCGAGCTCCGGCACGCGGTGGATGATGTCCGGCTCGCGGCGGAGGCCGCGTCCGGTCCAGACATGGATTTCGACCGGGTATCTGGTATCCCCGATGTTCTCGATGCGGCCGTGCGTGCCGATGAAGGTGTAGTTGCGTTCGCTGTCCGGCGCGTACATGCATTGTGCGTAGCCGGCCTGGATGCCGTTGTCGAGCTGCATCAGGAGCATGCTGTGATCCTCCACGTCGAGTGCGGGGGAGAGCCCTTTGAGTCCGAGCGGTGGCCAGCACTCCGGCGTGAATGAAACGGTCCGGTCCGGAGCTTCGCCCGGTTTGAGCCGGTCCGTTGTGCGGTTGTAGACCGAGAGCCGCCCCATGGCGGTCACGCGCCGGGTGGTTGCGTTCGTCAGGAAGTGGATCACGTCGATGTCATGCGCGCCTTTCTGCAGCAGCAGCCCGGTGCAGTTGCGCTTTTCCGCGCACCAGTGGCGGAAATAGCAGCTGCCGTAGTTGATGAAGTGGCGCACCAAGACCGCCTGGATTTCGCCGATCACGCCGGAGTCGATGATCTCTTTCATCTTCAGTACGAACGGCATGTAGCGCATGTTGTGGCCGAGGAAGAGGCGGCTGCGGGTCCGGTGGGCGGTTTCGAGGATGCGGTCGCATCCTTCGAGCGTGATCGCCATCGGCTTTTCGAGGTAGACCGCTTTTCCGGCTTCGAGCGCCGCGACGGCAATCTCCTCGTGCAGCGGGTCGCGTACCATGATGAAGACCGCCTCGATATCGGGCCGCGCGAGCAGCAGCCGGTAGTCGTGCGTGATGAATATGCCGTCTTCCGGATGAACCTTGCGGAACTTCGCGACTGTGGCCGGGTCGGTTTCCGCGACGGCGGCCAGGCGGGCGCGGTCTGACGGATAATGTTTGAGCGGCATTTCGCCGCGGCGGCCGATTCCGATGACTCCGAAGCTGATCATGGCGAATCCTCCGTTACAGATTGAATTTCGGGGCCGCCGCCGTGTTGGCGTCGGTCGCGACAAGACAGTTCGGATGGTTGCGGAAGTGTGTGACCGGGTAGTCGTCGCCGGGTTCCCCGAGCGCCGCGATACGGACGATCGTGTTCGCCCAGTTCAGGGCAGGGGATTCGTTCCGCGTCATCAGCAGCGCGCGGCGCGCGCCGAGGCACTGCTTCATGCCGAGCGTGATTGCGCGGCGCGGAAAATTTTCGAGGTTGCCGCCCGCGCCGGGATGGCGGGTCGCATCGATTGTCCGCGTGAAGTCGTTGATTGTGAGGATGCGCGGATCAGTCTCCGCCACGCCGGGCTCCGGTTCGTTGAAGGCGACGTGGCCGTGGATGCCGATTCCGCCGTAGCAGACTTCGATGCCGCCGGCCTCTTCGATCATCGCCGGGAGGCGCTTCAGGTTTTCCGGCGCCGGGAAGATGATCTGCTCCGGCGGCATCAGGAGCGCGGGCCGCACATGGTCGAAGAAAAGCCCGCCGATCTGTCCGCGGAAACTCAGCGGATGCTCCTTCGGAATCAGGTTGCCGTCATCGGTGCAGTATTCATCCATGAAGAAGAAACGCACGTTTTTCAAGCTCAGGTTTTCCGCGTTGATCTTCTGCGCCATGATCCGGTAGGGCTGGGTCGGGCCGACCGGCATAATGAATGAGACGACGCGGTTCCCGGCCGCCGCCTTGCGGAACTCCGCAGTCATCTCTTCCGCCAGGAATTCATAGAGCTCATCGAGCGTCCGGGTGATTCTGAGCTGCCCCTTCGCCTCGCGTTCGAGCTCCTCCGCCGGAATGGCGAGAAGCCTGCGGACTTCTTCACTGCGTTTCATTGCACCTCTCCTTGATTTTTATCTGCGGTCGTGTTACTTTTAATTATGACGTATATTTGTTGATTTCGCAATGCGAAGATTGATGTAATAGTAATACTTTTGATGCGGAGGTGCCTCCTGTGCGCAAAATCGTGAGCCGCCCGAACCCGGAACAGCTTCCGTCGCTGTCGCTGCCGTTTCACGTGCGTTCGGTGGGGTATAACGAGGCGTATTGCAACTGGGGAGAGCTGGTGCCGGGGGAACGGAAGGATTTCGTTCAGCTCTTCTGGACCGTGGACGGCATGGGAGAGGTCGCCGCCGGGACGGGGAAGTTCCGGGTCGGACCGGGGGAGGTGTTCTGCCATCTGCCGCGCGAGACGCACGACCACCGCGCGGTCGATCCGCACCGCCTGTGGCGTTACTACTGGTTCACGTTCGACGGCCCCGGCGCGGCGGACTGTTTCCTTTCGTACGGATATCCGGCGGGCGGGTTTTATGCCGGGGAATGCCCGATGCACCTGTTTCTCGAAATCGAAACGCTGCTGAAGGAGCGGACGCGCTATGCGCAGCGCCACGCGGTATCGCTTGCGGCGGAGATCCTTGCGCTGGCCGGCGGCACGCTTGAAAGCTCCGGGGAGTGCGATCTCGTGAAGCGTTTCATTACCCTTGCACACGGAGAATACAGGGATCCCGGCGTTACGGTGGAGTCGCTCGCGGCGTCGCTCGGCGTCCACCGAACGACGCTGAACCGGAAGTTCCTCGCGGCGATGTCGCTCGCTCCCGGCGAGTACCTGTCGCAGATCCGGATCCAGCACGCCCTCTCGCTGCTGCGCGAGACGGAACTGCCGGTGAAAGAGGTCGCCTGCGAGTGCGGCATCGCGTATGCCGGTTACTTCTGCCGCCTGATCCGCCGCGAGACCGGCATGTCCCCCGCCGAATACCGCCGCCGCGCCGCCATGGACTGACGGGTACAAATGCTTTTTTCCGCTTTTTTTCACAGGAGGTCTTGACATCGGGGTGCAATTCAGGTATAATATTGTTAGTCCGACTAAATATTTCCCCGGAATCTGTCAGTATCCGGAATTTCTGATGCATAAAACTTAGTCCGACTAAGAAAAAGGAAGACGTGATGCCGAGGGTTCTGACCGAAACGAAACATTTTCAGGCTGCCGCACAGATCCGCGAGTTGGCGAATACGCTGCCGCCGGGGGAGAGCCTTCCGGTGGCGAGCGAGCTGATGGAGACGCTGGATATTTCGCACGGAACTGCCATGCGCGCATTGAAGGTACTTGCGGATGAAGGCGTTATTGTGCGCCCGCTCGGGCGGCAGCGCTACCGGATCGCGGAGCGCTTCGAGCGGGTTTCCGCACGCATCTGCATGATCCGCCCGGACTTTCCGTCGAGCTCGCTCGACAGCATGGTGCAGAGCGTCTACGCCGCCGGCCAGCGGCGGAACTGGAAGTTCAACCAGTATTGTTTCCGCAAAAGCGAGGAGGTCGATTTCGCCCGGATCATGGGCGAGGCCGACGCAACCGTGCTGATTCCGGCCGCCGAATTTATCGGTCCGGAGCTGGTGAGGGCGCTGCTGAAACCGGCGCGCCCTGTGGTCGTGCTGCTGCAGCACCTGCGCCATCCCGGCATCAATAATGTATGCATCAACGACTTCCGGGTCGGGGAGCTTGCGGCGGAGGCACTGTATGAGCACGGCCACCGCCGGATTCTCTTCATCAAGGACCAGCCGGATGAATCCACAATGGCCGAGCGGTTCCGCGGATTCTCCGCCGCCGCGGAGCGATTGGGAATTCCCGTCGGAGGGGAATGGTTTTTCGATGTGCACACGCATGTGTTCGAAAACGGGCGCGAGAACTGTTATCGCCTGTTTTCGGAGCTGCTTGGCCGGGGACGGCCGGAATTCACCGCCGTGTTCTCCGGTTCCACGGAGGGGGGAATCGCCGCGCTGCGGGCGATCAGGGAGCACGGACTGCGTATTCCTGAGGATATCGCGATCCTGAGCTTCGGGGGAGAGGATACGCTGCCCTCCTACCTTTATCCGCCGCTCTCCTGCATCGAAGTCGACCGGATGAAGTTCGGTGAGTATGCGGCTGAACTGCTGGCCGCCGCGCTCGGGCCCGGCGGCACTCCCCCGCGCCAACTGGAAATCGAGCCCACGCTGGCTCTCCGGGAATCAACGTGAAGCCGGGATGCAGCGTATAATGTACAGTATGTGACG
>JABLYX010000045.1 GCA_018265615.1 Lentisphaeria bacterium
TCCTGTTCGAGATCAAGCAGCTGCGTGAGCAGCGCGCAGAGCTCCGGCAGTTCGGACGCCTCCGCGCAGCCGATCCTCGCTTCCGTATCGGCAGGCATACTCACTCCTCGTAGTCGTCGGTGCGGAACGGGATCGCCGGCAGGCCCGCCGCGTTGTACAGGTTCGCCGTGTCGGGGTTGTCCGACCAGGCGTAGCGCACCGCGACCGGCTCCGGGACCTCCGGGCTCGATACCGCGACCTTGTCGCCCGCGATGACGGCGTCGGCCGGGTGGAACACGCGCTCTTTCCCCGCGATGCGGAAGCCGGACGGCTTCCCGTCCGGCGCCGTGAGGCCGTCCGCGTGGTCGAATGAAACGAGGAGCGCATTCCCCGAACGGCTCACGGAGCGGTAGACCGGCCCCGAGCCCTCCTCTTCGCTGCCGTACGCCTGCATGAGCGCCGCCGCGGCCAGCCGGTTCCCCACGGTCTCCTTGTCTTTCGGGTGGATGTCGCCCGCGTCGCCCGCATCCGCCGCCGAAGCGACGAGGTTCCCGGTCGCCTGCGCGGCCTTGCTCTGCGCCTCGCGGATGAAGGCCCAGGTCGAATCCGGGTCGTAATCGGTTTCGGAGCGGTAGCCGGCGAGGATGACCTGCAGGAACGGGAAATCCCCCTGGCCGAAGCGGTAACGCCAGTCCGTGATCAGGTCGCGCATGAGCCGTTCGTACTGGTTTGCGCGCACCGCGTTCGATTCGCCCTGGTACCAGATCACGCCCCGGATCGCGGCCGGAAGCAGCGGGTGGATCATGCTGTCGAAGAGGATCGAGTATGAGTTCGGATTCCCGAGTCCCGGACCCGCCACGAGCGGCAGCGCCGGGCCGAGGTCGGTTTCGATTCTGAAGCTCCACTCTCCCGCCAGCGAGATAAAGTCGCGCTCCGCTCCGTTCGGACGCAGCGTCATCTTCACGGCCGGGCCGTTCAGGCCGCCGTCGTAGATGAATGAGTAGTCGCGCACCGCGAGCACCCGGATTCCGGGCTTTACGAGTTCGCCGGGAATCCGGTAGACCCGGCAGGTGTTCCAGTGTGCGGTGTCGAAGCCGCTGCCGGTCCGGCCGATTTCGACGCCGTCGAAATAAGTGATGTCGTGCTTGTCGACGCCGCCGAGCGAGAGGATGAGCTCGCGTCCCGCCCACTCCTGCGGGATTTCGATTTTGCGGCGGAACCAGACGGTCCCGTTGGTCAGGACGCCGAACTCCCGCCACTGGGCGGGCATGACCGCGCGTTCCCAGCCGGAGTCGTCGAAGGCGCTTCCGGCCCAGCCCGCTTCGAAGCCGCTGTTCGGCGGTTCAGGCGGAAGCTTGTCGAACCGGGCCGCCTCGGGCATGACGGACGGGATCGCCAGTTGTTCCGGCGGGAGCTCCGCCCAGTAGTCGGGGCGGTTCATTCTGAGCTCATACTCCTCCAACGCCGGTGCGATGTCGGGATTTCGCGCGAGCGTCTCTCGGCCGGTCCACGCCTCCGCGATCGTGCCGCCCCAGCTGGAGGAGAGGATGCCGACGGTCACGCCGAGTTTTTCCGCGAGCTTTCTTGCGAAGAAAAGCGCGACGGCGCTCCAGCCGTCCACCGTCGCGGCGGAGGCGAGCTGCCAGGTTGCATCCGTATCCGGCACGGGCGTCAGCATTGCGTTGCGCGGAACGGTCAGCATGCGGACCGCGTCGAGCTTTCCCGCTTCGGCCATTTCGCGGACCGCCGCGCCCGCGTCGGCAAGGGAGGTCACGGGGAACTCCATGTTGGACTGGCCGGAGGCGACCCACACTTCCCCCACGGCGAGATTCCGTGCGGAGACGGTTTCGCCGCTTTCGGTTTCAAGCACGTTCAGCTCGAGCTTGCGGGCCGCCTTCATCGGGGGAAAACGGAACAGGAATCTGCCGTCCGCGCCGGAACGGGTTTCGCGCTCCGTTTCACCCAGCGCGGCCCGCACCCGGCGGTACGGCGCGCACCAGCCCCAGACGGGAATGACCCGGTCCCGCTGCAGGACCGCATTGTCTCCGAACAGAGACGCGAGTTTCAACATTCGATTTTCCTCCCGGATTGATTTTGCATTCTGAATTATCAGAAAAGACGTAACATTTCATGGGAATCCTGTTTGCGGCGCTTGAAAAAACGGCCCCGCCGCCATATAGTAACACAATGTATATAATAATGCACGCCGCACGAAAAAAACAACCGCCGGGAGGAGAAAATGCCGAAAAAAATCATCCGTGCATTCACCTTGATCGAGCTCCTCGTGGTGATTGCGATCATCGCGATCCTGGCCGGCATGCTGCTGCCCGCTCTGAACCGGGCGCGCGACGCGGCGAAGGCGACGAACTGCCTCGGCAACATGAAGCAGATCGGCATGATGATGGCGATGTACCAGGACAGTTCCGGAGGAGTCTATCCGGTTCCGGAGCAGGATCCGGAGTGGGAGGACGGCGTGAGGGGGTGGACCAATCAGCTTCGCGTCATGATGGGGGCGAAACAGAAGTTTTTCCACTGCTCCGCGGATACGGAGCGCAGGTTCTCCTATTCGATGAATGTGCATGAACCGTGGATGCGCGGCGGCGGGGGCGGCTTCGGCCACGCCTGGCGGCAGGTTCACTTCGACCGCGCGAAGATCGGCGCGAGCGGCATGATCCTCGTGGAGGAGAGCCGTTCCGATTTCTTCACCGCGAACGACAGCGACCAGGACAATTATACCCAGAACGCGGCTCCGTATAAGGCCGAGCCGCGCCACGGCGGATTTTCGTTCTGCATGGCGGACGGGCATGCGGAGAAATTCAGGGAGTACGACTTCAACCGGGTCTCCTACTACACCGACCGCCATTCCGGCTGGCTCGGCTCCTCCTGGAGCACCGATTCCGGCAATACCGTCAAAGACAACAGCAAACGCGGTGACTCATGAGCCGCTGGAAGATCGATGTATTGCTCGGCCTGTTCCGGGAGGCGGGCGCGATTGCGCTGCAATGGTATGAGAATCCGGAGGTCGAGGTAAAGAGCGACCATACGGCCGTAACCCGCGCCGACCGCGAGATAGAGCGGCTCTTCGCCGGGAGGTTCGACCGCCCGGAGCAGGGGCTCTTCCTGATCGGCGAGGAGACCGTCGGCCTGCGTGACGAGGCGTATATTTCCGCCGCCCTCGCCGGGGAGTGCTTTGTGATTGACCCCATCGACGGGACCGCGCCGTATGCGGCGAATGTCCCGCTCTGGGGCGTGTCGGCCGGGTTCATGCGCGGCGGCGTGCTCGAGGAGGGGGCGATCTACTCTCCTGTGCGCGACGAGGCGTTCCTGACCTGCCGCGGGACGATCTTCCGGGCGCGCGGCGTGATGACGGATGCTCCGTCGGTCGAGCCGTTTGCGCCGCAGAAGGCCGCATATACGCCGGCCGTTCCGGTCTGTGCGGCGCAGAGCGCGGCGCGCAGCTGGGAGTTCCGGTTCCCGAATCAGCTGTTCGTCTGGTCGACCTGCGTGGCGATCTACGACGCGCTGCTGCGCGGCAGGGTGTTCGGGATGATCCAGCACTGCAAGCTGTGGGATCTCGCCGGCGGCCTGCCGCTTCTGAAGCTCGCCGGGTTCGAGGCGCGCTACGCGGACGGCCGCGAGCTCGGGCTCGACGTGGCCGGCGGCGGCAATTTCCATCTCGAAGAAGGGCCGCATCGCTGGCGGCAGAAGGGATTTGTGGTGATCGCCCCGGATCGGGAGGGCGTCGACACGATCTGGAGTCAAGTGAACGTCAGGAATCTGTCATGAAGAAGAATGCTGTACAGACGCTTCCGGCCGGAAGCGCCGTCTATATGGTCAGTCTCGGATGCTCGAAAAATCTGGTCGACACCGAAGTCATTGCGGGGACGCTGCTCACCTCGGGGCGCACGCTCGCGTTCGACCCGGATGAGGCCGACCTCTACGTCGTCAACACCTGCGCCTTCATCCCCGCCGCGCGCCGCGAGGCGGAGGAGGCGATCGAAGAGGCGCTGGAGTGGAAGACGCGGCTTCCCGGGCGGCTCGTGGTCGTCGCGGGCTGCCTGACCGAGTGGGACAAGCCGGGAGATTATCGCCGGAAATACGCGGAGGTTGACCTCTGGACCGGTGTGAACGACGTCGCGGCCATCGCTGCGCTGCTGGACGAAAAGCGTTCTCCCGCCTGCGGCGCGGAGCCGGTCTGGCTCTATGACCATACGACGCCGCGGCTCCAGCTGACCGTTCCGCACATGGCGTACCTGAAGATCGCGGACGGCTGCAACAACCGGTGCAGTTACTGCGCGATTCCGGGGATCCGCGGTTCGCTGCGGAGCCGGACCATCGCGTCGGTCGTCGAAGAGGCGGAGAACCTCGTCGGGGCCGGCGTCCGCGAACTGCTCGTCATCGCGCAGGACATCACGGCGTTCGGGGCGGACCGCCCCGGCGACGGCGAGGAGATCGCCGGGCTCCTGGAGGCGCTGAACGCGATTCCGGGGGATTTCGTGATCCGGCTGCTTTACACGCACCCCGCGCATTACACGGATGCGTTCATCGACTTTCTGGCGCGGACGGATACGAAGGTGCTGCCGTACCTCGACATCCCGCTGCAGCACATCAATGACCGGATCCTCGCGGCGATGGGCCGCCATGTGACGAAGGCCGGGACGGTTGCGCTGCTCGCGAAGCTGCGCGGGAGGGTGAAGGACCTGACGATCCGGACCACCTTCATCACGGGCTTCCCGGGCGAGACGGAGGAGGAGTACGAGGAGCTTGTGACGTTCATGAAAGAGCAGAAATTCGAACGCTGCGGCGTGTTCCCGTACTCCCCCGAGCCGCGGACTCCGGCCGCGGAGATGCCGGACCAGGTGCCGCCGGAGGTTTCCGAGGCGCGTGCGAAAAAGCTTATGGAACTTCAGAAGAAGATCATGAAAAAGGCGAACCGGAGTTGGATCGGCCGTGAAGTCCGCATGCTGGTCGACGATGTCGACGGCAGGAGCGCGGTCGGCCGGGCGATGATGGATGCGCCGGAAATCGACAACCGGATTCTGCTGCCGCGTGCGAAGAAGCTCAAGCCGGGGAAATTCTGCCGGGTCCGGATCACGGGCGCGGACAGTTACGAATATATTGCGGAACAGCTTTGAAGTGAAGGAAAGGAATCCCGAGACATGAAAATCCCGAATCTGCCGAACCTGCTGACCATCAGCCGGATCGTTTTCGTCCTGATTTTCGTCGTGCTGGCGACGGTTGCGGACAAGGCGTTCATTCCGTCCGAGTCAGTGCGCTTCGGAATCCGGCTCGGCGCATATATCCTGGCGATCATCGCCGGGGCGACCGACCTGCTGGACGGCTACCTCGCGCGGCGCTGGAACCAGGTGACCGATTTCGGCGCGCTGATGGATCCGTTGGCGGATAAGATTTTCGTAACGGCGACGATGTTGATCGCGGTGGAGTGCCGCCTTATGCCGGCCTGGATCGTGATCGCGGTGCTCTGCCGCGAGTTCATGGTGACGGGGCTGCGGACGCTGGCGGCCAAAAAGCAGGTCGTGATTTCAGCGGACCGCTGGGGGAAGCTGAAGACGGCGCTGCAGATGCTGATGCTTGCGATTGCGGGTGCGTCGTGGGTGTGGGAGTTCGACCTGCAGCAGGAGAAGTGGTTCTCGGTCCGCCTCTGGTATGTCTGGATCGCGTACCTCTGCGGGATCGTGCTGGTGACAGTGGGTTCCGGAGTCGGCTATTTCGTGCGCTACCATTCGCTGTACCTTGAGGAGCACGACGGGAAAAAGGCATGATTTTTTCCATATATTCCGCCTGCTCCCGCTTGCAAAAGCATAAAACGGCATTATATTGAGTACCGCAATCCGGAGAGATGGTTGAGTGGTCGAAGGCGCCACATTGGAAATGTGGTGTACCGCAAGGTACCGAGGGTTCGAATCCCTCTCTCTCCGCCATTTTTGAGCGTAAAACTGCCCGAGGGGTACCAAGCGGTACTGCTTCGGGCTTTCTTTCTGTCCTGGCGCGTCTATATTGGCTGCATCCGGCTGATCCCACATGAAAGAGCGGAATCTGGCAGCCGGTGCATGTATTTGCGGACAGAGCATAAAATATGAAAAAAGTTTTGAAATAATTCGTTCTTCCCTTGACAAATACATTTTTTTGTATATAATTAAAATGAATGCGTTTCAATGATTGTTCAATAAAGAGGTTCTGATGGCTTGCAGCATTAAGGATGTCGCGAAAAAAGCCGGAGTTTCGGTCGGCACCGTCAGCCGGGTCATCAACGGCTTCGACAATATCGCGCCGGAGCGGATCGACGCGGTGCGCGAAGCGATCCGGGTACTCGGTTATCGCAAGAACTCGGCCGCCCAGCTGTTGGCGGGGCGGCGCGGCAATTCCCGGCTTCGCACCGGCAACATCGGGTTGTGGATGGCGGAGATGGGTAATGAGTGGAGCAACAACTCTGTTTATATCAATTACCTTTCCAGCATCGAGGAAGTTTGCGCCCGGCGCAACTGCCATGTCCTTCTGGAGCACTCGTGCGCAGCCAACGGAATTCCGCGCTGCGTGCATGACGGCAAGGTCGACGGATTGATCGTCAAAGCCCTCAACGACATCCCGCCGGTATTGGAGGAACTTTCCTGGCAGCTGCCGGTGGTCGGACTGTCCATGCTGGAACGGGAGCTTCCCATCGCCCAGGTGTCAACCGACAATTACCATGCCGGCGAGCAGATGTGCCGCTATCTCTGGGAGCGGGGACATCGAAGAATCGGTTTCGTATCGCGAAATAATTCACACCGGATGTTCCTGGCGCGGCTCCAGGGGTGCGAGGCGTTTTTGCGCAGCCGCAACATGTTCGATCCGAATTTGATTCAATGTCTGCCCGCCGCCCCGGATCCCGCAGGGCCGGAAAAGGAGTTTCCCGATATGAGCGGGCCGCTGGATGCATTCCTGCGTCTGTCCGAGCCGCCGACCGTTGTTATTGCCGCAAACGATTGGATGGCCGCCGGATTCTATGAAGCAATGGAGCGGCGGAATCTGCGGGTTCCGGAGGATATCAGTGTGGCGGGATTCGACCACCTCGCCAATTTGTTTTTGCGCCCCCGCCTTACCAGCTATGAAATTCCGATGCGCCGCATGGGGGCCGCCGCCGCCGACTGGATCATCGACATGATCGAGCACGGGATATCCGTCAACGAGCCGACGTTCCGCATGATCAATGGAAAAATCGCTGTTCACGGTTCCGTCATAGACAACACTGCAACTTAACAGGAGGGTTCGGGATGAAACGCTTTTTTACACTGATTGAATTGCTCGTGGTGATTGCAATCATCGCCATTCTTGCCTCGCTGCTGCTGCCGGCGCTGAACAAGGCGCGGGACCGGGCCAGGCAGAGCAACTGCCTGAGCAATCTGAAGCAGGTCGGAACCGCCGATGCGTTGTATATGAATGACTATGACGGCTGGCTGTACGGACCGAAACTCGAAGTGAAGAATCCGGACGGGTCCGCCAATGCCTATTGGGCGTCCAGTATGGGAAATCTCGGCTATCTGCCGTTCTGGGTCAAAGAAAAGAGCCACGTCACGGTCTGCCCGGCGGTTTTTCCTTTTAAAGCGAATCACCAGGAACGTTCTTACGCCAAACGAGGATACCGGCTCTCCAATTCACGCAATCAGAACGGGTTCTGGAAAAACAACGGGAATCGCTTCCAATGCACGACGGAAGAGAAGGAAGTTACCGACCAGAAAGCGGATTACGGCCCTTCCCGTTTTGTGACCACCTGGGATTCGTTTCAGAACGGCTATCAGTATGGCTCGGCTACTTACGACAATTTCAGCCTGAGCCATTCCGATAAAGGCAATGTTCTCTTTTTTGATGGCCATACCGAATCCGGGCGCATGAATTACGGCATCTTCAATTGGGGATATAACCCGCACATTGAAATGGGGCGGCTGCCGCTCGGCAAAAGTTACTGAAAGGTTTTTGAATATGCTGAAAACAACGTTGTTCTGTTCCTCCCTGCTGCTGCTCGGCACACTGGCGGCTTCGCCGGTCCGCACCGTTGCGGACTTCCGGACGCCGGAACGGTGGGAGGTAAAAAAGCCGTCGCAGGTTTCCGCCACGTTCCGCTCCGACGGCCTGCTCAGGCTGGATTGGAAAAAGGCGGACAAGCCCTCCGTGGTGGAGCTGAACCTCAAGGAACCGATTCCGGTCGACCCGGAGGCGCAGCGCGCCGGACTCAAGCTTTTCGTGGAAGCGCCGATGGATCGGAACAAACTCGCGCTGGTCTTCACCGACCGCGAGGGCACACGGTTCACCTATCCGCTGCCTGAACTGGAGAAGTGGGCGCGCAACTGGCGCTATATCGACACCTACGCCTTCGACGCCAATGAGATGGGGCGGATGCACCCGCTGGTCGGCAAGGCGGACAAGCCGGGCAGTCCGCTGCCGGCCGGGCCGTTGAAGCTCGCCGGAGTGCGGATCGAGGCTCCGGCGGACGCGGAGGGAAGCTGGCTGCTGGATGAAGTGCGCAGCGACGCGTACCGGCTCGGCTCCGCGACCGATCACTGGGTGCTGAACCTGCCCGGAGAGCGGTATTGGATGACCACCGCGTTGATCCAGAGCGGCGTCGCGCCGTATCTGCCCGCCGACTGGATGAATATGGACGACGCGGCGGTCAGGCTGAATTGGGAGCTGGTGCGCGGTGAGCAGGGGCCGGCGATCCGCAGCGGCGAGGCGCTTCTCGACTTCGCTCCGGGCGACTACCGGGCGCGCGAGCGGAAAATCGACCTCGGTGAACTCCCTGTGGGCAGTTACACGGTGGTCGCGAGCCTCGTTCCGCAGGACCTGAGCAAGTCCGGTCCCGCCGACTGGAGCAAGCTGGTCTGGCGTGCCGACGGCGAAGCGCTGTGGGGGCAGGAGTCCGGCGTCGACGGCTCCCGCAGCTTCATCGGCAGGAAGAGATCCGGCCAGGGCTACGCGGGCTGGCGGCTGACGCGGCGGATTCCACGGCCCGGCTCCGGCGTATTCAGGGCCAGTGCGCGCGGCATCGGCGCTCCCGAAGCGTGGGTGGTGCCGCTGGGGCGCGACCGTAATTCGATCGGGCCGTCGATTCCGCTGCGGTTCAAAAGCTCCGCCGACTGGCAGACGCTGGAAGCGCCGGTCACGCTGCCGCCGGAGACCGACCAGGTCTACGTCTATTTGATGGCGATGAAGCCGGGCGAGGCCGAATTCGATAACGTCGAACTGAACCTTGAGGGGCAGAATGTGCTCCCGAACGGCAATGCGGAAAAGGGGGCGGTCCTGAAACAGCTCCGCATGCCGCTTTTCGTGGTCGCCTCCACCTCGGAACAGCCGCCGTATCCGCGCTTCGCGTCGACGGTGAAGCCGGGAGAAACATTGACCGTTCCGTTCCCGGAATGGCAGGGGCGCTCCGGCGACAAGGTGTGGGAGATCGCCGGGCCGGACGGCAAAGTGATTGATTCCGGCAAGCTCGACGGCAAAGAGCTGAAGTGGCCGGCCCCGGCTCAGCCGGGCATCTACCGGTTTGCCGCGATCCTGAAGAACGGCGACCTCGAACTCGACCGCAGGGAACTGCAGCTCGGTGTGCAGGGGATACTTCCCGCGAAGCCGCTGACCCGGCAGGGGGAAGGGGAGATCCCGTCGGAGGCCGACCTCTTCGGACCCGGGAAAAACTATTTCACCTGGGCGGTCTATGAGAACCATCCCGATGAGCCGGATCATCTCGAACGGATCAAAGCGTGGGTGGCGGACGGCCGCAAGGCGGGCTTCGACCTCTTCCGCATCCGCCTCGACTGGAACTGGATCGAGCCGCGCCCCGGCGTCTACGACTTCACGCTGGCCGACCGGGCGTTCGACGAGGTGATCCGGCAGGGCGGCAAGGCGATCCTCGAACTGCGGTACGAAGCGCCCGCGTGGCTCGACTTCGATCCGCAGCTCGACGGCTACGGCCGCGCCGACATCTGGCGCAGCAACAAGGTCGGGCGCATTCCGGCGATTCAGACGCCCGGCATGCTCGATGCGATCCGCCGCTTCACCCAGGTCGCCGCCGGCCGTTACCGGAATAATCCGGGCATCGCCGGCTACCATATCTGGGGGCTGCCCGGTTCGCTGGACTGGACCAACCTCGACCGGCCGTGGCTCGGCAAGCAGGTGGATTTTTCCTCGACTGCGCTGGAGGCGTTCCATCGGAAATACAGGGACAAAGTGCCGGGCATTCCGCGTTCGAGCGACGACTTTTCCCGGCCTGACCTCTCCGAAACCTGGCGCAGCTGGGTGGAGTTCCGCCGCACTGCGCTGGAGGACTATATGATCGATTACGTGGTCAAACCGCTGCGTGAACTGGATAAGCGCCGTTCGATCGTCTGCTACTTCGGCCTCGATTTCGCATCGCCCCGGCTGGCGGAATCCGCCCGGAAAGACCGCTGGAGGCGCCACTCCGGCGGCTGTGCGCTCTACTACCAGATGCAGGTGTACGGACGCCGTTCGGTTTCGGACACCGGTTACAGCTTCCCGCAGGAGGTCCACCTGATGACCCCGGTTCCGGCGGAGCTGGAACAGGCCACCTTCCAGATCACCTCCGCCGGCGGCGGCGGGCTGCACTGGAACTACTACTGGCGCGACACGATCCGCACCGGACAATGGACCCCCGACCGCAACGCCGGGCTGGAAGAGTTCCGGAAGCTCTGGCGGCCGCTGTGGCGCGAACTGCGCGACGCGGTTCCGGCGGAACCGTCGGATATCGCGGTCGTCTCGGCATGGAGCACGATGCAGTACCTCGAACGCAGCTTCTTCACGATGCGCCAGGATGACTTCGTAACCCGGCTGGCGGCTGCGCTCTACCGCGACCAGCTCTGGCCGGACTGGTTCTCGGAAAACGCACCCGCGACCGTGCTGGACGGAAAGAAACTCCTGATCGTCCCCGCTTCCGGCGGGCAGGTGCTGCCGCGGGCGACGGCGGAGCTGATCCGGCAGTTCGTGCAGGACGGCGGAAAGGTGCTGCTCTTCCCGGATTCGGGACGCTGGATCGTCGAGGAGCCGGAACGGGAATTCGGCCTGCTCCGCCGCCTCGGCTGGCAGGGAGCGGATCCGGCGCCGCTGAGCCGCGTTGAAACCGAAAACGGCAACAGCGGCTTTTCCGCGATGCGTCCGGAAGCCGCGGAACTGACGTTCTCCGCCGCCCCGTTTGCCGCGCTGAAGAAACTGCGGGTCAACAATCCCGCTCCGGTGACGAAGGTGCCGGCGGGTGCGGAGGTGCAGGGCAAGTTTCCGGACGGCTCCGCCGCCGCGCTGCGTTGGAATTACGGCAAAGGCGAGGTGCTGTTCATCGCCGGACATCCCGATTGGGCGCGTGTTCCCGGATTCCTGCGCGTGGCCGCCGAATGGGCGAAGAGCAGCCGCGCCGCCGGAACCGATACGCCGAGCGTGATGATGAACCATCTGGTCAAGGGGGAGATTCACTATGCGATCGTGCACCGGCTCCCGGACAGCTTCCGCCCCCACGCTCCGAAGCTCGACCGCGAAGAGCTGGCCGGGCAGCCGGAGCTCTCCGCGAAATGGCACATCAGAGGGCTTCCCGCCGGGAATTGGCGGATCGAGGAGCTGACCGCCCCCGGCACATCCCCCGCAATCCGTTCCGCGTCGGAAATCGCCTCGGGCCTCGCCACGCCGTTCCGGCTCTGCCAGACCCGCGTCTACCGCCTGACCCGGCAGTGAGCCGCCGGCGAAAGCACGACATTTTCCGGGGATCGTCATGATCCCCGAAATACTTAAGAAGCTGAGGGAAACATGTATTTGACAGAGGAAGGGATTGCATCCCCCGTTGGAATTCAGCCATATCGAACTTTGCTTGTCGGGAAGTGTTACAACCGTTCGGAAAAACGGCATGTTTCAATCGACGACTTCCGTGTCTCCCTCTTTTTCCGGAGTGAGAAAAAAGCGCGGCTTCTGCTCTGCAGCGATTCGTGCGGAATCATCATTCCGGTTCAGTTGGAGCTGGAGTCCAATGTACTGAAAGTCACGGTCGAAGCCGGGAGCATCGTCGAAAGCGCGGGTGACAACTGGCGCTTGATGGAAGTGGCCGTTCTGCCCGGGCTGATGGCTTCGGACGAGTCGGACAGCGGGGCTTATCTGCTCCCGGTTTTTTCCGGACTGCGGGTCCCGTTCGGCGGCCATGCTCCGATGCGCAACCGTGACCGGTTCTACATGGAACGCGCACAATGGGAGAAGTTCGGGCAGAGCGATGCGTTCGGCATCTTTTCCGCCCGGGCCGACATTCTGGGGATTGTCGGGGAAGGAAGTTTTCTGGCATGGGCGGATTCGGAATTCAACCGGCATGGGAAAAACCGCCTTTATGCGAGTTTCGGAATCCGGCATCAGCCGCAGGAGATTCTCCCGGCGGAAAGCAAGGTGCTGTACTGTATTTTCTTAGAACCGACCGGACGGATCGACCGGATGGCGCATGCCTATCGCGAGCACCTGATGGAAGAGCGGAACATTGTGCCGCTGCGGGAACGCGTCCGGCACAATCCGGTGCTGGATTACGCCGTACACGCCATGCGCGTTAAAATCTTTCTGGGGCAGAAACAGCCGTTTGAAACCGACGGATCCTCGCCTTACGTGAGCTGCACCACGTTCAAGGAAGCGGAAAAAATTCTGGATTCCATGTACGAATCTGGAATCCGGCGTGCGGTCGTCACGCTGGTCGGATGGAATCTGGACGGTCACGACGGCGCCTATCCGACCCGTTTTCCGGTCAACATCGAGGCCGGCGGCGAAGCCGGCTTGAAAGCGCTGATTGCCAAAGCCGGGAAACTGGGCTATCAGATCGTCCCCCACGACAATGTCACAGACGTGTACCTGGCGTCCCGCGACTATGACGCGGAATTGGTTGCACACGACGAGGGAGGCGAACGGCAGCCCGCGGGAGTATGGGCGGGGGGCCTGTCGTACAAAATCTGCCCGACCGTGGCTCTGAACCGGCATGGAGGGGAGTTCCGGCGGATCCGGCACCTGGGGTTCCGGGGCAGTTATTACCTTGACGCTCAGGCCGCCGGGCTGTTCTGCTGCACCCATCCGGCGCATCCGGCGGACGAGAGGGCGTTTGCGCTGGCGCTGGCGCGTATTGCGCTGCTGCCGCGGGAACTTTTCGGTGCGGTCTCGACAGAATTTGTACCGGCATATATGCTGCCCTTTGCGGACGAGGCGTCATGCATTCCCGGCCGGCGGCAGTATGAGCGGCTGTTCCCGCGCCTGCCGGAGTCTCTGCGGCGGCTTCAGGGGGAGATTGTACCGTTTTATCCGCTGGCGGTGCACGGCCTGCTGGTCTATCAGTCAAGCTGGATACACACATACGGCAGCACGGCGGAGGAACGGAGGCAGGGAGCGCTGGAAGAACTGGCGACCGGAGCGCGTCCATCGATGGAAGTTTCGATGCGGCCTTTGTGCAACGGCGGGAGCTGCGAGGAGTCGATCGCGTCGATACAGGAGAGTTACCGGATCAACTTCGAACTCTGCCGGGAGATACAGACCGCATTTGTAACCTCTTATGAAACAGACGGCACACTCACGATTCTCGAATACGACAGCGGGCATCGTCTGGAAATAGGCGGTCCTCATCCCCATTCGCTGCGGATTTACCGGAATGGAAAGCCGATTGAACTTTGAATCCGCGGCGGCTTTCCGCCCGGTTTTCCATTAATCTGATGACTCTCTCAGAGAGAGCCGGCCGTTTTCGGACATGCATTGATTGTTTCCAGAAACAAAACGCATTCCGGCCGGAGCCATTTCCGGCCGGAATGCGTGTCTGAGCGCAACTGCTTCAATCAGTGTTTTTTATAGCCGCACTTCGGGCAGACGCCGTTGACCAGGGCCACACCGCACAGCGGGCAGCGGTCGACCGTCTTCTCCGGAGTGTACTCCTGCGTGGCGGCGTTGACTCCGCTGGTAAAGGTGATCCGGGCGATGTTGAGCTTGTCTTTCAGCAGGTCGTAGACGATTTTGATCATGCCTTCGACCGTCATGGTTTCCTTTGTGACGACCAGGCGGCAGTCGGGATACGCGGTGGCAAGCCCGGTTTTAAAGGCTTCGCCCTTCATCTTGTTGGCGGGGGCGCCGTTCCTGATTCCCTGCTTCTCATAAACGCCGAGGATGGCCGGGAGCAGCGGATCGTCTTCCCGCAGGACCAGGGCGTGGTCGAAGTTTTTCAGCACATCCCACGCAACCTTCTGGATCTCGTTGCAGGGGAACACCATGTTGACGCCGGGCTCGATGGAGTCCTCGACCTCAATCGTCAGGATGCCGGTGTGGCCGTGCAGGTACTGGGCCTCGCCCTGGAATTTGTAGAACCGGTGCGCATACTGCAGATCGAACTTCGTGATGCTTCTCATGTTTTTTCTCCCTTATATTGGTTGATTGGTGGGGATCAATTCCTTGAGTCGCCGCTGCCGTCTGCGGCGCATTGTCCGCAGAGCCCGACGAGCCTGATTTCCATGTGGCTGACCTTGCCCGACAGCATTTCCGGCGGGATTGCCGCGCCTTCCGGCCAGTCGAAATCCGAAATCCTTCCGCATTTCTCACAGATGAAATGCCCGTGCGCTCCCACACGGGAGTCGTAGCGGGCGTTGTCGATGTGGTCCAGCCGCCCGATGAGTCCCATTTCGGAAAACTCATTGAGGATCCGGTAGACGCTTTCACGGGTGATCGTCGGCACGGCGCTGCGTACAGCGGCCCAGACCGCATCCACGTCGGGATGCGTGAGGTTCCCCCGCAGAAAATCATACACGGCCAGACGCTGGGTGGTGCATTTCCAGCCGATTTTCCGGCAGATCGTTGAAAATTCAGTGTGTGCCCCGATGCTCATGACAATCCGATTTGAACTATTTAAATTTTGAATTTAAATAAATATAGCATTCATTTATCGGATGTCAAGGTTTTTTCCGCCTCCAGCCGAAAAAACTCTTGCCGCGCGAATTGCCGGAGAAGACAGGGATACTGATTTTATGAAGACCGGATGCGGCTCTGAAAGCGCAGAACTTCCCCCAATTTTCATTTTTTTTGTTTGAACACTTGACATCGGACATTTTCTTTGGCATAATATTGCCAGGAAATTATGAAATAAAGATAGCACTTTTGGCAATTAGAGAGGATCCCATGGCGGAAACATTATTCGAGGAGACCCGGCGCTACATTCTGGACAAGATGCGCGCCATCCTGCGCGAAGGCGGCAGGAAGCTGCCGACGGAGAAGGAGCTGGCCAATGAGGTACTGGCCAGTTACGCCACGATCCGGCTGGTGATGACCGAATTGGAGAGCGAGGGCTTCATCCGGAAAATCCGCGGTTCCGGGACCTACCTGCAGCCGGGGGCGGAGGAGCTCCTGAAAAGCGCTTCCATGCCCAGGCTGCGGCTGTTCACCTCTCCGATCGCGGGCGCTCCGGATTCCGATTACGCCGCCTGCCTGGTCGCCGAACTGACGCGGTGCGCGAGGGAGAAGCATTACCGGGTGGCGCATAAACAGGTTCCATCCCATGACGTGTTTCTTGCGGAGCTGGCCCGGGAGGTGGATTTATGCGATCCGGTCGTTTATCTGCCTCCGACCGAGGCATTCACCATGCGGCAGCTCGGCGAACTCGGCCGTTTCGACCGCCGGCCCCTGGTCGTTATCGACTGTGAATTCGGCAACATCAACGTCAACAATATCACAACCGACAACCGCAAAGGCGGAATGCTGGCGGCGCGGGCGCTGCTCGACTGCGGCTGCCGGAACCTCGTCCTGCTCCAGTGCGAACCTCCGCTGCGGCAGAGTCTGCAGCGTATTCAGGGATTCACCGAAATCGCGGAGCTGGCCGGGGCCGCCGTTGAAACCTGGGATTGCGGAGTCGGTCCGAATGACAACCGCACGGAGTTTACCCGGAGAAAGGTGCTGGCATGTCTGCGCGCCGGTCGCCGTCCGGACGGAATTTTCGCCATTTCGGACTCCGGGGCGATCGCTGCGGCGGAGACGCTCAGCGGGTTCGGACTCGAACCGGGGCGCGATGTCGCTCTCGTCGGCTTCGACGGGCTCCCCGCGACCCGGATGCACGTTCCCCCGCTCGGGAGCATCGCCCAGCCGATCGCCGGAATCTGCGACGAAGTATTCGAGCTCCTGGCCCGTTGGCGCCCCGGAATGCACGTGCAGAAATTGCTCGCTCCGAAGCTCCAGCCGGGTGCGACACTGGTGTCGAAGGAAAACATGCCGGCATGACGCCCGCGACAGATTTCTCCATGAAACCGACAAGGATACAGTCATGAAGAAAACGCCTTTCACATTAATTGAATTTCTGGCAGTAAAGAGCTGTCTGCCGGTTTTGACGGCGGGGTCCGCTCCGGCCACGCCGGCGGATTTCTCTTTTGAGCAGCCGAACATCACGCTGCACAGGCCGAAAGAGAAAGCGCAGAAAGTCTCTTACGCCGAATTCCCCGGCGGCTGCCGGGGACTGCGCTGCGATTGGGACAACTCCCGCGCCAACTACACTGAATTCGCGGTCGGGAAACGGATGGAGCTGCCGTCGTTCGACGAGGCGGAAGTCACGGTTGAAGCATATCTTCCCCCCGGGTGTCCGGTCCGTTCGCTGAACATCCGCCTGCGCGACCGCGACGGGGAAATGTTTCAACTGTTTCACCGGATTCCGGACGTCACGCCCGGCCGGCAGCGTTTTCGCTATCAGATCGACGCGGAGACGACTTATACGATTTCTCATTCAGGGATAAGCTCTTAATTGCACGTCTGAAAAAGAGGCGCGGCGCTTGCAGCAAGTGCCGCGTCCCTGACTGTCGCCAAAGTCGTTTATGCCAGAGAATCCATAGAAGCCTTTTTTTATTCAAACTGATTCCATATCTTGGCATAACTGCTTACATCTGCCATAATATAATCAGATGCCTGTAAAACTGAGGACATGTGACATGATACTGAAACAGCGGGCGGACAGCCTTTACCGGCAGTTGGACCGTGAGCTGCTCAATTTCACGGCGGGGAGCCGCTTTTACTCCGCGCGCCAGCTCGTTCTGCGTTACGGCGTGAGCCACCGGGTGGTGACCGCGTCTTTGCGGGAACTGGAGAAGCGCGGCGCGATCGAGATCCGGCCGCAGAGCGGGATCTTCGTGCGGCGCAGTTATGCGAAGCGGCGGGTCATGCTGTATGTGGCGGACTGGCCGAGCGAGTCGATCCGGCTGACGGTTGAGGCGTTTCAGCGCTGCTTCGAAGCCTGCGGCGATCTTTATGACTTCCAGCGGGTGTTTTATGAGGCGGACTCCAACCCGCTGGATCGGATCATGGAGAATGCGGCCGATTTCAGCATGGTCATCTGGTCGAAACCGTATTTGGAACCGGATGATGTCGTGAAACTCGCTTCGATGCCGAAACCGGTGGTGATGCTCTGGCACGACTATTCAGGCATTTCAATCCACAGCGCCCACAGTGCCGGGGAGTACGGCGGGATGCTTGCAGCGGGGCATCTGATCCATCACGGGCATCGGAAGCTCGCGGTCCTCCCATCCGAACCCGGATTGCCGGATGTCCGCAGCCGCATCAACGGATTTCTTGACACAGCCCGGATTTTCAGGGCGTCGGCGATCGTGATCGACTGTCCCGTCGTGCCGGGAAACTACTCTCCGACCTGCGCACACGATGCGCTGGCGGCCCACCTTGCCAAACACGGCTGCGATTTTACCGGGCTGTTCGTTGTGAGCGACGAGTCGGCTCAGGGGGCCTCCGCCGCGCTTGCCGAGTACGGCCTGGCCGTGCCGCGGGACGTCAGCATGGTCGGCTTCGGCAATGTGATGAATTCCGGCTATTTCAACCCGCCGCTCACGACGATTGACGGGCGGCGCGAGGAAGTGGTCCGGCGGGTGGTGCAGGAGATCCACGCGCATCTCTCGGGAACGTCGCAGGAGCTGATCAATATCCGGGTCAAACCGGTACTGGTAGAGCGTGCTTCCGTCAGAACAATTTCCAGAACCCAACGAAAGGAACGGGCATGAAACGGAATTTCACTTTAATCGAGCTCCTGGTGGTAATTGCGATCATCGCGATTCTCGCATCGATGCTGCTGCCGGCGCTGAACCAGGCGCGCAGCCGCGCGAAATCGACCCAATGTCAGAACCAGCTGAAACAGAACATGGCTGTGTTCATGTTTTATGCCAACGACTACAGCGGGTGGATGGTGATCCGTTCCACGGGGGCGGACCGCTGGCCGCAGCTGCTGAGCGGCGTGGCGAAGACGCTGGTGCCGTGTTCCAACTATTTCAATTTCGGCGGAAAAACCAAATACTCGATCCTCTGCCCCGCCACGAACCAGAAACTGGCGGACAACAGCGACATTGCGTTCGGCGACAATTACTACAAGGCGTATGGCGTGTATATGCCGAGCTGGGACAACAGCTATCGCGCGAACAGGAGTTTCTATCTGCGTGTCGGCCAGATCGACTATATCCGGTCCGACAGGGTCCGGCAGGCCTCCAGATACGCACACCTGGGGGATACGGGGAAGATCGAGGGGGCGCTCACGCTGGAGAACCTCGACAAAAATATCCCGGACTTCCGTTACAGCAGCGTGGCCTCCTCCGGCGTCGAGGGCGCTCTTTATCTGCGGCACAGCGGGAAAGCCAATATCGGCTGGCTCGACGGGCATGTCACCGGATCCGGGTGCGGGGAGCTCGGCGATCTCAACATCTCCCACATCGACCGGGATTTCCGGCGGCATCAGCTGAACGGCGCGTATCCGGATTGAGCTGACGACAGAGGGAGCACCTGATGAAACGAATTCTGACATCATGCCTGATCGGCCTGTTCTGGTTGTCCGCCGCGGCGGAGCGCATTCACCTGACCGTTGCGGATTCGGAACGGCGGCTCGCCTCGTGCAGGCCGGGCCGTCAGACGGTTCGCGTGAAGGTCGAGGCCGGGAGTTACGACTTCACGTTGCGGGCGAAGTTCGCGCCGTACGGACAGGCCGGCCCGCGGCTCTGGAGCAAATACGTCAAAGCTGCGCCGGAGACGGAGCTGGCGGTCGACGTAAAGGAGCCGGGGTATTATGAGCTGACCGTCTATGCGTTCCGCGGCGAAAATGAGCTTGCGCGCACGGTGACGAATTACGCCCTCGTGCCGCCGCCGGTCCGGGAACGCCCGCGGGAGTTCGGCGTTTGCGTCCACTTCGCTCAGAGAGGGCCGAAAGGGGCGTTCCCGCTCTCGTTCGAGCTGATGAAACTGGCCGGATTCACGCGGATGCGCGACGACCTCTTCTGGAGCGCATTTGAGCAGAAACCCGGCGAATACGCCATCCCGGAGCGGCTCGAACGCGCGGTCGATACCGGGCTCAGATACGGAATCCGGACGCTGCTGGTGATCGGTTACAACAATACGGTCGCGTACCCCGGCAAGTTCGGCCGTCCGTTCCTGCCGAACGAGGAGATGTACCGCATTTACGGCAACGCCGTCGCGGCCGGGATCCGGCTCTTCGGCAATCGCGTGACGGAGTGGGAGCTCTGGAACGAACCGCACCCGGGCACCCATCCCGTCAAGGATTATCTGCCGATGCTGAAGACCGTCTATCCGATGGCGAAGGCCGCGAATCCCGATATCACGGTCATCTCCTGCGGCGGCGGCGGGGCGGGCGGCGGCCCCGGCGGCGGCATGATCCTGCCGATCGTCCAGAACGGCGGAACCGATTGCCAGGATGCATTCAGCATCCATCCGTACCAGGCGCCGTACCTGCCGGAAGTCGGGTATGAGGCGAAGAACAGCCCTGTGCCGCGCGTGAACATCCCGGTGGTCGCAAATCATATGCGCAACATCTGCAACCGGCATGTGCGTTCCGACGGGAAAAAGCTCAAGCCGTACATCACCGAGATCGGCTGGTTCGTGGAACATCCGGCACGGCAGCAATATCCGGTTTCGCCGATGCTGCAGGCCGCCTGCGCGGCGCGGATGTTCCTCGCCGTCCGGCGCGAGAACACCTATGCCGGAGTTTACTGGTACGACTTTCAGGATGACGGCACGGACGGCTTCGAGAAGGAGCATAACTTCGGGCTGATCCGCGAGGATTACTCCCCGAAGCCCGCATTCCAGGCGGTGGCGGTTCTGAACGGGCTGCTCGGCAATCTGCCGTTCACGAACGCGCTGCAGGACGGCCGGATCCGCCTTTACCTGTACGGAAAGGGATCCGAAATCCTGCTCGCCGCGTGGGTGATGGAGGAGGTGAAGGATCCGGACGTGCTTGCGCTGCCGTTCCCCGCCGCCCGCGCACGGGTGCTGAACTGGGAAGGGCGCGAAGTGAAATTCAAAACCGCCGGGGAGCGGACGATCGAGCTGAAGCTCTCTTATCTGCCGCACTATATCACCATAAAATAGAGGAATCCGCAATGCTGAAATTGTTCCTGACACTCTGTGCCGGAACGGTGCTTCTCGCCGTCTCCGCCGCCCCGAAAGCTCCGCCGGAGCCCGGTTTCGGCTGGGAGCGCAACGAGGCCGACTATACGCTTCTGCCGTCCGTGACGGTGAAGAATCCGACGCCGGAACTCGTGAAGGGCGAGCTGCTCTTTACCCTGCGCGACACGGCGGGCGGCCGGATTTACGGTAAGCGCGTGCCGTACGAGATCGCCGGCGGGGGTTCCGTGCGGCTGGAGGGGTTCGGGCGAAGCGTGCCGGAGGGCCGCATTGTCCTGGCCACGGTCGAGGGCGCGGGGCTGAAGGCGGAGCAGCCGGGGGCCGGGCCCGACACCGATAAGCTCTCCGGCATTTTCGGCGCGCCGCGCCGGCTGAACCGCGAGAACCGCGATTTTCTGGTCAGCATGAATGTGCATCTTGAGAAGTATACTCCGCTTGTGCGCTGGAAGCTCATGCAGATGCTGCGCGACGCCGGGGTGAAATCGGTCCGCATCGACGGGGCCTTCTGCATGCCGGGCGACCGGAAGCATCAGGAGACCACCTTCCGCCGCCTGGACGAGGTGATCCTCGGGCTTGAAGCGTTCGGGATCGAGCCGCTGGTCGGGCTGATGTGGTATCCGAAAGCGTTCTACAATTCTCCGGAAAAGCAGAAGGCGGCCTGGCTCTGGGCGAAACAGGCCGCCGAACGCTACCGGGGGCGCGCCGCGTGGCACTACGGCAATGAGACGAACTCCGGTTGGGCGGGATTCGGCGCGGCCGCGGATATGGCGGCGCTGCACAAGGCGTTTGCGCTCGGCACGAAGGCGGGGGATCCTGACGCGCTCTGCGGAACCTTCGGCATTGCAGAGGGGCTGCCCGGCTATCTGGAGAAGTTCCTCGAGCACGATACGCTCGATTACCTCGACGCGGTCGCGGTCCATCCGTACAGCGGAACCTCCGAGGCGGGAATCGCGAAGACGCTTGCGAACAAGGCGCTGCTGCGTCCGGGACAGCAGGTGTGGGCGACCGAGCTCGGCTATCAGGTCGACGACACGAAAGTCGGCATGAACGCGCTGACCGGGCAGCTTACGCAGGTCATGGGATTCACTACGGAGCAGCAGGCGGATCTGATGTCGCGTCTCTACATCCTCGGCCGGTCGCTCGGCGTGGACCGCATCTACTGGTACGATTTCTACGGGCTCGAGGATGGAGAGACATTCTGGGTCGTGAATCCTGATTTCACGCCGAAGCCCGCGTACCATGCGCTCGTGAAGGTGTCGCGCGAGATGTCCGCCGCGACGCCGCTCGGCGGAACCGGACTCGGGGAGGCCGTGCAGCGGCACTTTTTCAGGACCGCCGACAACCGGATTCTGCTGACGGCATGGGTCCTGGGCGGCAGCGGGGAGCTCGCAGTTCCCTCTGACGCGGTTGTGACCGATGCGCTGGATCGGCCGGTTGCGGTTCCGGCGGACGGAAAGCTCACGCTTTCGGCGCGGCCGCTCTTCATCCAGCTCCCGGCGGACGGGACGTTTGACCGGTTCCTGAACCGGGGAGTGCTTGCATCGGCGTTCGACCGCCGCTCCTTCAGCCGCCCCTCCTTCCGCTTCACCGGCAGGGCGGGCGGGGAAATCGCGGTTCCGTTTACGCTCTACAATTCCACGGAGCGTACGGTCACGGCGACTCCGCGTGTCGTGAAGACGCTGCCGGGCTGGAAGATCAAGTTCGACGCGAACCCGGTTGTGCTTGCCCCGCAGCAGACCGCGACGGTTCCCGTGACGTTCGCTTCGCTGGCGGACGCGGTTCCGGGGGTGGAGTATTGCTTCACGATGGCGGCGGATCTCGGCAACGGGCAGCGCACTTCGGAGACACCGGTCCGGATCGGGCTCGACGGGGATTTCCCATACCGTGGGATCATGGATTTCAAGCGCGATGCCGATTACCCGATGTGGGATCCGATGGACGAGGCGAAGTTCGAGGCCGGCAATCCGGAGCTGACCGCCTCCGCCGGGAGCGCAGCCGTTGACGGGAAACTCGGCGAGTGGAAGCCGGAGGAGTTCTTCGAGCTCGACCAGCGGCTCACCTGGAAGCTGCGCGATCCGAAACTGCCGTCGTCGGAGGATTTCACCGCGAAGGTCGCGTTCCGTTACGACAACGATTACCTGTATGCCGGGATCATCATCCGTGACGACGATCTTTCGGTCGGTGACGACATCAGCCGCGACTGGCGCGACAGCGACAATATCCGCATCTTCCTCTCCGCGGAGTCCGATCCGGCCAAGCGGCCGCGCCGGATTTCGGAGAAGGAGCTGCTGCTGATCATTTCCCCGACCGACCTGACCCGCACCGGCGGCCCGGTCGCGTTCGCGGCGGTGCTCGGCGGCCACGCGCGGCCCGGCTTCGAGAAGAAGATCAAACTCGACGGGCGCGTCTGGAATACCGGCAGCGTGATCGAGGTCGCGATTCCGTGGAAGGAGCTCGGCGTCACGCCGCATCCGGGGATGCTGCTCGGGCTGAATGTGCTCGCGGACGATGCGGACGGCGGATTCCGCCGCCACACCGCGATGACCTGTCTCCACGATGCGGAGTACTGGCGCAGCCCGGCCTCGCTCGGAGGGCTGCGGCTCAAATAAGGAGTCAGGCGGCGGCCCGCGAAGCCCGGTGAACGTTTCCGGGCCCGCGCCGGACCGCCGGCGCTAATAGCTGAGATTTTTCCGGCGGAAATCGCGGGGGGAATCGCCGCAGACCCGGTGGAACTCGGAGGAGAAATAAAGCGGGTTGTCATAACCGACGCGCCCGGCGATCTCTTTGACGGGCAGTTCCCCTTCGAGCAGGAGGATGCGCGCGTGGCGCATCCGGAGCCGGATGATATACTCCTTCGGCGACTGCCCGAGATGGGTCCGGAACAGCCGGAACAGGGTCGTCGGGCTGATTCCGCACCGCGCGGCGAGCCGGGCGGGAGTCAGCCTCTCCGCGTAATTCCGCCCGATATACGCGAGCAGCTCCGCCAGCGGCGGAGGGAGGCCGCCGCGCTTCCGGCAGTCCGACAATTCAAGCAGGATGCGGTAGCAGAGCGTCGAACATTCGGCCTCGTAGTGTTCCGGCTTTTCCCGGAACAGCAGGAACATGCGGTCGAACAGGGGATCGAGCCCGCTGCGCCGCACGCCGCGGAGGACCGCGGTTTTCCGCAATCCGAAGGAGTTCAGCAGCGGCAGGAGCGCGGTTCCGGCCATGCTGATCGTGCGCTTGCGCGTTCCGGGGGTGAGGCACTCCATCCGGCTGTCCGCGCCGATCTGGACGAGGAACAGGTCGCCGGGCCCGCACTCCTCGCGCCGTCCGAACTCGGTGAAGGCGAAAATTCCGGCAGTCACGAGCTCCAGCGAAAAGAGATCGGAGTTTTCGCGCGCCCGCCAGCAGCCGGCCGTATTCTCATCCTCGCCGCCGAAGACGGCCTGCAGCGGCCACTCCGGCGCGGGCGGCTCCATGGCAGGGTAGAAGAAACGGTGAACCGGATATCCTCCGGCATTTTCTCCGTACAGTCTGCTGCCTTCGGCGGTTTGGAAAATCCTGATCATGGTCCGATTCCTGATATCTTCGGTTCGATTCCTGATGTTTCCGGCTGCGGCCGGAGTTGCGTTCCGGCCGGCCATGCGGTATACTTTAACCGTGAACCCGTTAAATTACAAGGAGACGGCCATGAAAATCGAAGACAGACTGAACATCTGGGGCAAAGGGCAGCTTTTCGCATATTCCGGACTTGACGGCGAAACCGACTTCCGGAACGGGCTCGTGCTGCGGAGCCGGGAGAACGCGGCGTTCGACATCCTCCTGCCGGGCAGGGGAACCGTCACGGTTTCGGACCGGGCGCCGGAGCATTGCTTCCTCACTTCGGACTGCTTCGAAATCGACGGGACGCGGGGCGTCATGCCGGATTGCCGCCATCTGCTCATCGAGGGGCCTGCGGCGGCGGTGCTCGCCGACGGCTCCCTGAAGATGGTGAAGAAGGGCGGCCGGGTGCTCGTCGGTGAGGCAGGCCGCTTTCGCCCGGAGCTCATCGATGCGGATCTTTCCGCCATTTTCGCGGAGCGCCGGGCGTGGTTCGAAGCGCTGCCCGATTTCGGCGTCACCGACCCGGTGCGGCTCGGCGCGCTGGCCAAGGCGTACTCCCAGCTGAAGGGACAGATCAACTCCGCCTGTCCGGAGATTCCGTTCCTCTGGACCACGCCGGACCGCTGGCCGCACCGCAATATGTGGCTGTGGGATTCGGTCTTTCACGCGATCGGGCTGCGGCACTTCAACCCGGACGCCGCGCGGGACAGCCTGCGCGCCGTGCTCTCGCAGCAGCTGCCGGACGGCCTGATTCCGCACATGATGTTTCCCGGCGGGCATTCGCAGGTCACGCAGCCGCCGGTTCTGGCGCTCGGCGTGGCGATGCTTCAGGAGACGGCCCCCGATATGGAGTTCCTGCGCGACGCATTCCCGAAGCTTGAGCGCCACATCGAGTGGATCTTTGCGAACCGCGACAGCGACGGCAACGGTCTCGCGGAATGGCATATCGAGGGCAATCCGTTCTGCCGCAGCGGAGAGAGCGGCATGGACAACTCGCCGCGCTTCGACTCCGCCACGCAGCTCGACGCGACGGACTTCAACAGCTTTCTGTCGCTCGAATGCGAGAAGCTGGCCGGTTTCGCAGAAGCGCTCGGATCGCCCGAACGGGCCGCATACTGGGGGAAGCGCCACGAGACGCTGAATGCTCTCATCAACCGGCTGCTGTGGAATGAGGAAGAGGGAATCTACATGGACCGCGATGTGAACACCGGCAAGCTGACGGGCATCGCCGCTTCGGCGGGCTTCCTGCCGCTTATCTGCGGCGCTCCTTCGCCGGAGCAGGCCGGGCGGCTCGTTGCGAACCTGAACGACCCGAAGCGGTTCGGCACGCCGTTCCGGATCCCGTCGATCAGCCGCGACAACGAGGCGGCCTATTCGAAGGACATGTGGCGCGGCCCGGTCTGGATCAACATCAACTACCTCATCGCCTGCGGGCTCGAACGCTGCGGACAGAAGGAGGAGGCTGAACGGCTGCTGCGCGACACCGTGGAGACGGAGGAGTTCTTTCAGCATAAGTACGGAACGTTTTTCGAATTTTACGACGACCGCCGCGAGTGTGATCCGCCGGAGCTTCTGCGCAAGGGGAAATGCGCGCCGGAGGAGAGCCCGTATCACCAGGTGTTTTTCGACTACGGCTGGTCCGGCACGCTCTATATCGAGATGCTGGCCCGCCTCTCCCGGCAGCCCCGGCTATACGCCGTTCCGGGCGCGTCCCGGTGAAACACCGTAACGCTCCCGGAAACGGGCGACGAAATAGCTGCAGTTCCGGAAGCCGACCGCCGCCGCGACCTCCTTGACGCTCAGGGTGCTGTACTGCAGGAGCTCCGCGGCGGCTTTCAGCCGCGTCCGGTTCAGGTACTCCGAAAAGTTGCTGCCGCAATGGCGGATCAGGAGCCCGGTCAGGTGGCTCTCGCTGATTCCGGCCGCGACGGCGGCATCCCGGCGGACGATGTCCGACGCGTAATTGTGCCCCACAAAATGGCGGAAGCGGGTCAGCGCCGCGGGCTCCGTCGCTCCGTTCTGCGCCTCGAACTGCTTCTGCAGAAGATAGACCAGCTCGGTCAGCACCGCCTTCGCCTTCAGGATCAGCAGCGGGGCGTACGGCGTCATCCGCCAGGCGGAGCCGATCTCCCGGAACATTTCCTCCAGCCGCCGCCGGTACGGCTCTTCCACCTCCAGGTGAAACGGAAACGGAGGCAGTCCCTCGATCCGCACCGGCTCTTCGGCGTATTCCCGGTAGTCGCCCTCCATGCTTTTCGCGCTGCGGTTGCGGACGCTCAGCTGCTTTTCGGAGACCTCGCACCACGAAAAGCACATCGTCGCCGCTGTCAGCGGCACGCCGGGATCACTGCGGAATTCGAACTGGACCCCCGGGCCGTAAGTGGAAAGGACTCCGGGGCCCAGCCGGTATTCGTCATCCCCGATCCGTCCGCACCCGGTTCCGTCGACGATGTACAGGAGCTGGTGGGCGTACATATAGCTGGGACCCATGCGGAAGGTCTCCCAGCGCATGTAATTGGCCCCGCGCGGAATCGGGTTGAGCTTCAGCCGCTCGATCGTCTTCATGGTATGTTTCTCCGGCTATTTTTTCTATACTGTAGACGGGATCTGGAATATTTCAATATTCTGACAGTCTTAAAATGATATTTTTCATTTATTGCTGTCATTGCAGGAACGGGAGCGCGGCGGTATCTTACAGTATGGAAAGGAACCCGGCAAACATGAATTGCGCCCCGAATGTCCTGATGATCGTGGTCGACCAGATGCGGCGCGACGCGCTGGGGCTGAACCGGCCCGGATTCGCGCACACTCCGCACCTCGACCAGCTTGCCCGCGAGGGGATCAACTTCACCCGCGCTTATTCCGCCTGCCCGACCTGCATCGCGGCCCGCGCCACGCTGCTGACCGGGCTCAGGCACGAGAATCACGGCTTCACCGGATACGATCCGAAGCCGGAGTGGCGCTTCCCGGTCACGCTGCCCGGCGTGCTTGCGCGGGCCGGGTACCACACGCAGTGCGTCGGCAAAATGCACGCCGAGCCCGCCCGGGCGCTGATGGGATTCCACAACGTCGTGCTGCACGACGGTTTTCTGCACGACAAGAGGAAAAAGTACCGCGACCCGGTCGAGTATGACGATTATCTGCCGGATGTGCGCCGCGAGCTCGGGGCCTCCGCCGACATCGGTGACTGCGGAATCGGCTGCAACGGGTATGCGGTACGCTGCTGGCCGTGGGACGAGCGGTATCATCCCACGAGCTGGGTTACGGCGAAGAGCATCGAATTCCTGCGGCGGCGGGATCCGTCGAAGCCGTTCTTTCTGAAGGTCTCCTACCACCGCCCGCATTCGCCGCTCGATCCGCCGCCGTCATACTTCTCCATGTATGAAGGGCGGCCGGTGCCGGAGCCGGTCAATGGAGAGTGGACCGGCTTCATGGGGAATTACGCGAATCCCGAGAACCCGGTTCCGCAGGAGAAGCATTTCCGCGACCGCGCCCGGCGCGCCTACTGCGCGCTCGTGACCCAGATCGACTTCGAATTGAACCGGCTCTTCATCGAGCTCGGCGACCGGGGGCTCTGGGACGATACGCTGATCCTCTTCGTATCCGATCACGGCGACATGCTCTATGACCACACGCTGGTCCGCAAATCGATGCCGTTCGAAGGGTGCGCCGGGATCCCGCTTTTCCTGCGGCTGCCGCGGCCGATGCGGGAGGGCCGCGCCGGGGTCGCGGACGGACGGCTTGCGGAGCTGCGCGACATTTTCCCGACCGTCTGCGATGTCTGCGGCATTGAAGTTCCGCCCGGCCTCGACGGCCGGAGCCTTCTCGCGCCGGATTCCGGCAGGGAGTATATCCACGGCGAACACACGAACGGCGAACTGTCGAACCAGTGGCTGACCGACGGCAGGGAGAAATACTGCTGGTTCAGCCGGAGCGGCAGGGAACTGCTGTTCGACCTGGAGAACGATCCGGACGAGCTGCACGACCTCGCGGCGGAGCGCTCCGGGCGCACCGCATTCTGGCGGGAGCGGCTGGTGAAGGAGCTCTCCGGGCGGCCGGAGGGATATGTCGAAAGCAACACGCTCCGCACCGGCTGCGAACCGCGTCCTTCGCTGCCGTGGGCGGGCATTGGAAAAGGAGTGGAAAAGTGAGGATTCTCTATCTCGACATCGACACGCTGCGCCCCGACCATCTCGGCTGCTACGGGTACGCCCGGAACACATCGCCGAACCTCGACCGGATCGCCGCACAGGGGGTGCGGTTCGACAACTGCCACACCTCCGACGCCCCCTGCCTGCCGTCGCGTTCCGCGCTGATGACCGGAACCTTCGGCATCCACAACGGCGTGGTCAACCACGACGGCTTCAACGCCGACTTCCGCCCGGAGGGGCGGGGCCGCGGCTTCCAGAGCCGGATGAGTTCGGATACCCTCCCGGCTTTTCTGAAGCGCGAGGCCGGGCTGCACACCGTCTACATCGGCGGCTTCGGGGAGCGCCACTCGACCTTCTGCTATTACGCCGGGTTCCGGGAAATCCACGACACCGGCAAGGGCGGCATGGAGTCGGCCGAGGATGTGACTCCCGCCGCGCTCGACTGGCTGGAACGGCACGGGGAGGGGGACAACTGGTATCTGCATGTGAATTACTGGGATCCGCACACTCCCTACCGCGCCCCGGCGGAATTCGGCAACCCGTTCGCGGGCGACCCGCTCCCCGCATGGCTCACGCCTGAGCTGATCGAATACCAGAAGGCGCATACCGTCGGTCCGCACGGCATCGGGGAGATACACATGTACGACGACTACCGCTCCCCGCAGTATCCCCGCCAGCTCGGCAAGGTTGCGGAGTGGGACGACGTCCGCGCGGAAATCGACGGTTACGACTGCGGTGTCCGCTATGCCGACGCGCATGTCGGAATCCTGTTGGAAAAACTCGAAGCGCTCGGCGTGCTTGACGACACGGTCATCATCGTGAGCTCCGACCACGGCGAAAACCTCGGGGAGCTCGGCATGTGGAGCGAACACGGCACCGCCGACAGCGGCACCTGCCGGATTCCGCTGATTGTCCGCTGGCCGGGGATGAAGGCCGGCCATGCCGATGCGGGGCTGCACTACAACATCGACCTTCTGCCGACCCTGGCCGATCTGCTCGGCAGGGAGCCGCGCCGGAGCTGGGACGGCGAGAGCTTCGCCGCTGCGATCCGGGACGGGGCGCCGTCCGGGCGCGATTACCTGGTCATATCGCAATGCTGCCACGGCTGCCAGCGTTCGGTGCGCCGGGGAGACTGGCTCTACATGCGGACCTATCACGATTTCTTTCACCTGTTTCCGAAGGAGATGCTGTTCAACCTCGCGGACGACCCGCACGAGCAGCATGACCTCGCTGCGGAGCGGCCGGAAATCTGCGCCGAGCTGGCCCGGTGCTATCTCGAATGGCATGATGAGATGATGATGACCCAGCCGGAAGGCTACTGGCATGACCCGATGTGGGAGGAGCTTCACCGCGGCGGCCCGTGCCACGCCCACGGCCATCTGGCCCGTTACTGCGAACGGCTGGAGCAGACCGGGCGCGGCTGGGCGGTTCCGCTGCTGAAGGAACGTCACCCGGAGGAGTTTCGGTGAGCGGATCGTTTTCCCTGCTGCTGAAGCCGGCGTCGTTCGACTGCAATCTGCGCTGCCGCTACTGCTTCTACCTGCCGAAGGAGGAGCTGTTCGGCTCCGGCGTCCATCGCATGGACCGGGAGACGCTCGAGGCCGTGACCCGGAGCTATCTCGCCGTGCCGATGGAGCGGCACACATTCGGCTGGCAGGGCGGCGAGCCGACGCTGATGAACGTGGGTTTCTTCCGTGAAGCGGTGCGGCTCCAGCGGAAATATTCCGACGGCGGCGAAGTCGCCAACGCGCTTCAGACCAACGGCACGCTGCTCGACGGCGAGTGGGGGGAGTTCCTGCATGAGAACCGTTTCCTGGTCGGAATCAGCATCGACGGCCCGGCGGGGCTGCACAACCGTTTCCGTCCGCATCCGGACGGGCGCGGCAGTCATGCCGAGGTCATGCGCGGCCTCGACGTTCTGAAGCGGCACAGGGTCGAGTTCAACGCGCTTACGCTGGTCTCCGCCTCCAACCAGGATCATCCGGTTGAAATTTACCACTATCTGAAGGAGCTCGGCGTCGGTTTTCACCAGTATATCGAGTGTGTTGAATTCGACCGGGACGGGAGGAGGCAGCCGTTCGCGCTTGCTCCGGGGAAATGGGGTGAATTCCTCTGCCGGATTTTCGACGAGTGGTACCCGGCCGATACGCGGAGCGTGTCGGTCCGCCTCTTCGATTCGATCCTGTCGCGCCTGACGGCCGGAGTGCCGACCGTCTGCCCGATGGGGGGGGACTGCTGCAATTATCTGGTTGTCGAGCATGACGGCAGCGTCTATCCGTGCGACTTCCATGTCCGCCCCGAATACCGGCTCGGCAGCATCCGCGAAACCGGGCTCGGGCAGTTGTATGAGCTGCCGCGCTACCGGGAGTGGGGCACGATCAAGGATCCGCGTTCGGCGAAGTGCTCCGCCTGCCGCTGGCTGCCGCTCTGCATGGGCGACTGTCCGAAAAACCGGACGGCTGCGGGCAGCGCGCTCTGCGAGGACTGGCAGCTTTTTTATTCGCACACCATCGAACGGTTCGAGCGTCTGGCCGCCGGCCTCGCCCGGCCCGCCGGCATCCCCGGGCGCAACGATCCGTGCCCGTGCGGAAGCGGGAAAAAATACAAAAAATGCTGCGGGGCAAACGGATGAAAAAACAACCCAATCTCCTTTTCGTGTTTTCGGACCAGCATCGGAAATGCAGCCTCGGCTGTTACGGCGACCGGCAGGTGCGGACGCCGAATCTCGACCGGTTGGCCGCCGACGGCCTCCGGTTCGACCACTGCATTTCGAACTTTCCGGTCTGCGTGCCGATGCGCGGCTCGCTGCTGACCGGGCTGTATGCCTGGAATCACGGCGCGATCACGAACGACCTGCCGGTCCGCAGCGATGTCGCAGGCGTGGCGGACAAGCTCGAAGCGGCCGGTTATCACACCGGATACATCGGCAAATGGCATCTCGGCGGCATCCCGCGCGACAAGGCGATCCCCGCCGGGGAACGCCTTGGCTTCACCGAGTGGAAGGCCGCGAATTGCAATCACGCCTATGACCGCGGCTATTATTTCGACGAAGAGTGCCGCCGCCATGAGATGGCGAAGTTCCAGCCGGTCGAAGAGACCGATCTGGCGATCGACTTTCTCCGGAGGAACGCAGATGCGCGGAAGCCGTGGGCGCTCTTCCTGTCGTGGAGCCCGCCTCACGAGCCGTTCGACGCGGTGCCGCCGGAATTCCTCGCGCTGTACGACCCGGAGACGCTTGAATTGCGTCCGAACGTCCCCGCCGCTCTCGCCGCCGAAGCCCGGCGGTGGACGCAGGGGTATTACGGGCTCATCACGCTGCTCGACCGCGAGTTCGGGCGGCTGCGCGATGCGGTCGGGGAACTCGGCCTGGCGGAGGAGACGCTGATCGTCTACACCTCGGACCACGGCGATCTGCTCGGCAGCCACGGGCTCCGCAACAAGCAGCTCCCGCATGAGGAGTCGATCGCGGTTCCGCTGCTGGCGGCGTGGCCGGGGCATCTGGAGCCGGGCGTCCGCGACGGCCTGATCGGGCTGACCGACCTGCCGGTTACGCTGGCCGGGCTGCTCGGCATCGACTGGCCGGAAGCCGACGGCGGGGACCGCAGCGAACAGTTCCGCTCCGCCGCCGCGCCGGGTGCGGCTTCCATCCTGATCTCGGACCTGGTTCCGTGCCATCAGGCGGAGGATCGCGGCGGCAGCGAGTGGATCGGGCTCCGCACCGCCCGTTACACCTTTGCCCGCGACGGGAACAGGATCCCGTGGCTGCTGTTCGATAATGAGGACGACCCGTATCAGCTCCGGAATCTGGCGGGGAGGCCGGAGGCGGCGGAAACCGGGCAGGCGCTGCAGCTCGAACTCGACCGGAAGCTCGACAGCTGCCGTTACCGCTTCCGCCCGTGGCGGCAGATGGTGCGTGAGGACGGATACCTCGAACGCTGGAACGAAAGCCAGCGCCATTTCAACCGCGGGGAGCTTGAACCATGATGAATGTTTTTCCTGCTTCTTCCGTTTGCGGGTGCCGGACATGAGCGTTGACTGGTATGCGATTTCCTGTGCGCTGCTGCTGGGCGGCGGCATCGGCCTCCTGACCGGCTTTTTCGGGGCAGGGGGCGGCTTTATCCTGACTCCGGCGCTGAACGTCTTTCTCGGGCTGGACATGACCCTTGCTGTCGGAACCAGCGCATTCCAGGTGTGCGGCGCGTCGGCGTTCACGCTCTGCCAGCGGGTCGACCGCCGCTGGATGGGGGCCCGGGTGGCGCTGGCGGCGGCGGTCGGGATCTTTCCGGGTACGTGGCTCGGCACCCGGCTGGTCGTCTGGCTGCGCGGTCAGGGCGACTGGCACATCTCCGGGCGGAGCGTGGCGGCGGCGGATACGGCGCTGCTGCTGCTTTTCGTGCTGCTGCTGACCGGGATCGGCGTCGGCATGTACGGCGAGCTCCGGAGCGGCCGGCCGGAAAAACCGGACCGTGCCGGGCTGCTCCATCCGTGCCGGATTCCGCCGCTGGCGACTTTCCGGACCGTCCCCGCGGGACCGTTCAGCGTGCCGGTGCTTGCGCTGCTTGGTTTCGGGATGGGGATCCTTAGCGGGCTGCTCGGCATCTGCGGCGGGGTCATCATGCTCCCCGTGCTCTTTTACCTGGTCGGCCAGCAGACCGAATATGCGACGCTGACCACCACCATGATCGTCCTGATTTCCGGTCTCGGCAGCACTTTTTTTCACAGCATGAACGGCAATCTCGCCTGGGGGCTGCTGCCGCCGCTGCTGGCGGGGAGTCTGTGCGGGACCTGTGCCGGCGTCCGGCTGCAGAAGCGCACCGGCGGCCGGAAGCTGCGGAAATATTTCATCTGGGTCGTGGCCGCCGCACTGCTGCTGGTGATCTGGAAGCTGTTCCGATTATTCAACTGATACGATTTCCTGAATGAGAAATCATAAATGCGAAATTTTCGCAAAAGTCGCGTGGTTTTGTAAGTGTCTGGCTGACAGAGTTAACCAGACGCGCACAAGGCCGCGCGAATGAAGCGGAAATGCAGCATTTGTGACTTTTCATGATGGAAAGCGCATGAGGCGAAATAAAAAGGGGACGGCTTTGAAACCGTCCCTTTTTCTTTTCTGTTGTTCACGGCAGAAAAACCGCAGAAATCGTATCCGATCCACCCAAACGATCGACTTCGATTTCTACTGTCATTCTCATAGCCGCCAGCAGCACGCAAATGCACACGGATTCGTCCAGGCCGGACGGTGCGGCAGACGCGAACGGCTCCACTTCTGTTTACGGGGCATCGGCCCCGGCGGAACGACCGGATCGCTCCACACGGTGATCGTCCGGTCCAGCCGGAAATGCGGCACGACCAGGAAACGAACGGTGTCAAGCTCGCCCGGAAAGCTCCAGAACGGTTCCCTCTTCCCATGAACGACCGCAGGCAGGGTGATCGACAGCTCCGGTGCCAGAGCGCCATCCCTCATCCACAGAAAATTCACGGAAAACGTCATTGCGGAATCTCTCTTTCGGCGGAATTACTTCGCGTTTTCGTTCTTCTGAAGCACGCCCGCTTCGACCAGCTTGTCGATGAGCTGCTGCATGGAGCCGAAAGTGTTCAGGAAGCCCTGCGGCGGCATGATGACGCGCTGCACGACCTGCGTTTCGACCGCTTCGCCTTCTTTCGGCTGAACGGTGACGAAGTCAAACCGCACCATGCCGCCGGTGAAATGAATCTGGCCGATTCCGTCGACGAACATCTCTTTCCTGCAATCCATAGAATCAACATCCTTTCTGTGATGTTCCGCGCTTCCGAGGTTCCGCACCGCGCGGTTCCTGCGAAAAACGCCTGTTCAGCTAACTTAATACGCCCGCCGCGGATTATCAACCCGGAAACGTCCCATTTTCATCATTTTTTCAAAAAACCGTCAAATCCGGCGCTTCCGGCCCCGTGAGGATTGAAAAAAACGCATGCCGGTGGTATATTGGGTCAAATCACAGGATTCCCGGAAGAGTTTGCACATGGTCAGCATCGTTATTCCTTCCCGTAACAACGAAGAACGGATCGGCCGGACACTGGCCGCCGTTTTCGCGCAGAACCGGCGCGATTTCGAAGTCGTTTCCTGCGACGACAATTCGACCGACCGGACCCCCGCCATTCTCGACTATTATCCGGAGGTGCGCAAACTGCGGATGCCGCCGGGGCGCCACGTTCCCGGAGAGCTGCTGAACCGCGCGGTGCGGGAGTGCCGCGGGGAGCTCATCGTCGTCAACCACGCGGACGCATGCCCGCTCGACGCGGAGTATCTGAACAAGCTCCTGAAACCGCTTGAGGAAAATCCCGCGGTCTCGGCGGCGTTCGCATACCAGGAGGGGCGTTCCGACGCGCCGTTCGCGCTCCGCTGTGACATGGCGCGGAAATTCTCGTCCCCGAATCCCGCGTTTTCACTGACCGGTGCGGCGATCCGCCGCGGGACCGCGCTTTCGCTGCCGTTCAGCACCGAGCTGCCGCTCGCTTTTTCTCTGGACTGGGCGAAACGGCTCGAAGCTTCCGGCGGCAGAACCGCCTATGCGCCGGAGGCGCGGCTCGAATACTCCCCGGAACTGACCTGGCTGAACCTCTGGAGGTTCTGCCGGCTGCTCGGAGAGTGCCGCGCCCGGGCGACCGGGGAGAAGCTCCGGTTCCGTTCCTTCCTGAAAAAATTTGCGGCCGATACGCGGGCGGATCTGCGCCTTGCGAAGCTCTGGCGCGACTTCTCCGCGCTGCCCGGGCTCCTGCCGTGGCGGATGGTGGAATACTACGCATATTATCGCGGCAATCGCGCCGCCCAAGCTGAAGGAAAGGTCATATGCTGAAAACCGCTCAGATTCTCCGACGGTTCGCTTTTGAAGAGTGGGGCGGCACCGAGAATTCCATCTGGAACAGCGTGCTCGGGATGCGCAGGCACAACGTGGAGTCGGAAATCCTCAGCACCACGGCGCTCGCACCCGCCGGGCTCGAGGAGCGCGGCGGCGTCACGATCCGCCGTTTCCCATATTATTACCCCTATTGGCCGCTGGATGCGGAAGATTGCCGCCAGCTCGACCGCCGGTCCGGGAACCCGGTTTCCGTGCCGCTCTACCGTTATCTGGAATCCGCCGATTATGAACTGCTGCATGTGCACAGCGGGGGGCGGATCGCGGGGCTTGTGCGCGCGGCGGCGCGACGGCGGAAGATTCCGTATATCGTGAGCTTTCACCGCGGTTATCTGCAGATGCCGGAGAAAGAGCGCGCCGAGATGGAGCGGCCGCTCCGTCATACCCTCTCATACGGCAGGCTTGTCGAACTTGCGTACGGCTGGCGCCGCAACTTCATCTCCGATGCCTCCGGCATTGTCTGCGTCGGGGAGAAGGAGGCGGATTTCCTGCGTGAACGCTGGCCGAACAAACGGATCCTGCGGCTGCCGGACGGCGTCGATTTCGAACGGTTTTCCACCCCGGTGAAGACGGATGTGCGCAAGGCGTTCAATATTCCGCCGTACCGTACGCTGCTGCTGTGCGTTTCACGCATCGACGACCAGAAGAACCAGAAGCTGCTCGTGCGGTTCATCTCCACGCTTTCGGAAGAGGGGGAGAATGTGCATGCGCTCATCATCGGGCCGCCGAGCACCAACTATTATCTGAAGGAGCTTTCGGAGCTGGCGCGCGAGCTCCAGGTGGAGGAGCGCGTCACGATCGTCCCCGGCCTCGGAGCGGGTGATGAGCGGCTGATCGCGGCTTATCAGGATGCTGATATCTTCATCATGCCGTCGCGCGACGAGACCTTCGGGATCGTCGTGCTTGAAGCGTGGAGCGCGGGGCTGCCCGTGCTCGCCTCGGCGGTCGGCGGCCTGAAGCAGTTGGTCCGGGACGGGGAAAACGGGCTGCTCTTCGAACCGGACAACCTCGGCAGCCTGCTGAACGCCTACCGCACATTGTCGCGTTACGGGCTCAGGGACAAGCTTGCCGCCAATGCCCGGCGCGAAGCTTCGACGCGCTACAGCTACGACGCCGTGAGCAGCCGCCTTTCGGAGTTCTACCGCGAAAGCATCGAAGAGCAGAACTCCTGACGGGTTCAGGGACCTAGGGGCGTTTGAGCGGAGGCTGGCCGCGCCTGGCGCGGGCCGCATTGGCGAATTGCCAGAGGGTCGGGTCGCGCGCGAGCTTTTTTACCAATGCGGTCGGCGTGCAGCCGAGCAGCCCGGCCGCAGGTTTCAGCTCCCAGTCCGCCGCTTCCGCAATGTCGAGCAGGTGCGCGAGCCAGAGCGGATACTCCGGGTGGTCGAGCGCGCATTCGAGCCGCGATGGCGGGACCGGCGGCGAGACGCGCTCGCCGTATGCCACGGTGAGCCGCAGCTTGGCCAGTGCGGCCGCGCGGTTGCGGTGCTGGCTGCGTTCCGTGCAGTCCGACGCGGAGTACTCCGTGCCGATGAGCCGCACACGCGCGGCGCTCGAAGTTTTATTGCGTTTCTGCCCGCCGTTTCCGCTGCCTTTGAAAAATTCGAGTTCACACGAGAGCGAGAGGGATTCGTCGTCCGATTTCAAGATTTCGTCGCGATTTTCCAGCATATTTACTTTAACTTTCCGAAATTTGAGCTATTGTTATAGTAATATCAAAACAGGCGGATTGCAAGCGCGTTCCGGCGGAATTGCGGGCGCGCACCGGAAATGGAGACGAAATGAAAGTATTGGTGATCGGATCAGGCGGGCGCGAACACGCGCTGGTCTGGCAGCTGAAGCAGAGCCCCCGGGTCGAAAAAATCTATTGCGCCCCCGGCAACGCCGGAATCGCGGCGGACGCCGAATGTGTCGGCATCGGAGTCGGCGAGCTTGAGAAGCTCGCGGATTTCGCGGAGGAGAACGGGATCGACCTCACCGTGGTCGGTCCGGAGGCGCCGCTCTGCGACGGCGTGGTCGATGTGTTCCGCGCCCGGAACCTCACGGTGTTCGGCCCCGCGAAAGAGGCCGCGCAGCTTGAAGGCAGCAAGGATTTCGCGAAAGCCTTCATGCTGAAATACGGCATTCCGACCGCGAAGGCGGCGACGTTCGAAAGCGAGGCCCCGGCGGCGGAATATGTGAAAAATGAGTTTGCCTCCGGCGTGAAGGGAATCGTCATCAAAGCCGATGGACTGGCTGCCGGCAAGGGTGTGCTGGTCGCGGATAGCGAAGCCGATGCGCTCGCGTTCCTGCACGGCTGCTTTGAAGGCGCGTTCGGCGCGGCCGGCGCGAAGGTGCTGATCGAGGAGTGTCTGTACGGCGAAGAGGCGTCGATTCTCGCGCTCTGCGACGGCAGGACGATCGTTCCGCTGGTCTCCTCGCAGGATCACAAGCGCGTGGGCGACGGCGACACCGGGCTCAATACGGGCGGCATGGGGGCCTATTCCCCCGCTCCGGTTGTGGATGACAGGGTCTGGAAGATCATCAATGAGCGGATCCTTGCGCCGTTCCTGAAGGGCGTGCAGGCCGAGAAGCTCGACTTCCGCGGCGTGATTTTCGTCGGGATCATGGTCTGCTGCGGTGAGCCGAAGGTGCTGGAGTTCAACGTCCGTTTCGGCGACCCCGAGATCCAGCCGGTGCTGCGCCGCTTTGACGGCGACTGGTTCGATGTTCTCGACAAGGTCGCACAGGGGCGTCTCGCGGAGGCGGAGCTGGTCTGGTCGGAGGATCCGGCCGTGTCGGTCGTGCTCGCCTCCGGCGGATATCCGGGGGATTATGAAAAGGGATTCGAAATCAGCGGGCTCGAAGAGGCTGCCGCGACCGGGGCGGTGGTCTTCCACGCCGGAACCGCGTTCCGGGACGGCCGGATCGTGAATGCCGGCGGGCGCGTCCTCGGCGTCTCCGCCCGCGGCAAAACCATTGCCGAAGCGATCGCGAAAGCGTATGAGGCGGTGGACAGGATCTCGTTCGAGGGCGGCTTCTGCCGCCGTGACATCGGCGCAAAAGCGTTGAAATACAACAAATAAAAAGGAGTCGGACAGCATGAACAAGTTTGCTGCATGGTGTTTTTGCGGCGCGGCCGCACTGGTGGTATTGAGCGGATGCACGTCGGTCGAATCGACCCAGAAGTTCAATGGGCTCGGGCTCTCGGACCGGGCGGACAAAGCGGTCTGCCACACATTCGTGGAGATTCCGTGCTACACATTCTGGGGGCTGCCGATTCTCGGCGGCAGCGCTTCGGGTTCGGGTAAGATGTCGATCTTCCAGAATAATGCGAATGTCGAGAGCGCGATGCATCTGCTGACCAGTGAGATCCGGTCGAAGAACGGCGCGCGCGTCATCAATGCGCAGACCTTTGCGACAGAGCAGCCTGTGATGCTCGGCCTCTTCTCGAAGCGTGTGATGCAGGCTTCCGGAACGGGGGTCCGCACACGCGGTGAAGCGCGTGACCGTGCGATTCAGCAGTTCGACCAGGAGCCGGTTCCGAGTTATTGATCCGGAGAAGCGGAAGGGGGGAGAGTATGACGGTAAAAGCATTCGTACTGGACACGAACGTTCTGCTGCACAGCGCGCAGAGCATCGAGTGTTTCCATGACAACGACGTCGTGATTCCGATGGCGGTGGTGGAAGAGCTTGACAAGTTCAAGAAAAATTCGGATGAACTCGGGCGCAATGCCCGGCAGGTGATCCGCAGGCTCGACAAACTGCGGCAGTCGGCGGATAAACCCGGCCAGCTGCGCAAGGGAGTGCCGCTGTCGGCGATTTCATCGACCGCGACGGGGAAGCTTTTCGTGCTCTCCGCCGCCGAGCTCGGCAACGGGGAGATGGATTCGAAGATCCGGGAGGTGTTCCGCCTCGATCTCGGCGGGGATTCGCCGGACAACCGGATTCTGAAGGTCGCGTTCGGCCTGCGCGAACTGGGGCGGCAGGTTGTTTTTATCAGCAAAGACATCAACCTGCGGCTGAAAGCCGATGCGATCGGCCTCAAGGTCATGGACTTCGAGCGCGGCAAGGTCGATGAACGCGCGCTTTATACCGGGTTCCAGGAGGGAACGCTCTCCGCGACCGAGCTCGATGCGCTTTACAAGGGGCACGGAATTCCGACCGGATCGCGTTCGCTGCTCATCAATGAGTTCATGGTGTTCACCGCGGGCGGCGGTTCGAAGCAGAGCGCGCTTGCGCGGCTGCATGCGGACGACACGCTGCAGGTGGTTGACACGAACCGGACCAACCGGGCCTGGAACGTGTCGCCGCGCAACAAGGAGCAGCGCATGGCGCTCGATCTGCTGCTCGATCCGGAGATCCGGCTCGTGACACTGGTCGGCGGAGCCGGAACCGGCAAGACGCTGCTCGCGCTCGCGGCGGCGATGCAGTTGGTGCTCAACGAGAATGCGTATGAGCGGATTCTCGTGTCGCGCCCGATCATTCCGCTCGGCAATGACATCGGTTACCTGCCCGGCGACAAGGGGGCGAAGCTTGCAAGCTGGATGCAGCCGATCTTCGACAACCTTGAATTTCTGCTGGGCGGCGAGGCCGAGCGCAAGGCGAAAAGCTCGTCGCGCTATTCGATCGAGGGGCTTATGAACAGCGGCAAGCTCGAGCTTGAGGCGCTGACCTATATCCGCGGCCGCAGCATTCCGCGCCAGTTCGTGATTGTGGACGAGGCGCAGAATCTGACGCCGCACGAGGTCAAGACGATCATCAGCCGTTCCGGCGAGGATACGAAGATGGTCCTGACCGGCGACCCGCACCAGATCGACAATCCGTATCTCGATGCGTCGAGCAACGGGTTGAGCTATACGGTCGAACGCATGAAGGGGCAGCCGCTCTTCGGGCACATCACTCTGGCCCGCAGTGAACGCAGCGAACTTTCGGCGCTCGCGGCAAGCCTGCTGTAGTCCGTACCGCCGGGAGCGCTTCTCCCGGCGGTCTCTCCTGAATTTCCCGTTCAAAAAAACGGAGGAGGGGCAGAGCGCCTCCTCCGGATCCTGCGGTACGGCTGTCAGAGCATGGCAGTCGGGACCCACTGGAGCGAGTCCCCGCAGGCGACGCCGACGACCCAGTTCGGACGGGTGCCGGGGGCGACGCGCTGGATGGTGGCGCGGAGCGTGTGTTCACCCGCGGCGAGCTCCATGAAGACCTCCTGGTTCCAGGGCGCGCGGTGGAAGGAGGGGGCCATGTCGCCGGGAGCGCGGCGGAACGCGAGTTTTCCGTCGATTTCGACGATGACCTGCGACTTCGTGTTGAACATCACAACGTAACGGCCCGGCTTGTCGACTTTGAATTTGAAGAGGAGGACAAGCTCATGTTTGTCGGGCAGCTCTTCCGGCCATTCGGCGAAAGTTCCGTCGAAGACGACTTCCTTTTCCGGCTCGGCTTTGCTGCGGGACGGGCGGACGACGGCGCGGGCGTGGACCGGCCGCGGTTCGAAACTCTTCGCCGGTTGCGGGTCGAGTTCAATATGCCTGCTCATTTCGCAGATCATGTCTGAAAAAGCGTCGATGGTCGGCGGCGGGGTGATCCCGACGATGCCGGGGCTCAGGACCATGGTGCGCCCGATGGGGGCGAGCCATTTTTCGGGAATGCCGTCCGGATTCATGATGCCGAGGATCGCGCCGACGGTCGCACCGGTGCAGTCGGTGTCCTCCCCGAAGTTCACGGCGTCGCAGATCGACTTGCTGAAGTCGCCGCCGCCGAGCAGGAGCCCGGCGACCATGATCGGGAAGTTCACCTTGACATCGGTGAAGTTGTCGCTCTTGTACTTGTCCATGATCTTGTGGAACAGATAGTCGAATTCCGGCTTTTCATCGAACCAGCGGATCGCGTCCTCAATGCCGATGCGGAGCCTGGAATCCGCCGGAATCTGCGATTTGCCTACTTCGATGATCTTGCGCACATCGTTTTCAATGAAGGCGGCGGACTCCATCGCGGCGAGAAAGACTTCGGCCCACATGCCGTCGCCGGCGTGGTCGACGCAGGCGTCTTCATACGCGAACTTCGCGGCGCGTTCCGGATCTCCCGGCGCGAGGCAGGCCCAGAGCTCGGAACGGATCGCGCAGCCCATGCCGTCGACAAACCAGTTGTCGTAGCTGCCGGAGAAAGGCGGCCGGATCCCGTTCTTGAGGTTGCGGATCGCGACCGCGTACTCATCCCACGGGAAGCCGACATTCCTGAGCCACGCTTCCGCGAGAATCTGGCTGTTGACCACGGGCTTCGGCCGGGCCGCGATCGTCATGGCCCATACGACCTGCAGGTCAAGGTCGTCATTCGGCACCATCGTGGTCGGAACCGGATCGTAGAAATCAAGGTGGTGCGGCCCGTCCCAGCCCTCAACCGGAGCGCCGAGAGTTCCGCCGACCGCCTTGCCGAGCCAGCAGCCCAGCACCTTTTTTCTGTAAAGCTGTTCGTTCATGATCGATCTTCCTGTTTGTGATATGGGTCAAGCTAACATGTTTACCTTACAATGCCACCTATTGCTTTTCAAATCGGAATGCGAAAAAAACTGAAATTATTCGGCGGAGCAGCAGATTTCGCCGCCGCTCAGGACGAGATTGAGATGGCGGAGCCTGTGGTAGAAATGGTTGAAGTCATCGCTGTTGTATTGCGGCATGCGCTTCTGCAGAAGGCTGTCGAAAAGGATATCGATATTTTCGATATGGCGCCTGGCGTGCGGAGTGAGCTCGATAATGCGTTCACGATGATCCTCGCTGCCCGGCGATACGGTCAGAAGCCGCCTTTCAATGAGCTTCCGGGTGGCAACGGAGACGGCTCCTTTGGTCAGGCCGGTCCGGCTGATGACTTTCTGGAGCGGGCAGGGGGCGACTTCCGCGATATAGAGCAGCATCAGGATCTGGAGCCGGCTGATACTTTCGAACGGGTTCGGTTCTTCCAGATTTTCCCAGTAGATATTGATGGCTTCGCACCTGATATCATATAACCGGTGATAGATTTGCTCAAGCTCGCAGGCAAATTTTGCTTCGGGCATAATTCCGCTCAGATTGTCGTTGGATGATAAAATTGCATCATTTCGTGAAATATACATGAAAAATTTTGGGAGTCAAGTCGTATTTTAATAAAAATATGTGGAAAGGTGAAGCCGCGGATGGCGGACTGGCTTGCATTTGGACTATCAGGTCGCTTCCTGTCCCGGGAACCCGCCTGCGGCCGGGGGCATGTATGGCGCGATACGTAAAATAAAATGGGACGGGCCTCGTTGCCGCACCTTGCCGCCGGAGTGTCAGGGCGCGGCCGGTTCCGGGGCCGCCGCCGGGCTGAATTCCGTTTTCGGCACGAAGCCCGCAAAGCGTTTATGGTCGAGCACCGGCAGATAGTCGAGGCCGTATACTTCGAAGCATACCTTTGCTTTGTTCACGTCGTCGTCCGGAGAGAGGGTCAGCAGCGGTTTCATCATAAGCTGTTTTGCCGTGAGAGAGGGGTCAGCCGCCTCTCCGAGCCGGTCCGGCATGACGATGCCGAGCAGCTTCGAATCGGCGTTCAACACCGGAAGGTACGGGATTTCCGCGCTTTTCAACAGCTTTTTGAGTTCAGCCAGTGAAGTCGAGGGTTCGGCCCGGCTGAAGCCGGTCTTCAGGTAAGGTGCGATCGTCATGTGCCGGTTGATCTGCTGCAGCGGAACCGCGTCGATCAGGTGCCGCTCCCCGAGTACTTTCGTATAAACCGAATATGGCTCGAAAAATCTCGCGGTGAAGTAGGAGAGGCCCGAAACGATCATCAGGGGGACCATCATCATGAAATCGCCTGTAATCTCGACAATGAGGAAGATTCCGGTCAGCGGCGCGCGCAGCGCCGCCGTAAATACGCCGCACATGCCCGCCGCCACGAAATTCGCGTCGGAGAGCTGAATCCCCGTGACCATGGTCACCAGCCGTGCGACCAACAGCCCGGTGAAGGCCCCTGTGAACATCGTCGGCGCGAAGATGCCGCCGTCCCCGCCGCATTCGAGCGTGAAGACCGTTGCGACCACTTTCAGGAGTATGACCGCGCCGCTCAGCAGCAGGAGATTCCAACCGTGGTTCCACTGCTGGAGATCGTTTTTATCGGCTCCGGAAAAGAGCATCTGTACAAAATTGTAACCGTCTCCGGCGAGGATCGGAAAGAGGCAGAGAAGCCCGGCCAGTCCGGCGCAGCCGACTCCGAGCCTGACCCAGCGGTTCGGCAGGAACTTCTTCAGCCATTCGCCGAAATGGTAATTGAGCCGGATCAGGTAGACGCCGACGAAGGCGCTCACGATTCCGAGCAGAATGAAATGCGGCAGGGAGTGCATCGGCCACGGTGCGGCCGGGACCTTGAACATGCTGCCGCTGCCGAAGATCGCCTCCGCAATGATCGCGGCCCCCGCCGAAGAGAGCAGGATCGGCACAAGGCGTCGCCGCGCCTGGCGCGGAAAGACGACCTCAAGCGCGAACAGCGCACCTGCGATCGGGCTGCCGAAGACGGCTGAAATTCCGGCCGCCGTTCCGCACACCATCAGTGTGCCGCGCTTGTCGGCTGAAAGCCGGCAGAGCCAGCCGGTTTTGCTGCCGATCGCGGCTCCGGTGAGGACACTCGGCGTTTCGAGTCCGGCCGAACCGCCGAGCCCGACCGTGACCGCGCTTGTAAAAATGTGGGAAAAGGTTTCGAGCCACGACATTTCCGGCTGCTGTTCCTGCAGGTCGTAAATGACCCAGGAAAGGTTGGTCGCCTGATGCTTGCGCAGCAGGAGCCGGGCGAGCAGGAAGGCTCCGACGAGTCCGGCGGCGGGCAGCAGCAGCGCCGCGGCGGTGAGGCCGTGCTGGCGCAGCAGCGGCGCGAGTCCGGAGAGAGAGCCGGCCCCGAGCTTCATCACACCCGCGCCGATTCCGGTGACGAGCCCGGTGATGACGCCGAGCAGGATCAGAAAGCCGTTTTCTCCGAGATGATAGTACAAAAACACCACCATCCGCAGAAAGTAGTGTTTGTAATCGAACAGAATTCCCCTCTCATGCATGGATACTCCTCCTCATTTCTCCATATCGCGAAAGATTCCTCTGACGGTAATATAACTGCGAAACCATAAATTTGCCAGTCGAACGGCATAAAGAGAGAAAAGAGTCACTGCGGATGCGGCAGGCATGAATCTAGAAAGAGTTGGCTTCGCGGACCATTTTCCGGTATTTGGCGAAGATCGGAGCTTTGGCGATAAAGCCGTGGAACGTGCCGTTTTCGTCGCATACCGGCAGATATTTCAGGTTGAATTTTTCGAAGTTCGCCATGGCGCGGGCGAGGTCGTCGTCGGGAGAGACCGTGCCGGCGGGGGACTCCATGAGATCCATGACGAGCAGGAGTCCGTAAACCTTCGGATTCAGCATGACGCTCAACACCTTTTCGAGATGAACCACGCCGAGCAGCCTGCCGTTGTCGTCGAGGACGGGGAAGATCTCTTCCGGGGTGCTTTCGACGAGATCGATCAGGCGTTCGAGCGGCTGGTCGATTTTGAGGACGTGGTAATTCCGGTTCAGGCAGAGCCGGACGGGCAGGGCGCGGAGCATGGTCCGGTCGCGGTC
>JABLYX010000008.1:0-64802 GCA_018265615.1 Lentisphaeria bacterium
CCGTGGAAAACACCGTCGTTCCCGCCGTTCCAGTGATGCCCGGAGCCGGCGACGTCCAACGTGAACTTCTGCGTTTCGGCTGGATTCCCGGAGCCTTTGAACAGGTGATTGTGGAACTGTCCGCCCGCGTCGATGAAACGGACCGCGAAGCTCCGGTTCGCGCCGCGCATTTCGAAGTTCAGGCGTTTTGCGTTGACCGGGGTTTTGAAGCGGTGTTCGGCCGCCGCGTAGTCGCCGTGTCTGCTGCTGTCGACCTTGAGCAGGAGCCGTTTACCGTCCGCATCGAGAGAAGCGTCGGCGCCGGGGGCGAATTCGAGTCCGCGGTTCAGCTTCCACGCTTCGGCGGTTGCCGGCAGCGGCAGCGGGCGGGGTCGGCGGTCGGCTTCGAGCGTGCGGAAGTCCGCAAAACGGACGCTGCCGGTTTTGCCGGGGAAGTCGTTCCTGTGAAGCACGACGGCGATGCGCCGGACCGGGCCGCGCAGGACGCCGTCGTTTTTTCCGCCCCAGTGGTGCGCGGGGGAACCGGCGGCCGGGACTTCGATGCACTGCCAGACCGACGCATCCCCGGTCAGCGGCAGGAAATGCTGGTGCGTCTGCCCGTCCGCATCGACGAAGCGGACCGCCGCCCGGGTCGCATCCCCTTTGATTTTAAACTGGAATTCCCGGAGCTCCGCGGCCGGTTCGAGCGTGCGGTAGGCGGCGACGTAGCCGCCGCCCTTGCTGAAGTCGCCGGCAAGCTCGAGCGATTTTTTCCCGTTGAACGGAATTTTCCCGTCGCAGCGCACATTCCCGGAGGCCCCCGGGAATTCGGGCCCGTTGCTGAACTTCCAGCCGTCCGGCGGAAGTTCGGCCGCCGCGGCCTGCCATGCGCACAGCAGGCCCCCGAGCAGAAGAAGCGGATATCTGATCATGAATTCGATTCCTTTCAAATTGAGACGGCAGAAGCCGGCATTGTCAGTGGTTTTCCGGGTTGAAGTTCGAGTCGTAGGAGATGACCACATTGGTGGCCGTGGCGGCCAGGCCGTTTTTGTCGAACGACTCGACATGGCCGTCGAACATCAGCGTGTTGGCCCGGTTGTTGTGGCGGCGCGTAAGGCCGATGTTTTTCGGACTCTCCCGCAGTTCTCCGGGGGTGAAGTAGTAGGCTCCATTGTTGTTGGCGAGGTTCCAGGTGTCGGCCAGCCAGATCGACCTGGCCGGAGCCTTGAGGCGGTTCAGCGCATAGTAGCGCCATGCGTTGTTGCTGTTATGCCGGATGACGATGTCCCCGACGCTCTCTTTGACCGAATCACGTGCGCCGGTGTGGTAATCGCACATGCCCATGACCCCGAACCACCAGGAGTTCGGTTTGGCCTGATTCGGGTCGGCGGGGCAGAGCAGGCTGTTCCATTCGATATAGCCGAGCGACTGGGCGGTACTGTTCCGGGTGAGAGCCTGCGTCCACGGATACACATTCGGCGTCTGGTAGTAGAGCATGTTGCTGAAATCGTTCGCGTAGGAGAGAAAGCCCAGGCCGATCTGCTTTTGATTGCTCACGCAGTTGATTGCGTGCGCCCGCGCCCGCGCCTGGTTCAGCGCCGGCAGCAGCATGGCCGCCAGGATGGCGATGATCGCGATGACGACAAGCAGCTCTATGAGTGTAAATGATTTTCGATGCATGATTTGCCTCCGTTCTTCCGTGAAGGGTGTGTCCTGTTAATCCGCCTCTGCAATATTATACTGCAAAATCGGTTTGAAACCAATTTACGGATTACCAAAAAGTTTTGTCAAATGATCATTTTTGTTTGAATCTGACGATATTATGGAGTATAATGATCAATGTGCGGTCAAACGATGAGAAAAGGGAAGGAAATGAAGCCTCGGCAGCCGATCAACAACAGCGTGCCGGTCGAAAAGGTGATTCCGGATAATATGGCGCAGCTTTTCCTGCCGCTTTATTTGAAGCATCCGGCCGTTTTGAAACTGCGTGACGCCGGAATCCTCATGGCCGGAATCAGCGAGGCCTCAACCGGGTTCCGTCTGCGGCGCACGCCGGATTTTCTCTTTGTGCTTTTTACGCGTTCCGGCTGCGGCGAGATTGTGGTTGACGGCGATGTTTGCGGACTTGAGGCCGGTTCCGTCTATTTTGCGCCGGCCGGCCGGGAGCAGCTTTACTATCAGAAAGGTTCCGGCTGTTGGCGCTTTCTCTGGTTTCATCTGAAACCCGCCGCCGCGTTTCTGCAGCCGCTTCCGCCCGGCGCGGTAACCGGGCACTTCGGAGATTCGGCGCGGCTCGAGGAGGCGATGAGCGGCTTTGCCGCCGAAACCGTCCGCTCCATACAGTCACTGGTCAGTTCGGACGAACAGCCGCCGTGGAATTTCTACCGCGATTCGATGAACCTGAGCGAGTCCCTGCGGAGCTTCCATCTCGAGCCGGGCGCTTCGAACCGGAACGCCGAATCCCTTGCCGGGCTTTATGCGGAACTGATCTTCGGGCTGCTGGACCGCGCCTTCCTGTCGCTGCTGGCCCGTTTCGACGGCGATGAGTGCTCCGACCGCCTCGAACGGCTCTGGAACCGGGTTCTGGCCGACCTCGGGCGGGAGTGGCCGCTCGAGGAGATGGCGTCGATTGTGCATATGTCGATTCCGACCCTGATCCGGCAGGTGAAGAAACGGTACGACGCCACGCCGATGCAGATGCTTTATCATCTCCGGCTGAAGCGCGCGGTCCAGCTGCTGCTGTCGAGCCGTCTGCCGGTCACCGCCATTGCGCGGGAGATCGGTTACGGCAGCGTCTCTTCATTCTCAACCGCTTTCCGCGCCGAATACGGCGTTACGCCGCGCGACTACCGCCGCCGGCAGCCTGATGGCGGGCCGTTCTCCTGAACCTCCGGTCTTTTCACTCCGGAACCTGTTTCCCGGCATGGCGGGCGGAGAGTCGGCCGTCACCGCTCTCATGCCATTTTGCTGCTCCGGTAACGCTCTTTGTTGCACTGTTTCGTATCCGGATTGCACTTGAAAAATCGAAAAATCATATTATATCTGAAAATGATGGATGAAAGGAGGTGATAACGCGATCAGGCCCGATATCAATCAGACAGCCCCGTCCGGGGGACAGGAGGAAACAACAGATATTTGAAATGGAGATGATGAAATGAAAAAAATGACAATTTCTTTTTTCGCTTCTCTGCTTGTTTTTGCCTTTGGTGCAATGGCGGCGGAGAAAAGTTCCGACTCAGGAAAGGCGGCTGGAGCCGATCGGGCGGCAGCTGCGGAGACGCAGGAAAAAGGGGTGACGTTCGATCTCGGGGACGAGGAACCCGGCGCGGAATTTTTCACGACGGATCTGTTCCGTGATCCTGCCGTTGACCGGATGGTCCGTCATCATCGCCGCATGATGCGTATGATGGACGGCTTTTTTCCGGAATTCGACCTTTCGCCGTTCTGCGGCGCAGCGGTGCAGGCGCCGTTTTCGCCGCGCTGTGATCTGAAAGAGAAGAAGGGCGTGTACGAACTGACCATGGAAGTTCCCGGCCTCACGCAGAAGGAGCTCAAAATCACTGTCGAACGCAATATTCTCACCATCAGCGGCGAGAAAAAAGAGGTGAAAACGGACAGGGAAGCGTCCAGCCGCGTCGTCGAACGCAGTTACGGCGCATTCCGGCGCAGTTTTACGCTGCCTTCCGGCACGGATATCGATAAGATCACGGCTTCCTGCAGGGATGGCGTGCTGACTGTCCTCATTCCGAAGCGGGAGGAGAGCAAGCCGGCAGTGAAGACGATTCCGGTCAATCCGTAAGCTTCTTCCCGGTTCCGGCGTCCCGGCGGTTCTGCCGGTATTCCGTCGGAGACTGCCCGCAGAAGCGCCGGAACCGGGAGGAAAAGTAGAAAGGGTCCCTCATCCCGAGCTGGCGCGCGATTTCCGCAACCGGCAGCGACGTTCCCTGCAGCAGGAATTGCGCGCGCCGCAGCAACTGGGACTCCCGCCAGGCGCGCGGGGAAATTCCCGCCGCGCGTTTGAACGCAGTATAGAATTTCGTCCGCGACATGCCGCAGAGCGCGGCTGCCCGGTCCATCGGCAGATTCTCCGCCGGTCCCGGCAGCAGCAGCTTCTGGGCGCGGGCGAGCCACTCTCCGTCGTCCCGGCCCTCCGCCGTTCCGGCGCAGCCGCGCAGAACCGTCTCTTCCAACAGGGCATAGGCCAGGCCGTGCCAGTTGGGCGGGCGGCGGTGGTCGAGCTGCGACGCTTCGAGCAGCGCGGCTTTCGCCCGCCGGAATTCCGCACCTGCGAGCCGGCAGCCGCGTAACCCGGGAACCTGTTCCGGCCAATACAGTTCCGCCATCAGGTGGGGGCGCATGAGGAAATGGAACCAGATGAGGTCCCAGCCCGACTCCGGGCAGAACAGATGCGGGTGCTCCGGCGCGATGAGAATCATCGTTCCAATTTCCGATTCGACGCTGTTTTCTCCGAGAACGATCCTCCCGCATCCGTCGAGGGTCAGGATCAGGCTCCAGTCGTGAAGCCAGTGACTCTGCCATTCATAGAGCGTCGATTCCATGACGTGCGTCCTGCCGGAGAAAAAATCCGCGTCCTGACTCGGTCCGAGTATAACCTGTGCCATCTTTTTTGAACAGAATTAAAGGTGTCCGGAACAAAGTTCCATTTGGTTTCCTGTTATTTTATGTCATAATATACGCAGGATACACCGAAAAATCAAATACGGCATCAGAAAAGGAGTGGGACAATGTTCGGCTTGAAGACACCGTCGGAAGAAAAGATCAACATCGAAGAGTTCCGGGATAAGGTTCTCGGCTGCTGGACCGGCAAGAACATCGGCGGCACGCTCGGCGCCCCGATGGAGGGGAAGCGGGAGATGACCGACGTATCGTTCTACGTGCAGGAGCTCGGCGGGAATCCGGCCCCGAATGACGACCTCGATCTCCAGTTGGTCTGGCTGCTCGCGGTCGAACAGCGCGGCGCATACCGCCTGAACGAGCGCACGCTCGGCGAATACTGGATGCGCTATATTTCCGGTCCGTGGAACGAATACGGCACGGCCAAGGGGAACATCGTCAACGGACTCTATCCGCCGCTCTCCGGCTTCTGCAACAACGAGAAGTGGAAGAACAGCAACGGCGCGTGGATCCGCTCGGAGGTCTGGGCGTGCCTCTTTCCCGGCGCTCCGGACGAGGTCATGCGCTTCGCGTGGCTCGACTCCTGCGTCGACCATTGCGGGGACGGCATTTACGCGGAGATCTTCACTGCCGTGCTCGAATCCGCCGCTTTCGTCGAGAGCGATGTGCGCAAGCTCATCGACATCGCGCTCGCGCGGATTCCCGCCGGCTGCCGCGTGGCCCGCAGCGTGAAGCTCGCAATCGAGTGCCGCGACTCCGGAATTGACTGGCGCACCGCACGGAACCGCATCGTCGAAGAGAGCGCGGATCTCGGTTGGTTCCAGGCTCCGGCGAACCTCGGATTCGTCGTGCTCGGGCTGCTTTACGGTGAAGGGGATTTCGGCCGCAGCATCTGCATCGCCGTCAACTGCGGCGACGACACAGACTGCACGGGGGCGACCGTCGGCGCCGTGCTCGGGATCATCTATGGACGCAGGAGCCTGCCGCAGAAGTGGATCGATCCGATCGGGAACGCGATCAGGACGGTTGCCGTGAAGAACTACCAGCTTTATGTCCCGGCCACGCTCGAAGAGCTGACCGACAGGGTGATCCATGCAAAGGTGCAGGTCGAGCGCGAAAATCCGACCCTGCCGCGCCTCTCGTCCGGCCCGACCCGGATCTCCGGCGAGTTCCGTGAACGGTTCGGGAAGGCGGGCGAAGCGGCGGAGCGGGTGCTCGCGCGTTCGAGCAGGGCGCTCGGCTTCGACCTGCCGTGGGGACTCCTGACCATCGAGTACGGTGTAAACCCCGTCACGGCTCCGGGTGAGACGCAGCGCCTCACGATCTCAATCACGGAGTGCCCGCACGACAACCGGCTCGCGTGCTTCGACTGGCAGCTTCCCGAAGGGTGGACAATGAATCCCGGCCCTTCGCAGACACTCCAGTGCAAGCAGCGCATGACCGCGTTCCTTACGGTCGAAATCACGCCCGGGGAGTTCGGCGACTCCGTTGTCTACATCCCGGTTTCGCTGCGGCTGTCGGACCGGAGGTCTCCGCTCTGGCTGGCCGTCCCTTTCCAACTGCGCGGCGCGGTCGGACAGGAGGATCTCGTTTACAGCGAATGGTATAAGGATGATGAGGACCGGCTCTTCGCCCGCCGTGCCGAGAAACTGGTTCTGGAATAAGGAGGGAGGCCGGGATGAGGAGTCTCAGTCTATTGGCCGCTTTGCTGCTCGCCGGCGTCATGTCTGCCGGTGAGAACGGGCAGGTTTGGAAGTACGGCGACGTGAAGACGCTTTCCTCGGATGGTATCACGCTTTTTTCCGCCGGGGGGCATGCGTTCACGCCGTCGGTCCCGTCCGGAATGCGCACTCCGGACGGAGATGCCGTGCTCGCGCTCTCCATGGACGCTGTTCCGCCGGATACACCCGAGCACCGCAAGCAGCTTCTGTTCCGTTGGCCGCATCCGGCGGGAAAGGGACAGAGATTCCGTATCTCCTTCTGGTTCCGGGGCAGTGCCGCCGGGAGTGTCTTCTATGCTCCGGCCCAGGGATATGCGCCGTATAAGGTCATTGCGGAAAACGGCGTGCGTCAGTTGAAGGTGACTGAAGTATGGCAGAAAGCGTCGTTTGAATTCACGGTCAGGGAGGATTGCTCCGCTCCGCTCGTGATGCCGCGCTTCATGCTCGGCCGCTATCCGGAGAAGGCGGTCTTCCAGCTCGGCCCGGTTACGCTCGAACGGCTGGACCGCACCTTTGCGAGCCTGCTCTCGGATATGTGGCAATATCGTGCGGAGTCCGGCGCGAAGCTCCCGGTCGACCGGATTCCGGACGGCGCTTCCGCTGCCGTACTGGATAGAAAGGGGTTCGACATCGCCGCCGCCGAGAAGCGGTTCGGCAACAAAGCCTCCGCCGTTTTCTATCAGGAGTTCGACGCGCCGGCCGATGGAATTATGACGGTCGGCATGGCGGCGGACTGGTGGATGGAGTGCTTCATCAATGGGGAATCCTGCTTCAGCAATCTCGACCGCGGCAATCTCTCGCCGCGCCTGACGCCGGAGGACAATGTCTTTAACATCCCGGTTCGCAAGGGGCGCAATCTTGTTGCGGTCAGAGTGTTATCCGGTTCCGCCGGGTGGCGTTTCGTCTGCGGGAGGGTCGAGCCGGTCATGGGGGACCCCGAGCTGGCGCGGCTCTTCCGTCCGGTTGCGGGGGAACAGTTCCGCCCGGTCGATGACAGCCGGTTTCTCGAGATCAAGCCGGGAACCGCGCTCGATTTCTCCGGTTTGGACAAGCTGCCGCGCCCGGCCGGCGCGCTCGGCCGGCTGACCGTCGGGAAAGACGGCCGGGCGGTGTTCGACAAGCGCCCCGGGGAGCCTGTGCGCTTTTTTGCATTCAACTGGGTGTTGGAGAATATGTGGCGCGGAGCATATCATACGTGGGACGCACGGAAAATCGACCGTTTTGCCGATGCGGTCGCGCGCCGCGGTTACAACCTCGTACGCATCCATCTGCCGGAGGGTTTTTTCGTCGGCTTCGACATCCTGACGAAATACCGCAATGTAAAGTGGGAGGATGTGAAAATCCCGCAGACCATTGAAGAGCTTGAAGCTGTGCTCGACAAGGGGAATCTTGACCGCTTCGACCGTCTGATCGCCGCCTTCAGGGCGCGCGGCGTCTACGTTTCGTTCGATCTTGCGGGGCGGCGGATGATTACGCGGGCATACGGCGTTTCCCACCCCGAAAGCTTCAAGGGCCGGCTCTTCGGGGAAGCCGCGTACCGGAACCACTGGAAGCTCTTTACGGAGTACCTGATGAACCGTGTGAACCCTTACACGAAAAACGCTTATAAGGATGAACCCGCGATTGTGCTTGTGAATTTCATCAACGAGCAGGATCTGCGGTTCGCGGCCGGGCTGCCGTTTCTCACGAAGCCGTTCCGGGCGTGGCTGCGGGAGAAGTACGGCACGGATGCGGCGCTTTCAAAGGCGTGGGGCGGCGAGTTCCGCATTGACGCGGTTCCGGAGATCACCGAGGCGGACCTGCGGTCCGGCGATACGCGCGCAAAAGACACGGGCGACTTCCTGATCGGCGCGATGCAGGAGATGACCGGCTTCTTTCACGATACGATCCGGGCTGCCGGCTACAAAGGGCTGGTGAACCACTGGGACATGATCATGCGCACTCTCGAATTTCCGGCCCGGGCGAAACTTCCGGTCATTGCGCAGCACGCCTATTTCGCACACCCGACAGGGCTTCCTGTGCGCGGGCTGATTCCGAAGAGCAGCAGGCCGAACTCGTTTGTGAACAATCATCTGTCTGATCTCGTCGTGGATCAGGGCAGCTCATTCCATTCGAGTTATTTCCGGGCCTCCGCGGCGGCGCGTTTTCTGGACCGGCCGTTCTTCATGACGGAGTACTCGCATTCGGCGCCGAACCGTTTTCGCCACGAACGCGGGCTCTACTTCCCGGGCTACGCCGCGCTGCAGGATTGGGATGCGATTGTGACGCATCAGGATACGGTCAAACTGCACCTCGACCCGTTCCTGCGGTTCGACGATGCGCTCGACCCGGTTTCACGGGCCAACGAGGCGCTGGCGGCGCTGCTCTTCCTGCGCGGGGATGTGAAAAAAGCACCGCACTCGGTCGCGCTGAAGCTCTCGAATGAGACGATGTTTCCAAAGCACTTCCTTTCGGCAATCGGCGACGATTATGCGAAACTGGCGTTTGTGACCCGGCTCGGGGTGCTCTATCCCGACGTCCGGCCGCTCGACCCGGTCGGAACGGCGTCGCCGACGCTGACCGTCGAGCCGGAGGAGTTCACGAATCTCAGTGTGTCGCAATGGTTTGTGCAGGCAGGAACCGCCGACGGGAAGATGGCGGGAAAGCTCTTCGGGCTGCTGCGTTCCAGCGGGATCATCGGGAAGGAGAATCCCACCGATCCGGAGAAGGGCGTCTTCGTCAGTGAAACCGGCGAGCTGATGCTCGACATTCCGGCCGAAACGCTGAAGGTCGTCACGCCGCGGACCGAGGGAGCGGTGCTGAAGAAGGATGTTCCGATGAAGCTCGGCCGCGTGACGGTCAACGGCTGTTCACGTCCGGCCGGCGTCGCGGTTGCCGCCATCGACGGGGAGAAAACGATCGGAGATGCGTCCCGGCTGCTGCTGGTTTTCGCTACGAATGCTTTCAACACCGGCCAGGTGTTCGATACGGCGGAACAGCGCATCTGCTTCGAATCCGGCAATCACCCGGCGCTGATCGAAACCGCGAAGCTCGACCTCTCCGTGCGGAACGGGCGGGCGCTTCCTCCGAAAGTCTACGCGCTGAATTTTGACGGGACCCGCTCGGAAGAGCTTCCGGCCGCGGTTGAGACGGGGGAATTGCGGCTCAGAATCGACACCTCGAAGTTGGAGTATGGAGCGGCTTTTTTCGAAATCGTTTATTGAACACATTCAACGAAAGGAAATCCGGGAATGAAGAAGAGGTTCACCCTCATCGAGCTCCTCATTGTGATCGCCGTCATCGCGATCCTCGCCTCGATGCTGCTGCCCGCGCTGAACCGGGCGCGGGAACGCGCGATCGGGACGACCTGCATCAACAACCTGAAGAGCTTCGGCACTGCGATGCAGTTCTACCTCGATATGTCGAATGATGTGTTCCCTGTGCAGAGTAAAACGACGGCGAATCTCTACTGGGCGAATTCGGACGCCACGTGGACGGAGTATTACAAGCTCCTGACCGGCGACGGCGGATTACCCGGCTGGATGGGGCAGGTGCCGCAGAAGATCCTCTGTCCGAAGGTCTCCAGCTTCGACAAGGTGTACAAAGTCAGCGGGCTCGCCTCGCCCTGGGAACGCTTCAACGGCTGGGTCAAGGCGAGTTTCTACGGCATGACGGGAGGCGGTGACACCAGCTATGGCCAGATCCTCGAAAGCGGCGGCTGGTTCGTCCATAAATTCGGGCGGGTCCATTCGCCCTCGTCTAAGGTGCTGCAGGCAGAGGCCAACAACTGCAATCCCTCCGGCAGCAATTACGGCTGCTGGCAGCTCTATCGCGAACGTGCCGAGCTCGGTGCGCCGGTCGGCGTGGCATATGAGCACAACAACCGTGCGAACGTGCTTTATTTCGATCTGCATGCCGCGTCGCAGAGCCATACGACGCTCTATTTTGAGTATGACGTTTCGAAAGGGTGGCGTCCGTACGCGCGGTGATTCAGGAGACCGGCTGCCCTCTCCGGGAAACGATGCGCCGGCCGCTGTTCTCCGCCGGTTCTCCGCAGAGTTCGAGCTCGATTCCGTCCGGAACGCTGTAGTCGATCCGCAGGCGGCCGTCGTCCAGCTCTTCCCAGGCGACCCGGAAGGGGCCGGCGGGATGCGCCATTGTGCCCGAAGCGCGCCTGATTTTTCCGCCCGGAAGCGGTGCGATGTTCCAGCGGTTCGAGCCGATGGCTCCGGGCCGGATCCCGAGGATCGAGCTGAAGTAGTGATAGAGCACATGGGAGCTCCAGGCGTGGCAGTCCGAACGCGGCGTGCCGAAATTCTCCGGCAGCGTCTTCAACCCGTTGGCGGAAAAGCCGTACCACGCTTCGAGACGGCGGTGAAAGAGGTCGCCGCGTCCGGCAAGATAGGCCGCTTCGAGGATGTGGTGCGAGAAGCTGATGCCGGCCGGCGTCATGCCGGGAGTGAGCTCGAATTCCTCCGGCGGGCAGAGTCCGGCCAGTACCGCGAGCGCGGCCGCGTGTTCCGTGACGCCGCAAAGAAGATAGGCCGCTTTGATGCGGTTCTCTGTTGCGGCGGCCTCCTCCCTGTAGAAATCAGCATGTTCCCGGAAGCCGCATGCCGCTTCCAGCTCCGCCATCTTCTTCTGGGCAAGCAAGTAGAGCAGATTCAGGATACTTTCGTCCGGTGGCGCGCCGTAGTTCCAGTTTTCGCACCAGTCGATGAAATTCCATCCTTTCTTCGCGTCGTTCCACTCGTTTCCACTGGTCACGTCATGCCAGTTGGGGAATGCGAGCAGTCCGCCGGAAGCGTGGCGGGCGAGCCAGCCGAAGATGCCGCGCGCCGCCGGCAGGAACTCCCGCACTTTCCCGGTTCCGCGCCAGCTTGCGAACTCGTGCAGGAAAATCACGTAATGCAGCAGGAACGAGGGGATCACCTGTATCCGGCGCGACGGCCAGCGGGTGAAGAGAAGCCCGTCCGGCTGCCGGGAGTCGGCGAACATCCGCAGTGCTTTCCGGAACAGCCGGTCGTCGGTCGTTGAGACGAAGCCTGTCAGGGCTTCGAGCCGGGAGTCTGCGATGTATTGAAGCCGTTCGTAGAACGGGCAGTCCATCAGCGTGTCGGCGGAACAGCACTCGAGGGTGCGCCACGCGAGTTCCAGCGTCCGGTTCAGTTCGGGAAGATCGGTATCCGCCTGCCACTCGCGCACGTATGGGTATCCGGTCCGTTCGAAACGCAGTTCCGCGAGCTCTGCGCCGCCTTCGAGCCGGATCTCGAGATAGCGCCCCGCTTTCCAGCGCAGTTCGCGCCAGCGGCATTCGCCGCCCGGCAGTTCATAATTGTTCGCGGCGCCGATGAAGTGCTTTCCCCGGAATTCGGAGCGGTTCCCCTTGGGGCCGGTCAGGTGGATGCGGTCGAACTCCGGCGTGTCGTAAAGCGATTCCGCCCAGCGGGTTTCCACGTGTCCGGAGCCGCGGAACACATATTCGGCTCTGACGCAGACATAGTCGTCGAAGATCACAAGGAGCCGCCCCGGTTCACGGTGCAGGCGGTAGCCGCGCTCGGGCTCCCGGCGCATCGGCGGCAGCCACGGCGGCTCCGCCGGAAGCGGGGAGGGAATTGCGACGGCCGGGAGCCATCCGTTGCCGCCGCCCTGCAGGCAGTGCCAGTCGAAGCCGGAGGCGATCTGCACGCGCGGCGAACCGCCCCAGTCCGGGAACGCTCCTGCAAGTTCGATCCGTTCCGGAACCCGGCAGCTCCACGGTTCCGTGAGAGAATCCGACTCGGCGGCGAATCCGAAGCCGTCGCCGGAGAATCCGGGGACGGAAGCTTCGTCCGGCGCGAACAGCACCCGGGCGACCAGAACGTGCCGCCCCGGATTCAGTGTCGCCGCGTATTCCGCGAAAAAACGATGGCGGTTGTCGCCGCGTTCCGGTCCCTCCGCAACCCACTCGCCGTCCAAATAGAGATCGGCAAATTCCGACGCGCTGAATTTCAGTTTGAACTCTGTTCCGTTCGCAAGCGTGAACTCGTTGCGGTACAGGACGATTGCCGGTCCGATCGGCGGCTCGGGCGGAACCAGCCATGCGGCCAGTCCGGGCAGGGCGGCATTCCGGTTCATTGTTCCACCAGCATGACGACGGGCCAGAGTCCGGGGCGGTCGTTCGGCATTCCCGTGCCGGAGGCGTTGGTCAGCCGGGCGCGCGGTGTGTGTGCGTCCGGATCGTCGGAGTCGTTCAGCAGCAGCCCGACGCCGATGCTGCTTCCGGCCCGCGGCCTGAACGGCTCGAGCGCGGAGAGCGGAAACGCGATTTCATAGAAATATCCATTTTCTGTCTTCCGGAACGCGGTGCGGACGTCGTCGGCCACCGTATCCGGCGCCGCTCCGGCCACGCCGCGGGTCAGTTGGACATCCGGCACGGCGTGGCGGTAGGTGTAGAGCTTCGAATAGTCCGGCGTTTCCGAATAGATGCCGTACGACCAGTCGTCGCTTCCGGCCGTTTGCGTGTTGAGGCCGTCGGCGAAGGGATCGAGGAAGATCTGCAGTGAATCGTTCCGCCAGCCCTCCTTCGGCAGCGGACGCTGCTTCCAGCCGAGGCGGTCGTCGGTGACGGTCACGGCGAGATAGAGATGCCCGTCATCCCAGACGATCTGGTAGCTTGCGCTGAAATCCTCCGGCACGGGGAGCGGTTTCCCGGTTGATTCGCCGCGGGGGAATGGGAGGGAAGGGACCCCCTCCCAGTCGTCCGCCGAGCCGTCGACCGTGACCGGCTTTGTCCGTTTGCGGGCGAGCAGGCCAGTGAACGAACGGTCATAGTTCAGCTCCCGCTTTTCCGGCGTCTGCAGCCCGAGCCGGAAGCCGAGATCGAAATCGGTCGGTTTTTCGGCCGAAAAGGGGAGGGGCAGTGCGAAGCGGAAGGTCGCCTCTTTGCCCGGAGCGGTCCGTACGGATTTCTGCTCCGCCCGCAGCGAGAGGGTTCCATTCATCGGCTCCGGGAAGGGATTCGCGAGTTGTACGGAGACCGAACCGGGCGAAACAGGCACCAGCGTGAGGGCGGGGCGGACCGGGATGTGTGAGATTCCGCGCCCGGCTCCGAGCATCTCCGCCATCCGGGCGGCGGTTCCAGGCTTCCCGCGCAGAAAAACCGGATATGGAGAGAGCGGCAGTGTGCAGACTCCATTCGCGTCGGCAGGAAGGGAGTGCTCCGCCTCCATCAGATCGAAGAGCTCGAGTTTTCCATCCGGGCGGAACGTGTAGTCGGGTGCGCGTTCGCGTCCTTCGTCATATGCTTCCGCACAGGCCCAGATTGCGGCGACCGGACGTTTCTCTTTATCCTCGAACAGGTAACAGCGGGTGTCCGGGAAGAGGTTCAACTCGGAGTGGAACGTTGCGTCGCCGAGCAGCCGGCCGAGCGTGTTCGGGATTTTCTGGAACGCATACGGTGTCAGCATCGCATCCATCGCGAACATGCCGTAGTTGCTCGCGTTCATCATCTGAATGCGGTCTCGGTACTTGAGTCCGAGCAGCCAGGTACGGGCGCGATAGGCGCTGCCGATCTTCTCCGCATAGCTGAGATCGTAGGTATACGGAACAAGCCCGTTCAGCCGGGCCGAGACGATCGGGTAATCCGAGAGGAACGGGGAGCGGCGGCAGCGGACCGGCAGCCAGTGCATTCCCTCCGGACTGCTGACGGGCGTTCCGCTGTAGCCGTTGCGGTCGAGGAGGCCGAAGAGCCGGCGGTACTGCTCTTCTAGCGGCACCGGATACTCCGGCGCGGGCGTGGCGCGGTAGTTGTGCGCGGCGATCAGGTCGTACCGGACACCGCGCTTTGCGGTCTCCTGCAGCAGCCGTTCGAAGTAGAGCAGCCGGTTTGGCTGCTGGAGCGTGGAGCTCGGGCTGGTCGCGAGCTTCGCCGCCGGATTCCCCTTGCGGACGCCGCGTGCGACCGCGCATTCGAGCTCGATGAAAGCGGTGAAATCCTCATCTTTCGCAAAGGCGGGATTCGCGAATTCCGGCATGGTCCCCTCCGGTTCGCAGAGGAAGTACCAGCTGAGGACGGAGGGGGAGCCTGCAACGATCCGGGCGACCTCGTTTTCGACCCGTTTCAGGGTTTCGGGAGGAACCGGACGTTCGCGGCCGAGGTCTTCAAACAGGATCGAATCCGCCCGGCTCATGCCGGGGACAAGGTACCACTCCACATTCTTCGCAATCTGGATCGTGCGCTCCTTGCCCTGCTTCACGGCGTGGCCGATCCGGCAGAGGCGGCTTTCCACGCCGAATCCGGCGGCGAGTTTCGCCAGCGTTTCGTCGTTGTTCGCGAAACCGCCGCGCGAGCCGCAGCCGATCCGGCGATAGCGCTCCAGCACGTCACGGTAGTTCTGCATCGGAAAGAGAGGATCCACATAGGTATCAACGAACAGGTTGCGGTTTTTGTGCATATTGGTGAGGGAGCTCATGACGGCGAAGCGCTGAATCTCATAGCGCCGGGCGTCGCCGACTCGATAATCGCTCTCCACGATGAAGATTCCACGCGGCAGCGTTTCAAGCGGCAGCTTGAGAACCGCGCATCCGTCCGGCCCGGTTTCAAAGTTGAAGCTTTTCCGGAGTTTGACCGTATCGAAAAAATCACGGACTTTCACCTCTGCGTTCCCTTTTGTCTCTGGCGGAGCAATGAGTTCGAGCCGGGCGTCGATCGGGGTGCCGTACTCCACGAAGTTGTCCGGCGTGGAGGTGCGCAGCACACCTTCGACCACTGGCGGCGACCAGGCGGTCGCCTCGGCCCCCGCTTCAAGCTGCATGTCGTCGAGATAACAGGTTGCGGGCTCCTCCGATGCAACGGAGAGCACGACCGGGAACGCCGTTGCCTTCTCCCAGCGGTGGGTCAGTGTGTAGCGCCGCCATTCGCCGGTCGGCTTCACTTTGACGGAGGGCCACTGGGAGCTGTCCCACATCCGGGCGGGATCCATCATGCTGATCCGGAGCTCCTGCCGTCCGGGCGCGTCGGTGCGGGCGTAGATGCTGAATGTGTAAGTGCCCGGCCCGGCGAGCACGGTGTGCGTCGAAACCGGCTGAGCCAGGTTCTGCGCCGGCGCGTCGGAGCGGAGCATGAGGCTGTGCGTCCCGTGCAGCGCCTGTTCCGTCCCGACCCGGACCGGCGGATCGTCGAAGATCCCGAAGTTCTGTCTGCCGCGGTGGTGAAAGATCAGATAGCGGAATCCCTGCTCGAACGAGCTGTTCTGCAGCAGGTTCCGGCCGCGCGTGTCGGGCAGGGAGTAGCGGTCGAGCTTCCAGAGGTCGCAGCCCCCCGCCTGCGTGACGCGGTTTGCGGGCGGGTGCGATGGCGCTTCCTCCAAGCTGCCCGGATCGAGCAGGAAGGAGAACCCGGCGGAGGCGTTGGAGGGAATGAGCCGGAGAAGCGCGCGGCGGGCTTTCGTGAAGTTTCCGAGGAGGATCTCCGTTTCATTTTCGAATTCCAGTGCAAAGGTACGCTCCGGCGCGTCGGTACAGAGACGGACCGTTTTCACTTTGCCGGCGAAGAGTTTCCGGTAATCATAGTTCGGATTGTCCGCGTAGGCGGGGATCGTCAGGCGTTTCTCACCGGCTTCGAAGCCGCTGCCGCCGAAGAATTCGCCCGCGAGCGGAATCTCAAGCAGAAGCTTCCGGGCCGCCGGGAAGTGCAGTTTCCCCTCGATTCTGCCGTCCGGAAGCAACCGCAGCGAAAGGAGTCCGCCCTCCGGGAAGTCGTAAAATACGTTTTCCCCCTCTTCGCGCCGGGTGCCACTGACCGCTTTGCCGTCCACGAGGAGCGCGAAGCCGCCGAAGCGCTTCTTCTGCCGTGTGAAGTTGAGCTGCGGCGTTCCATTCCGGTAGCACATGAGCTGTACCGCCGTGCCGCTGAAGATGCTTACCCCTTTGCCGGGCAGGAACTTCGTATCCCGCCGCAGCGTTCCGGCTTCTCCGCCGGCATAGGGCGGAGCGGTCACCGGCAGAGGAGGCGGCGGAGCTGCTCCGGCGGCGCCGAGTGCGAAAAGTGCGGTAAGGAGAATCGGGAGCGTGGGTTTCATTCTGCATGCCTTTCGTTTGAATCTGCGCCGGGGCGGTCACTTTTCCGGCAGGTAACAGCTGTTCATTTTCACGTTTCCGCCGAAGCTCTTCACATGCCCGTCCTTGAAGAGGAGGTTCGTTGAATTGCCGTGGCGCAGGAAATCCGCTCCGGCGGCCGTGCGGCTGTTGAACTGCCATACTGTGGCGTTGACGGTTCCCGGCGAGAGCGCAATGTAACTCCCGGCATCGTAGGCGTGATCCGACACCGCCTCGAGCATCAGTACCGAACCGTCAATGACCCGGTTCAGTTTCTTGTGGTCCAGCGGCGTGCCGTCGCCGTTGCCGCCGACGAGGTCCGCCCCGCCGCCCGTCATGCCGCGGAGCGAGTTGGCCGCCGCGGGCTTCTCGCTGACCGCCGGAACGTAGATCGGATATTTGAGGATCGGCTTGTTTGTCGAAATTCCGTTTTCGTACAAGCCGGCCGTCTCCTTCTGGGCCGGGCAGACAAGCGCCTTGTTCAGCGGGATGCTGCCGACTTTGATGTCCGCATCCGGCGCGTCGGCGGCTCCGTCGCGTTTGAAACCGAGCATCCGGCCGACCGCATATCCCCACGACCAGCGCTTGTATTTTCGCGGCAGAAAGTCGTTGTTCTCGTTCGCGTAGAAGAATACGCCGGTTCCGACGGTCTTGAAGTTGTTCGTGCAGCTGATCTTCTGAGCCGCCATGCGGGAGCGGTGCAGCGCCGGAAGCAGCATCGCGGCGAGAATCGCGATGATCGCAATTACAACCAGAAGTTCGATCAATGTAAAACGGTGTTTCATGGAATTCCTCCTTTTACGGTTCAGATTCAAAGAGCAATGTTTCAATTCCCGGGGAGTCCCAGTCGATTTCTTCGGTATCGCGGAACTCTTTGCCGGAGAAGAGCTCCGTGACCTTCGTCGCAAATCGCGGCAGGGTGATGCGGAGCCTCCCGGGTTCCGCAAGATGGACCGCCAGGAGCCGTTCATCGGCATAGACCGGAACCTCCTCTGATGCGAGAATCCGCACGCCGGACTCCGTCGCGAGGCTGCGCAGCAGCGCCGGAGTGATTTCTGCCGGCTTCGCGAGGCAGGCGGAGCTGTGATCCGCCTGCTGGATCACACTGAGGCCGGGCGTGCCGAACGGAACTCCCGCAAACCGTTCGACGAAAGCGGGATCGATCCTGCTGCCGTCGCTGATTCCGGGCGCGTACAAGTAGAGGCAGGTGCGCCCGTCGCGCCAGACGTGCTCCTGCAGCAGCGCTTCCTTCTCCGGCGTGATTTCGAACAGGTTCGCAAAGACGACGAGCCGGTAGCGACCGAACTCCGGGATCTTCGGGATGTCGTTGAGCGCGTAGGTGTCATAAGGAGCTCCGACCCGGTTCAGGGCGGCGGCCGGAGCGCGCAGGAACTCCGCCTGGCGCGACGAGCGCTGGTCGAGGTAATAGTTCGCTTCGGGATCGACGATGAAGGCGATCTCGTCAACCCTGCCGCGTTCGACCCCGATCCGCGCCTCATAGATCTCCGCAAGGCGTTTCAGCTCAGCCAGCTGAGCGTGATCGCCGTAGAAACCGCCCCACATGTCGAACCACCAGAGCGACGAGCCGGCGGTGAGCGCCAGCGCGGTTTCGCGGCGCAATCCCGCGATGTCTTCCGCAAGGTCCTCCCAGTGCGGGAATTCCAGTTTGACAGCGTCGGTAAGGTGTGGGTTATAGGTGCTCGTCCGCTGGTCGCACTCGTGCAGATGGCGCTTGCCCGCGATGCGCTCGGAACCGGAAAGCGTCTGAAAACCGCTGCCGCCGCCCATCACCCGGTCGGAGTAGCTGCCGGGCGAGACCAGGAAATCGATCTCCGGTGCGGCGAGAATGCGCTCCATTTCGACGTGCCCGCTCTCCGCCGCGCCGAGCCGTGCCGCGAGATAACCGAAGAATACGCCGATCTCAGCCTCCGGCCGGATATGTTTGCGCGCCGTCCGGGCGAAGTGCAGGATCCCGTCCGCGACCAGTTCATTGCAGAACCTCCGGTACTCGAAGACATTCCGTGATTTTGCCGGGTCGAAGAGCAACCCGTCGAAGTCCGGCGTATTCAGCTTGAGCGCGGAGGGCGGCGCCTCCGGCGGCAATCCGCGCCGGGCGCGAAACTCGTTGTACAAGCGTTCTTTCGCAGCTCCGCAGAGCTCTCCGTTATGGTCGAACCATTCGTCGGTGTTGCCGCAGGCGAGCACATAGGCGTCGACCCGGTTGGCGGAATTGGTCTCCGCGAAGTCGAGAAACGCCTCCAGATAGCGGGTCGTCTCCTCCAGCCAGCGCCGGTTTGCCAGCGCTTCGGTGAGATGCGTGGTGCTGTCGCCCGATTCGTGGGAGAGCGCGAGCTGCCGGGAAAGCCACTCCGGCGAATTCAGGTCCGCGATCACGATGAACCGTGCCGCCGGATTCACGGCAAGCACATCGTCGAGCTGGCGCTTGACCGGACTGAAATCCCAACTGCCGAACCAGTTCCGGTTCTTCGGATAGGCTGAATACGGTTCCCCGAGCGAATTTGACGTGTTGGCCGGAAAGATGCAGATGGTGTCGACGCCGATTCCGGCGAAATTCCGCATCGCGGCGAATTCCGGCCGGAAGGAGCGGTAGGCGAAATAGTGCAGTCTGTTCATTGATTTTCGATTCCATGTGTCGTTGTTCCGGTTCCTCTGTACATAATTATACTCTCGAATCGGCCGGAGTGCCTTGATTGACGTGGCAATTATCAGTACTGGAGTGCCATTCTGACGATTTTTCTTCTGTGAGTTCCGCCGAACAGGGGTGAAATCATGCCGGTGCCGGAGTTCTCCTGCTTGCAATCGCGCTCCCGGCAGGGTATCTTTATGAAAAGGAGGACGGAGACATGGATGAGCTGCCGGAGAATTTCTTCACGTCGGATATCCGCCGATATTTGCCGCGTTACGCGATTCCGCTCTACATCGAGAGTGTGGCGGAGGGAAAGCACCCGGCCCGGCGCTTTCATCGCCATACTTTCATGGAACTGGTTCTGATCCTCGCGGGGGAGGGGATGCATCTCGTGGAATCTTCCTCCTCGCCGGTCCGTGCCGGGGACGTTCTGGTCATCCCTCCCGGCGTCTGGCACTGCTATGACCGGACGGAAACACTGGCGCTCGTAAATCTTGTCTATGATCCGCACCAGCTTTCGATGCCGATTCTGGACGGGCACGTCATTCCGGTTTTCCGGCGGCTCTTTCTGCCGGAAGAACAGGTTCCGGAACAGGTAACCGCCAAACCGCTGCTGCACCTGGAGCCGGATATGAAGGAGGCGCTCGCTGCGAAGATCCTGGAACTTGCGGCGGATCTCGCCGGAAGCCGCCCCGGTAAGGCGTTCCTCGGCATGGCGATGTTCATGGAGATCGCCGCGACTCTCTGTCGCTATGAGAGCCCCGGCATGCGCATACGTGCTCCGGAGTTCCTGATCGGCGGCGCAATTCAGTATATGCATGAGAACTATGCGCGCCGGATCACCTCCGAAGAGCTTTGCGCCTGCGTGCACATGTCCCGCCGGAATTTCTTTCGCCGCTTCCGCAATGCGGCGGGATGCACGCCGCAGGAGTATCTGGCTGAAATCCGCTTTCAGCATGCCGTGGAACTCCTGCTGCATTCGGATCTCGCGGTGACGGAAATCGCGCTGCATTGCGGCTTCTGCGACGGGAACTATCTCGGCAAACTCTTCCGGCGCAAGCTGAACCGGACGCCGAAGGAGTTCCGGGCTTCGCGGGAAAACGGAAGCGTATCGGGATTATGAAAGATCGGCGGATTTATTCGACAGTTCCGCGCAAAAAATGATTGCATTTTATTTTTTCTGCGTCTACATTAATGTCAATGAGAATTTTTTTGTCGTCCGGAGAAGAGTCTCCGTGAACTACATCGGTTTTGAAGAAAGACAAGTCAGGCAGTTATGAACGGAAAAGTGATCGGCGGAGCCGTCATCGGCTACGGCGGAATGGGCAACTTCCATTCCGAGAAAATGCAGAGCGTGGAGGGAGTCGGACTCCTCGGCGTGTATGACATCGACCCGGAACGGAACCGGGCCGCGGAGGAGAAAGGGATCCGGGCGTACGCTTCGCGCGAGGAGCTCCTCGCCGATCCGCAAATCGAGCTCGTAACGGTCGCGACTCCGAACGACGTTCACAGGGAGATTGTGATTGCCGCGCTTGCCGCCGGCAAGAACGTGATCTGCGAGAAGCCCGTGTCGATGGATTCCGCCGAACTCGAAGAAATGATCGCCGCAGCGAAGAGGCACGGAAAGCTCTTCACGGTCCACCAGAACCGCCGCTGGGATGAGGACTTCCTGACGATGCGGAAGATCGTCGAGGCGGGTGAACTCGGGAACGTGTTCCGTATCGAATCGCGCGTACACGGTTCCCGCGGCATTCCCGGCGGCTGGCGCGAGGAGAGGGAGCACGGCGGCGGCATGGTGCTCGACTGGGGAGTTCACCTGCTCGATCAGATGCTGACCATGATGCAGGGGCGCAGGATGGTCTCGGTCTACGCGACGCTGGACAACATCACGAACTTCGAATGCGATGAGGGGTTCACCGCGCTGGTGCGGTTCGAAAACGGCCCCGAGTGGCTCGTCGAGGTGAAGACCTGCAACTATATCGAGATGCCGCGCTGGTATGCGTTCGGAGACAGCGGTTCGGCGATCATCCGCAACTGGGATTGCGAGGGCGAGATCGCGAAGATCTACAACCGCGGCGAGGACGACGTCCCGCCGGTGCTCGCCGGCGCCGGGCTGACTCGCACGATGGCGCCGCGCAATGAGAAGACCGTGGAGAAATTTCCGGTCGTCAAGGTCAAGTCCGACTGGGCCGAGTATTACAGGAATGTCATTGCGGTGCTGAACGGCAAGGCCGAGATCGTTGTGACCCACGATCAGCTGCGCCGTTCGATGAAACTCATCGAGGCGGTGTTTGAATCCGCCCGCCGGAACGAAGTCATCCGGTTCTGACGGACCGGCTCTGCAAAATGGAACCCCGCCCCGGCCGCTGCGGCCCGAGCGGGGTTTTCTGTGTGCGGACGCGCGCTTTACCGCCGGGCCGGCTGTGCTTCGAGAAACCGGATCGCTTCGGGCAGCTCCGAGAAGTTGTAGATGATGTAATCCGGTTCGGTCCCCGATTTGCGGTGGTCGCCCTGGTTGGATTTGAAAAATACGGACCTGATGCCGAGCCGGCTCGCGCCGTACACGTCGCGGTACATGTCGTTGCCGACGAACAGCACTTCCGACGGCGCGAGGTTCATCCCCATCAACGCCGCCTCGAAGAGCCGGACATCCGGCTTGCGGTAGCCGAAGTCGCTCGAGACGATGACCGGGTCGAAGAAGCCGTCGAGCCCCACACTGCGCAGCTCCGGGAGCGCCCAGAGGCTCTGCCCGTCGGAAACCGCCGCGAGCCGGTAATTCTCCCGCAGCTTCTCAAGTACTTCGAGTACATCCGGGTAGAGCTGCAGCTTGAAGCGTGACGCGGCCCGGAACACATCCGCCAGCATCGCCGGCAGCGCTTTGCGCCGCTCCTTCGGGAGCGAGTGCGTAAAGCCGGTTCCGTAGCGGCGGACGATCTCCTTGAAGATCTTCTCCACATCGAATTCCGGAAACTCCTCCGCACTCCCTTTCCGCTGCTGTTTGTTCAGGTCGAAGTAGAGCCGCCGGAGCTCGTCGGGAGACAGGCTGATTCCCTGATAGTCGAGGAAGTTGCCGAGCACACGGTAGATGTCGTCATATGACTCGTTGGTCAGGATGTCGGTGACGGTGCCGTTGATGTCGAAAAGCAGCCCTTTGATCATGCTTGATACCTCCTCAGACATTGTTTGGCTTCATGGACGAGCTTGCGGCGGTAGTTCATGTCGAACCAGGAGTTGCGGGCGTTCCGCAGCAGGGTGGTCCCCATGTAGAACGGAACGCGCTTCGTCGTTGCCTCGAACGTGCGCTCCCGGTCCGGAAAATGGCAGGAGTACTCCCAGAGGAAGTGGCCGATGAATGGTTCGGCGGCGTATTTGTTCCCGGTCATCAGCAGGAAGAAGTGCTGCAGCTCCGCGGCGATGCGTCCCGTGTCGAACACCCGGTCCGCACGCTTGACGCGCTCGAGGTCGAATGAGACGACGCTGAGGCGGTCACCGAAGAGGAAGTTCTCAGGCGTGGCGTCGCCATGTACATAGACCTGGGAATCCTCCCACATGCGCGGCTGTTCACGCCAGCGGTCGCGCAGGAAACAGAGTTCGCCCGGCTCTCCGCCGCCGATGGTCCCGGTTGCAACGAGCCGGTTGATGAGCGTATCCATATACGCGCACGACTCGTTGAAGTCGACGCGGTATCCCGTCGCCGTCCGGTTGTGGAAGGTTGCGAGAAAATAGGCCAGCGCCGTAAGCTTTGAATAAAGCAGCCCGCTGTCGCGGGTCAGGATCGCACGTTTGATCACGCTGCTCAGCAGCTCGCCGTAGCAGCACTCGATGACCATGAGGCGGTTCAGCCACTCATTCCGTCCGAGCGGGCGCGCGACATAGTGCGGATAGCGGTCGAGGCCGAAGCCGCGCATCATCACAAGGTTGTCGAATTCCCGGCCGAGCCGGCGCGAGGCGGCCTCCGGGCTGCGCTCGCGGTCCGACAGGAAAAACTTGCCGATCAACTGCCTGCCGCTGTATTTCTCCTCGTACAGATAGACGTCGTTGGAGCCGTTCAGTCGGAATACCCGGTAGGTCTCCCGGCGCGAACTGCCGCCGAGCTGCGGCTGGATCTCATATCGGAGATATTGATAAAGCGGGTCCCGCTCCGGCAGGTGCCCGAGATATTTTTTCCACATGGTATTCTCCCGCATACGGCAAAGCGTACGCTTTCAATTATTTACTCCTCTGTCAATATACTCCCGTTTCTCATTGAATTCAAACGGAAATCTGACCGGATCGCAATACTCCGGGAGGAGAAATGGAGGAATTCCGGCAAAAGTGCAGGCTCCGGCTTGAAAAACAGTCCGGAACGATGTATAGTCATAAATAGTTTTCCGGTAGGCGAAGCTATCGGAGGGATACGGGTTACTGCCGCGAAGCAGTGGAGACACTGTAAGCCGGTCAGCAGTCCACATCGAAAAACAAGGTGTGGACTAATGTAATTTCATTGCCCTCCGATGCCGAAGCTTGGACGGTGGTGCGGTTCGGAGAAACGGGCCGCAAGTGCAACTGTGCGTGTACTCCGCATTCACCGCCGTCCGTCACGGCGGTTTTTTTATGCCCGGACCCGCCGTCGCCGCCGGATTCCCGCAGCGGGCGGCAGATTTACCAGAGGTGAAGCATGGACGAAGGAAGTATAAGAAACGTGGAGCCCCCGGGACGGGGCGCTTCCGGCCGTCCGTCTTCTTTCCGGGGCCGGAAGTGACCCCCAGCCGTTCAGGCTCCATACCTGCAAACTGTCGATGAATCCGGAGGTATGGAACATGAAGAAAAAGAAGACCGTCAACGCTTCCGCCGCAGCGCGGGAGTTCGAAAAGAGAAATGAAATCAATGCCCGGCTGCTCGCCGCGGCCCGCGGAGGCGTGCAGGCCGTCCTGCCGGATTACACAGGGAAAGGGCTCGATGAGGAGCACGTCTGCGAAATGCGCGGAGTGTTCGGCGAGAACCGCATATCGCGCCGGGACAAGGCTTCGCTTTTCCGGCGCGTCTGCGAAGCGTTCATCAACCCGTTCACGCTGATCCTGCTGGGACTCGCGGCCGTCTCATTTGTGTCGGATGTCTGGTTCGCGGATCCGGACGACCGCGACGCGATGACCGTCGTCATCGTGCTTGCGATGGTGTTCGTCAGCGGGTTCCTGCGCTTCGTCCAGGAGACCCGTTCCGGCAATGCCGCCGCGCGGCTGAGCGAAATGGTCCGCACCACCGCCGCCGTCGAACGCGACCCGGAGGGCGAAGTTGAACTCCCGCTGGAAGAGCTCGTCGTCGGCGACACGATCTATCTCGCTGCCGGAGATATGGTTCCGGCGGACGTGCGGATCGTCCGCTCGAAGGATCTCTTCATCAGTCAGGCGGCCCTGACCGGCGAAAGTGAGCCGCAGGAGAAAAGCGCTGCGGATTCGGATTGCGAGATACTTCAGGAGAACCCGGCGCTCGCCTTCCTGGGCAGCAACGTCGTCTCCGGAACCGCGCTCGCCGTCGTGCTCGCCGTCGGAGACGACACACTTTTCGGCGGCATGGCCGGCGCGCTCGAGGAGCCGCGCAGGGCGACCGGCTTCGAAAAGGGGGTGAACTCGGTTTCGTGGGTGCTGATCCGCTTCATGCTGGTCATGGTTCCCGTGGTGTTCTTCATCAACGGGTTCACGAAGGGGCACTGGCAGGGGGCGTTTCTTTTCGCGGTTTCGATCGCGGTCGGCCTGACCCCCGAAATGCTGCCGATGATCGTGACGACCTGCCTCGCGAAAGGGGCGGTCGCAATGTCGAAGAAGAAGTCGATCATCAAGAACCTGAATTCGATTCAGAATTTCGGCGCGATGGATGTGCTCTGCACCGACAAGACCGGGACCCTGACGCAGGACAGAGTGGTCCTCGAAATCCATATGGATGTGCACGGCAACGAGGATCCGCGCGTACTGCGCCACGCGTTCCTTAACAGCTTCTATCAGACCGGATTGCGGAATTTGATGGATGTTGCGATCATCGAACGGAGCCGTGAGGAATGGCAGGGGATCGGGGCGATCGCGGAAAGCTGTGAGAAGGTCGACGAGATTCCGTTCGACTTCAATCGCCGCCGCATGAGCGTCGTGGTCGTGAACCGCAAAAGCGGCAAGACCCAGATGATTACGAAAGGCGCGGTCGAGGAGATGCTTGCGATTTCCGCCTATGTCGAATACCGGGGCAGAGTGGAGCCGCTGACGGATGCGATCCGGGCGGATATCCTGAAGACCGTCGAGCATTTCAACGATGACGGCATGCGGGTCATCGCGGTCGCGCAGAAGACCGATCCGTCGCCGGTCGGGGCGTTTTCTGTTGCGGATGAAGCGGATATGGTGCTGATCGGCTACCTCGCGTTTCTCGATCCGCCGAAAAGCACGACGCAGGAGGCCGTTCTGGCCCTGCGCGAGCACGGCGTTGCGACGAAGGTGCTGACCGGGGACAACGACCGCGTGACCCGCTGTGTCTGCCGTCAGGTCGGAATCGGGATCGACCGGCTGTTGCTCGGCTCCGAAATCGACCGGATGGACGATGTCGCGCTCGCCGTCGCGGTCGAGGAGGCGAATGTCTTCGCGAAGCTCTCGCCGCGCCAGAAGTCGCGGATCGTCGAAGCGCTGCGCCGCGGCGGGCACACGGTCGGATTCCTCGGTGACGGCATCAATGACGCGGCTGCGATGAAGGCGGCCGACGTCGGCATCTCCGTCGACACGGCCGTTGACGTCGCGAAGGAATCGGCGGACATCATCCTGCTCGAAAAGGACCTGATGGTGCTGGAAAGCGGAATCATCGAAGGGCGCAAGACCTATGCGAACATGATCAAATACATCAAGATGACCGCGAGCTCGAACTTCGGCAATATGTTTTCGGTGCTGATCGCGAGCGCGTTCCTGCCGTTCCTGCCGATGCTGAGCGTGCATCTGCTGCTGCTGAATCTGATCTACGACATCTCGTGCACGGCGATCCCGTGGGACAACGTCGATGCGGAGTACCTGAAGAAGCCGCGCACCTGGGATGCGTCGTCCGTGGCCGGTTTCATGCTGCGGATCGGGCCGACGAGTTCGGTTTTCGACATCACGACCTATCTGCTGATGTTCTATGTGATCTGCCCGGCCGTGTGCGGCGGTCTGCTCTATCACCAGCTCGACGGTGAACAGGCGCGCGAGCATTACGAGGCGGTCTTCCAGGCGGGGTGGTTCATCGAATCGATGTGGTCGCAGTCGCTGGTCATCCACCTGATCCGCACGCCGAAAATTCCGTTCCTGCAGAGCTGGGCGTCATTTCCGGTCTTCGTCTTCTCCGGGGCCGGGATCGCGCTTGCGAGCGTAATCCCGTTTACCGCGTTCGGCGAACGAATCGGGCTTGCGCCGCTGCCCGGCAGCTACTTCGGCTGGCTCGCGCTGACCCTCGTCCTCTACATGGCGCTGACCCAGTTTATGAAGAAACGCTACATCAGGCGCTACGGCGAGCTTCTCTGAATCGGTCAGGCGAGTTCGCGCGTGAGCAGCCGGAAGAAGGCGGCGCGCGCGAACTTCTCCCGCCATGGCGTGTGTCCGCAGCGCGGCAGCAGGTGGAACGTGAAGGGCAGCCCGACCGATTCCAGCGGCTCCCGGACGCCTTCGGGCGGATGCGGGTCGAATTCGCCGTGAATGATCGAAACCGGAACCGCCAGCCGGGCGAAAATGCGCAGCAGCTCGCCGGAACGGCGGAGTTCGGCCGCTTCGCTCCAGACGGCGGCGTAGAGCTTTGCATCGGGCGCCGGGGCGGAGAGGCTGGCGGGCGTGGAATCCGACGGTGCGTATGCGTCGCTGCGGTCGCAGAGCGACCCGAGTTCCGCGAGCAGCGCGTCGCGATCCGGCCGGTCCGGCTGTTCGAGGAGCGCGGGGAGGGCGGCGAACCGTTTGCGCCCCTCTTCATCGAGCCGCGCCGTCCGCCGGGCTTCGATCTGCGGGACGTACTGAATGGTCAGCGGACCGCTGCCGACGAGTACGAGCTTCCGGATCCGCCGGGGATGCTTCTCCGCGAACAGCGCGGCGAGCCAGGCGCCCCAGGAGTGGCCGATGAGCACGACGGAGCCGGAGGTTTCAGCGGCGATCTGCATATGCAGCTCCTCGATAAGCGCGCGGATCGTGCGTTTCGACTGGAACGGCTCGAGGACACACGCGCCGGAAACGGCGGCCAGTCCCTCCGCGAGGCCGCCGGCGGAGCCGGGCGCTCCGGGACCGCCGTGAACCGCGACGGCGCGGCAGGGGGGATTTTCATATCTTCTCACCATCATGCCGGAATGTAGCACAGGAATTCACAGGATGCAAGCGGAGATTTTGAATTCTCCGCAAGATCGGCTATATTACCGGAAAACGGGGAGACGATCATGTATGAACTGATTCAGGCCGGAGAACGGTCGTGGTATATCGAGTCACCGGCGAAAATCGGAATCTGCCTGCTCGAGGGCGGCGGCGTCAGCCTGATCGACAGCGGCAGCGACAGGGAGGCGGGAAAAAAGGCGCTGAAAATCCTGGAAGCCCGGGGCTGGTGCCTCCGCGCAATCGTGAACACGCATTCGAACGCGGACCACATCGGCGGCAACAGGCTGCTGCAGGAGCGGACCGGCTGCCCGGTTTTCACCACCGGGCTTGAGGGGGCGTTCACGCGCCATCCGATCCTCGAACCGTCGTTCCTCTACGGCGGCTGCCCGCCCGCGGCGCTGCGGAACAAGTTCCTGCTCGCACAGCCGAGCGTGACAACGGAGATCACGGATCCCGCTTTTCCGCGGGAGCTTCAGGCGATTCCTCTGCCCGGCCACTTTTTCGACATGATCGGAATCCGGACGCCGGACGGTACGGTGTTTCTCGCAGACTCCCTCGCGAGCGAAGCGGTCCTCGCCAGATACCGGATCCCCTTCATCTACGACTTCGCCGCATATCTGGAGACGCTCGGCAGAGTGGAGCTTATGGAGGCCGCGCTCTTCGTCCCGTCGCACGCGCCCGCCGTCACGGATATCCGTCCGCTGGTCCGGGCGAACCGGAGCGCCGTGACGGAACTGCTCGAAAGAATTACAGGGCTCTGCATCGAGCCGTGCGGCTTCGAGGAGCTCCTCTGCCGGCTCTTCACGCAGTTCGGACTCACACTGGACTTCAACCAGTATGTGCTTGCGGGCAGCACGATCCGTTCCGCGCTCGCGCACCTCTCCGACTCCGGAAAGATCGCAGCCGGCTTCGAGGGAAACCGGCTGCTCTGGCGCGCCGTACAGTGAGCCCGGTTCAGGCGAGCATCCCCTGATTCCCCGGGTTGAGAGTCAGGTCGATGTCGTAGTTCGTGCCGCTTTTCTTTGCAGAACCCTGCGCTTCGACCGAGAAGTAGTAGATCCCGGCGGACAGGTATTCCGTGAGCCCGGCGAAACCGTCCGCGCTTCGCTGCGAAGCGATTTTCACAGGATTCTTCTCGTTGCCTTTCCCGTCGAAGTTCCGGCGGAAGAGCGTGATCTTCGCATCCTGCCCGGTCGCGCCGGAGAGCTCGAGCGAACAGGCCGAATCCGCCGCGACCTCGAAGCGGAAGAAATCCCTGAGGTCGCTGAAGCCGACCCACTCCTCGCGCACAGCCTCTCCTGCCGTGACGGCGGCGGCGTTCCGCCAGTCGTTGTCGTCGCGCTGATTGGCCTGGCCGAAGACGGTTCCGTCCAGCATGACGGTGTAGTCGGTGTTGTGTCCGGACTTCCAGTTCTTCGACTCGAAGGAGATGGCGTAGGTGCCGCTTTCGAGGAGCATGCCGTCTTTGACGCCCTCCTTCTTCGACGACCCGCTGACCGTGACGACCTTCTTGAGCTTGCCGTTGTCGCGCACCTGCCAGAGCGTGAATTTTCCGGAGGCTCTTCCTTCGAGGGTCGAGACGGAGAAGTTGTAGCTGCCCGCATCCGCGAGCTCCAGCATCCGGTAGTCCGCCGTGTCGCCGAAGCCGACCCAGTTGTAGTTGAAGAGCGAAACCGCATTGAGAATCGTGAATGCCCCTTCGCTTTTGGCGATGGATACCGTATAATCCGGATCGGCGGCAGCGAGTTCATACGAATCGTCGCCGCGTTCGGCGTTCACAAAAACCTCTCCGCCGAGCGAGACGTCGTAATTCGTCCCGCTCTTCCCGCCGGATTGGACCGCCACGATGTAATCGGTGTCCGCCGCGAGGTTCAAGCTGAAAATGCCGCGTTTCTCCTCTTTCGTCTTTGCGCTGACGGAGATGCCTTTGACCTTTTTGAGCTTGCCGTTCTCGAGCCGGTAGACGGTCAGTTTCAGCTTGTCCGTGACCGCGGTGACGGAAAAATCATAGCTGCCGGCCTGCTCGAAGCGGAGGGCGCGCATGTCGACTTTGTCCTCTTTGCCCACCCAGTTCGGCACTTCCGCCTCTTCCGTGCTCCCGGCGGGAGTCACGGTGACGGTGAAGATATCCTTTTCCGGGAGGATGGGAGCGCCGCCCGGAACCAGCTCCGAATAGGCCGCGCTGCCGAGAACCTGCTGCCAGGTGTCGTCTTCGGCAGAGACGCCGGCCCGCCACTCGGCCCCCGCTGACAATTCGACCCGGTAACTGTTGATGTCGAGCGGCAGGGAGGCATCAGAGGTGAACGCATTCCCCAGGACCACCAGATAGTAGTCGAGGTTCGCCGCCGCAGTGAAGCTGCAGACCTGCTCAAGAGCCGCTTCGGCCGCCGACCAGAGCAGATTCTTCGCCGCATCGTACAGCGAGATCGTGATCCCGCTGATGAACGACTCCGCGCTGTTCATCACGACCCGGATATCGACTGCGCCGGTGAACGAGGTAGAGAATACATAGTAGTCGTCGTCGTTTTCGCCGTCTACGTTGCCGGCGCGCAGCACGGAGCCGTTGTTGAATTCGAGCCGGCGCGCATCATCGAAGGTTTCACTTTCCCCGAGAAAATTCCTGTCAAACTGCCGGAGCGCGGAGAACTGACCGAGATAGGTCCCCTCCGCATCGTAATCCTCCAGATAGAGACGGCCGTCTTTCCGGTCAACGCTGAGCAGGGTTTTCGACAGGCGGTTCGGGGCGTCGCGCCGGTCGCTGCTGCCGCCCCAGGAATCGCTGTCGGAGTCGGAGTAATAGAGATAAATATCTTTCCCCTTCAGCTCGAAGCCCCAGCCGGTGATCGCATGCGCGAGCCCCTGGTCCGAGTAGATTCCGAACGTCACACCGTATCCGGAGATGAAGCAGGAGAGCAGGAGCTCTGCAAAATCCCCCCCCGCCTCGTCGGCCGTGACCGTAATCATGTAATCCTTGCAGTCGAGTGTCGGGTAGAGGTTGCCGCCCTCGACCGGCACCGCGCAGTTGCCGGTGGCGTTGGCTCCGTTCAGGAACCAGGAGAACGCATCCTGCTGCTCGCCGGTCTCGTTTTTCCAGCTCTCGATGAAGTATTCGAAGGTTTCATCCTCGTTCGCGAAAGCGGGCTGCGAATTCTCCGCCCAGCCGGTCCAGGTGAGGACGTTCGCCGTGGAGGCGGCCCAGCAGTAATCCTGATCCTGAATCCCCATAAGCTTCTCGGCATCAGCGAAATAGAAGCCGTTCACGTCGCCGGGCTGTACCGGTTCGGCAGGCTTGTAGAGCTCCGGCAGATAATCGTGCCCCCAGAGCGTAGTCGAGAGGATGGGGCCCTCCGGCGCATCGCCGTTGCCGGCATCGCTGACGGTGATGAAGCTTTGGGCAGTGCTCCACTCTCCCGCTTTCCCGGAGCCGTCGACCGCGCGCACCTGATACTGATACCGGCCGGGCTTGAGATCGTCAAGCTGGCACTGGCTGCTTGCGGTCCTGATGGTTTTCGCCTTGGATCCGGAGCCGTCTTCGGGGTAATAACGCAGTTCATAGCCGGTCACGCCGATGTCGTCGGAGCCGTCGGCCCAATGGATCATGACGCTGTTGTCGTCGCAAACCACGCTTGTGATGGAGCGGAGCGGGTCGGGCGGAGTCATGTCTTCACCGGTGTAGTTTTCAATGGTGAGGATGAGTTCGTCCGATGCGTTGATCGAGAGCGTAAGCGTGCGGCGGCTGTTCGTGAAGGTGTCGCCGACCGAAAGCGCGGTATAGACATGGAAGAAGTTCGCGCCTGTCACCGTGATCGAGCCGGTGAAGCCGGCCGCGTTGCCGGCGAGCTTGTATTCGCCCTCCTGCTGGTCCGCGAAGCCGACGGCCACGCGCAGGTCGGTGTTCCGGAAAAAGGTGATATCGTTCAGCAGCGGTATTGCAATGTCGGATGGCGTGACGGCAAGCTCCGTATCCTCATTCGGCGTCAGTGCGAGCACGAGCAGATGCGCGTCGACGGCCCCGGAGGCTTCGATGCGGCCGCTCGTCCAGGTCACGCCGTTGATTTCCGCCCCGGTTTCGAGTGTCAGCAGCCCGCCGGCCGCCAGCGTGACGTTGTTGACGGTCGAGCCCGCGCGGGCGGTCATTTTCCCGCCGTTTGCAACGGCGGCGTAGTTCGACTCCGCTCCGGATTCGAGTTCAAGTTCACCGGAAACCTCGGTCGCATTGGCGATGCCGCCGTCGCGGACGAGCTGAAGCCCGCCGCTTTTGACCGTCGTATAGCTGGCCTCGCCGCCATCCATGATCTCCTGCACGGCACCGGAGGCGACACTGCACTGGTATGCGATATATCCCGCCGGCACATCCTGCCGGACGCTGATGTCGTAATTGAACGAGCTCTCCGGTGTTGAGTTGATGAGCTCTCCTTGTTCCCCTGTACCGCTGACCGTCGTGTGGAAGTCGTAACCGATGGAATCGTTGTCCTGAACCTGGAAATGATCCACGCTTCCGCCGCTTTCCACATTCATTTTTGCGGCCTGCTCCAGTTGGACATATGAGGCGCTTCCGCCGCTGCTCACACGGATTGCCCCGGTGGTCGCCGTGATGTAGGAGGCGCTCCCCGCGATGCCGAGTGTCCCGCCGGGCTCCTGGCCCTCGGACTCAAGTGTGATGGAAGAGGCCGTGCTGCCCGCCTCCATCTGGAATTTTCCGCCCGGGAAGATAGCGATGTTGATCGCCGTGTCGCCGTTCTGAAGCGTGAGCTCCTGCTGATCCGTGCCTTCGGTTGTGCCGAGTTTCAGGTTGTGATAGTCCGCCATGGAGGGTCTCCTTGCTTGCAATGGGTGATCCTGATTTGTTATTTTGTGCAGATAAGATAGCATCGGGAAATGGCCGTGTCAATTTGCCGGCCGGTTTTATTTCAGCTCTTTCTCCGGCCTGCTCCGGGGAACCGTCAAGGAGGAGGAGCGCCGGGAGGGAAGTTTTATTTGCATATGGTCTGCTGTTGATGTATAATTATATCCTGGGTCAAACGAAAGGGATTGTATGGGTAATGAGATTGAGGCCGCTTCCCCGGAGGAAAAGGGATTATGTTCGGCGCAAGGGGAGATTTATCTGCCGGAGACGCGAAAGATTGCTCCCGACTCTCCGGAGTTTATCGAGGTTGTCTCCGGTTCTCTTCCCCGGGAGGTTTCCGCTGTCGTCACGGAGCATTATGCAGCGGCACGGCATGGATATCGGCGGATAGAAATTCTCGCGATCCTGGTCGCTTTACTCGGAGTTGTCTGGTTCATCTATCTCTATTACCCGAAAGCCATGTCGGCATTGCCGTTCAAATTCGAGTGGCGTTACAGCGGGCCGCGTTTTCCGACGGATTCGCCTTATATTGAGGATTACCGGCAGGCACGCATCCATTTTGACGCTGATCACTACGCGACGGCGATCCGGGTCGTGAAAGGACCGCTCAGCCGGATGGAGGAGCGGATATTGCCCCGTCAGGATGAGCTTTTCTATATCTATTTCGCTTCCTGCGAAGGGGCGGAGGAACGGAAGGAGTGGGCGGGGGCGGTATCCTGGGCCCGGAGGCTGGTCGGGGAGCAGCCGGATAATCTGCAGTGGCGTTACTTTCTGGTGCTGTCGCAGCGCCGGGGCCTCGGCTCCTGCGAAGATTTTCTCGCCGGATTGCAGAAAGGGGAGATGAAGGACAACTGGGAATGGAAACTTCTGGAAGTCGATCAGGCCCTGAAGGCGCTGCAGGCGCTGGAAGGGAAGATCGGGCACCTGCGCAAACCGCTCCCCGATCAGGAGCGTGTCATAACACAGCTTACCCTGCTGAAGGCGGAGCTCCTGACCCTGAAATGGATGCTGGAAGGCGGAAAAGGGACGGCGCGTTTCCCGGACGACCTGGGGCAGCCCGGAGTTGACGCACGGGAAAAGGCATGGCAGTTCTGTGCCGGCAGGAAACTGGAGCCTTTCCTGAAACTGCAGATATTCATTTTAAAGGTTCTGCTGGAACAGGATTCGATAATGAATCATATCTATTGGAATGGAAAAGAGTGCAAGACTAAGAAAGATCTGCAGGATTGCCGGAAAGAACTGGATGAAAGCTTGAAGGGCATGCAGGATAAAGGAGGCAATTCGAAATGAAGTTTTCTGTCTTGGGGGCGTCGGTTTACCGGTGGTTGAATGCCCCGGCCGGGAACGGGCAGGGGATTTCCGGCTTCCGCTGCTGGAAATTCTGGGCGGTGCTTGCGCTTTATCTGGCCGGCTTCCTCTGCTTTGTGCGGGATCCGTTTTTCCTGCGGGCAGGGGTGTTCTCCTATCAGCAGGGAATGGTGACGCTGCTGCTGGCGTTTGTGATCGTCGCGGCGCTCTGCTGGGAGATGGTGCTTTTCGGCCCGCCCCGCGGTGCGAATCTGCTGCTGCAGTTCACGATGTGCCTGCCGGCATTCCTCTTCATCGCGCGGATCACTGCGTCTCCCTCTGTGCCTCCGGCCGACATCAGCATGGTTTCGGACATGGCGGAGGGGCTGGGGTACGCCTGGAAGCTGCTCGGAGTCGGGCGGCTGCTGGAGTTCATCCCGTACTGGATCCGCGACCTGTTCGCGAACTGGCAGGTCACGCTGTTTTTTATGATAACGCTTCTCGCGTTGAGTTTCCGCAAGCTCAGCGTCCGGCTGTCGCTGCTTGTACTGCTGCTGGCGGTCGAGCTCTTTTCGGTTTTCGACAAGGCGGAGTTTCCGTTCGGGTTCCCGGTCGCCGGAATGCTCTGCCTCTTCGCCGGCATGTCGCTGCAGTTCTGCCGCTGGGAGCGGATGGTCTATTATGAGAACGTGGTCGGGCGTCTTGCCGCCGCGCCGTGCGATGAGCTTGCTTTGCGGAGCATCCTGAGAATTGCGGCGCAGGGGTGCGAGGATTCACAAGTGTCGGAAGAGGCGGTGCGCCGCATCGTCAAGAGCGAATACGGAACGCTCGCCGATTATTCTCCGGCGGAGCTCTGCTGCATCGCGACGGAGCTTTCGGCACGCATTCTCTACGAGTATCGGATTATGCGTCTTGCCGGCGACGGGAACGGCATGTGTCTTGTTCCGAATGAACGGCTCTGCCGCTGTGAGACGCTGCTCGGCGGGCTTTCGGTCTGGCCGCGCGCGGTGTTGATTACGGGCATTGCGGTGGTCTGGGTGCTGTTGCCGTTCGACCTGATTCCGGATTTTATCCCGCTTCTCGGCGTGCTTGACGACACTGCTGTGACGCTCCTTTCCGGAATCGCTCTGCGGAATGCGTTCAGAACGCAGTGATATCTGCGGCTTCGGGTTGCAATGCCGGTTTTACGGATTATATTATGCGGCAGCCGGTCCGCGGGGGATCCGGTAAAAGCAAGGATATTTCAGGAATGCTGCGATTATGAACGCGATATCCGGGTTGGAAGTGCATGATTTTACCGCCGATCATCTTGAGGGTGCGGGGGCGATTGCGCTGCAGCAGTGGGGGGATGAAATTCCCGAAATGCCGGAGAAGATGTGCCGCCGGATCTATCACTATCTGGTGCGCTATTACTGCGTTCCGGATTCGCCGTTTTCCATCGGCGCTTCGGCGGACGGGAAGCTCTGCGCGTTCCTGCTCGCCGCTCCGGCCGCGCATGTCGGCAGTGAAGCCGCCGACGAGTGGATGGCCGGGCAGCTCGAAAGCGACGATGAATATGCGTTTTACCGGGAATATAAAGCATATATCGACGGAAACCGGCAAAAGGAGCTGCGGCACGCCGCCGCGGACGAAGCTGTCCTGCTGCTGTTCGCCAGCGTCCGCAGGGGAGCCGGCCGGATGCTGATGGCCGAATTTGAAAGGCGCTGCCGGAGGCACGGCGTTTCGTCCATGCTGCTGTGGACGGACGAAACCTGCGATTTCGATTATTACTACCGGAACGGATTTTCGGAAACGGCGAAGTTCCCGACCGAACCCACGATTTGCGGACGGGCGCTCACGACCTATCTGTTCCGGAAGACGATTGCATGAAAAGGGCTCCCGTTTCCGGGAGCCCGCGCCGGTTGACGCTTATCGGGTTTCGAACGTGAGTTCGTTGCCTTTTTTGCCGATGACGAGCTTCGAATCCGGCAGGATCTCCCCGCCGATGATCTTGCGCGAAACCGGCGTTTCGACGAGCCGGATGATCGCCCGCTTCAGAGGACGGGCGCCGAATGCCGGGTCGTAGCCCTCTTCCGCGATGAAGCTCTTCGCTTCGGGCGTGACTTCGAGCGCGATATCCTGATCCGCAAGCCGCTTCGCGAGGCGCTTGAGCTGGATGTCCACGATCTGTTTGATCTCCTCCCGTGTGAGGGCGTGGAAGATCAGCGTTTCGTCGACGCGGTTCAGGAACTCGGGCCGGAAGTGGCGCCGCAGCTCGATCATCAGGTCCTCCTTCAGCGCTTCCACGTCACCCGACGCGGCGAGGATGCGGTCGCTGCCGATGTTGCTGGTCATGATGATGATCGTGTTCTTGAAGCTGACCGTGCGCCCCTGCGAGTCGGTCACGATGCCGTCTTCGAGAATCTGCAGCAGGATGTTGAACACGTCCGGATGCGCCTTCTCGATCTCGTCGAACAGCACCACCGAGTACGGACGGCGGCGTACCGCCTCGGAGAGCTGTCCGCCTTCCTCATAGCCGACGTAGCCCGGAGGCGCGCCGACCAGGCGCGAGACGCTGAATTTCTCCATATACTCCGACATGTCGATGCGCACCATCGCGCGCTCGTCATCGAAGAGGTCCTCCGCCAGGGTCCGCGCCAGCTCGGTCTTGCCCACGCCGGTCGGCCCCAGGAAGATGAAGCTCGCGATCGGGCGGTTCGGGTCCTTGAGCCCCGCACGGGCGCGCAGCACCGCGTCGGAGACGGCCGAAACCGCTTCGCTCTGGCCGACCACGCGTTCATGCAGCCTGCCGGAGAGCGCGAGCAGTTTCTCCTTCTCGCTCTGGACCAGCTTGGCGACCGGAATATGGGTCCAGCGGCTGATGATCGCGGCGATGTCCTCCTCATCGACCTCCTCCTTCAGCAGCCGGGAGTCACCGGATTCCTTGATCTTCTTTTCGGCTTCGGATATCTGGTGTTCGATCCCCGGAATCACGCCGTGCTGAAGTTTTGCGGCCTCCTCGTAGTTGTAGTCGCGGGTCGCTTTTTCAAGTTTGGCGCGCGCGGTGTCGAGCGATTCGCGCAGCGTGCGCAGGTCCGTGATCGCCTTCTTCTCGTTCTCGTAACGCGCCCGGAGCGCCTTGCCCTCGGTCTTCAGCTCCGCGACCTCGGCTTCGAGGTTCTCGCGGCGCTTGACCGACGCGGCATCCTTCTCGTGCTTGAGCCCGGTGATCTCGATTTCGAGCTGCATGACGCGGCGCTCGTTTTCGTCGAGCTCCTCGGGGGAGCTGTCGATCTCGGTCCGCAGCGCGGCGGCGGCCTCGTCCACGAGGTCGATCGCCTTGTCCGGCAGGAAGCGGTCGGAGATATATTTATCCGAGAGCACGGCGGCGGCCACGAGCGCGCTGTCCCGCAGCTTCACGCCGTGGTGCAGTTCATAACGCTCCTTGAGGCCGCGCAGGATCGAAATCGTGTCTTCGACACTCGGCGGATTGACCAGCACCGACTGGAAACGGCGTTCGAGCGCGGCGTCCTTCTCGATGTATTTACGATATTCGTCGAGCGTGGTCGCTCCGATGCAGTGCAGTTCTCCGCGGGCCAGCATCGGCTTGAGCAGATTGCCCGCATCCATCGACCCTTCGGAGGCTCCGGCCCCGACGACGGTGTGCAGTTCATCGATGAAGAGGATGACCTTGCCTTCGGCGGCGGTGACCTCCTTCAGGACGGCTTTCAGCCGCTCTTCGAATTCGCCGCGGTACTTCGCGCCGGCGATCAGCGCGCCCATGTCGAGCGCGACGACCTGGCGGTCCTTGAGATTCTCCGGAACATCGCCGCGGACCACGCGCCGCGCGAGCCCTTCGACGATGGCGGTCTTGCCGACGCCGGGTTCGCCGATGAGCACCGGGTTGTTCTTCGTGCGGCGCGAAAGGATCTGGATCACGCGCCGGATCTCCTCGTCACGGCCGATCACGGGGTCGAGCTTGTCCTGCATCGCCATCAGCGTGAGGTCGCGCGAATATTTCTTCAGCGCCTCGAAGGTTCCCTCCGGATCGGCCGAGGTCACGCGCTGGTTGCCCCGGACGCTCTGGAGCGCCTGAAGCACCTTGTCGGCCGTGAGGCCGGCTTTCGTCAGAAGCTCGAGAGCGCTCGAGCCGGTGGCCTGAAACATCGCGAGCAGCAGGTGTTCGACGCTGACGTACTCGTCCTGCATCGACTCCGCCTGCTTGGCCGCATCCACCAGCAGCGTGCTGAATTCGCGGGACTGGTAAACCTGCTGTTCCGAGCCCTGTACGGTCGGCAGCTTTGCGAGGGCTTCGTCGACCTGGCGGTTGAAGAGCTGACGGCTTACACCGAGCTTTTCGAGCAGGGAGGGAACCAGCCCGTCTTCCTGCCGCATCAGCGCGGCGAGGACGTGGATGTCCCGCAGCTCGGTGTTGCGGCTGCCCACGGCGATATTCTGGGCCTCCAGAAGCGCCTCGCGGGTTTTGTTGGTAAGTTTTTCCATGTTCATAATCATTTCTCCTTTTCCTGAAAGTATACAGAGGAATAGAGCATGAAGCGTGCCAGTTTTTGTCTGAGGCGGGATGCGGACCGGCTTGCAAAAACGGCAAAGCGGTGTACGTTAAACGGCGGTGAAGCATTGTGGAAACCGCCGGGCGGCGGCGGGACAGAATGTCCCGGTTTCCGGGACAATCTGGCACAGGAGGAATCATGCGCGAAGGCGAATCGTTCAAATGTCCGCACTGCGGCGAACAGAGCATTGTGAAATCGAAGAACAGGATGGACGGCTTTACCCTTGTCGGCAAGGTATTTGCATGCGTTCTGTGCGGAGCTGAACTGGAAGTTCCGGACGGGAATGAACAGGAGCCGGAAGGCGGACTGGCCGCCGGCCGTTTCGCCGCACTACTGGGGGAGGGCGCGCCGCCGGAGGAGAAAGCGGATCTTGCGCCGGACGAAGGGTACGGCCGCTTCTGCCGGAACTGCATCCACTTTATCGAACACCCGTTCAGGACCCTCTGCGGGCTGGACGGCAAAGCCGCGGACCCGATGGGGGAGTGCGGTCAATTCAGAAAGAGAGATTGAATCATGTTGAAATCGTGTTTCGGGACGCGAGCCGAAAAGAAAGCTGCGTTCGAGGCCGCCGACCTCTATCCGGTCATTTCCTCCGAATTCTGCCTCGGCCGCCCGGTCGTGGAGGTCTTCCGCGCCGTGGCCGAAGGCGGCGCGAAGCTTGTGCAGCTGCGTGAAAAGCATCAAGGCAAGAAGGCGCTGTACGAGCTCGCGCTTCAATGCCGGGCGATTGCGAACGAGCACGGCATTCTGCTCATCATCAACGATCACGTCGACGTCGCGCTGGCGGCGGGGGCGGACGGGGTGCACCTCGGGCAGGACGACCTGCCGATCGCGGCCGCGCGGAGTTTGTCGGAGACGCTCTGGATCGGGAATTCGACCCACAATCTGGACGAGGCGCTCCGGGCACAGCAGGAGGGGGCGGACTGCATCAACATCGGCCCTCTCTTTCCGACCCGGACCAAGGAGGTCGGCTGTGATGCGCTCGGCGTCGAAACCATGAAGTCGATCGCGCCGCACGTCCATGTGCCGTTTTCGGTCATGGGCGGGATCAAGGCGCGCCATATCCCGGAACTCGTGAAGGCGGGTGCGGAACATATCGCGATGGTGACCGAGATCACGCAGGCTCCCGACGTCGCGGCGAAGGTGCGGGAACTCCGCGCGCTGTTCCGATGACGGAGGTTCCGGAAGAGGCGGTCGCGCCGCTTCTGGCGTGGTACGACGCGAACAGGCGGGTCCTGCCGTGGCGCGACCGCCCGACGCCGTACCGTGTCTGGGTTTCGGAGATCATGCTGCAGCAGACGCGGGTCGAGGCGGTCAAGCCGTACTATGAGCGCTTCATGCGTGAACTGCCGACGGTCGAGGAGCTTGCATCGGTCGATGACGAGCGGCTGATGAAGCTCTGGGAGGGGCTCGGCTACTACAGCCGCGCGCGGAACCTGAAGAAGGCCGCGCAGGCGATTGTGTCGGAGTTCGGCGGTGTTTTTCCGCGTTCCCGCGAGGGGTTGCTCGCATTGCCCGGAGTCGGCGACTACACGGCGGGCGCGGTCGCGTCGATCGCGATGAATTTGCCGGAGCCGGCGGTGGACGGCAATGTGCTGCGCGTGATTTCGCGCCTGACCGGGAGCCGCGAGGATATCGCGAAGCCGCAGACGAAGCAGGCGGTTTCGGATGCGTTGCGGCAGATTTATCCGGCCGGACGCAGCGGCGATTTCACACAGTCGCTGATGGAGCTCGGCGCGACGGTCTGCCTGCCGAATGGAGAGCCGATGTGCCTTGTCTGCCCGTGGATGGGGCTTTGCCGGGCCCGCCGCGAAGGGAGCACGGATGAGATTCCTGTGAAGGCCGCGAAGAAGGCGCGGGGCATCGAAGCGAAAACCGTCCTGCTGCTGCGCTGCGGTGAAAAAGCTGCGTTCCATCGCCGCCCGAAAAGCGGGCTCCTCGCCGGAATGTGGGAGCTGCCGAATGCGGCGGGTGCGCTTTCCGCGGAGGAAGCGCTCACACTTGCCGGGGATTGGGGCATCGGGCCGCTCAAAGCTGCTCCGGCCGGAAAAGCCGTGCACATCTTCACTCACAGAGAGTGGCACATGAACGCATTCCGCATCGACTGCGGAACCATGCCCGGAATGTTCCGCTGGGTGTGCCGGGAGGAGTTCGAAACGGAGCTCGCGCTGCCCTCCGCCTTCAGGGGATTTCTTGAAGCGCTGTGGCGCTGAGTATGGACCGGGCTGCGTCCGGACAGGGATTCGCGATATTTCCCGGCTTGCTGCTTTATTTTCTTGCGCTTATCCGATGATGCCGGCGATGGCGGTCTGGGATCGCAGCCGATTTTCTGGCGGGGTTCCGCCTGTTTACTGCCGCGCTTTCGCTTTGTATCTGTCAGGAGCTTGCGGTCAACGGCATGGGGAAGGGCCCCGCAATCGGGGTATTCGCCTGATCCCGAATGCATTGCTGATCGGAGCCGCGGCGGCGGCGGTGATTCTGATCGTTCCGGTCGTGTGCCTGATATATATCCTGTTCCGCGGCAGCATGAACGAGGGGACGGCCTGGAATCGGTTCAGCCGGATTTCTCCTCTTTTTTTACCACCTGCAGCTGGTTCATGAGAGGGCCGATGTCATGATTCCGCCCGGATTTCATCGACCATGCGCATGAAGCGGCGTCCGTATTCCACGTAATTATCGTATTTCCAGCGGGCTTTTTCCTCCGGCGGCAGGCCTGCGGGAGCGGCGGGAGCCATGTGCGGCTCGATGGAAAATCCACCGTCATAACCGTTGGCGAGGAGGTCCTCGACGATCCGGCGGACCTCGCCGCGTCCTTCCCCCGGGAATGTGGGGCGGGCGTCCGGGAATCCCTTTTCCGGATCGAAAGCCGTATAGTCGGCATCCTTGATATGCACATAACGGACGAACTCCCTGACATTGCGGTAGAACTCCCAGGAGTCCTGCGGTTTCCGCTCGCCGTCACTGCTGCGGTCGAACGCCGTGACCGGATTGCCGGTGTCGAAGACGAGCATGAAGTTCGGAGAATCGACCTGTTCGAGCATCTTCAGCGTATGCTTCCATGACATTCCGCCGTAGTTGTTGCAGTTTTCGTGCAGGTAGAGCACTCCGGCATCCTCGCACATCGCGGCCATTTTCCGAAGCTTCCGGAAGACGTTCGCCTCAAGTTCGGGATCCCGGGCCGGCAGGTCGGGGCGGTCGCGGAAGCTCATGCCGCGCAGCATCGTGCAGTTCAGCCGCTTCATGCGTGCCAGCGCCCGTTCGAGCTGCCCGAGCGTCGTTTCGAAGTCTCTTTCGCAGAACGGGTCCTTGCTCCAGTTGGCGATGGCGCTCCCGAGGCAGTTGACACCGATTCCGGATTCCGCGAGCCGGGCCGCGGCCGCTTCGAATTGCTCCTCCGGCAGGTCATGGAGGTTGCAGCCGTCCACGGCGCGTGCTTCGATCCATTTCCAACCGAGTTCACGGGTCGCGTCAATCTGCCCGGCGATTCCGGCGGCCGCTTCGTCTGCAAAACCTGTGTAATACATAATGATCCGTTCTTCCGCTCAGAAGGAGTTGCCCATGTCGACGTTTGCCGCCCGGACCTCTTTCCTGTTGTTCTTCGAATTCTCAATCAGCTCCTGCAGCATCGCATCGTATGCCGCGGTGTCTATCGGCAGCTCGACCGGGACGCCGCGGATTCCGGAGTAGAGGATCGCATTGCCGAGTTCAATCGCCCTGATGCCGTCTTCGCCATCCGCCACCAGCTCCCGGAAGGGATCGAGGATCGCATTCAGAAAAGCGCGGGTCACCTGCCTGTGCGGGTTTTCCGGCTCCTGGCGGTAGGGGATTTCGATGTTCCAGACCGGCACCTTCGGAAACGACGCAGTGGAGTTCGCACAGATCCCGGCGACATCCTGCTCCGTTCGGCAGAAGGTGATTTTATCGTCCTCGAACACCATGCGGCCGCGCGTTCCGTATATCTCGAGGCGGTTGCTGCCGGGACACTCCCCTGTGGAAGTGATGAAGTTTCCGGTCGAGCCGCCGGGGAATTCAACGAATGCATTCACGTCGTCCTCGACCTCGATATTGTGGTATTTGCCGATTGCGACCTGGCTGACGACCCGCCGGGGCAGGCCGAAGAACCACAGGAAGAGATCGAGGTTGTGCGGACACTGGTTCAGCAGCGCGCCGCCGCCTTCTCCGGCCCAGGTCGCGCGCCATGAGCCGCTGTCGAAATAGATCTGCGGCCGGAACCAGTGGGAACAGGTCCATATGACCCGCTGGATTTTCCCGAATTCTCCGTTGTCGATCAGTTCCCTGATCTTGCGGTGTCCGCCGTGGACGCGCTGCTGGAACATCAGGCCGAACCGGAGCTCCGGGTGTTTCGCGTGTGCGTCGAGCATGGATTGCGCCATGCTTTTGGTGACGGCGATCGGTTTTTCGCAGAGAACATGGAGCCCATGCTCGAATGCTTCGATCGCAAGCGGCGTATGCGCGTAGTGCGGTACGGCGATCAGCACCGCTTCGACGCAGCCGGAACGGTACAGCTCATCCGCGGAGTAGAAAGCCCGGCAGCCCGGGCCGGCCTCCTGCGCTTTCGCATCGGCACGGTCTCGGTCGATGTCGCAGACCGCGGCGAGTTCCGCCTCCGGGAGGTCGCGAATCAGTTTCACGTGAGTGGAGCCCATGTTGCCGAGACCGATGATTCCGATTTTAACTTTTCTCATGATGACAGATTTTCCGATATCGTTATTGCTGTTTTGTCGGAGTGAAGCGCAGCAAATGCGGCTTCAGCGGCGCGAGTTCAACGGCCGGGACGAACGGCTTCTCCGCAATCAGGTCGAACCATTCGCCGTCTCCGGCAAGCTCGATGCGGCGCGGCTCGAAGTTGTAGTTGACCAGATTGACCAGCCAGGAGCCGTCTCCGGCCGGAACCATGCGGAAGAACACGCCTTCGTTTCCGTCACGGTGCGCAACTCTGACTCCGGCCGGGAGCGGCGCGACACTGCTGCGGATCTGCTCCGTGAGGCTTTTCGCATTCAGCGCGGCGACCGGTTCGGTCCGGAAGGCAGGTTTGACCGGGTTGCCGAACTCATCCTCCTGCAGGCTGCCGGCGTCGACGATGATCCTGCCTCCCTGCCTGGCGAACTTCTCCATGCCGCGGAGTGCGGCGCGGGTCACGTTGGCCGCCCCCGGCACAAAGAGCACCTTCACATCACCGAATTCTCCAGCCGCAAGCCGGCGCTCAGTGAGCATGCCGGGACGGTAGCCGGTGAAACAGAGCTCCTGATAGAGCCCCTCCAGCTGCGGCTTATAGGTCCCCTGCTTCAGAAGAATCGAGGTCGGTGAATAAAGGAGCGCGACCTCCGGCTTGTACTGCAGGAACTTCTGCAGCAGCGGCGCGAGCCGCATCCCGTCGAGGCTCGCCCGGGCGTGAGCCGCGAGATTGCCGGGACGCAGGTAGATGTTGCCGATGAAATCATGCTTCGGGTCCTTGCGCACCCGTTCGTAGTCGATGTCCGCGTAGAGCCAGGTGGTCATCGTGCAGACGCCGGTGATGTACTGCTGGAACAGCGCCGAATAGATGTGATCGTTCGGAATGGGCTGCGATTCCCGGTCCCGGATGATGTGGTTCTCGGAGTTCACGACCGCCACGGGTTTCGACGAGATCTGGATTTCGTGCGAGAGCGCCGAGGTCAGCCAGTCGGCCTGCCAGCGGCCCTCCCGGTAGAAGTTGTTGTCGTTGCCGTTGTAATCGCTGAATTCCGCCATCAGCTCGGGATCGACTCCCATGACGTAGTCGTAGGTGGAGCGGAACGACATGATCTTCGTATGGACCGGAATGCCGGGCCACGCTTTGCGCACCTCGCCGGCCATCATCCGGTGCCAGCCGGCGAACGTCACGCGGGAGAAGAGGTAGAACTCATACCGGGCCGCCTGGCTGTTTTTCGTCGATTTCGTCATCTCCTCATAGCTTTTGAATGCGGTTTTCGCCGTGCGGTTGAAATTGGCGACCGGCCCGTATTTCTTCTCCATATATTTACAGAACATGGCCGCTGAGCAGGGATTCTCCGGTTTGCAGTTCACATAGACCGCTTCGTTGGAGATGCAGACGCTGTGCAGCGACCCGGCGTACGGACTTTTTTTCAGGTGGCCGAGGAGCTCCGAAATGTATTTTCGGACCATCTCCTGCGCCTTCGGGTGGGTCACCTCGTACTTGAGAAAGCTCGGAGAGTCGGTTTTGACCTCCGGATACTTCTTCATGAACCAGTCCGGGTGGTAGTGCGGGGAGATCAGGAGAATAATCTTCACATTGTTCTTCCACGCCTTCTCCATGAGCGGCCGGAGCCGCCGGTCGACCTTGGCGAAATCCGGTTCGAACTCCTGAATTTTTCCTTCAACAGGAAAGAGCGAGTCCGGCCCGATCTCAATCTGTACCGTGTTTGCCGCGAGATTCTGGAATTTCTCGATGTCGCGGTCGATGTCGTGAAAATGGCCGTAGCCGACGGATACGACCGGGCGTTCCACTGTTTTCCCTTCTTCGTTCACCGCTTCCGCGACCGGCCAGCCGTCAACCTGGCGGATCGGGGAGGTGCGGAACTTCCATGTTTCAGGAAGCTTCCGACCAGCCTGCAGTTCGGCGAGGGAGGCGGCGATATCCGACAGCGTCTCAGCGATTTCCGCATTGGTCATCGCGGCCTGTTCGGCGTAGTACTTCTTTGCTCCGTCGTCGGAGGCGTTTACGAGACGGCGGCGGATCCGCGGCAGATGCTCGTTCAGGATATAGAGCGGAGATGCGATATACTCCGAGCGCGGGCGCTCCCCGTAAAATAATGCATCGGCGACGGCGTTCAGCCGTTTCAGCTCACTTTCGAGCCCGGCCGTGATTTCGAGCTGCTGCCTGTAAAGATCCACCTTGGAGCCGGTGAGCTTTTCCAGACTGGTTCCGTTCGCCTTGAAATCCGCCGTGTATTCCCCCTGCGCGATTTTGTCGAGCGGAATGTCGAAAGGGAGGTCGATGAGTTCGCCGGGCTTGACGCCGGGGATGATCCCCAGGAGTTTTGTGACGCTTTTCCCGTCTGCTCCGGTCACTTCGGCTTTTATCTCCTGTGCGCCGGAAAGGCCGGCGGCGAGCAGGGAGCCGCTGAGTTTGGCAGCATCGTCCAGAGAGTCGGGCGCCGCCCAGAGCGACGGCTTTCCGGTTTCAAAGACGGCTCTGATGTATTGGTTGGAGTATTTGTCGTCGTGCAGCCCCGGAGTCAGGAAATAGGCGGCGCGGCGGCCGGAGCCGTCGGAGTCGTTGACGACCACGGTGAAACCGAATTTGCCGTTGTTTTCCGGATCGATTCCGGCCAGCAGCTTCCAGTCCAGCCGGGCGGCGATGAAGTATCCGCTCTTATCCCGTTTCCCATGTACAACTGCAAGCTCCGGCGGCAGCGGCCTGCCGGCGAAAGGATCGCGCCCCGCATCCCAGCACCAGGTATGGACTTTACTCTTTTCATCGACCGAGAAACCGATTTCCAGGTCGGTCGGAGCCGCCTTGGCGAGGCGGCTGCCCGCCCGGTCGAACCGGAGCTGGATGCTGTCGGCCTGATACATTTGCTCGTCACTCCCGAACCGTGCGGCATCGTCCCGGACGTTCGCAAAGAACAGCAGTCCTTCCGCATCATAGCCGAATGCGATTTCGGCCGAAAGATCGGCCGGGGAGGGCATGACGCCCTTTTCCGTATTGGCTCCGGTGAGCGGAAGGCGGAGCTTTGCAGGCCCGGCCGGAATATTGTTCATCGCCGCCGGATTCCCGGCTGCTTTGCGGACCGCATAGACACGATTCGGCTGCCATTCGTTTTCGCTGAGATTCGGGATGGAGACGGGCTTGATTTCAATGCTGTCGATATAGGCGGCAGGCATGACCCCTTCACAGAGAATCAATAACGGCGTGACTCCGTTTTCGCCGACTTCACTTTCCGGAATGGTGAAGTTGAACGTGTAGGTTCGCCATTCGGGCGCGGGGGGCTTGATATGAAAACGCAGCTTCCAGTTTTTTCCGATTGCAATAATCGGCTCATCGCCGGAACCTTTGGCCCGGACATTCAGTACATAGGAACCGCCCGGCATGAGCTTTACCGACTGCTGGATCCGGCCGAAAACATGCGGTTTCTGTTTGAAATTGCTTTTCATGACCAGAACGCCTTTGCCGTCGAGTTCCATTTTGCAGTCGGCGTTGTTGGAGAGTTTCCAGGTCCATCCCTCCGGAATCGTGCCCTTCGGGCCGTCGAAGGAACCGTTTGTCACGATTCCGTCGGCGGCGCAGAGCGGAAGGAACAGGAGGAATGCAAAGGCTTTCAGCAGCAGATCAGATGACTTTATCATGGAATATTCCTCAGTATGCTTCATCCATCTTGATGATTTTCTGGTTGGTGGAGTCTCCGCCGCGGTACTGGTTCTGGTCGATGCGCGAGGCGGAGCCGTTGGCGCGGCTGATGGTTGTCGCGTTGCTGTGCCTGGCCGGAATCAGGTCGAGCTGCGTTCCCGCCGCGATGCAGAAGGTGATGACCTCCCGGTTCAGTTTGCTGAACGGGCGCTTGAAGTTCTGCATGACCGCGCCGGTCGTGGAGGAGGAGTCCCGGCTGTAAATGTAATCGGTGAAGTTCTTCTCCTTGTTCCAGCCGGATTCGCTGACCGTGTCGTCGGGACACTTGAGGACGGGAGGGCGCTTGGCGGCATAGGTGCCGGAGCTCCCCAGATAGTTGTACCTGGCGAGAAAGCCGAGCCCGGCGTATCCTTTGGACTCCTCGAGGGAGCGGCGTTCGTCGCCGCCTTTGTAAAGGGTGTAGACTTCCGGCATAAGCTGGTCGTTGTAATCCCCGACATACATCGCGGTTGCCGTGATGATCTGCTTCTGATTGCCGACGCACTTGATCTCACGAGATTTGGCGCGGGCCTGGTTCAGCGCCGGCAGCAGCATTGAGGCGAGGATCGCAATAATTGCAATCACGATAAGAAGTTCAATCAGTGTGAATTTCCGTCTCATGGGGCCATCCTTCCTTTTCATAACCGGTTTTAAGAACGAACTGAAGCGGCGGAGCCGCGAATCACAAGAGGCAGATGCAGCATTTTCGGGGCGATCTTGTCCGGAACTGCCGTCAGCTTCGCCAGAAGCGAATCGACTGCGAATTCCGCGACCTCATTGATCGGGAAGCGGGCGGTCGTCAGCGGGGGTACGATCGCGGCGGCCTGCGGTACGTCATCGTATCCGACCACGGAGAGCTCGTCGGGGATCCGCAGCCCCCGGCGGTACGCCCAGGAATAGACGCCGAACGCCATTTCATCGTTCCCCGTGAAGATGGCCGATACCGGTGTTCTGCTGTAAATCTGTTCGGCGCCGGATTCCCCGCTCTCCCGCGTGTCTTCTCCGTAAACAATGACGCTGGAACGGATTCCGCGTTCCGATGCAAATTCGGAAAACACCCGGACCGCGGGATCCTCCGCGCCGTAGATGCGGGTTCTTGAGGCGATGTAGCCGATCTTCCTGTGTCCGAGCTTCCAGAGATAGTCGAGGATTTCGCGGGCCATCGTTGCGAAGTCCAGCTGCACAAGCGCATCCTGCTGCCGCAGATTCGTGACGACCGGAACCTTGCCGCAGAGCAGCGCCGCTTCGTCGGGATCGATCTGCGGCAGAAGATTGATGACCCCGTCCACCAACCCGGAGGAGAAGCGATGCAGCATCTCGCGTCCCCTGTTGATATCGAGTCCGGCCAGAGAGAGCATGGCATCGTAGGAGCGCTTCCGCAGCTCCAGCGTCAGCGCATCGATGAACATCGCGGCACTGGGGTTGCGACACTGATCCGCGACGATTCCGATCAGCCGCGTGGAGCCGTTCTTCATCGCCTGGGCGAAAAAGCTGGGGCGGTAATCGAGCTCACGGATCTTCTCGAAAATCCGGTGCTTGACCTCCGCACTGATCTCACGTGTGCCGCTGATCGCGTACGATACCGTGCTCGGGCTGACCCCGACAGCGCGGGCGACATCGACGATCGTGACCTTTTTTCTGCCGCTGTCACCGGTTTCCCGGCCGCTTTCCGCTGGAACGCTCCGTAGCATATCGCTGATCCTGTCTGCTGTTGTCGAAACGTTTCGAATACGGCCTGTAAACCTGCTCGTTCGGCTTTCTTCGGGATGTTTCAACTGTTAGGCTCCGGATTCCAGTCCGGATCTCCATGATGATCGAAACGTTTCGATTCACACTGTTAATTATACCGGAAACACGTGCCGATGTCAATAGGGAGTGATGAAAAAAATGAAAAAAAATGATTTTGGCTCCCCGGGACGGCGGCGGCGGATAATTCTCCTGAATTTCTGTCGCCGGCCTCTTGCAATTCGACACTGCGGTGATTATTATATATACACCTGCTCTCTGTTTCCGGTCCGGCGCGATACCGCCCGGGGACTGTCTCCATGGCGCGAATCGGATTCCGCCGGTTTCGCTGCGCCGGTTCCTTACGTTGATCTGTACGGAATGATGTTGTCCTCCGATATCGGAAATCGGGCGGGTTCAGGAGGACGGAACGGTTTGCCCGAAGCAAGTGAAGGCACAGTCGTAAAATGAAAGTTCATCTGATTCTGAATTCCCATCTCGATCCGGTCTGGCTCTGGCGCCGCGCGCAGGGAGTGGACGAAGTCATCGGCACCGCCCGCACCGCCTGCGATCTGCTCGATCTCTACCCCGAAACGGTCATCACGCGTGGGGAGATGTGGTTCTATGAAACGGTCGAAGCGTGCGATCCGGGGCTTTTCGAGCGGATCCGGGGCCATGTGAGGAGCGGCCGCTGGCAGGTCGTCGGCGGCTGGTACGTGCAGCCGGACTGCGACCTGACCGGCGCATATACGCTTGCGAAACACGATGAGCTCGGCCGGCGCTATTTCGCTGAGAAATTCGGATTGCGCGTGAAGACGGCGTTCCATGTCGACAGCTTCGGGCACGCGGCGACCATGCCGGATTTCCTGTGCCGGGGGGGCTTTGAGAACTATGTCATGATGCGCCCCAATGAGGAGGAGATGCATCTGCCCGCCAGCAACTTCATGTGGGAGTCGCCCTCCGGCAGCCGGATCCGCACCTTCCGCATTTCGCGCAGCTACTGCACGACCGGGCAGGACACCGAAGGCAATCTGCGCGCGAACCTCGACGCCGCGCTCGCGGACGCCGCCCCCGCCATCGGGCACGTCATGTGCTTCATCGGCGTCGGCAACCACGGCGGCGGCCCGGCGAAGCGTGAAATCGAATGGCTGAACGGCCATCTCCGCTACCGGGACGGCGTGGAGCTGATTTACAGCTCGCCGGACCGTTACTTCGAGGCGGTGGCCGCCTCCGGCGCCGAGCTTCCGGTTGTACGGGGGGAGCTCCAGCATCACGCCATCGGCTGCTACACCGCCGTGAGCCGGATCAAGCGCGAGGTCAGGCGGACGGAACAGCTTCTGCATCAGGCGGAGCATCTGCGCATTCTCCGGCCGGAGCTCTTCGATGCGGAGGCGGAAAAAGAGCTTGAGCCCGGTTGGAAGAAGCTGCTCTTTGCGACCTTTCATGATGTGCTGCCGGGCAGCTCGATCCGCTCGGCTTACGAGGATATCTATCAGGATCTCGGCTATGCGCGTTCGGCGGCGCAGCGGCAGATTGAGCTGGCGATCCGCCGGGAAAATGCGAAGCTTGCTCCGTATCCCTGCCAGCGGCTGATTTTCGACAACCCCTCCGAAACGGAGTTCGACGGATTCGCGGAGTTCGAGCCGTGGCTCGGCTATCTCTGGGCGGATCCGGACCGGCCGCGCCCGCAGGTGCGGCTGACGGAGCCGGACGGAACGCCGGTCGCCTCGCAGGAGGTACCCGCCGAAGCCGCGGCTCCGATGGCGCGCTATGCCGCCCGGCTGCGGGTTCCGGCGGGCGGGCGGAAGATTCTGCTGATCTACACGGATGGCGCGCTGCCCCCCTCGGGAAATGTCCGGGTCACTCCGGACCGGCTGGAAAACCGGCTGCTGGCCGCGGAGGCCGGGCCGGAGGGGATCACCTCCCTGCAGTGCGACGGCCGGGAGTATCTGCGCGGCCCCATCCATGCGGTGGTGATCGACGACCCGAGCGACACCTGGTCGCACGGCCTGAAGGCGTACGGGGTGGAGCCGTCGGAGCATTTCCTCCCGGAGCCGGGGGAGCGCCGGGCCGTCAGCCGCCCGGGGCCGCTCTCCGGCGAGCTGGCGTTTTCACAGAAAGCCTCCTGCGGCGAGCTGAAGTGGCTGGTGCGGCTGAATGACGGCGAAAATGCGCTGGAGCTCCGTCTCCGGCTCGCGTGGCGCGGCTGTCAGAAGCTTGTGAAGCTGGTCATCCCGCCCGGATTCGCGCCGATCTCCCGCCTTGACGGGGCGCCCGGGGGGAGCGTCCCGCGCGTCTGCAACGGGGAAGAGTATCCTGTGACGGATTTCGTCTCCGTCACTTCGCCCGACGGGCGGCGGTTCGCCGTCGTCAGCCCCGACATCACCGGGGCCGACGTGCAGCCGGACGGCGCGATCCGCCTCACGCTGCTGCGTTCGCCCTATTATGCGCACCACAACCCCTTCCGGGTTCCGGCGGACAACAATTATCCGGTCACCGACCGGGGTGAGCAGGAGTTCCGGATCCGGCTGCTGCCGCTGGCCGGGGATCCGGAGGAGATCCGCGGCGAGTGCTTCCCGCTTACGGAACCGCTCTGGTTCAGCGAAAGCACCAACGGCTGCGGCAGCGATTTCCGTTGAACCGGTCAGGGCTCCCGGAAACCGATGCGGACGACATTGAGCGGTGAATTGAGGCTCTCCGGCGGCATCCGGAGCGAGAGGCGCCCGGAGCAGAAATGAAACGGCGCCTCCTGGCCGGTTTCGAGGATCTGCGCGGAAACAGGGGCTCCGGCAACGCCTTCGATCACGAGTTCGCAGGCCGGATGGTTCTCGAATACATGCGCGTAAAGCGTGCCGTCCTTTCCGAGCGTCAGCCGCCCCCAGGCGGGTTCGGGGAGGGGGGCGTCGTTTGTATTGCGGATGCTTTCGCCGTTGACCTTCATCCACGCGCCGATCTCCCGCAGGCGGCGGATGGAGGGAGGCGGCATCGTGCCGTCCGGGCGGGGGCCGACGTTCAACTGATAGTTGCCGTTGCGCGACGCGTTGGATATCAGGCAGCGCAGCAGGTGGTCCGTCGTTTTCCAGCGATGGTCGAGCCGGTGGAAGCCCCATGATCCGTTGAATGTCCCGCTGGTTTCCCAGGGCCGATGGATTGTCCGGTCCGGGAACTCATTGTCGCCCATCGAAAGATAATCGATTCCCGCATCATTGCCCAGAGGATGGTTCCAGGTCACGCCGATGCGGCTGTTGACGAGGCCGCCGCGCGAATGGACCAGGGCGATGAGCCGCTCGAGCCGCTCCGCCGTCAGCAGCGGCGCTTTGCACCAGTTGTCGAACCAGAAGAGCCGGATTCCGTAATCATCCATGAGCTCCGTCACCTGCGGCAGGCACTTCCGGGTGAAGTAGCCCTCGAAAGCGGCGTCGGAGGGCTGCTCTAGCGGCGGATCCTCCGGTATTTCCGGCCAGAGCGGGAGGCCGCCGCCGGGGAACTCCCAGTCGAGCCAGTGCGAATAATAGGCTCCGAGCAGAATGCCGTGACGGTCGCAGGCCTCTTTCAGTTCGCGCAGGAAATCGCGGCCGGAGGGAGTCATCTTCCGGATATTATAATCCGACACCTTTGAGTCGTACATGGCAAAGCCGTCGTGGTGCTTGGCCGTGACGACGATATAGCCCATTCCGGCGTTCTTCGCCTCCCGCACCCATTCTCCGGCGTCGAAATGCTCCAGCGTCAGGCGCGACGCCTGGGCGTTATATTCATCATCCGGAATCACTCCGCCGCAGGGCCAGAGCGCCTGGTACTTGATCCATTCGGCGTAGCGGTTCCGGCCCTGCTCCTTCCCCTTCCATACTCCGGCGGCGACCGAATACAAGCCGAAGTGGATGAACATGCCGAATCGTGACTCCTGCCACCGGCCGAGTTCCCCGTTCCTGTGATTTCCCATGGTTCTGCCCTTTTTATTTGTGCCCGGCGGCGCGTTTTTCGAGATCGGCGAGGAATTCACGCCGGATCTGCAGGAAACGCCGTGGATCGGTTTCGAAGTTCACCATATCGCGTCCGAGTTTTTCCGTGTAGCTGCGCGGATCCCCGCCGAATTTTTCATAGAGTTTGAACGCGTCGAAATCCTCCGCCATTTCGCGCGACTGCTCCCAGCGCATCGAGCTGGAAATCTCGGTGGTATAGGGGTCGAAGTAGATCAGATATCCCTCGCCGGGGCCGTAGCCGTCGACGAACGCATCCTGAAACGGATTGCTCCTTCTGTTCCACGACCATGCCCACGACCACTGGTTGAAGCCTTCACAGCCGAGGTTGTAGAGGATCGCCCCCATCGTGCGGGTGCAGAGCAGCGAACGGTCGATATAGCTTGAGAAGTTATTGTAGACGATGGCCCTGCGCCCTCCGGCGGTCGCCTCCCGGATTGCGGTCTCCATCCCCTCGTTGGCGGACCAGGCGGGGACCGCGATATCGATGTCCGGATAATCCCCGATCAGCCCGGAGTGGGTCAGCGTGTTCATATAGACCAGCTCCGGCGCGATCTTCTTCAGATGCCTGTAGACGCGTTTGCCGTTGGCGAACATCACAGGGTCCGGTTCATCGCGGTAGATGAACTGGAACTGACTGATCCAGCCCTTTTCGGTCAGATGTGCGACGAGATTGCGCAGGACGTTGACGGCGAATGCATTGAATTCCGGGTCGTCGAAGTTCCAGTAACGCCTGCGCAGGTCGCGGACTGAGTTGAACGGATCATACCTGACTTTGCCGTCGCGGCCGTAAAGCGGGGCGTCGAGCGGAATGTCGGCGGACATCACGCGCCAGTTGCCCCGGCCGTACACCTTGTCGAGCATCTCCGGAAAACGGTCGAAGCCGGAATAGTCGATCTCCACGCCGCCCCTGCCGTCGTCGGTGATGCGGATGTTGTTGCGGATCTCCCAGAGCGGCGGGTCCCCGAAGTTGAAGGCGCGGTGCTCCTTCATGTTGCGCAGCACTCTTTCGAACAGCGTCCAGTAGCGCGGATCCGCGAAGCCGGGCTGTTCCGTGAAACCGGCGAGCTCCCCGAGCAGCCGCGCGGAGCCCCAGGTGCCGAGACGGAACACCGGAACTTCCGGCAGGGCAACGTCATAGACGCGCATTTCCACTTCGAGCGGCAGAACCCCGAACATGGTCCGGACCTCGGCCGTGCCGCGGTAAATTCCGGCTTTCGCTCCGGCGGGAACGCGGACCGTCAGCCAGACGGGCTGCGACGTTCCGGGTTCGAGCATGACTGTCTCTTCATTCGAAAGCATGTCCGGGAACGTCGCGGGGGCGAGGCGCAGCAGGGGGCTCTTCGGGTTGCGGTAAAATCCCGCCGTGTTCTGAGACGCGTAGATCTCCTTCACGAAATTGGCGGAGAGCTCCGTCAGGCGCGACTCCGGGTCGGATTCGTGAACCAGCGGATTGAGCCCGACGCTCACAGGCCCCCGGTATTCGAGCGAACTGATGACGAACTGCCCCGGCTCGTACTCGTTGCGGCAGGCGTCCAGCCGGATCCGGGCCGATATTTCTCCGTCCGGCAGAAGCTGGTCGCGGAAGATGTTGTCGAGTGCGGTGGCTCCCCAGACCACCGGCATGCGGATCTTTGCGCCGCAGATTTTGCGCAGGCGCTCCCGGTCGATCCGGCTGCGCAGCAGCTTCGCCTCCGCGGCGAGGCCGTCGAGCTGCCGCATCGACTGTCTGAGTTCTTCCCCGCGCACGGCGAGCGGAACTGCGCCGAGCCGCGCGGCGAGCGTGCGGTACGCCTCTCCGGCGTCCCCGGTGGACGCGACGGCGGGGGCGAGCGTTTTTGCGATCATGCCGCGCCGGAACTCGAGCTCCGGATTATTCTGCGGCGCTTTGACCAGCCGCTTGAACTCACGTTCGATATCTGCGGCGGAAAGGATTCCATTGTAGATCTTTACGTCATCAATCACACCATGGAATCCGCCGAGCTCCTTTCCGGTCATCGAGCCGATTGCAAGCTCCGCCCCGGCGTTCAGCCTGACCGGTTTTTCCAGCCGGACATGACGAACCGCCTCGCCGTCGATGTATTCCGTGACTTCACGGCCGCTGATGACCAGGGCGCCGAGGTGCCAGAGGCCGTCCGACCAGCCGCCGCCGGATGCATCGGGGGGCAGGACGGAGACGAGCGAATTATTGTCGATCCCGAACCGCCATCCCTCCTTCGTCGCCGGGTTCCAGGCGCTGGCGATGATGCGCAGTCCCAGCGGATGCGTGGACTTGAACCAGGCCAGCAGCGTCATCCCCCTGCTTTCATCCAGCTCCGGCATCGGGCCGCAGAACACGGAGTTCGTGGCGCCGTCCAGCAGGATTCCGCTGCCGGACAGCGCGGGGGACCAGGCGGCGGGACCGCGGAACTGCCCGTTCCCGGCCGTTCCGGCCCGGTTGCGGGCAACGGTTCCGGAGCCTTCATCCAGATCGTAATGGCCGATCAGGACCGGGGATCCGGCCGCCGGAAAAAGCACGGCCAATGCGGCGGCCGCACCGGCGAAGAGTTTGTGTCGCATCATAATTGTACCTCGGCGTTGCTGTGTGAAACAGGTGTCTGGCATATTATACCCGATTTCCGGTCCGGACGGAATGCACGAAATTGTATTTTTTGTATCCTTTCGTGCTTTTCTATGATTTTTACCCTTGCCGCGGCAGGAGGCCGGATGTATACTAATGCAGAAAGCGGAACCGTCACAGGGAGGCAGACACATGACAAATCATGAGATATTTTCGTTAGCTCCTTTTCCCGTGGAGATTCTGTATATGCGTCACGACGTGATCCAGGAGTGGAACCTCTCCGATCTGCAGATGCCGTACTGGCGGCTGTACCGCCCCCGGAATGCTTTCGGATACATCCACTTCAAAGACCGGACCATCCATCTGGAGCCGGGCCGGATTTATCTGATTGCGCCGAATACCGTGTTCACGACCTCCACGCAGGGCGGGCTGATCGAAAAGTTTTATCTGCATTTCACCATCGGCGGACTGTATGCGGAGTGTTCCGACTTCATCGCTGATTTCGAAGGTTCGGCGGAGCTGCACGGCGTGATCGGCCGCCTCAGTGAGCTGCTGCTGAGCCGGCAGACCGGCGACTCACTCCGGCTGCTCGCCTGCGCCGCGGTCAATCTGGCCGTCGAACAGCTTCCGCAGGAGTATCTGCTTGACCCGCGCAACATCGAGTCGCAGATGCTTGCGATCTGGAAGATGATCAAGCGTGACCCGACGCTGAATTACAGCAACCGCAAGCTTGCGGCCATGGCGCATATGAGCCTCGGGCCGTTCATCAAGAAGTTCTTCCAGAGCTTCGCCATCACGCCGCAGCATTTCATTCTGGAGAAGAAGCTGGAGTTGGCTGCACTGTATCTGCTTCAGAGCGACGATTCCATCGCTGACATCGCGGAGCGCTGCGGCTTCTGCAACCGCTACTATTTCACGCGTATCTTTACGAAATACCGCAAGATTTCCCCCGCCGCCTTCCGCAAGCACGAACGGCACTGATGCGCTATGTCCCGGGCAGGGGGTGTTTCCGCAGTTTCGACGGCGGAAAGCCGTACTTCTCCCGGATGACGCGCGAGAAGTAGGCCGGATCGGCAAAGCCGGAGCGGGCGGCTACATCGGCCAGCGTCCTGCGGGGATCCCGCAGGAGCGAAACGGCATTCTGGAGCCGGAGCCGCATCAGGTATTCCGACGGCGGCATATGCATCTTCTCCTGAAACATCCGCAGCAGCGACGAGCGGCAGATCCCGAGCTCCTCCGCAAGTGCGTTGACGTTCAGTGCGGGGTCGTGAAAGCGTTCGCGGCAGATCCGGAGCGTCTCCGCCACGAGCCGCCCCTGCGGGGTTGAGAAGTCCGTCATGCCGCCCGCCCGCGCGAGAATGCGGCAGATTACGGCCACCATCTCGCGCCATGCGAAGCCGCTCATCTCACGCATCAGCTCCTCCTGCTCCCGGAAGAGGGGCTCCGGGCACTTTCCGGCCCGGAAGCAGGTGCGCGGATAGCTGTATCCGCGCATGAACTTCTCCGCATCCGGTCCGTCGAACGTGACCCAGCGGTACTCCCACGGCGAGCCGAGTCCCCGGAGCGAGTGCGCCTCATACGGCAGATAGTAGAAAAAGCACCCTTCCGAAAAGAGGTACGGCTTATCCTGTACGACCACTTCTCCTTCACCCCGGATGCACCAGAAGAGTTCGACGAAATTCCGGGTCCCGGCCGGATAGAACTCATGCCGCGGCTCGTCCCGGAAGACATGCCCGAGCGAACGCGGGTAAAACGGCAGCGGAATCTCCGGCAATCCGGCTGTGTCGGGCCGGAACAGGGTCTGGAACCGATCCATGGCACTCTCCAAAAGTCCAATTATTTCTTCAAAAATCCGTCTTGTTGAATTCAGATATCGCATGTATAATATATTAAGCATAATGCAAAAGTCAAACAAATTCCATTGGAGTGCAAACCTGTGACCTTTTATGCCGACACCCTTTCCGATGAATGCCGGAGGCGGTTCCGCACTTACGCGTATGCCTCCACGTGGTTCGGCTGTTTCTCCGATGTCATGTTGGAGAACTCCGCCGTGATCATCCTTTACCTGGCGATGCTGGGGGCGGGCAACACGCTGATCATGCTTTCGACCGGACTGATCGGGATCGCATCGATGTTTCTGCTGATCCCCGCTTCCGGGATCGTGGACCGGCTCGGCCCGCAGCGGGTGGTGTCGGTGGCCGGATACCTCGCGTGCTTCTCCTGTCTCCTGATGGCGGCGGCCCCGCTGGCGGGAAAGACAGCTGCGCCGTATGTCGTATTTTCCGGCTGTGCCGCATTCAGCGTCTCCCGGCCGCTCTGCACCGCCGCGTGGTACCCGGTTCTCGGATTTATCCTGAAGCCCTCTGAGCGCGGCGATTTCTTCGGCTTCATGCGGTTCAGCTACTATATCCTGACCGGAAGCGTCTTCTGCCTGCTCGGGCTGCTTATGGGGGAAGCTCCGCCGGTCGGCTTTCTCCAGGCCGTCATCGGGGGCACCGGGCTGCTGGCGCTCGGGCGCAGCTTCTTTATTTCCCGCATTGCCCTGCCGGAGCAGGAATACGGAACGGGAGATCTGAAAAAGGCGTTGAAAATCTCCATCCGCAACGGTCCTCTGGTCGGATTTTCCATCTACATCGGCTGTCTCTGTCTCGTATTTTCCGCGATTCAGCCGCTGACGCTGATCTATCTGAAGAACGGGATGAATTGCGGCGACAATGTCGTTCAGGTCATATCCTCGCTCGGAATCGGCGGAAGCATCTGCGGATTCTTCTTCTACGGCAAAATCGTCCGGCGGATCGGCGTCCGGAACCTTCAGATTGCCGTTCACGCGGCTTATATCCTCATCCCGCTGGGATTGTTCTTCTGCGGTGGAAACATACCGTATCCCGCCGCAATTGCGGGAGCCCTGCTGTTCACCGGGAGTTTCGCATTCGCCTGCTTCGGCTGCGCGTTCTCCCAGGAGAGCCTCGCGCTGTCCCGCCCCGGAAACGTCACTATGGCCACGTCGTTCACGCAGACCTATCAGATGATCGGAACCGCCTGCGGCCGGACAGTTGCCTCTCTGCTGCTGGGTAACGGAATTCTTGCCGCGACATGGAGCGCCGGGGGGCTTACGTTTACGCACTATCAGACCATTTTCCTCCTCTGCTCGGCGGGAGCGCTGTTCTGCCTGACGCTGATTTTCTGCATTCCGAGCGTCGTCCCGTTCCGGGAGGATTACTACAACCCCTGAAAGAAAGGATTCTGAATATGAAACTGTCTGCCGGCGAAGAACATGTGATCGTAAGGGGTATCCGCCCGGAGGAGCAGATCTGGGGAGCCTTCCAGTTTCCGCGCCCCTTCCATCTCGGAGACCGGATCGTGGTTGCCGTTCATGTGGCCGATGACGACATCAAGTCGTTCGGGGAGGCGAACCGCTGGTTCGAGAGCCGCGACGGCGGCACGAGCTGGAGGGAAATCGACGATTCGGTCTCCACACAGTGCGGGCTGCTGCTGCCGAACGGCGACCGGCTCTACTTTCCCCCGGAGTCGGGGATCAGCCTGCGCAATTACCGGATGACGCCCCAAAACCGGTATACGCCCGGATATGATTTCAGCCGCCGGGCGGAGGAGGGGACGCTGCCGATTCCGGACGGCATCAGCTGCTGGCTGACCGGGACCGTCATCCGGGCCTACAATGCGGACCGGCTGCCGGAGAGTCTCGCCGCGAAGGAGTGGCTGGCGAAACGGATCCCTGCCGGGAGCTCCGAGCCGGTCACCGGGCATATTCCGGTGGAGTGGCCGTACCTGACGCGGGTGGTCTACTCCGGGCCGGGCTACGAGAATGTCCTCAAACCGATCTTTCCGCGCGGCACGCCGAAGCTCGGCCCGGACGGCGCAATCTGGATCAGCGCTTTCTCCGGGGAGGGGCACATCAACCCCGCTACCGGCCGCTACAGCCCCTATTATTCGGCGGAGCTTTTCCGCTCCGACGACAACGGCCGCAGCTTCAGGCTGCGCGGGCATATGGAGTACGAAGCCGACGGCCGCGAATATCCGTATCAGAGCGGCGGCTTCAGCGACAGCGATTTCGAATTCATGCCGGATGGCTCCATCGTCTGGTTTCTCCGGACAACCTGGTATGCGCTCACCGGCCGGGAGTGGGACCCGATGTACATGTCCCGCTCGACCGACGGCGGCTTCACCTGGTCGAAGCCGGTGAAGTTCTCCGACGCGGGAATCCTGCCGCGGCTCTGCACCCTCGCGTGCGGCGCGACGCTGCTGTGCTACGCAAGGCCCGGTATGTATGTCCGCGTATGCGAAAACGACAGCGGCACGAAGTGGAGCGAACCGCTGGAGCTTATGACTCCCGGCGACCGGAGCGGGCTCGCCAACGTGAAGATCACCGACCCGACCTTTCACGAGTGGGTCGGCGCCTGCAACAACCCTGAACTGGCGCCGTTGGACGAAAACAGCGCGCTCTTTTTCTACAGCGATTTCTACTATCCTGACGCGGACGGCGTGAAGCGCAAGACGATCCTGTGCCGGAAAATTACCGTTGAAATCTGAAGGAAGCGCCTCCGGGGCCCGTCACCGCACCTCCGGAGGCGTACTTCTTACTTTTTCGTGCGGTCGAAGTAGTGCGTGTGGAGCAGCTTGTGCGCGAAGTGGCTGCCCGGTTCCCCGAGGTACTCCGCGTAGAGCTGTTTGATGGCCGGGTTCTGGTGCGACTTCCGGATCGTCTGGTTGCGGTCGTCCTGGTAGATCGCCTCCATGCGTTTGACCAGGATCTTGCCGTGCCCGTGGTGATAGGGCTGGCCGCCGCCGTTCAGACAGCCGCCGGGGCAGGCCATGATCTCGATCGCGTGGTAGTCCGCCTTTCCCTGCCGGATCTTCTCGAGCAGCTTGCGGGCGTTGCCGAGGCCGGAGCAGATCGCCACGCGCAGCTCGAGCCCCGCGATGTTGACGGTCGCCTCTTTGATCCCCTTGATGCCGCGGACCGCCTTGAAGTCGATCTCCTGCAGGTCCTCCTTCGCCAGCCAGTCCGCGGCCGTCCGCAGCGCCGCCTCGAGCACGCCGCCCGTCGCGCCGAAGATCACCGCCGCCCCGGTCGAATCGCCGAGCGGGGAGTCGTACGACTGGTCTTCGAGCTGGGCGAACTGGATGCCCGCTTCACGGATCATATCCGCAAGCTCCCGGGTCGAAATCACGATATCCACGTCGCGGACGCCGTCGCGGCTGAATTCCTCGCGCGACGCCTCGTATTTCTTGGCGAGACAGGGCATGACCGAAACCACGATCAGATCCTCCGGCTTCACGCCGATCTTTTCGGCGTAGTAGCTCTTCGCGATCGCGCCGAACATCTGCTGCGGCGACTTCGCGGTGGAGGGCATGTAGAGCAGGTCCGGGAACTGGTGCTCGAAGAACTTGACCCAGCCGGGGCAGCAGCTCGTCAGGATCGGCAGATTCTCATTCGCCTTGATCCGCTCGATGAGTTCGGTCGTCTCCTCCATGATGGTCAGATCGGCCGCGAAGTCGGTGTCGAACACCTTGTCGAATCCGAGCTTGCGCAGCGCCGCGACCATTTTTCCGGTGCTGATCGAGCCGGGCGCGAGGCCGAACTCCTCGCCGATGGCGACGCGGACCGCCGGCGCGGTCTGAACCACAACCGTCTTGGTGGAGTCGTTCAGCGCGCGCCAGACCGGATACTTGTAGTCGATTTCGCTCAATGCGCCGACCGGGCACGCCTGCACGCACTGGCCGCAGAAGACACATTCGGTCTCGACCAGCGGTTTGAGCCCGGCCGGGGCCACAACGGCTTCGAAGCCGCGGCCGACGCCGGAGAGCACGCCGACGGTCTGGATCACATTGCACGCCGTCTCGCAGCGGCGGCACATGATGCACTTGTCGAGGTCGCGGGCGATCGCGTTGCTCGAGAGGTCCTTGTTGTAGGTGGACTGTTCGCCTTTGTAGAGCAGATGGTGCAGCCCGAGCTCCTGCGCGAGCGCCTGCAGCTGGCAGTTCAGGTTCTTCGGGCAGATCAGACAGTCCTTCGGGTGATCCGACAGCAGCAGGTCGAGGATCGTCCGGCGCGCGTTGATCGCCCGCAGCGTATTCGTGTGCACCTCCATCCCCTCCGCGACCGGCGTACTGCATGCGGGGGCGAGGTTCGGGCGCCCCTTGACTTCGACAACACAGACGCGGCAGGAACCGGAACGGTGCTCGAACTGCAGACAGTCCATCTTCATGTGGCACAGCGTGGGGATGCGGATGTCGAGCAGCTCGGCCGCTTCCAGAATTGTCGAACCGGCCTCGACGGAGACCGGGGAGTCATTGATTTTCAAATTGATCTTCATGATCTGAATGGTCCTTTCCGGCGGATTTCTCAATTCTTTTCCACAGCGTGGAACTTGCAGACCTGGTAGCATGCGCCGCACTTGATGCAGCGCGACTGGTCGATCTCATGCCGCATTTTCCGTTCGCCGGAAATGCAGTTGACCGGACAGTGGCGGATGCAGAGGCCGCAGCCGACGCATTTGTCGGTGATTCCGTAACGGATCAGCTTCACGCAGACTCCCGCCGGACAGCGGGAATCCCTGACATGCGCAAGGTATTCGTCTTCAAAATTATTCAGTGTGGAGAGCACAGGGTTCGGCGAGGTCTGGCCGAGGCCGCAGAGCGCCGTATCCTTGATCGTCGCCGAAAGCGTCTTGAGCTTTTCGATCGTCTCTGCCGTACCGAGCCCGTCGGTGATCTCTTCGAGCATCTCGTAGAGCCGCCGGTTGCCGATGCGGCACGGCGTGCACTTTCCGCACGATTCATCGAGCGTGAATTCGAGGAAGAACTTCGCGATGTTCACCATGCAGTCGTCCTCATCCATGACGATCATGCCGCCGGAGCCCATCATCGACCCGATCCCCTTCAGCGACTCGTAGTCGATCCCGAGATCGAGATGCTGTTTCGTGATGCAGCCGCCGGAGGGGCCGCCGGTCTGAACCGCCTTGAATTCGCGGCCGTGTTTGATCCCGCCGCCGATGCCGAAGATGATTTCGCGCAGCGTGCTGCCCATCGGCACTTCCGCCAGCCCGACATTCGAAACCTTGCCCGCGAGGGCGAACACTTTCGTGCCGGGGGAGCCGGAGGTCCCGATCGTGCGGAACCAGTCCGCGCCTTTGCGGATGATTGCACAGACGTTCGCGTAGGTCTCCACATTGTTGACCACGCTCGGCCGCTTCCAGAGCCCTTCGACCGCGGGGAAGGGGGGCTTGACGGTCGGCTCGCCGCGCTGCCCCTCGATCGAATGGATCAGCGCGGTCTCTTCGCCGCAGACGAAAGCGCCCGCGCCGAATTTGATTTCGATCTTGAAGTCAAACCCGCTGCCGAAGAGGTTCCTGCCGAGCAGTCCGCGCTCCTCCGCCTGGCGGATCGCGATTTCGAGCCGCTTCACGGCCAGCGGATACTCCGCGCGGATGTAGATGACGCCGGTCGATGCGCCGATCGCGTAGCCGCCGATCGCCATCGCCTCAAGCACGGTGTGCGGGTCGCCCTCGAGCACGGCGCGGTCCATGAACGCGCCCGGGTCGCCTTCGTCGGCGTTGCAGATGATGAACTTTTCTCCGGCGGGCTGGTCCGCGGCGAACTGCCACTTGCGCCCGGTCGGGAAGCCGCCGCCGCCGCGCCCGCGCAGCCCCGAAGCCGTGATGACGTCGATGACGTCCTGCGACTTCATTTCAGTCAGCGCCTTCGCAAGTGCCGAATAGCCGCCTTCGGCGATGTATTCGTCGATGTTCTCGGGGTTGATCCGCCCGGTGTTCCGCAATACGATGCGCGCCTGGAACTCTTCCGGCGCGGGCTTCTCACTCTCCGGATAATACCAGTTGCGCTCGATGGTGCGCGTGCCGGTCGCGGGTGCGTCGGTTCCGGCCGAAAGGATCGCCGGGATCTGCTGCGGCGTCACATCGCCGTAGATCAGCCGTTTGCCGGCCTCCCGGTCGATCAGCATGATGACCGGCTCGGCATAGCAGAGCCCCATGCAGCCGACTTCGCTGACTTCGATCGCGTTTTCGAGACGGCGCTCTCGGATTTCATCCTTGATCGCCTTGAGCACGGGCTGGGTTCCGGCGGCGATACCGCAGGTTCCGAGCGAGACCAGCAGCTTCATCGGCGGGCGGGGCCGCGCGTTCAGCTTTCCGGCGGTTTCCGCCAGTTGTACGGGGGATTCGATTTTCATAGACGGCTACTCCAAAAAATGGTTGCATTTTCGATTCATCAACGGTCCGGGGAAGGCGCGGAACTACTCGCCGCACTCCTTCAGGATGTCCGCGACCTTGTCCGCGGTCATGTTGCCGTAGACCTTGTCGTTGACCATGACGACCGGAGCGAGGCTGCAGGCTCCGACACAGCGCAGGGCGCCGAGGAAGAACCGGCCGTCGGGCGTGCTCTCGCCCTCCTTGATTCCGAGGCGGCGCTTGAGCTCGTCAAGCACCTTCGGCGCACCCTTGACGAAGCAGGCGGTTCCGGTGCAGACGTTGATCTTGTAACGGCCGACCGGCTTGTCGGTGAAGTAGCTGTAGAAACTGATCACGCCGTAGACTTCGGCGCGGGAGAGGCTGAGTGCCTCGGCGACGAACCGCTGAACCTCTTCAGGGAGGTATCCGAATATATTCTGCGCCCGGTGCAGGATCTGGATCAGGTAGCCGCGTCTGCGGTCCGGAACCGAATCCACATTCAGCGATGCGATGAAACGTCCGAGTTCGTCGAATTTCGCCGCTTCCTCCGGTGTCCGGCAGGGGGATTCAGCGGCGCTCTGGCACTGACAGCTCATATTAATTCTCCTGTGAAATTGAACATTTCGGGCTTCTTTAACAAATAGCGCAGAAAATGCCGATTTCAAGCGGGCGGGAGGGGAAAGATCTGCTTTTTTATGAAAATATATTTTATGCGCAACTCCCTTATGCTCAATTGATAAAAATATATCAAAGATTTCCGGGCGGGTGCGGGACACAGACAGGTTCGATTGATAAAAATATATCAGAAATATAAGGAAGGACGGCAGGAGAAAGCCGGGCTGCTCAGCGCTTCGGCCGGTGCTCTCTCAGAAATGTCCGGATCGCCGCGTCGGGTTCAAGGTCGGCAAGCGTCCCGAGCAGCTCCGTTGTGCTCCTGACCGATTCCGGATAGGTGTTCGTTTCGACCCGGCCGTCGGCATAGAGGATGTTGACCCGGTGTTTGCCGTGATTTCCGGGCCGCTCAAGCAGGACGGGGCACTCCGTCCAGGCCGCCCTGACGCTTCCGAGATAGAGGTACGGGCCGGCTGCCGGGCAGGCGGTTTCATCGGAGGCGAGTCCGAGCCGGCCGAGCTCCTCCGGGAAAACGCCGTTATGCTCCTCCGCATATTGCAGAAGGGCTCTGCCGACGGACTCCAGACGCTCCACGCAGCACTTCTCCTGCCGGTTTTCCCGGATCGTCCGGGCTATCGGCCAGGCGACGGCTCCGGCTGCGGCTGCGAACAGCAGAAAGAGGGCCGTTCCCAGCAGAACGCAGCCCGCGAGCACGCCGCGGCCGCGCATCGGCACATTCCGTCCGTCACGCGAGACCGCAAACATCTCGACGATGGCCCACAGCTCGCATACGGCGACAAAGGAACCGCAGGAGAGCACGGTCAGCAGCAGTTGAGCGAAGCCGAACGGACTGCGCCGGGCGTAGAAGTTATGGATGCCGAGCCAGCCGAAGAAGAACGCGAGAAACACATACAGCACCCGGCTCTTCGGCTTGAACGCCCGCGGGGCGAAAGACGCGCCGCACAGCAGGCAGACGGTGCTGCTTCCTCCGGCCTCCCGGCCGCATCTCGGACAAAACATGGGGGCCTCCGTTAAAACAGCTTTTGCTTTTTCCGGAGAAACTCAATACACTCCGGGGAGGATTTCTTTTCCAGTTCCTTCAGCAGTTTACGGATATCTGTCACTGACGACGGCTGTTTTTTTCCGGCGATAGTGCCGCTGCTGTACAGGATGCTGACGAAATTGTCGCGGTGGCTGCCCGGCGCTTCCGGGAGAATCGGATAGTACGGATTCCTTTCCGTCGCTCCGCCAAGATAGATGTAATCGCAATTGGAGGCGTTC
>JABLYX010000008.1:64812-116301 GCA_018265615.1 Lentisphaeria bacterium
GCGTTCAGAAAGCCGCTGCCGTTGTTCACAGTGTCCCCGGCGGGACAGGTGAAGATGGGGCTGCCCGGATAAAGCTCGTCTCTCGTGATATCTCCGCCCAACGCCACGCCCCTGCCGTCACGCGTGACCGCAAACATCTCGATCAGCGCCCGGAGGAAGACGGCGGGGCCGAGCAGGCCGCAGGTCAGCACCGTAAGCAGCATTTGGATGACGGCGATAAGCGTGCGGTCCGCATAAAAGCTGTGGATGCCGAGCCAGCCGAGGAAAAATGCAAGAATGATATAAACATCCCGCCGTTTCGCCTCCGGAAGGGCAGGGGACGCATTGCTGCAGGAAGAGCAGGACGTTCCTCCTGCCGGAATCTCTTTTCCGCAATTGGGGCAATGCATGTTACAGACTCCTTATTGTATCTACCACATAATGTACAGTCGGGAATCCGCATGTCAAGCCGGAAAACGAAAAACGGCGGATTCCGCAGAATCCGCCGCCGCATCTGTCCGTACCGGCGAGTTTACCAGTGGATCAGCTCCTGGACCTTGACCGGAAGCCCGGTCTGCATCGAGAGGTTCGCGCCGATGCCGGTCAGAATAGACTTCGCGCCGTCGACGTAGCCCGCCGCAAGCCCGAGCGGATCCTCGTCGACTCCGACGAAAAGGTGCTTCAGCAGCCGCGCATCGCCGCCGCCGTGACCCGCGAGCGTGTCGGTCGAATACTCGATGACCTGCGGCTTGCCCCAGTGCGGCTGGAAGATGATTTCCGGCGAAAGTTTCGAACGGTCCTCATCCATTTCGCGCATGCCGAAGCTGTTGAAGTCCTCACCCTCGGCCGTGCAGAACGAGCGTTCGACCACGTTGAACTCGAGCCGTCCCTTCGTGCCGTTGAAAACCACGCGGTAGCCCTCCCACGGGCAGTGCGCGCAGAGGCTGTAGGTCATGACCACGTTGTTTTTGTAACGGACCATCACGCCCATATTGTCTTCAATACTGATCCCGTCCCCGAAGACGCTCTGGTCGCGATAGTAACCGTCCTCATCCTCCGCATTGTAGTAGAGCCCCATGAGGTTCTCGTCGTCCTCCCTGACGCGCAGCGCAAACGGATCTTTTGCGGCGATTTTGCTGCCGCGGGCGCGGCTGTAGAACTCCGTGATCCCGCGTTTTTCGGCGTTGATCTTGCCGTAGAACTTCAGGTCGCCCATCGCGAACACGGTCTCCGGCTCGGAGTCGAGCCACCAGTTCACCAGGTCGAAGTGGTGGGTTGACTTATGGACCATGAGGCCGCCGGAATTGGCCTTGTTGCGGTGCCAGCGGCGGAAGTAGTCCGCCCCGTGGCAGGTGTCGAGCAGCCATTCGAAGTGGACGCTTGTGATCTCACCGACGATGCCGGATTTCAGCACCTCCTTGACCTTGCTGTTGCGCGGCGCGTAGCGGTAGTTGAAGGTGACGGTGAGGTTCTTGCCGGTGCGTTTCTTCGTGTCGATGATCTGCTGGCACTTCTCGGCGTCGATGGTCATCGGCTTCTCGCTGATGACGTCGCAGCCGAGCTCCATCGCGCGGCAGGTGTACTTGTGATGGGTGCGGTCCATCGAGGTCACGATGACGGTGTCCGGCTTGCACTCCTCGATCATGCGGTCGAACTCCTGCGCCTTGTAGGTCGGCAGGTCCGGATGGTTGTTGCAATGCTTCTTGAGGAAGATCTTATTGTAGTAATCCATCCGCTTCCGGTTCGAGTCGCAGATGCCGACAAGCTCGGCCTGTTCCGGAAAGGTGTTCAGGATCGCCTTGATGTACATTTCCGACCGGCCGCCGGTCCCGACGAGACAATAACGTTTTTTCATTTCCTTATCTCCTGTTGGAAGGGTTGTTTCATATGCTTTCCCGGCGGACCAGCCGGGCTGGATACACGATGAGTTCCGGTTTTCCCGCCGCGGGAGAGAGCACTTTCTCCACGGCATGCTTCACGGTTTCCGCATCCGGATGCGCAACTGTCGTCAGGGCCGGAATTGCGAATGCCCCCGCCGCGTCGTCGTCGAACCCCGCCACCGCGACCGAAGCCGGAATCGGAATGCCGTTTTCACTCGCGTAACGGTAGAAACCGAGCGCCATCCGATCGGTGTCGAAGAACACCGCGTCGGCGCGGAACGCTTCAAGCTCCCTGCCGGCGGCGAATCCGTCGGCGAATTCGAGCCCGCTGCTGCCGATAAAGATGCTGGCGACATCGGCTTCCGCCCGGGAGAGGGCGAGTTCGAACCCCGCGCGCCGCCCGGCGGCCCCGTCGGTGCCGACCCGGGCGATGCGGCGCCGTCCGGCGCGGATCAGCTCTGTGACGGCGGCCGCGACGCCGCTCGTGCGGTCGGTCTCGATCCGTTCAAAGCCCGCATATACGAGTTCGCAGTCGATGAAGAGGAAGCGGATCGGCAGCGCATGGAGTTTTTCGGCGTTCCATGCCGGGGGCCATGCGAGAAAGATCACCGATTCGACGATGCCGGTCCAACTGCGCAGGAGCTCGAACAATTCGTCCTGCGACTCCGGCAACGCGCCGAGCAGCGTGTGGTGCCCCGCCTCCCGGAACGCCCCCTCAAGCAGACGGATGCGGCGCTGGCTGCATTCGCTCTGAAAGCTTCTGCCGGAGATCACCCCGACGATGCGGCTGGCCTGCTGTTTGAGGCTGCGCGCCGCCGCATTCGGGACATACTGCAACTCCCGCGCGGCGGCCTGTACCCGTTTCGCCACCTCGGATTTCACCGGACCCGAGCCGGAGAGGGCGCGCCCGGCGGTACGGATCGACACCCCCGCCTTTTCCGCCACCATTTTCAATGTCGCCGCCATCGTTTTCCCCGGTTGATTTCAATAAATGCCATCGTTGGCACAGCTTAAGATACGCGCATTTCCTGGAAAAGCAAGCGGCTGCGAAAGATTTTTCATGAAAAAGTGCTATCGATGGCACGAGCAGGACGGCCCGTCCCGGAATTGATACATACGAAAGCCTCCCCGGGTCCGGAGAGGCTTCAATATCGCTTTTACAGTCCTGCCCTGTATAGTGCATACATGCAGATCACGAAAATCACCACGGTATCAATAGCGAATCCCGCAACAATGAGCGCCCTGCCGTTTTTGTTCTGTGATTCGGTGTTCCTTTTGAGCAGCATGACATGCACCGCGAACGTGAGAATCACGATAGGACAGAAAAGGAATCCTCCCAGGCCGAGCAGGAGGTAGAACTTTGCCTGCTTTTCCAGGTTGATTCCTTCCCGGTCCGCATATTTCGGAGGACACGCGCGGGGAACCGCCTTCACATCGATCCTGCCCGCCTTATATTCGGTGAAAATATCCGAAATCTGTGCCGCGATCCTGTTGCATAAGGTCTGGCGTCTGGTGAGGTCGGCCGCCTGTATTTCCAGGATGATATGATTGGTCCTCTGTGAGAAGATCGCGTACAGCGTGGGATATTTGCAATTGGGCGCGAGAAAGATCAGCAGGCCCCGCTCCGGGTTGTCGGTCTGGATCTGGCAGCCGTGCTCCTCTAGAGCCCTGCGAACCAATGCGTAAACAGTCGGGTAGTCCCCGCTGATTGTGAATTCACTGCTCCACAGCCTGAATTCCAATCCCCCCGGAGAAACCGCCCCGGGGGCCGCACTTTCAGCGGGGGGAGCTTTCCGCAGAAGCGGAACGGCATCGGGGGCCGCACTTTCAGCGGGGGGAGCTTTCCGCAGAAGCGGAACGGAGACGTATGTGATCGACTGTCCGCAGACCGGGCAATACATCTCCTTTCCGACATGATCCGCTTCCGTTTGAAAGGTTTCGCAGCAGAGAGGACATTTGCATGTGCTCTTCGCCGCTTTTTCCTGGATCGGCTGCTTGCAGTGACGGCAGAATACAGCCTCTCTCTTGATCGTTTTTCCGCATTCGGGGCAGAGTTTTTCATCCGGTCCCGGAGAGGCGGCCTTCGCGGCATCCGCTTCGGACGGCTTCGGGGGAGGAGGGAACGGAATCGTGATGGAGACGGAACAATGCGGACATTCGACCGCCATGCCGGCCCACTCCCCCTCCGCGGAAATGTGTTTGCGACAATGCGGACAGTCGAATTTGAATTCAGGCATTTCGAACCTCTGTTGTGTTTCCCGTGGAATCGCCCCGATACAGCTTACCTACTTTGCCGAATAACCCGGCACTATTTTTTTCGCATAGTCAATGGCGGATTGATAGAGTTCTCCGTTACTCTGGAACACCTTTTCCGCTTCCAGCTGCGCCTTCCGGGCCTCCTCGGCATTCCCCTTGCTCCGGAACATCTCGGACAGCTTATGCTGGCGGAGGCTGATGCGTATATTCGTCAGCATGACGCTGAGGCAGGCAACGAAATTATACTCATCCCGCGAAAGAAGCTCTTTGCCCCTTACCTGCGGATAGAGCTTTTCCGACTGATTCAGCATCGGCAGCAGGCCGTCCAGAAAATCATCCGAGTCGGTTTGATAGCGGGGATAGCGCCTGGCCAGTTTGTCGAAAGTCAGCACGAGCGCACGGACCTCCTGCTGCTCCGGCGACGCAACCGGCGGCGGAACATCGAAAAACGCGGCCATCCGGCGGAACGCATCCGCCTGATTTTCGGGAAGCTGCATTTCCACAGGGGCGCCATTCCGGACTGCGGGAAGCTGCACCCCGATGCTGACCGGGGTATCCATCACGAAATTCTCAAAATATTCTTTGCTCGGAATCTGTACGAGGCATTGATCGTACGCTCCGTTTTTTACGCCGGAGGACAACAGCTCGTACCGGCGCTCCTTCCCGGATGCGAATTTCACATTGATCTGGCTGCAGGGGCCGGCATTGGAGTTGAGCACCAGAACATGCTTCTTTTCTCCTTGCGGCGTTTTCAGAAAGTAAGCATAGAAATAGAAATACGAAGTGTCGAGCTGCATCGGGGCGTTTGTGACCTCTTTGCACACATACATCATGTTCCCTGCCGTGGAATCGGTTACCGTCTCGATCCCGGCGGGCGGGTTTTTCCACGCGGATTCATTGAATGTCAGCGCGGGTTTTTTCCGGGCCGGTTCAATGCGGACGGGCGCGGCCTTCGCAGTCTCCCGGTCCGGCGTACTTTTCTGCGCACGGGAGAACACGACGGCAAGCAGGATGCCGGCGAGGATCAGGATGAACAGCCCGGTGCCGCAAAGGGCGAGAATCAGCACAGGAGGAAACTTTTTCTTTTGTCCCGGCTGTGCCGCGATAAGCTCGATCCTGCCCGGAATCTGAACCGCTTCCCCGCAATGCGGACAGGGCGCCTCCTGCCCGCGCCACTCATCCTGTGCTTCGATGCGTTCACTGCACCGGGGACAATTGAAAGTGAATGTTGACATCTGTGTTTCCTTCATGATCGCAAAAAATAGTTTCAACCTTTAATAGTACCATGAAAAATGGCGTTTGTCAATCCGGATATTGACTTATCCGGTAGAAAGAAGCTGCGTGATGGCGGGAGGCGGTCAGCGTTCGATGCAGATTCCGATGTTCGAGCCGACCGTCCGCTGATAACCGCTTTCCGTGTGGCGGTTGACCGTTACGGGCTTCCGGGCTTTTTCATCCCAGTAGCAGAGTGTGGCGGAGCCGCCGCCGTCCATGTTGACCGCGTCGGCGGCTCCGGCGTCCTTCAGGAGCTCGGCGGTCTCCCGGCCGGTAGCGCCCATGCTCCACTCCTTCTGGCGGCCGTCGACGGTGACGATATAAAGATAGCGGCGATCCTTCGACAAGCCGTAGGCGATGCGCGGCATCGGGCTCTTTTCGTAATTTCCGCCGACGGCGAATTCACCGTTCCGCAGGAGGATGGCGAATCCGGAAGCCGCGACCCGGATCTTCCGGTAATCCTCTTCCGGAACAGCGGGGACGATATCAACCCTGCCGTCCGCATAGACCACAAAGACGGCCCTGTGCGGTTTCGTGTCGCAAATCACCTCGCCATTCAGGATCCCGAGGCCGGCCGGATGCGCATACTTATGGTTGTAGGGCGGCTTCCAGGGCCACCAGGGGGCGGAGTTTGCGGCGACGATCATGTTGAGTCCTGAGCCGCCCTCCTTTCCGGGCTTCCGCGCGTTCAGCAGGAAATCGCGTGTGCGGATCCGCTTCGTCCGGATCAGCGTATCCCCGCAGTCGGGCATCGGCTTGCCCCAATCCGGGTCACGCGCGGTTCCCGTGAACTGAAGCCCTTTCGTATGCAGATCGATCCGCATGAGGTTGATTTTCATCAGCCGGGGCTGTTCCCGCTCGATCCTGACCAGGCGGACGCCGTCCTGCACTTTCGGCGCGCTGTCCCAGTCGATCGTCTCCGCGGCAAGCGTGAAGGCACACAACAGCGTCAGCAGGAAAATGATACGGTATCGCATAAAAGCCCTCCCTCAGATGGTGAAATCGGTTTTGTCGATCGCCTCGCGGCAGCTGTCGCAGGAGAAACCGCGGCTGATGAGAAAACGGAACGCCTTTTCGCGTTTCCTGCGCGGATCGGTCTCCCGGGAAAGCATGCGGAGTTTGTATTCAAGCGCCTGCAGAGCACGCTCCAACTCGGTTTCCGCCGCCTCTTCGAGCGGCTGCTCCTGAAGCTGCCGTGGGATCCCGCGTTTGCTCAACGCAAGCTTGATCCGCCGCCCGCCGAGCCCCCGGTCCGCGAGGACCCCGGCGTAGTCGGCGGCGAACTGTTCGTCATTCACGAAGCCGCGGCGGCGGCATTCCGCGATTGTGTCGCGGATTTCCGGATACGCATATTCCGCGGCTTTGAGCTTCATATAAAGCTCGCGTTCCGTCAGGGCGCGCCGGGAGAGCAGGCGCATCGCCTTCTCCATCGCACTGATCTTCGGTTTTTCCGCTCGTTCCGCCATATTCATACTATACGGCGGATCGGCGCATATTACAAGTAAATGGAGAAAAGGCGCTGATCGCCGGAGAGGACGTTCCCGGCGGAGGCGCAGTCGCACAGCGCGGTCGTCCAGCTCCGCCCGTTAGCGGTGAATTCCGCGCGGAAGCGGCAGCGGGTTCCGCACGGCTTCTCCGGCGTCAGGCGGCAGGAGACGCCGCGCCCGGCGATGGATTCGGAATGGAACATCTCCTCTTCCGTATTGCCGTTGAACCTGCTGCGGGCCAGCAGCAGCGGGCCGAAGGTCACGATGCTGCGCGGCTCTTCGAGATACAGCTCCTCCAGGCCCGGCTCCGTCCAGCGCTTGCGGAACCACGGGCCGCCGTCGCCGGAGGGGGAGAGATCGCGGATGGACGCCTCGCGCTGAAAACGGATTTTCACGGTGCGGCTCCCGCTTTGCGTGACGGGAGGCAGGTCGAAGAAGCGCCCTCCTTCCGCCTCGAACGTTTCGCCGCCGCTCTCGATCCGGGCCGTGGGGCACCAGCCCGGAATCCGCAGCCGGACCGTAACCGGCCGGGTCAGGGCGAATTCAAACCGGATCTCCGTCTCACCGTATTGGAGATAGCCTTCCCCGGCCTCGAGGGAAACAGAGCCGAATCCTCCCTCCAATGCGGCGGTGAACGGTGTATAAAGATTACAGCAGATCGTGTCGCCTCCGACTGACGCTCCCGCCTGCGCCGCATTCATGAAGCCGCGCGGAATGTTGTTGACACAGCAGTGGTTGTGCGTGAACTTCGCCTGTTCAAGCGCGGTCAGGTGCCGCCCCTGTCCTCGGATGCCGCGCGCACCCCATTTGCCGTCGCGGTAGGAGGAACCGAGGAACGCATTACAGTATGCGAGCTCGAAATCATCCATATAGCGGCTTTCGCCGGTCAGCGCGAAGAGCTCGAAGCAGAGCCGCATCCAGTGAATCACATCGCACGGTTCAGTGATCGCGTTGATTTGTCCGGCGGCTCCGGCGAAGATGTCGTTGAAACCGACGCTGAGCAGCGGATTGCGCTCGGAATCCAGTGCGCGGTGGAACCGTTCCGCCGCGTCGAGCAGTTCACGATCGCCCGTGACGCGGTGCAGTTCCAGAAGGCCGTCGAAGCATGAGAGCATTTCATACGCCTTCGCCCACTTCTCCGGTTCGGGATACCAGGTGTGGACCGGGGCTCCGCCGAGCGCGTTCGCGATCAGGTTCGGGCAGCGGTTGTCGGCGCGCTTCCAGTTCGCCGCGATCGTTTTCGCGAAGTCGAGATAGCGCGTTTCACCGGTCGCTTCGTAAAGCAGCACGACCGGCTTCAGAATCGAGCCGCTCGGAATTCCGGCGAAGGTTCCGGTGAGCCCGAGGTCGATTCCGTTGTCGCGGAGTTCCGCGATCAGGTGATCCGCAAATCTCCGGGCCGCGTCGAGAATCTCCGGCTCCGCGAGCAGCCGCCAGCATTCGAGCAGGCCCCAGAGCGTGTATTTGCGACACCAGATGTTCCAGTTCCAGTTGCAGGGCCAGCCGAGGATCCGCAGATTTTTCTCCGGGTCGCCGGGAAACATGTTCAGAGAATTGCGGTAGGTCCCGAGGTAGCCGTCGGGCCGCTGCAGCCCGAGCATCCGGTGAACGCCGGCGCGGATGAACGTTCTGAGTTCGCTGTTTCCCGTATATTCGCAGACCCGGACCGCGCCGATCATCCACTTGCCCCAGTACTCCCCCTGCCAGATGCCGCAGCTTTCCTGCTCATCGTCGACGCAGTTGCGGAACGCATCCTCCGCTTCGCGGTAGACGATATTTTGCGCCTCTTCCGAAAAAATGCGTTCGAAGAGGAACGCATCCATCTGCTCCGCGATGGAACCGGCGAGCTTGACGGAGCCGAGAGGGGGGAACTGCATTCTGTCCGATTTCGCCATATGGGGAATCTCCTTGTTTTTCCTTGGTTTTCATATATATTATAGCATGGAGGGGCTGCTTCCGGAATGGGAAAAAATCTGAAAAACATTTGAAAAAGTCCAATCATGCTGAATAAAAACCCGAACGAGGAGGCCGATTTCACCTCCGGCCGCACGCTTTGCACGCCGGACTCCGTCCCGTGGACGCAGCGGCTGTCGGAGTGTTACGGGCTGCTGCTGGTGCTGAACGGCAGGGGGCGCTTTGCATTCGGAGAGAACTCTCATATGCTGACGGCGGGAGAACTCGTATTGCTGAAGCCTCATTTCCGTCACTTCTTCACGCCGGAACCGGGGTGGGAGCTGCTCTGGTTCCATTTTCTCGCGCGGCCGCAGCTGCAGCGCGAGCATCTCTGGCACGAAGCGCTGCCCGGTGCGGGAATCGTCCGCCTCGAAGGAGCGGAACTTGAATGCGTCACGGAGGAGCTCCGCGAGGCGCACCGCCTGGAATACGAACGTCCGCCGGGCTGGAACCCGCTCGCGCGGCTCCTGTTGGAAACGGCGTTGGTGCGGGGATACAACCGGCAGGCTCCCGGGACGGAGTGCGCCGATGCGCGGATCCGGCTTGCGTTGAATCTGCTCGCCGGGCCGGGCGCGGAGTGGAGCATCGACCGCCTTGCAGCGAAATGCGGCCTGTCGCGCGCGGCGTTCTACGCAAAATTCAAGGCGGTGGCGGGCGTATCGCCGCGGCAGTACCGGGAGTTCACGATGCTCCGGCGCGCGGCGCTGCTGCTGGAAAATCCGGAGCTTTCCGTCGCGGAGGTGGCCGAGCGGTCCGGCATGCCGGATGCGTTCTACTTCTCGACCCGCTTCCGGAAATTCAGCGGGCTCGCTCCGCGCGACTACCGCCGCCGCCTGTCGGAGCATGGGGAAGAGAATAATCCGGAACCGCGATAAGAATCCGCGGTTTTCCGCATCTTACAGTCAGGATGGGATTTCAGGACAGATAAAACGATCGGAGATACCGAAATGAAACTGCTGCTTGCCGTCGCCGGCTTCCTGCTGCCGCTTTACCTGCTCCTGGCCGCGGATGCTCCAAGGAAGCTGGCCCTCATCGGGGAATCCGCTCTGGCGGAGCTCACGGCGGCGCGGCTGTCCGGCGACGGCGAACTCGTCCTGCTGGAGCGCTCCGAAATCGCGAAGGTGCTCAGGGAACACGAGTTCTCCGGCGCCGGGCTGACCGGTAGAAAGCTGATCCGCAGCTTTCCGCATGCGGATTTTTTTGCGGTTCTGGAACCGCAGAGGCTGGTCGTCTTCAATGCGAAGAACGGCTTTCGCCTGGCCGACTGCGCCTGGCGGACCCCGGAGGAGGCGACGCCGGAAACCGTCTGCGCGGAGATCCGGCGTGCAGCGGCAAAGCTGGCCGAAAGGGATCCCGTCTATCTTTCCTCGGTTTCGGTGCGCAACGTCGGTGTCCCGAAAACGCAAAGCGCTCTGATCGATCCGTTTGTCGATGAAGTGGAACGCATGCTGTTGAAATGCCCGGCGGTTCAGGTCCTCGAACGGGCCCGCCTCGGAACTGTGACGGACGAGCGGAAGCTGACCGGCGAACTGTTTGCGCTGACGTCCTCCGCCCGGCTCCTGACCTTTGAATTTGAGCCGGCCGCGGGGGAGGCGATTAAACTGAAGCTGCTGATCCGCACGACCGGAGACAAGCCGGCCGGAACAGTCGAATATCCGGACGTGTTCACGCACACGCCGGAGGCGGTCCGTTCCGTCTGCGGTTCGCTCACAGGGAAGCTCGCGGAAGGAAATGTCCCGGCAGAAGCCGACCGCCTGGCCGAGGCAAAGCGCTATATCGGCGAATATATGCGGCTGGTCAGGAGCCAGGGCAGCGGGCAATCGGGAGAGCTGGAAAAATTTCGCAGCGCCTCCGGCAGGCTTTTCGCCGCGCTGTCGCTTGCGCCGGAAAACGAAAGGATACGTTATGCGGAGCTGATTTACCACTCAAAAATCCTCCGGGCGGTCCCCGTGGCAGAGGGGAGGCTTGCCGCGAGCCGCGCGCAATTTGAACGGATGAAGAAATTCCATGCCGATTTTCCGGAAAGCCGGAGCGGCGTATTCGATGTAACCATGCTGTTCGGTGAGTGTCTGACGAAGGACTTTTCTGAGTTCCCGCCGGAGCTGAAGACCGGTTACGCCGCACTCTGCCGGGAGATGCGGCGGTTGGGAGTCGAAGAGATGAAGCGGCTCTATTATCCGTTCGACCTGTCGGACGGCATCGGTTCATTGAAGGAGCTGACCCATCTCCGCGATGTGGTCATCCGCTCCAACTGGGATTTCTATCATTACTGCGACAGCGCCGGCTGGCTGAAACAGCGGCTGGCCGACTATGCGACGCTGTACCGCGAGGCGGATCAATATCTGCAAACACATCCGGATGAGTCGGAAAAGATAAATAAGATACTCCGTGAAGGATATCTGACCACGCTGTTTTTCAGCAATCAGCCGTTGGATATTCCGATGCTTTCCGCTCATCTGGAGGAGACGCGGGAGCTGTGCGAATTCATTGAAAACAGCCGCCTCGACAGCGTGAAGCCGATGATATACCAGCTTGATGCGATGTGGGAGGCCATCCGGGAGATTTCCACGGAAAATTTCACTCGTGCAATCGAACGCTGCTTCGAGCGCATCGCAGCATTGAATCCCAGGCTGCTTCAGCCGCGGCAGGGAGTGCGGGATCAGAACCTCGAAAGCTCCGGCCTCTGGGTATTGCGCGATTTCTGCCGCCAGTTCCTGAAAAGAGATACTTTGCCGGACCGGCTGCTGAAAGCCTATCAGGAGAAGCATGGCATGCACTCGGAATTCGAGGAGTTGGAGCGGGTGGTCATGATGTTTCTCCGCGCCCGCTCGAAAGAGGCGTTTCCGCAGCTGCTGAAGATGGCCCCGGCGATGAAAAAATTCAATATTCAGCATCTGAAAAGCAATAACTTCGGCAACGCGTACGGCTCGGTCGCGGAGCATCTCTTCTTCGACGATTCACGCAAAGGCTATGTGGGCGTCAGGAAAATGGAATTTTTCCGGGAGCTGAATTCCGCCTTTGAGATCGAAACCGGCAACTATCAGGATCTTCCGGGGCTGTTCCGGATTCCCGGATCAGGGGAGCGGTTCCCGCATCTGCTCGGCGCGGCGCAACAGGCGGGGGAAGTCCTGCTGTTTTTCAGTGACGAACGGATTGTCGTCCGCGGACGGGACGGAAAATGGGAGCCGCCGATTCCCGCCGGCGCGAATCTGACGGGGAGGGACCGTTCCGGCGATACGGTTCTGAAGCTGCCGCTCGCAATTTCAGACACGCACTTCGCATTTGTCGACACCGGCTCGAACCTCCGCATCTATGACCGGCAGCGGAGAACCTGGAATGTCTGCCGGGATTTTTCCACGCAGCCGGTCCGGAGTCTGCTGATTCACGGGGGCCGGATCTATGCGCTGGCCGGGGATGAGGAGTGGGCCGTACACAACCGGTGCAATTACATGCTTTCGGTCGAACTCGACGGGACGGGCCGCAAGCTGCTCTTCAGCTCCGAGCGCAGTGAGAAGCTGACGGAGCTCGACAAGCTCCGGGGCGGACTCTCCGGGCTCACGGCCCGCAGTGAAAATGAGCTTGTCTTCCTGCTCTCCTACACGAATAACTATACGCAGATCTGGAGTTACAACATCCGGGAAAACCGCTTCCGCATGCTGTTCCGCATGCCGTGGGCGGGTACCGACTGCGATTATCTGTGGAAAGGCGGAGATGATGCAATCTACTGTACATCATGCAGTTGGATGGAGCGCATTTACCGGATTCCGCAGGGTTCGGATCGCGCGGAATGGATCTTCTGTCAGTCCGGCGGCAGGAAGAAAAGTGATCCGCCGGATGCCGCCCCCGCATTTTTCAAGGGAGGCGCCCAACTGCGGGGGCCGTGGCTTGTGACCGGCGATTATCTCTGGTGCGGCGGCGGCACGTCGGCTTTCCTGAATTTGAAGCGCATCGAGGAGAATCCGCCGCTCCTGCTGCTGCCGAAGACGGATTATGTCTTTGAGCTCGCGGACGGACGGATTCTGTTTCTCGGCGCCTACCGCTGGTTCATCGTGACGCCGCCGGCGGCTCCTTCAGCCTGATCCGGATCATATTCCAGCTCGCGGCGGGAAGGAGGGCGCTCAGCGCATCGCCGTCGAGCCGCGCTCCGGAGAGCGCTTCCGGCTTGACGGCTTCCTCCCGGGCGGAATTGACCGCATTCAGGTCCTTGTGATGCAGCGTTTTGTGCTCGATGACCGACTCGGCGCCGAAATCCTGCAGGACCGCTTCGAGCTCCATCGGCTCCGCGAGGCTCCGGTTCGCGGCAAAAATCGCGATTTCGCCCCGCTCCTCATTGTGGACGGCGGCCGTGTAGAGATAAGGAATTTCTCTGCACGGCTCCGGCGGCGCATTCCGGTCGTGCCTGAACTCGGCGTCATAGCACGGGGAGTCGACGACGACGCGGAGCGTCGTGCCGCGGCCGTATTTCGAGGTCAGCGCGAACGGGTGGTAGATCGTCTGCCGCCACGCCTTGCCCTCTTTCTCGGTCATGACCGGGGCGATCACGTTCACGCTCTGCGCGATGCAGGCGATCTTCACGCGGTCGGCGTGATTGAGCAGCGTCATCAGCAGGAGTCCGACGAGCAGCGCATCCTCCATCGTGTAAATGTCTTCGAGCAGCGGGCGCGCGACGGTCCACTCCGGCGACTTGCTTTCATCGCCGTTCGAATGAAACCAGACGTTCCACTCATCGAAGCTCAGCATGATCTTCTTACCGGATTTCTTCTTTGCCCCGACCGCGTCGCAGCAGGCGGCAATGCGGCTGATGAACTCATCCATGGCCTCGGCCCGGGCGAGATATCCCGGCGTGCAGCCGCAGCGGTTCCCGAAGTACTGGTGGATCGACAGGTAATCGACAAGATCGCAGGTGTGCCCGAGCACCGTTTCCTCCCAGCTGCCGAATGTCGGCATGGCGCCGGAGGAGGAACCGCAGACCACGAGTTCGATCGACGGGTCGGTCCACTTCATCATCTTGGCGGCTTCGCGCGCGGTGCGGCCGTAGTCGTCGGCGGAACGCTGCCCGGTCTGCCAGGGGCCGTCCATTTCGTTGCCGAGGCACCAGAGCTTCACGCCGTAAGGCGCTTCGGAGCCGTTCGCGCGGCGGCGGTCGGAGAGCTCGGTTCCGGCCGGAAAGTTGCAGTACTCCACAAGACGCTGCGCATCGGCGGCTCCGCGTGTGCCGAGGTTCACGGCCATCATCGGGGCGGTTCCGGCTTTGCGGCACCATTTCATGAATTCGTCGGTTCCGAACGTATTCGGCTCAAGCGCCTTCCATGCGAGATCAAGGCGTACCGGCCGTTTGCCGCGCGGCCCGACGCCGTCCTCCCAGTTGTATCCTGAAACGAAGTTTCCGCCGGGATAGCGGGTCAGCGGCATGTCGAGCCCGCGGATCAGTTCGAGAACATCGGTGCGGAACCCGTCCTCGTCCGCCGACGGGTGACCCGGCTGATAAATTCCCTCGTAAACCGCGCGGCCGAGGTGTTCGATAAAACCGCTGTAAATCCGGTTGTCCACTTCTCCGATCGTGTAATGCCGGTTCAGAATCAGTCTGCTTTTCATGGTCCGCTCCTTGCTTTCCGGTTGATTGTGCTTTATTTTATTATACCGCAAACCGGAGAAAAGCAAATGGCCGTTTCTGTCGAAAACATGTCTGAGACTATCCTTATCCCGGAAGGGTCGAAGGAACGCTTTCTGTTCTTCGGCCGTCCGGAAAAGAGCGGCAGCTACCGCGTGCAGCGGCTGATCGGCGGAATCAGCGACCTCGCGCCGGGATACCGGATCCGGCGCGAGCATTTTCATGCGCATGAGCTCCTGTTCCCGCTGGAAGGGGAGATGAGGATTGAGATCGGCAATGAGAGCGGCACGGCTTTGCCGGGGGAGGCGGTTTTTCTGCCGGTCGGGGGGCCGCACCGTTATGCCGGGGCGGGGCGTTTCCGGCTGCTCTGGTTCCATTTCTGTCCGGAACTGCTGCCGGATGAGGTGGAAGAAACTGCCTTTCACCGGGCTGCCCGGGAGCCTGACGGCATCCGGCTGCTGGCGGAGCTGCTCTATCTCGAGGAGCGGCGGCACCCGGAACGGGCCGGAGCGACGGGGGAGGCGCTGTGGCGGTATCTGGAGTCAGAGCTCTGTTCCGGCGGACCGGACCGCCGGCTGCGCCTCAGGCTCGAACCGGTGTTCGAAAAAGTCGGAAGCCGTCTGCAGCACCCCTGGAGCGTGGCGGAAATGGCGCGCTGCGCCTGTATGTCGGAATCCCGCTTCTACAAGGCGGCGGGGGAACTTTACGGCGCGCCTCCGCAGGAGCTGCTGCGCCGGATGCGGCTTGAAAACGCGGCGGCTCTGCTGGTTCGCAGCAGCTGCAGCCTGAAGGAGATTGCGGAACGGGTCGGATACTCGGATGCATTCGCCTTTTCGAAGGCGTTCAGCAGATATTACAATTGCAGCCCGCGGGCATTCCGCGCCGCTGGCAGGGAGGGCATGAGAAATGGCCATTGAAGTGGTTCCATACCGTCCGGAATGGACGGACATGTTTGAAGAGATGAAACACGTTCTGACGGAGACGCTTGCCGGAATCGAGTGCCGGATCGAACATGTCGGCAGCACCTCGGTTCCGGGACTTGCGGCGAAGCCTGTCATCGATATCGATGTGATCCTGCCGCGATGGGAGAAGTTCGGCGAGGCGGCGGCGCGGCTTGAAACGCTCGGCTTCCAGCGGCGCGGCGACCTCGGGATTCCGGGGAGGGAGGCGTTCACGCGCTCGCCGCGCTTCGCATTCGCACATAACTTCTATGTCTGCCGGGAACACACGCCCGCGGTCGAGAACCACCTGAAGCTCCGCGACTACCTGCGTACGCATCCGTATGACGCGGAACGCTATGCGGCATTGAAATTCCGGCTCGCCGCATATTATCCGGATGACGTCGACGCCTATTGCCGGGAGAAAACCGATCTGATCGGGGAGTTCCTCGCCGCCGCCGGGATGGATGAAAACTCCGTCGCGGAGATCCGGGCGGACAATCTTCGCGATTCATAAGGCGCGGGAGAGTTTCCGCAGCAGCTCTTCCCGCAGCTGCGCCAGCGTCTGATATTGCGAAGCCGGGCCGAATCCGTCCTGTACGATATTTGCCCCGAAGTCGTGAAGCAGCAGGCTTTCGAAGCAGCGGTCGGCAAGCTCGTTCCGGTTCATCTGGCCGAAGCAGCCGCCGAGCAGGAGCGGATCGAATGCAAAAAGGTCGAAGAGTACCGGCGGCAGTTCATATTCCGGCGGCGCCGCACAGGCGTCGGCGAAGTCGATGACATACAGCTTCCGGCTGTTTGAAATCAATACGTTATCGCCGGTCAGGTCGCCGTGGACAAAGCCGCGCCTCCGCCGCGGAAGCGCATTGAGGAAAGCGGTTCGTCCCTTCCGGAATGACTCCGGGAACGCGCTCCAGCGTTTGTTGTCCGCCGCCCGCCCGGCCGCATCGGGCGCATCCGGGCAGGGGGGAATGGCTTGCAGCTTTTCGAGAATCTCCCGCACCTGCCGTCCCGCGGCCTCTTTGCCGGAATCGGAGAGAAACGGCCGCGCCGCACCGAACTCAACGCCGTCGATCCGCTCCAGGATCAGGTAGCGGAACAGATAACGGTCGCGGATTTCACCCGCCGCGACGACGGCCGGGGCCGCGGCTCCGGCCTTGCCTGCCTGTTCAAGGCCGTAACATTCCACTTTGTAATCGGCTGCCGTGTCAGGTCCGCTCTCAAGCGGGGCGAAAATCTTGACGATATGGCCGCCGCACCGGAAAACCGCATTGGTTCCGGGGCGGCAGTTCTCCGGCGGCACGGCGGGAAGGTGCTCGCGCCGGAGAATCTCCCGGACCAGCGGCCCGAACGCCTCCGGGGAGTGGAACACCCGCCCCCACGACTCCCAGCCGTCCAGTGTGTGCGTGAAAAGAGGATCCATAGGCGGCTATTCCGCCGGAAAGCCGGATTTGCGGTAGTTGATCGCTTCGAAGATGTGCTCGTCGCGGATTGCCGCGGAACCGGCGAGGTCCGCGATGGTCCGGGCGACTTTCAGGATCCGGTCGTAGGCGCGCGGGCTCAGCTTGAATTTTGTGATCGCCGTGCGCAGCAGCAGCGCGCTCGACGGGGCGAGCCGGCAGAAGTTCTGAAGGTCGCGGCTGCTCATTTGACTGTTGCAGTAAAGCGCGAACTTCCCGAGCCGTTCGCGCTGAATTGCGCGCGCTTTGATGACGCGTTCGCGGATCACCTCGCTCGATTCTCCGTCGGGAGCGGCCATTAACTCATCCTGAGAAAGCTGACGGACCGGGACCAGCAGGTCGATGCGATCCAGCAGCGGCCCCGAGATACGCTTCTGATAGCGCCGCTTCTCTTCGAGCTTGCAGGTGCAGCCGAGCTCATAGTCGCCGCGTCCGCACGGACACGGATTCATCGCGGCGCAGAGGATGAAGCGCGCCGGGAACGTGCAGCTTCCGGCGGCGCGGCTGACTGTGATAAGGCCGTTTTCGAGCGGCTGGCGCAGCACTTCCAGGACATTGCGCTTGAATTCCGGCAGTTCGTCGAGAAACAGCACACCGTTGTGCGCAAGGCTGATTTCGCCCGGCTTCGGATCGCGTCCGCCGCCGATCAGCCCGACGTCGCTGATCGTGTGGTGCGGCGCGCGGAACGGGCGGCGGTTCAACAGCGGCTGGCCGTCCGAAAGCAGGCCGAGCACGCTGTGGATCCGGCTCGTTTCAAGCGTCTCCTCGATCGTCATCGGCGGGAGAATTCCGGGCAGCCGCATGGAGATCATGGATTTGCCCGTCCCCGGACTCCCGTTCATCAGCAGGTTGTGGCCTCCGGCGGCGGCGATCTCCATCGCCCGGCGCGCCATCATCTGCCCTTTGACTTCGTCGAAGTCCGGCTCGCGCCCGGCGGCATGGCGGCCGGTGTATTCACGCAAATCGGCATGACAGGGCAACGCATTGCCGTCGAGCAGGATCGATACCGCGTCCCGCAGAGACGCCGCCGCATAGACCGGCATCCGGCCACCCGCCGCCAGCGCGGCTTCCTCGGCATTCGTCACAGGGACGATCAGCCCGGCAAGCTGATTCCGGCGCGCGAGGCAGTCTGCGATCGGCAGCGCCCCCTTGACCGGACGGATCGAGCCGTCAAGCGCGAGTTCGCCGATCACCGCGTATTTTGCAAGTGTTTCCGGCGGAACCGTTCCGGTCGCGGCCAGCATACCGAGCGCGATCCCGAGGTCGAAGGCGCCGCCCTCCTTGCGGAGATCCGCCGGGGCGAGGTTCACAACCGTAAATCCTTTGGGCGGAAGAAAACAGGAGGACTGGATCGCGGAGCGCACCCGGTCGCGGCTCTCTCTGACCGCCATATCCGGCAGCCCCACGATCGAAACGGCGTTATCATTGCCGGCGCTCTTCTCCGACGCGGCGGCATTCACTTCAATCTCAACCGGATAAGCATCGATGCCGATGACGGCGGCGGAAAATGTCTTCGCTAGCATGGTCCGATTCCTTTTCCCGGCTACATGAATTTCGCAATGCGCTTCAGATTGAAAAACCGCACGTCGCCATCCCCGTCCCTGATCCAGTCGGTCGGCTCCGAGGGCAGGTCGAAGGCGGCCATCCGCTCCCGCTGGTCGTCGGCACGGGCCGGAACCGCACGGACCGGAACCGGCTCAAGGTAGAGCCGGCCGTTCTCCGGGTCATAAGCTTCCGTGCGACGGTGCGGAAGCAGCGCCATCCGGAGAAAGAAATGGGCAAGGAACATCCGTTCAAGCATTTCCGGCTCTTCGTCGTCCTCCAGGATTTCGCAGTCGACGGTCTCCTCGATCTGTCGCAGCGGATCGGCCGCATGCAGCACGCCGTCGATCCGGCGCGTGAATTTCGGATAGCCGGCGAGGATCTGGCGGCGGCGCTTCGGCCACTCCCGCCACAATGCATCGGCCTCGCGGTCGAGTGCGCGGTCGTAAAAGAGTTCCGGGTCGGAAATTCCGCATGCCTCGATCAGCCGGAGCATGCGGTCGCGGTCAAGCGGTTCACGCAGCTCCATTACAATGCGCCGCATCCGGTAGCCGCGAAAAAGCCGGTCGCAGGGCGAAGCCTTGCGGATCCCCATCGCATCGACCATGACGAATGCCTTGTTCTTCCTGTCATACAGGATGTTGCCGATGTGGAAGTCCGGATGGAACAATCCCGATTCGAGGATCTGCCGTACAAACGGAGCAAAGCGTCCGAGGAACTTCGACGGATCCTCACCGTCGCGGACAAAGCGCGACCAGTAGTAATCCGCGACCGATTCCGAATCCGGCAGCGCGCGCGTAATGAGGCAGCCGCCGTTCGGGGAATCTCCGCAGGCGAGGTATTCGACAACCGGTATCCCGTTGGCACGCAACAATTCCGCGCTTTTCCACTCGCGATGGAACCGCGCCGCTCCGCGCCGGTCGCATTTCAGGAAATATTCACCGCAGCGCACCACGCGGCGAACCGGGTTCGCCTTGATCTCTTCCCCGGTTTCAAGCAGCATTTCAGGTGTGTCGCCAAGCTCGGCGCGCACGGCTTCGGAGGCGAATCGCCAGCGGTAACGGTTGGTCATGGCCGGATCTCCCCGAGCAGGAAGTCCGTTCCGCCGAATTTACGCACCTGCAGCTTCGCGAGGTTCGGGCAGGCGAGAAAGGTTCCGGCGCTGCCGGGCGTATCCGGTATCTCCCAGACCAGCAGCGCGCCGGAGGCGAATACGCGGAAGCGTTCGTGCCCGAGTATCTGTTCAAAAAGCGCGGCTGATACGGGGTAGGGGGGATCCGCAAAAACAAGATCCGGCGAGGGAATCCGCCCGATATAGCCGGAGACATTCTCCGCGCTTGCGGCTATCACCCGGAATTCACAGTTGACCCCGGCTTTTTCCACCCGCGCGATATTCTCTTCGATCACCCGGATATGGCGCGGGTCCGATTCGACGAGGGCGGCGCTTGCGGCCCCCCGGCTCGCGGCTTCGAGCGCGAGCGCCCCCGAGCCTGCGCACAAATCGAGAATCGCGCTTCCCGCGATACGGCTCCCGATACTGTCAAAAAGCGCTTTGCGGGCGCGGCCGGCAGTCGGGCGCACCCCGATTCCGGGAGGCACGGCGAGCGTGATGTTGCGGGCGGCGCCGGCTATGATCTGCATGTCGGCCTCATTCCCACTCAATGGTCCCCGGCGGTTTGCTGGTGATGTCGTAGACCACCCGGTTCACGCCGTTGACCTCGTTGATGATGCGCGAGGAGATCCTGCCAAGCAGATCGTAGGGCAGCCGGACCCAGTCGGCGGTCATGCCGTCGGAGCTCTCGACCGCGCGCAGCGCAACGACATAGTCGTAGGTGCGTTCATCACCCATCACGCCGACCGTGCGGATCGGCAGGAAGACCGCAAAGGTCTGCCAGACGCTGTAATAGAGCCCCGCTTTCTTGATTTCATCGACGACGATCTCATCCGCATCACGCAGGAGGTCGAGCGTCTCGCGGGTCATGGCTCCGAGATGGCGCACCGCGAGGCCCGGCCCCGGGAACGGTTGGCGCATGACCACATCCTCCGGGAGTCCGAGCTGGCGGCCGACTTCACGGACCTCGTCCTTGAAGAGCCGTGACAGCGGTTCGAGAAGCTTGAATTTCATCTCTTCGGGGAGTCCGCCGACATTGTGGTGGCTCTTGATCATCGCGGCGGGGTTCCCGTCGATCGGAACACTTTCGATCACATCGGGATAGGTGGTCCCCTGCGCGAGGAATTCGGCGTTCTCGATCCTGGCGGATGCATCGTCGAACACTTCGACGAATTCATTGCCGATGATTTTGCGCTTTTTCTCCGGTTCTTCGACGCCGGCAAGTCTGTCGAGGAAGCGGTCGGTCGCATCGATATAAATGAGCTTCATGTCGAAGTTGCGCCCGAAGAGCTGCTGCACACGCCCGGCTTCGTTCTTACGGAGCAAACCGTTGTTCACGAAAATGCAGTTCAACTGCCGTCCGATCGCCTTGTGGATCAGCGCGGCCGCGACGGAGGAATCGACGCCGCCCGAGAGCCCGAGGATCACGTTCGAGCTGCCGACCTTTTCGCGGATTTCGCGGACCTGCTGCTCGATGAACGACTCCATCGTCCAGTCGCCGCTGCATTTGCAGATGCGGCGGCAGAAGTTGCCGATGATGCTCTTGCCTTCGGGCGTGTGGACGACCTCGGGGTGGAACTGGATGCCGTAGATGTTGCGCGACGGCATATGCACCGCGCAGAATTCGGTGTTTCCGCTCGAACCGAGCACCCTGAAACCGCCCTCCGGCATCTTCGAGACTTTGTCGCCGTGGGACATCCAGACCTGGATGCGCGGCGAGAGTCCCATGAAAAGCTCGCCCGGCTCGACGATGTCGAGCATCGCTTTGCCGTATTCGCGCGCTTTGCCGCGCGAGATCTCCCCGCCGAGGGTCTGGATCATGAGCTGGAGCCCGTAGCAGATGCCGAGAATCGGGATTCCGAGTTCGAAGATGGCCGGATCACACTTCGGCGCGTTCGGCGAATAGACGCTGGACGGTCCGCCGGAGAGGATGATTCCTTTCGGATTTTCGGCCTTGATCGCATCCGCTTTCGTGTGGTACGGCATGATTTTGCTGTAGACCCGGCATTCGCGGATCCGGCGCGCGATCAGCTGACTGTACTGGGAGCCGAAATCGAGGACGATAATCGTTTCACTCATAGACGTGGCTTTCCTTGTGGAAGGTTCTTTACAATCACATTGTTCTAATATAGCACAAAAAAACGGGCTTTTAAAGGGAGCGGGCTTTCATTTTTCCCGTTTTCGGGATATAGTCTGTCATGGTACGCCTCAAACTGGAGATGAATATGAAGCAGTTCGATATCGGCTGTTATGATGAGAACATGAAAGAGCACGAGCTTCGGGAAGACGGATTCGTCTGGCTTGGAGCCGACGATCCGCGTTTCAGACTCGACGGATTTGCATTCCGGCGGCCGGGGGAGAAATTCCTGCGCGTGATTCCGGACCCGGTTCTGCCGGAAGCGGTTGTGAACCTCGGCAGACATACGTCGGGCGGTATGCTGACTTTCCGCACCGACAGCCGCCGCATCCGGCTCCGCGTGAAGCTCTCGGACCACAGCCAGCGGGAGCACCAGGCACTGACCGGCTCCGGCGGTTTCGACCTTTACGCCGGTCCGGCCGGACACCGCCGTTTCATCGGCGTTACCCGTTACCCTTTCCCCGCGAATGAGTACGATGCCTTGCTGCTCGACCGCCCGGAGGGCGAATTCAACGAGTTTCAGCTGAATTGGCCGCTCTACAGCGGGGTGGAGGAGTTCCGGCTCGGCATCGGGGAGGGGGCGCGGCTCGAACTGCCGGGGCCGTGGCCCGACCCGTCGCCGCTGGTCGTCTACGGCAGCTCGATCACGCAGGGGGCGTGCGCATCGCGCCCGGGGTGTTCGTACACGGCGATCTTGAGCCGTGCGCTGAACCGGCCCGTCCTGAATTTCGGTTTTTCCGGCAACGGCAAGGGAGAGCCCGCCGTGATCGACATGCTCGCGCGGGTCGAAGCTCCCCGGCTCTTCGTGCTCGACTATCAGGCGAACGCGGGGCTTGCGGGGATCCGCGACACGATTTCCGGCGCGGTTGAAACGCTGCGCAGGGCGCATCCGGCAATTCCCGTGCTCGTCGTGAGCCAGATCCGCTGGAACCGCGAGCTGAACCGGGGCGGCAGTGATTTCCTCTATCCCGCCGATGAGGGAGAGGCGGTGCGGATTCAGCGCAATGAGGTCGAACGCCGCCGGGCGGCCGGGGATCGGCTCGTCTTCTTTTTTGAAGGCGCGTCGCTGACCGGCCCGGACTGGCACGAATGCACGGTCGACGGGGTTCATCCGAGCGACCATGGATTTTTCCGGATGGCGGCGGGGCTGCTTCCGGTCATCAACGATATTTTAACTTTGACAGGTAATTGACATGGATGATATGCTTTACTGCATCAAGCTCGTCGACGATTCGGACAACTTCGATCTCGCCGCTGAAATGCTCGCCGCGCTCGAACTCGAATCGAGCAGTTATGAAGACAGGGAGAGCAGGCGGGTCTACCACACTGTTTACGCCACCGACCAGGAGATGGCGCGCGAGAATCTCGCGGCGCTCGAAGTCGCGGTAAGGGAGTGGAAGCCGTTCGGGGTGCGTATCTCGGCGCTCGAACCGTTCGAGCTCAAAAAAGAGGACTGGGCCGAGGTCTGGAAAAAGTATTTCGACGTGATTCCGATTTCGGAGAAGCTCGTGATCAAGCCGAGTTGGCTCTCCGTGGAGCCGAAGCCGGGCCTCGCGATTGTGGAGCTCGACCCCGGCATGAGCTTCGGCACCGGCCAGCATGCGACGACCTTTTACTGCCTGAAGGCGATCGACCGGCTCGCGGGGAAGGAGGGAGTACGGAGCATGCTCGATGCGGGCTGCGGCTCCGGCATTCTCACCATCGCGGCGGCGCTGCTCGGATATGATCCGGTCGATGCGTTCGACAACGACCCCGATGCAGTGCGCATCGCGGCTGAAAATATCGGCCTGAACCATATTTCGAACGTAACTCCGGCAGTCGGGGATGCGGAGGTGTGGCAGAGCGGACGGCAGTACGACCTCGTCTGCGCAAACATCCTCGGCCACCTGCTCGTGCGGTTCCGGAACAACATCATAAGCTGGGTGCGCCCCGGAGGCTGCCTGACGCTCGCCGGCATCCTGTCGACCGAGTTCGACGGAGTCGCCGCCGCCTTCACGGAGCTCGGCTTCGAGGAGCTCGACCGCGAAACGCTGCGGGAGTGGACCAGCGGCCTCTTCCGCAAACGCTGACGCCTTTTCCGGAGGGGAGTGCGCAAGGCTTTTTTCCCCTCCGGACCCTCTCACCAGCCTTGATATTTGAACGGAACGCCGTCGGTGGTGATCCGTGCCGTTTCGACATGGCCATCGAGGAAGCCGGCCTGATTCGAGGCATTATGCCGCCCTTCGTTGATCGACCAGGCGCGGTAATCGAGGTTGCTGATCGAATTTCCGTAACAGTTGTAATCGAAAATGCCTCCGTTGCTTTTGCGCGCATCCGCGATGACGAGGGTTTGGCCCGGCAGCTTCGCCCGCGATTCCTTTTCCAGGTTTTCAACGAGCCCCCAGGTGTTATAGGCGTAGCTGTAGTTTGTCGCCCGGTTCGGTGCGGAAGGGCAGAAGAACACATTCGCCTCGCGCCGGATCAGGTCGGTCGAACCGTCCCACTCCTTCCAGTTGCCGGAGACGCCGCAATACGGCGCCATCTTCTGAAAGAAGAAGTTGCCGAGATTCATCCAGTCCGCCCAGCTGGAGTTGCCCTTGCTGTAGAACACGCCGTTGCTGTCGGCGAGGTACATGCTGTGTCCGTGCATGATCTGCCTGACGTTGCTCATGCAGCTTGAACCGCGGGCCCGCTCCCGCGCCTGGTTCAACGCCGGCAGCAGCATGGAGGCAAGAATCGCGATGATCGCAATCACAACGAGAAGCTCGATGAGAGTAAAATGCCTTTTCATATCCGGATTCCTTTCTGAAATTAAAGTTTCATGAGATCCACGACCGGGTCGCCGCCTGCGATGCCGGTTACATCTCCGGCGCTCTCCCCGATGTAAAGCGGAGCGGGCGAGGGGTGTTCCATGACGGTGCGGCCCGATTTCTCGTCTTTTTCCGCCTGCTCGAGCTTTGCCGCCGTGATGAACAAAGCAGAGGCGAGTTCGGATTCCGTCAGCTTCGGTGAGGGGCGGCCGGCGAGGGCATTCATGAGATTCAGGAGCAGCCGGGCGTTTCCGCCGAGTTCGAGGTTCAGCGGACGCAGGAACCAGCCGTCGCCGATCCAGACCACCTTTCCCCTGCCGAACGGGAACGAGACGAGAAGCGGCTTGCCGGGCGCGGTCGAGCTCTCCGGCGCGGTCAGGAGCACCTTCGCATTCTCCGGCAGCTTCGTGAGATATGTCGCGGCGGAGGTGACGAAGCCGGACACGTTTTCCGTCACCGGATCGGCTGTGAAGTCGCGGCAGGTCACACGCAGACTGTCCGCCGGAGGCGGGGCGTCTTCGCGGTTGTAGAGCACTCCTTTGCCGAGCCCCGCTTCCGCAAGCCCGAGCCCTTCAAGCAGCTTCGGGTTGCGTCCGTCGACATGGTAGTTCAGGAATGCGTTCCCGCAGATCAGGAGGGAGCCGCCGTTCCGGACAAAGTCGAGAATCCGTTCCGGTTCCGACAGGCGGAAATTCCGGTTCTGCAGCAGCAGGATGTCGATCCCGTCGAGCGGATCGCCGTTCCGGAAAGGTTTCACATTGAAGCCGTTGTCTGCCAGCAGGCGGTATGCGGTCGGCGCACTGCCGAACGCGCCTTCGGCGGTGCTGCCGCTGACCGGAGCCACGGCGACGGTCGGCTGTCCGGGTTTTGCCGGAATGGCGCGCCAGAGTTCGTTCAGCATTGCAAGGCGGACAGGCGATATTCCATTGATTGCCAGCGGCTTCACCTGCTCCGGTTCAATCAGTAGAACGACCGGATCATACTGCCTCAGCCGCACGGGCCACGATTTCATAAGCTCTTCCGCGTTCCACGTCCCTTTGCCGGAGACGGATGGGATCACGCGCCCGGTTGAGGCGTTGCGCAGCCGGTATGTTCCGTCCGGAATTCCGGCGAGTCTGGCCGACGCTGCGCCGTCCGGATCAAAGTTCTGCAGAAAGATGATCCGCCGTCCTTCCGCGTCCTGGAACTGTGCGGCCTCGACATTTTCCGGCAGCGGATGGCTCGGGAGCCGGGCAAGCTCAATCAGCGGAGAGAGGCCGCTTTCCCGAAGCAGGCGTTCCGTGAGGCGCCGGACTGTTTCGCTCTTCAAAGTTCCGTTCACCAGCAGGACGCGTCCCTTGCCGAGCCGGTTTTCCGTCAGGAGCGGTGCTCCGTCTGCATAGCGCAGCAGCGGCTTCGCGCCGCGGAGTTCGAGGTGCGCCCGCGTACTGCCGTCGATACGGCGCGGATGCGCCTTGCCACCGCCGAGCTCCGGCAGGTCGTATGCGGCCGGAGTCCGGTCATAGCCGCGGAGGCTGACTCCGGCCAGCTCCGACGCATCGAGCGCTCCGTGCGTATCGTCGTCGATGGTGAACGAGCCGTATTCGGCCAGCAGCGTCCCGCCCTGTTCCACATAGCGTTTCAGTGCGGCGAGGGCGGCGGGAGTCGAGCGGATGTGCCCGGCTGCGATCAGGGCGCGGTACGGGAGCTCTCCGCTTTCCAGATCCTTGTTGCGGAGCACGTCGACCGTGCCGCTCCGGGAAAAAAGGGCTCCCGCATAATAGGGCATGAGGTCGGTGGTTACCGGGCTCGTAATCGTTTCAAGATAATCCTTGTGGGTCACGCCGCGCAGTGTTTCGAGCGGATAGACCATGCCGACCGCGGCCGGCTGCCGCGCGGCGGGATCGAAGACAATGTCCGCGAGGTTTTCGATTTCGGCCTTCACGCCCGGGATGAAGCGGCTCGACGGACGCAGGAAGTTGCCCTCGTAACAGAGCATGACTCCGGAGGTTCCGCGAACCGCCTGCGACCAGAGGAAACTGCGCAGATGGCGCTCCTCCACGCCGCGTTTGAAATCCGGCACGAGCGGAGCCGTGTTCACCGAGACGAAGCCGCGGATCCCGCCGTAATAGGTGCCGTCGAGAAAGTAGCGGTTTTCGATCCGCGCCGCAAGCACATTCTCCGGCTCGAGGAGGTCGGTGATGTCGAACGTGAAGCCGGCATTGAAGCCGTCCGTCGATCCCAGCTTCCTGTCGTTCAGGTAGATTTCGGCTTTGTCGGCAAAGCCCTGCCCGTTCAGGTAGACGCGCCCGCCTGCCGGTTTTTCTGCTTTGAATCCCGTTCGGTAGAGGCCGACCTGACAGAGACGGTAGCCGTCGTCACCCCACATGGCGGGAACGGTCACTTTACTCCAGGTGTTGTCTGTGAACTTTTTCCGCTGCCATCCGGCAGGTTCCGCCTTCGTCGCGTCGAAAAATTTCCATTTACCATGCAGCCCGGCGAGGTCACTGGCGACAAGGTCGTCTTTATGTGCGCCGCGGACGGTTACACTGAGCGGGGACTCCGCATTGAACACCGGTTTGTCCGGAGAGAAGCCGCGGACGGCGTCGCTGAAGAACAGCGGCTTCAGAACACCCGCCAGATTCCGGAAGCTGCGGAAACCGCCGCTCTCAGGATAGTTGATGCCGGCCTCATGCGAATAGAAGTCGGAAAAGTCTGTCAGCATTTCCGGCTTGATGCCGATTCCGGTATAATCGAGCCAGAGGTTCAGGTGGCTCTGCAGCGTGGAGAACACCTTCGGGTCGGAATCGAGTGCGCGCATTTTCACCATGAGCTTATTCGAGGCTTCATAGCTGCGTTCCTCCTGGAACTTCTCCCAGTCGATCAGCAGATTCGGGTACGTGCGCCCTTCGCGGGACGCAAGTGTTTCGCGCGGAAGCGCTTCATTCCTGCCGTCATCCGTCGTGTAGCCGGGCGGATTGACTTCGCCGAACGAGTTGAACGAGGTTCCCCACGCTTTATTCGCCCGGTCAACGGAACCGAATTTCTTCCGCATCGCTTCGCGGAACGCCTCGCGGCTGATCCGGTGCGGGTTGTTGTAGATCATTTCATTGAAGAGCTCGTAGCAGAAGAGCGGATATCTGCGGGTGTAACGCATCCAGCTTTTGAACATCTCCATATACATCGCTTCCCCCTGCGGATGAAACGGGTCATACGGCACGAAGTGTCCGGCTTTGTAAACCTCTTTGAACTCCGGCAGTTTGCGGAGCTGGCTGTATTGCGGATGCGCCTTGTGCTCATGCCAGAAACGGATGCCGTTGCCGAGAAAACGGCGCATGATCGCTTCATACCACGGGTTTTCAGTCCAGCTTGCCTCGAGCCTGCCGTCCGGCAGCCGGTGCGGCGCGTACAGCGTGTAGATTTCATCCGCATTGTAGACCATGACATCCACGCCGAACATGCGCATCAGCCACGGCGGCCCTTCCACGTCGAGTTGCCAGCCGCCGAGCAGGAACGTGCGCCGGCCGTTGCGGGTGAAGGCGTTTCCGGAGATTCCGACATCCTGCACACCGGGATAGTACGAATGGAATTTTTCCCCGGACGGCTTCCAGTCGATCGGTTTGATCGTGAAGTTGTCAACGGCGGGAACCTCGGGCTGCTCCGAACGGCGGAAACGGAATTCAAGGTCCGAGAGTTCGATCTGCTTCGGTTTGTCGAAGCCGTTGAAACGAAGCTGGATGACCGTGGCCGGGTTGAGCTTGCCGTCCACCTTTTCCGCGTTGCCGCCGGTGTAAAGCCGGAACGCTGTCACGGGCAGTTCGATGCGTTCCGGTTCGTTTCTCAGCGTCACATTCGCGACATGAAGCTCGCCGTCGGATTCGAGCAGCATGACCTCCTGTGACAAAGGGGCTTTCCCCGCCGCCAGTTTTGCCGTGAATGAGATTCCGGCGAGTTCCCCGGCTCCGTTCGGAAGCGGCAGCGATGCATGGCCGGAACGCATGAGGTCGACGAGTGCGCGATTCTCTCCGAGCGGCTTTACTCCGACTTTTCCGGCCGGCCAGCAGTGCCATTTCACCTTGCCGGGATCGACGGCCTCGCGAATGGAACCGTCTTCGGCACGGTCGGCATAAACAAGTTCAAGATCCGCAATCTCGAATTTGCGCCCGGCCGGCCAGCCGTTCAGCCGGAGCGATTCCACCGCGGCCGGGTCGAGCCTGCCGTCTTCGATTTTTGCGTTGCCGTAGGTGTAGAGACTGAGTGAGGCGAGCGGGAACGAGTGCTCCTTCCACTCCGGCGTGAGGTCGATCTGGCGAAAGAAAAGTTCACCGCCTTTCTCCCGGACCATGATCTCAAGCTTTTTGACCCGGCTCTCAGGCAGCATCCGGATGCGGAACCGGAGCTCGCGCAGGATGGCACCCTCTTTTTTTACCGGAAGAGAAAAGTATCCGGCATTGTTCAGCTGGTCGAACACGAGTGTGCCGTCCGCTCCGGGCGCAACCCGGAGTTTTCCCTGCGGCCAGACATTCCAGCGCTCCGCTTTCGCCAGGTCCGCACGTTCCGCTGCGCCGTGCAGGAGCGGCAGCAGAAGAGAGCCGAGGGCGGCCGCCAGATAAAATTTGATTCGCATCATTCCTCCCTTTCCCTGGAATTCAGTAAGCCATGCTCGAACGCCGAACCAGCAGTGTGGGCTGGATCGTCTGGATCACCTGCGGCTGGTGCGCGTCATGCAGCTTCCGCATCAGGAGCCGCAGCGCGGTGCGCAGCTGTTCTGCGTGCGGCTGGCGGACCGAGGTGACCGGCAGCGCCAACGCCCGCGATACCCAGTTGAATTCGTCATACATGATGACCGCGACATCCTCCGGGATCCGCAATCCGCGCTCGCGCAGATAGTTGACTGTCGCCCAGGTTGCCCAGTCGCCGTCGATCAGCAGTGAATCGAATCCGGATCGCTTCGGGAGTTCCCGCTGAATGATCCGCGCCGTCTCATTCTCATCGTACGGAACGATTTCGATGACCCGCTCCGGTTCGGCGGAGATTCCGGCGCGGTCGAGCGCTTCAAAGAATCCGAGCGTCTTATTCCGGTTCATATGCAGCGAGATCTGCCCGCAGAGAAAGAGCGGGTTCCGCCGTCCGGATTCGATCAGGTGCTCCGTCGCGATTCCGGCCCCGGCATGATTGTCCACGGCGACATAGGAGACAGTCGAATCGGCTTCCGGCTTCTCGAGCGCGACGAACGGGATGCCGTTTCTCTCCAGATCCGCGCATTCCGCGGGAGACATCTGGAACCCGACAATCAATCCCGCGTAATTCCCGAGATCGAGTTCGCTCCACGGAAGCACGTCGTGCGTCCTGACCTGATGGATCTCCGGCAGGAAACCCATCTTGCCGTCCTGGAACAGCCCGTAGAGGATCCGGCCGAAATAGGGGTCGTCGTCTCCGAACGCGCCTTTGCCCTCCAGGAAAATCGCAACCCGGTAACAGAGTTCCTGCTCTCGTTCGCAGCTTTCCCTGACGTAGGTGCCGGACCCGCGGACCCGTTCGATGAAATTCAACTCCTCGAGTTTTCTCAGGCTGCTGCGGACCGTCGCCCGGGAGCAGGCGTAATCCATGGCCAGCTCCCGTTCGGTCGGAATCCTGGTTCCGGCCGGGAAACGCCCGCCCCGGATCGCCTCCTGCAACTCCCGAAAGAGGCTGTCGTTTTTATTCTGGCTGACTGATGTATGCTTCATCATGGCATTGTCTCCTTTGCCTTATATTATGACAAGATAATATGACAATGTCAATACCTATATGGAATAAAATGAACAAATATATAACTATTTGAACCAATTACATACCAATATGTTACACACCAAAACCATACCTGCCGCCAGCAGAAGATTCGAGCAAAATGAAAAATTACAATTGTAATCAATGTATTTCGTTTATTATAAATATATTATGATTTATAAATGAAATATTTCTCGAAAATTTTGATTTCGGCGCTTGTATTTTGCGATTACACTTGTAATTTTAACACTGTAACACAACTCTTTCACTTACCAACGGGAGAATTCATGATGAATGCGCAGACGAAAGAGAGATTGGACAGCCGGACGAAGAAACGCGGCGCGGAACGCTGGAAGACGCTGCTGTGGCCGGCCGTGATCGGGATTCCGGTGATCGCCGTGCTGGTCTGGATGCTGGTCGGGCTGAGCCCGGAGCCGCTGACCTCCGAGGAGATCCTTGCGAAGGAGAACTGGAGCGAAGAGGAACTGACCGATACGCTGGCCCGCGCATTCGCCCCGCAGAGCAACCGCGGCGCCAGGAGGGAGGTGCTGTCGCACCTGCGCAGGCAGCTTCGCAAATATCCGGAGGACAAACAGAAGGAGATCCGCATCAAGGCCCTGACCGGCGCGATGGGCGAGACGCTCCGGCAGATCCGGGCGATGCCCGAGGAGGAGCGCGACAAAATGTACGCCGCGATTCAGAAGCAGGCCGAAAAGTGGCACAGGGAGGCGCAGAGCAGACAGGGCAAGGAGATGCTTGAGAAGATCCGCACCTCGGAGGAAGGGCAGGCACTGAATACCGAAGTGTCGCGGATCATCCACAGTGAATTCACGCCGGATGAAAGGCGCAAGTTTGCTCCGATCACCGATGTCTGGATCAAGACGCTCAAAATGTGACGCAAAGGAGAACAGGGATGATGAAATACCGTTTTACACTGATAGAGCTTCTTGTGGTTATCGCGATCATCGCGATCCTGGCCGGATTGCTGACGCCCGCCCTGAACGGTGCGCGCAGCCGGGCACGCCGGACCGCCTGCGTCAGCAACCTGAAACAGATCGGGACCGGGCTGGAGTCCTATCTTTCTGACAGCCGCTATGTGATACCCTCCTGCCGGATCATGCCGAAAGTCGCGGGGAGCGGGGAGGAATCCCTGCCCGGCATCGTCGAAACCCTGAAGCCCTATCTCGGCGGAAACGAGAAGGTGTTCCGCTGCCCCGGCGACGCCGACAAGCTTTTCGAACGGGAGGGAAGCAGCTATGTGTGGGGCCGGGAATGGGGAATCAACGGCAAGCGGGCCGACGACCGTGAACTGCGGCTGCTCGGCTACCGGATCCCGCTCCTGTATGACGGCGGTGCGTTCCACGGCCCTCCGGGCGAGGCGAAGTCGCGCAACTATCTCTATCTCTCCGCGAGAATCAGCGGCGACGCGATGAAGGAGAGAGCCGAATGAGCGTGGAATGCTTCTGTCTGACGAAACGCTACGGGCGCAAGCTGGCGCTCGACGACGTTTCGCTTGAAATCAACGACGGCGGAGTGACCGGCCTCATCGGCCCGAACGGAGCCGGAAAAAGCACGCTGATCAAGCTCATCACCGGCCTGGTCTGGCCGACCGAGGGGTTTGTGCTGGTCGACGGGTTCGATGCGCACCGCGAACATACGAAGGCGATGCGGCGGATCGGCGCGGTCATCGAGTGGCCCGCGTTCATTCCCGACCTGACCGCGCGGCAGAACCTCGACGTCTTTTCCGGCGGCCACGGCAGGCAATACCGGGCGCGGCGCGCGGAGATCCTCCGCTTTATGGAGCTGGAATCCGTTCTGGACCGCAAGGTCGGTTCGTTTTCGACCGGCATGCGGCAGCGGCTCGGCATCACGCTCGCACTGCTGCCGGACTCCGAATTCATCATCCTCGACGAACCGACCAACGGGCTCGATCCGGCCGGGATCGTCGAAATCCGCCAGATCATCCGGGAGTACAACCGGCAGTTCGGCGTGAGCGTCATGGTCAGCAGCCATCTGCTTGCGGAGGTCGAGCAGATCTGTGATCACCTGATCCTGATCGATGAAGGGAAGCTCAAGGCGTGGGGGGAAATCGGCGAGCTGCTCGGGGACCGGCTCTGTCTGCTCCTCGAAGTGGACCGTTCCGCGGAGGCCGCCGCGCTGCTGCGGAAGAGCTCCGAAAGCGGCGCGCTCCCGGTCCGTTCCGTCGAGACGGCGGGGGAGGGGAGGCTCCGGCTGGAGCTCGACGAGGCGTGCGCGGGAAAGGTGAACCGGCTGCTGGTCGAAGCGGGCTTCGGAGTCTCGCACCTCGCGCTCGAACGGCAGGATCTCGAAGCATTTTTCATGCGGCAGACGACGGGGAGAGACGTATGTTCAGAATGATCAGATATGAATTGACCAAGCTGCGCGTGCAGAAGAAGAATTATGTCATGGTCGCCTGCCATCTGTTCTTCCTCGGCTTGTGCTATCTCGCGTTCCGGTCGGCGCAGGGCGGCTTTTTCCGCCGCTTCGACAAGACGATGAATTTTCACGTGGGAGACCTGACCGATTACCTCGACGGCCTCTTTTTCGCCCGGGTCGCAATGGTTCCGACCTTCATCGTCCTGATGCCGATCGTGGTTGCGACGCTGGCGGGCGACACGGTCGCGGGGGAGATGCAGGAGGGGAGTCTGAAGATGTATGTCTCCCGGCCGCGTTCGCGCAGCGCGATCATCCTGTCGAAGTTCTTCGCGGTTTATCTCGTCACGCTGCTCTTCTGCCTCTGGTTCGCGGCGGTCAACACGCTGCTCGGAGTTCTGATCTTCGGCGTATCGCCCACGCAGCTCGTGATGCTGACCGACCGGGTGTTCGGCACCGACGTGGTCGTTATGGGGTACGGCAGCGCGCTGCTGCGCTATCTGGCGTCGACGCTCTATTTCTCCTTCTCCCTGACCGCGCTCGGAGCGATCACACTCTTCTTTTCGACCGTATTCAACCGCATGAGCGCGGCCACGGTGACGGTCATTTCCCTCTATTTCGTCTCTTATGTGATCGCGGCGCTGCCGTTCAGCGAAACGATCCGGCCGTATCTGCTTTCGGAGGTGATGAACAACGCGTTCCTGCTCTGGCTCTCCCCGATGCCGCTGCACAAACTGCTGCTGAACCTCTCCACCCTGTCGCTGTACACCGTGGGGTTCCTCCTGGCGGCGGTGCTGACATTCAACTACAAGGATCTGAAATAACCGGACATTCCGCTTGAAAAATGCAAAAACAGCTTTAAGGTAATGATACTATGAAAAAAATGAATATATCCGACGCGGAGCTTGAGCTCCTGAAGGAGCTCTGGGTGGAGTCTCCGCTGACCTCCCGGCAGCTTGTCGACCGGCTTCAGGCACGGACCCAGTGGGGCGAGCCGACCATCAAAACGCTGCTGCTGCGGCTGCTGCGCAAGAAGGCGGTCCGCCGCCAGTCGCAGGGGAAATCGTTTCTCTATTCCGCCACGATCGAACGGGATGAATATCAATACACGGTAGGACGGACCATGATCGACCGGCTGTTCGACGGCTTTGCGGGGAACTTCCTGACCTGCCTGGTCCGGAACGAGGCGTTCCGTCCCGGCGAACTCGAAGAGCTGCGGAAACTGCTCGACGCGAAGGCCGCGCTGCAACAGTCCGGAGAAGAAAAAGAGGCGGAATAGAAAATGAACACGCTTGAGCTGTATCTCGGAGCGACCTTTCTGCGCGGCGCGCTGGCCGTGCTGCTGCTGCTTGGAGCGGAACGGCTTTTGCGTCACAGGCTCGGGGCCGAATGCCGCCGTTTTCTCTGGCTGGTCTGCCTTGTACTGCTCGTCATTCCGCAGATGAACTTCTCCGTGCTGCCTGTAAAGCTCGACCTCTCCGGAGCCGCCGCGCCCGTGAAACGGGCCGCAAAGAGCGGGAGCGCGAAACCGCACGGCCGCATTGCGCCGGCGGAGCTCAGGGAGCGTGCCACGCCGCGGGCGGTCTGGCGTTTCCTCGTCTTTCACCGCCGCAAGATCGAAGCTGCGGCGCTGGCCGGACTGCCGCTGCCGGCGCTGCTGCTGCTGCTGTGCCGTTATCTTCGCTGCCGCAGGCAGATCCGGAGACTCCCCCCGGTCACCGACCGCAGGGTGCTTGAAACCTGGAAGCGGATCCTGACGGAGGCCGGCCCGCTGCGCCGTCCGGCGGTTCTGCTGGACTCCTCCGTGATCGGCCTCGGGCCGACGCTGTTCGGCTGTTTCCGCCGGAAGCTGCTGCTGCCGGCAGACCGGCTGGAGGCGCTCTCCGATACAGAGCTGTGTCTGCTGCTGGAGCATGAGTACAACCATTGTCGGGCGGGAGACGCTTTTCTCAACATGCTCGCACTGGTTCTGTGGGCGTTCTGCTGGTATAATCCGTTCATGCTGGTCGCGCGCCGCAGGGTGCGCAGCTGCAGTGAGTTCGAATGCGACCGCCGGGTGTTGCGGCGGCATCCGCACGCGGTCCGGGAGTACGGCAATCTGCTGCTGAAATTTGCCTCCGTGCCATCGGGGACGGCCGTGACCATCGGGCTGGCGGAGTCGCCTCGCGAGCTTTCGCGCCGCATTCGCGGCATGACCGCCGGAGCGCCGACCCGCCGTACCCGCCTTTTCAGCCGCGGCATCACGGTGTGCCTCGCGGCCATGATTGCGGCGCCGGCCTTTCTGGTGGCGGTCAATGCGCGCCCGGTCCGCAAGCCGCGGGCGGCGGCGCAGATTCAGCAGAAGCCGCTGCTGCCGCATCTGACGGTGAAGGCCGTTCCCGACTATGCCGGAGATGGAACGCCGGTCCCCTGCTGGGAGCTCGATTACTCGGAGCCGTTTCCGTATGGAAAGAGCGAACTTGTACTGGAATCCGGCGGCATCCGGCACCGGATCGGGCTCATGCAGAAGCCGGAATACCTCCGGCTCAGGGCTGGGGAGGATGGCGGTCTGCATCCGGAGACATCGGACCTCCCGCCCGCGGCGGTCCCCGGCGTCTCCGCTGCGGAGAAAGTGACCGTTCCGGCGGACCGGAAGCCGGTTTACGCCTCGGCGGCCGGTTCATCTCTCCCGGCGGCATTCACCCTGGAGGTGGCGGGACTCGACCGTGAGAACCTGAACGGGTTCCGCCGTCCCTGAATCAATGCCTGACGGCTTTGTCGATGAATTCAGCTTTCGGATCGTCGTAGATATTCTTGTTCAGGCCGCCTGTGAGTCTGGCCGTCCCCAGCGCCGAAACCATGCCGTCGCTGACATTCAGCGCGGTCCTTCCCATATCGATGAGCGGTTCGATCGCAATCAGGAGCCCCGCGATCCCGACCGGCAAACCGAGGGCGGAGAGAACCATGATCCCGGCGAAGGTCGCTCCGCCCCCGACGCCTGCGATGCCGATGGAGACCACGGTGATCGTGAGCACCATCACGAGGAAAAAGCCCGGCGTCATCGCGCGGTCCGCGGCCGGGGCCACCATCACGACCAGCATCGCCGGGTAAATGGCGGCGCAGCCGTTCTGCCCGATGGAAACCCCGAGGGAGGCCGCCAGATTGGCGACCCCGTCGGAGACGCCCATTTTCTCCGTGAGGGTGCGTACTGAAAGCGGCAGCGTGCCCGCGCTGGTCCGGGAGGTGAAGGCGAAGGTCAATGCCGCCAGCGCCTTTCTGCAGTAGGTCAGCGGGTTCAGCCCCAATGCCGCAAGGATGAGCGCATGAATCAGGAACATGGCGAAGATCGCCGAATAGGATGCGAATACGAATTTGAGCAGCTTCAGGATGCCGGCGAAATCGCCTCCGGCAACCGTTCCGGTCATCAGGGAGAAGATGCCGTACGGCGTGAGCATGATGACCATCATGACGATTTCCACCACCAGTGTATTGAGCGCATTCATCCACCGGGAGAACAGCTTGGCGTGTTCCGGCTCATAGGTGCGTACACCGATGACTCCGATTCCGACCAGACAGGCGATCAGGACGACGGAAAGCGTCGCATTGGCCCCCTGGCCGGTCATCGCATAGAAGGGATTCGAGGGAATGATTCCGACGATCGTATCCTCAATAAGCCCCATGTCGCCCGCCTGGCTCTCCAGGGCGTGCGCGGTATGCTCTTCGGATTCCCCGATTGCGATACCCTCCGCAGTCAGGCCGAAGGTCATGGCGGTCAACCCGCCGACAACCGCGGCGACTGCGGCCGTTCCCAGCAGGAACACGAGGGCGAGCGCCGCGATTTTGCCCGTCTGCCTGCCGGATTTCTGATTGATGATCGCGCAGACGATCGAGACGAAAATCAGGGGGATGACCATCATTTTCAGCAGACGGACATAGATGCTGCCGATAATGCCGATCCACCGCAGACTCGGGGCGGCGGCTTCTCCGCCGGCCAGGTTCAGGAACACCCCGAAGGCGATTGCCCCCGCCAGTGCCCCCAGCACGAGGATATTGAAGGAAACCTTCTTTTTCTGCAGGATGAAAAGGGCGATGATGCCCAAGATGAAAATAGTGATATTTAATGCAATCACGATCCGATAACCTCATTCAATCAATCAGACGGCCGCCGGACTGCGCGGATGCGGCCGGCGGCGGGACTCCTCTGATTAATTATAACGTCCCATTCCTGAAATTACAAGCTCCGGAACGGGCTCAAGGGGAAGTTTGATGGAATTTCCGGCGGCATATTGCCGATTTATTGAGCGCCCGGGTTGATTTCCGCCACTCTCCGCTGTATTCTATTTCAGGAGGATTAAATGATGAATCATCATATGGAAATCGCTGAAAAGCTGAATCGGGAGTCGGTGATCCGCACGGCGGGCGGGCTGCTGCGGAGCCGTGCCAACTGCAGGATCGGAGTCGAACGCGAGGGGTTGCGCTGTACCTCCGCCGGAGTGTTGTCGGAGGCTCCCCATCCGGCTTCGCTGGGCAGCAAGGACGACAATCCCTTCATCACCACAGACTGGGCCGAGAGCCAGATCGAGCTGATAACGCCGCCCTGCGGGTCGGCCGTGGAATGTCATGACTTTCTGGAGACGCTGACCGATATCGCGCTGCGGGAAATGGCGCTGCGGGACGAGCTGCTGTGGCCGCTCTCCACTCCGTGCGCGCTCCCGGAAACGGAGCGCATTCTCAGCGCCCGTTTTGAAGACGCCTCCGAAAACGCCCGGCGCCGCAAACTCAGGGAGAAGTATCCGGTTGAGATGCTTCTGCTCTCCGGCATTCACTATAACTTTTCATTCGACGATGAGCTGCTGCGCCGCATCGCGGACGGCGGTGACCCCGGTCCGGTCCGGGAAGCCTGTTATCTGAAGGTCGTCCGCAATCTGCACCGGCTGCTGTGGTTCGCAGTCGGGCTGCTCGGAGCGTCTCCCGCCACGCTCGGCGAAAGGGAGATCAGGGTTTCGGTTCGCAACTCCTCTGTCGGCTACAGGAGCCCCTGTTCCCGGCAGCTGGACTACTCTTCGGTCGCGGCCTATTGCAAAAGCGTGAGCCGCTGTCAGGAAGAGGGGCTGATCGCCGCTCCGAGCGAACTGTATGCGCCGGTCCGGCTGCGCTTCTCCGGCGAAGCGGATGGCGGAATTCCTGAAATCGACAGGCTGGAATTGCGCATCCCGGATCTGAATCCATTTGAGAAATGCGGGATTTCAACGGCTGACATGGAGTTCCTCCGGCTTCTGTTCTTTCATTGTCTTCTGGCTGATGAATCGGAGCTGGAAAAATGTTCCGGCGACCCCGAGTCCGTGGCGGAGCATGGATTTACCCCGGAACAGCGGGAGCGGGCCGGGTGGCTGCTGAAGCAAATGGGCGAAACCGCCCGGAGCATATATATGGAGATCCCGGACGCATTGGAGCTCGCGGGGGAACGCCTGCGCAGGCCGGAGCTCTCCTACGCCGAACGGATCCGGAAGCAGGGAGAACACTCCTCCGGCTGGCTGCGGCTGGCCGGAGCGCACCGCGACGGCGCACTGGCGGAGGCGTGGCGCCTGCCGGGATTCGACGACCTGGAGCTCTCCACGCAATGCATCATCCGGGAAGCGATAAAAGCCGGGATTCCATTTGACGTGATCAGCCGGGCGGACAATATCCTCCGCCTTCGAAAAGGGGCGCGGCGGGAATATGTGGTTCAGGCGACTAAAACCTCTCTCGACAATTATGTGACGCCCCTGCTTATGGGCAACAAGGCCGTCAGCAAGAGGCTCCTGCACGAGCAGGGGATCCATACGCCCCGCGGAATTGAGCTGGAACCGCACTCCGGCGGCACGGAGGAGCCGCTCCGGGCTTTCGTCGGGAAAAGGGCCGTCGTCAAACCCGTGTCGACCAATTACGGGATCGGGATCTCCGTATTTGAGGAGCCGGCGACGGAGAAGCAGCTGCGGGAGGCGGTCCGTCTGGCCGCCGGATTCGACCGTCATATCCTGATCGAGGAGTTCTGCCCCGGCCGCGAGTTCCGTTTTCTCGTGATTGCGGGAGAGACGTTCGCCGTGACCTGCCGCCGGGCGTGCCGCGTGGTCGGCGACGGCGTTTCCACGATACACGGCCTGATCGAAAAGGCGAACCGGCATCCCTGGCGGGCTCCGGGGCACCACCGGCCGCTGGTCACGATCGTGGAGGACGAGGCGATGCGGCAATACCTGGTGCTGCAGAAGCTCGATTTCGGGAGCGTCATTCCAGCCGGCCGGGAGATCCGGCTGCGGCGCATTTCCAATATCAGCGCGGGCGGAGAAGCCTGCGACGCCACCGACGACATGCCGGAACGCTTCAAGAGAATCGCGGAACAGGCTGCCGGGGTTTTCGGCGCCGTCGTCTGCGGGGTGGACATCATCATCTCCGAGCCGGTCGGCCCGGCCTCCGAATACGCGGTGCTCGAAGTCAATTTCAATCCGGCGCTGCTGATTCACGAATTCCCTGCGGAGGGGAAACCGCGTCCGGCCGCCCGCCGGATTCTGGAAGTGCTGGGCCTGCCCGGCTGAATCGCGTGACAATTATGGTTAAATAAAGAAAAAAATTCAATTTTAATTTTACTTTCGCACATTGGCGGATTATTTTTTATGGAGCAATTTCGTTTTCAGTGTTTTGCAAAGGGTGAAATTATCAATGTATGATGTGATTTTCAACAGCGGGTTCATCGGCTTCCTGATCTGGGTTCTTCTCTTTGCGACATCCACCGCGGCGGCGGCCCTTGCGATCCGGTGCGGTTGGATGCTGCGCGGCAGGCGGTTCGAGTCCGAGAAGGTCCCGGCGGAAATCCTGTCGCGCCTGCAGGCGGGGGATTGGAGCTCGGCGGAGGAATATTGCCGGGGGAACGTATCCGTCACTGCGAAGATTCTCGGCGACGCCCTGCCGGCGGTTCATGCAAAACGGAAGCAGGAGCGGCAGGAGCTGCTGACCTCGCTGCTCGACCGCCGGGTGCGTGAGGTGCTGCGCAAAATCAACAGTCTGTCGCTCTGCGGGAACATCGCGCCGATGCTCGGGCTGCTCGGGACCGTCACCGGTATGGTCGACGCGTTCATGGGGCTCGGAACTGCGATGGGTCCCGAAAAGGCCTCCATCCTCGCCATTTCGATTTCGCAGGCGCTTTACACGACGGCAGCGGGGCTGCTGGTTGCGGTCCCGGCGATCACGCTGACGGTATTCTTCCGGAATTTGCTCGAAAAGCGGGTGGAGAAAGTCGTTGACGGGCTGGACCGCGTCATGAGCGCGATACCGGAGCCTGAGGCGCCGGAAGCTCCTGCGCCCTCCCGTTGCCGGAGCACCGAAACCCGGAAACTGCCGGTGGAGTAATCATGCGTTACACGCTGCCGCCGCAGGTTTCCGGCATGTCGGCCGGGTCGCTGTCGAGTATGATCGACATCGTCTTTCTGCTGATCATCTTCTTTGTGGTCACGGCGAGCTTTGACCGCGAGCAGATCGATTCGGAAGTTTCGCTTCCCGTCGCGGGTTCCGCCGCCGTCAAAAGCTTTCCTCCGGTCCGGCTGATGATCAATATCCTGCGGGACGGGACGGTGAAAACCGGATTTTACAGGATTCCCGCCGACCGTGTGGCCGCCGAACTCACCGGCCTTCTGCGGGACGGGAAGGAGAAAGAGCATACGGTCGTCATCATCAATGCGGACCGTGACATGCCGCACAAGCACCTGTCCGCAGTCATGGAGGCCCTGGCCGGGGCCGGATATGCGCAGGTCCGCATCAACGCTGAAATCCGGGAGGGGCGAAAATGAAGCGGCCCGCCATACCGGATCAGGAGGAGCCGCAGAGCATGTCGGCGATGACCGATGTCGTTTTCCTGCTGCTGATTTTTTTCATCGTCACGATGTCGGGCTACATCGAAATGACGCTGCTCGAAACGAACCTGCCGGGGGAGGCCGGTTCCGCCGGAGCGGTGGACCTCGAGAAGAATGTGAAGCTTGAGCTGCTGGCGGACGGAAGCTGCGCCGTGAACGGAACGGTTCAGACGCCGGCCAGCCTCGAACGGCTGTTCCGGCGCTACGCCCGGCTGATGCCGGACGCCGAATTCATGATCGGGTGCGATCCGGAGTCGCGCCATCATCAACTGGTTTCGGTGCTCTCCGGCCTCGCCGCCTATCGGCTGAAAAATGTGCGGCTGCTCAAATGATCCGTCTTGCGCCGATGGTCACTCCCCGATGTGAAGAAGTGCGGTTTCCCCTTTCCGGAACAGCCGTCTGATCTTCGGCCCCGTGCCGATGGCTTCCCCGGAAAAGGAGTCGACGATGCGTGTATGTTTTCCCGTGTCTATCACATACTCACCCGCTTCGGGGGCGCAGATGCTCAGATACGGGCCGCGCCGCATCACATACGCGGGCTTATCGGTGTAGAGGGGGACTCCCGCCCGCACCGCGAAGGCCCGGTAGAGTTCCGGCGGAACGAGCGGGCTGCCGCAGAAGAGGGCAGGCGTCCCCCCCGGTCGGAACACCGCCGCGGGCTCTCCGGTTCCGTAAGTCGCCAGAATGAGGTCCCCGGCCTGCGGAACGGGGGAGTACACGGTTCCCGCCGTTCCGGCGGCGCCCGTTCCGGCGGCCAGCCCGAATTCGATTCCGGCCCGGGTCGGCAGGAGGGCGAAATCCGCCGGGGGGAGCCTCTTTACCCTGAAGCCGGTCGTTTCTTCGATGGCCGCCGTCGAGAACTCCCCCGTGTCGAGGTCGAGACAGCCCGGCGCGTAACACCAGAACGTCGGCGTTTTCTCCGCCGCCGAACGCAACTTCCTGCGCTGTTCACCGGTCAGCGCCCAGGCGGAGGTGATGATGTTCAGCTTGCTCCCGAGCTTCCCCGCCAGCAGGTCGTCGAGCAGATACTGGCCGGTCATGGCGCCGGTCCGGCCGCGCGCGGCGCGCCCCTGCTTCAGCAGCGGAATTCCGACATTGCCCTGCATCAGGTACAGCAGCGAGTTTTCGTCGATGACTTCGGCGATGGCGGGGGCGACGGCGGCCGACCTCTTACTCAGAGCTTCATCCGGCTGCTCGAACTGCCGCATGACACGCCACAGCGCCGGATCCGTGAACCAGCCGGTTCCCCAGAGATCCATCCACCAGACGCCGAAGCCGTGAAACGTCGCAACCGCGAGATTGCGCCGCAGCAGCGTCAGGCTTTCGGCTTCGGTCTGTGCGCCGTTTTTCCAGCCGGGGGCCCGGTTCCCGTTCAGGTATGCGGTATGGGTGCTGGTGTCGTCCTCATTGACCCACAGTTTGCCGGCGAGGGAGACGGAGTCCGCCGCCGTCATGGTCGTGGAGCCTCCGCCGATCTGGCGGTCGAGATAGGAGATCGGCCCGCAGACAAGGTCGATGTCGGGAGATTCGAGAATGCGCCGGAGCGCGTAATGCCCCGAACAGGCCGGACCGTTCGTAATCCCCGAGAGTTCGAAGAGGTATCCGTAAAAGGTCAGGCTGAGCCTTTTGCCCCGGGTCTCTTCGCGAACGACGCGCGCCAGCGAGAGCACCGTATCGGCCATCTCCTGCTGCAGGAACGAGTGGAAGTCGATCAGCTCGCGGTCCCGCAGCGGCGACAGCAGGAACCCGGCGCGCTTTTTCAGGCGGAACTCCGGGGAGGGGACGGTCGCGGCATCCAACGCGGCGTCCGGCCGTTTCCAGGCCTCCCGCAGCGCTTCATCGCTGTTGTAGCGCCCACGCAGGAAACGCCGCCAGGCGCGTTCCGTGGCCCGGTCGTAACCGCTGAGAATCCGGCGCTGCGATCCATAGTAGAACCATTCGTGCGTATTGCCGCCGGTCGGATGGTAGCCCGCCATATTGTCTCCGAACTTGGATTCGCAGAAACGGATGACACCGCGGAGCGCCTCCGCTGCGTCCTGCCGGTAGCGCAGGGAAGAGACGGCGGGATATCCGTTGTTCCCGCCCGATGTGAACTTCATGAGTTCCCCGGGATATCTCTCCCGCCACCATCCGGGCGGCACACGCAGATCGACCCTGGGGATCAGCCTGGCATGGGGATTGACCGCGAGAATCATCCGGCAGATCCGTTCCAGCGCGGTATAGTCCGCTTCGCTGCCGGGTTCGGGCCAGGCCGGATCCACGGGAAAGGTGACGAAGTCGACGCCGGCCTCATGGGCCAGCTTTACCTGTCGGCGCAGGGCGCTTCCCGGATAGGCGAGCGGCTCCGGAACCGGCTTCTGGCGATAGAGGGAGGAGGTCAGGTTCTGCCGCCGGTCGGCGCGCACCCGGCAGCGGACCAGATAGTCGCGCTCTTTCTGCACGGGAATTTCGCCGAGGATCAGATGGAACTCCCCGAGCTTGCCTGCCGGGTCTCCCGCGGATTCGATGCAAAGGGAGCCATCCGGCGCGTCGGGCAGCCTGCGGTTGACGAATGTGACCGGCAGTGGTTGGCGTTTTCCGTTTTTCCATTTTCCGGTGCACCAGAAGTCGATGGCGGAGTCGACGGTTTCCGTGTCAAACCGGTAGGTCTTGACCGGCTCTCCGGTGGAGGCGTCGAGCACTTCGATTCCGGAAAAGCAGATCTTCTCCGGCTCCTTCCGGAAAGCCATGCTGAAAAAACGCAGATGCAGCGAAGCGTCGTCGCAGCTTCGCGCAATGGAGAATGGCAGTGTGAATTCCGACCATTGCGGCCCCACGGTTGCGACCTCCTGCGCTGTCTTGCTCACATAGACCATGCGCGGGGAGACCGGTTCTCCGTTCCTCAGGATCAGCGGCACGCCGTTGCGGGATTCGACGCGGAAATCATCTCCGAAGCAGCAGACGGCCAGGAGCAGGATCAGCGGAAGAAGAGTTGTTTTCATGTCGAACTCCCATCATTCGTGTGTTTTCTGCGTGCCGTCCGCCATCCGCCAGGCGGCCGGGCGGTTGATCGTCTTCGCCTGAAGCTCCGGTTCGGAGAGCGTCGTCACATGGCCGTCGACGAATCCCGCCGTGGTCCTGTCCTCATGGATCAGGTGGATGGATTGACTGTGTTTCCTGTCGGAGTAAAAGTAGCTCGAGCCGCCGTTGCCGTTGAAATTATCCTGCGCCGTGTCCGAGATCAGCATGAATGCCGACGGCGTTTTGCAGCGCCCCGGCAGAAGATAACCCCAGGTGTTGTTCCGGGAGACCCTGAAGCACTCCCCCGTGCCGTTGGCGGTCAGACGGTCGGTGCCGATGTAGTAGACGATCCGCTCCATCCCGTACGTGGTGTTGTCGTTCTCGATCAGCTCCCGGGCAAGCGCGGTGCTGCCCTGGACCCGGATGTTGGCCGTGCAGACCAATGTCTTGGCGGTCGTGTATTTCAGTCCGGGGAATGAGCCGACCCCGCCGGTTATGACCTGCCACCAGTGGGGGCCTGATCCGCCGGCACTGCCCATGATCATTCCGAAATCATTGTCGTACTGTGCGAGGGCGGCCATGCACTGCTTTTTGTTGCTGATGCACCCGGCCCGCCGCGCGTTCGCCCGCGCCCGGTTCAGCGCCGGCAAAAGCATGCCCGCCAGAATCGCGATGATCGCAATTACAACCAGAAGTTCAATCAGCGTGAACGGTTTGGCGCAATCATTTCCTCTCATGAATGTTCCTCCTTGTTTTGCCATGTTGAAACGGGCCGAATGCCCTGTACGGGGTCAGTATATTTGTTCAGAGAATGCGTTTCAGGGTTTCGCCCGGAAAGAAGCGGGGAGGAACCTTGAGAACCTGAACCGGAGAGGCCGGATTTTCCAACCGGTGGAGAATCAGCTCCCGGATCAGCCGGGTCTGGGTTACAAGCGAGAACGAACACTGCGCCGGGCGGGGCCGCAGATAGTTCAGCATGGCGGACTCACCCAGGATAACGAGCGAAACCTCCTCCGGCACCCGGATTCCGGTATCCGTCAACGCGGCCCATGCTGCAAGGATCATGCTGCTGCCGCCGACCAGCACGGAACACGCCTCTGCGCCGAACTCCCTGATTCGCCGGTATACCGCATCGGCGGGGGATTGGAAGCTGGGGCACTCCACGGCAATATCGGAGACGCGGCAGCCTGGCCGCTTCGAAGCAGCGTGCAGGAACAGCGTTTCATTATGCGGCCGACTGTGCTGATCGGGAATGCGTTGGGTGATGAAGCCGATCCGGGAGTGGCCCAGTTCGCCGAGCTGCCGCAGAAGGATGGCAAACCCCTCTTCGTCGTTGAAAGAGACCGTGTCGTTCCGGAACACCCCCGGGTTGCCTGCGTAGACCACCGGTTTCGCCTGCGATTCGAGCTTCTCGCGCAGGGCAGGGGGGACGCTTTCCGCCGAGCGGACCGGGTAAAGGACCAATGCGTCGGAGCTCTCGTAGATTTCATCGATAGTCCGGTCCTCCCAGTGGCGGGCGAATGCATAGCGGCAGATCCAGTTCTCCTGTTCGAAAAGCGCGCTCAGGTGCGTCATGGAGTCATTGTACAGCGGGTGCGACCAGGCCGGACCGATGACGCCGAGCTGCCGCTGCAGCTTGTCCTCGGGAATCCTGTCACTGATGAAAGTGCCGATGCGGGGCTTCTTGCACAGGTACTCCGCCCGGATCAGCTCGGCGATGACTTTGCGGACCGTCATGTGACTGACGTCCAGCTGCTCCGCCAGAAGCTGTTCCGACGGCAGCCGGGAGCCGCGCGGAAAGTTCCCCAATTGAATCTGGCGAAGCAGTTCATGCCGTGCGCATGATGCCTTGGTCCCGTTGTAGTGCCGTGCCATATCACCCCTTAAACAGTAATTTTTTATGGTCAATATAAATAATTTATATTTAAAATAATGATTTTCAATGCAGTTTCAAAATAAAAGTGATTATTTTTTTGCAGACAGGGGGAATCCCGTACGCATTTGACTGCGCGAAGGGAGGATTTTCATCTGTGGATTCGATGCTGTCAGGCGGATTATTTCTGCCCGGCGAGCTCGAGGAGTTCCGCGGCTTCTTCCCGGTCCGGGGCGCTGCCGATCTTTTCGGCGTTGCGGAGGATGAGCTTCAGCAGTGCACGGACTTCCGGGCCGCCGCGTCCGTCGGGCGGAACGGCGCTCCACGCCGTTGCAATCGCCTTTTCCGGAGCGCCGGAACGCTCCCAGGAGCCGGCGAGCATCAGCGTGATCTTCTGCCGCTCAACCGGAGTCAGCTTGCCGAGCAGGAGCTCCTGGCAGCTGCGCCGGGCCTCGTCCCCCTGTCCGGAGGCGTCGAGCGCCTCCGCCTCCAGAAGCTTTACGTCCGGATAGCGGTAGACATTTTTCTCCCCGAGAAGCTGCCGGCAGAGCATCAGCGCCCCGGAGTGATTTTTCCGGTTCTTCTCCATCCGGGCCGCCTGATAATAGACCTCGCAGGTTTCCGGGCGGCTGTCGAACGGGATCCGGTACTTCTTCCAGAATTCCGCCTTCAGAGCGTCGGACGGCAGCTCCCGGAGCAGCACTGCCAACTCGGCGGGCGAAAACGAGTCGCAGGCGAGCAGTTTCCGGCAGAGCTCCTGCCCGGTATTTGCATTTCCGATCTTCGATACGCAGCGGAGAATGAACGGGACCGCCTCCTTCTTCATCATATGATGCTTGAGCGTCCACACTGCAAGAGACCGGAACTCCCTGTCCGGCGCCTTGGCCTTTTCATGGAGCCCGGCCAGCAGCACCGCGTAGCCGAAGCTCTCGGAGAGCTCTGCATACTCATTCGTAAACTGTTTGCAGTAAGCGGCCTGCTGCTTCGGATCCGCAGAGGAGCAGTCAATCGCGAGCTTCAGTACATCCGGCTTCAGTCCGGCCGGAAGCCCGGGGTCGGCCAGCAGCGTCTTCAGCCCCGTCAGCGCCGCGGCCGCCCGGCCGGAAACCATCTGCGCCCGGGAAATCAGCAGAATATGGTCCGGCTTTACCGGCAGCGTTTCAGCCAGCTCGATGCACGCTTTGTACTGCTTCGCCCGGAACAGGCATTGCGCCGCCGAGAAAGTCGCGCTCTCCCTCCTGGCCGGATCCTTCGTCGTTTTCGCCAGTTTCCGGAAGAAAACGGCGGCATCGCTGTAGCGCCCCGCGTCGAGCAGCAGCCGGGCGCAATCCGTCGCGGCCGCATCGGCGTCGACTCCGCCCGGAAGTGTCTTAAGATAGAGTTTCAGCAGCCGCAGCGCCTCGTCCTTCCGCCCGGCGGCGAAACAGTCCCGTGCCATGCGCGGCAGGAACGCGGGAGCCACGATCCTGAACTTCGGCGTTTCGACGATCGCCAGTGCCTGGTCGATCTGCCCGATTGCGCAGAGTGCGGCGGCCCGGCGGATCCGGAGCTCCGGCTCCTGCCTGCCGTCAAGGGCGAGGACGGCGTCGTGGAACCGCCGTTGCCGGAACATTTCGTCGATTATCGCCGTTTTCATCTCCGGCGGAGCCGTGATGCGGGCCGGGAGCGTGAGGCCGCAGCCGAGCAGCTTCAGTGCTTCGCGGCAGTAGTGCAGCCGCGCGCAGAGCTCTTCGAACCGCGGATCGTCCGTCTTCATCTCTTCGGCGGCGCGCAGATAGAAATTCGCGCCCTTTGTAAGGACGTTGATTTTCTCGCGCTCGTCGCTGCTGCGGGCGCCGATCCCCATATTCTGCTCTCCGGCGAGCATCCAGAGCTGCACGAGGGCGTCCGTGCCGTTCTTCGCCGAACGTTTTCCCGCCGGGAAGTAGAAGCTCAGCATCCGGGAGATCAGCATAAGCGGTTCGTTGTATTCTCCATTGAGGTTGAAATTCCGCACCCGGAGCAGCAGGATGCGGATCGCGGTATCGGGATCGCCGTTGTCGGTTGCCCGGGAGAGGAGTTTCTCCGCCGCATCGGACAGCTCCTGATATTCCGGAATCCCGCGTTTCTTCCACTCCGTCGCGCGCCGGATGAAAAGAGCGGAGTAGTTCAGCAGGTCGGCCGTGAGCCAGTTCGGATGCACCGCGACCTCCTTCGCCGCCTTGACGTTTTCGGAGATCGCCTCGGGGCTGCTGCCGATCAGATGCTCCTGCATCGCCTGCAGCCGGAGCTTCTGTTCCGGCGCCAGCCTGACCCGGGAATCCGGCGCGAGCAGCTCCGCGATGAGTTTGCCGCATGCCGCGGGATCCCCCTGAGTGAAGAGCTGTTCCGCCTTTTCAAATTCGCCTGCTCCCCGAAGCATTGCGGGCAGCAGTGCCAGCAGAAAAATCCATCGTTTCATTCGCACCAGACTCCGATATCGTTGATCTCATAGGAAACCGTCTGAAGATTGTCATCCAGAAGCCGCCTCGGTTCAAGGATGCGCAGCGCGCTCCAGCCGACGTTGAGGCCATCGAGCGGAAGCACGATCCGGCGGTACCGCCCCACCGGAACCGTTGTGCCGTAACACCGCCCGGACAGGACAAAGCGGAACGGGACGCGCCCGGCCGTGTCGCGTTTTTTCTTCTCCGTAACACGCGCGTACACATTAAAAGAGAGATACTTTGCCTTCGAAGCCATGCCGCCGAGCGGAAGATAGACGCTGTCATAACGCCTCGGTACAGCGGCATTGGCGCGGAATGCAGCGATGATGCTCTGCTTTTCAACCGGCTTGAACGCCGCACCGCTTTCCGTCGCCGCTGTTGCGGGCGAACGGCTGAAGCTCGCGTTCCTGCCGAAGTGGGAGACGAATCCGCCCGCCGCCCGGAGCGGCTTGAACGCCAACGGCTTCGGAGTTGCGGGAAGAGATGTGCGGATCGCGGATTGATCGAATTCAATTTCCGGATAAACGTCGCGTCCGGAGGGGGGCGGCAGCCGCGGCTCGTCCGCTTCCCGGCGCACGAGGCGGATGACCGTGATCTCCGGAAACACGCCGGAGAGCCGGAACAGGTTGTTCTCGATCTGGATGGAGGAGCTCTCCGCCGAGATCTCCGGCGCGATGCCGGCGAACGGTGACCCGGCCGGCAGCACTCCCTTTTCCACAGTCATATCGGTCGGGCCGTTCCAGGGGACGAGCGCGATCACTTCGGACTCCTCCGGCATCGCAAAACGCCGTGTGATGACGAGCGTTGCGACGCCTGGCGCGTTGGCCGCCGCCGCAACATTGCCGAAGAGCATCGGTTTCTCGCCGTATTTCGGATAGAACTGGGCCGGCAGCTTCTTCGGGTTCCCTTCGAACAGGCGCGCGACCCGGCGCAGCGAAGCGGCGGCGGGATACTCGGTACCGAAGACTGAATCGTAGATCCGCCCGCCGCGGCGGATCGCCTGCAGCTGGACACCGGAGCCGCCTCCGGCGATCCAGTCCACGATCTCGCGCGCAGTCTGGCGCAAATAGTGCAGCTGGAATTCATCGCCCATATACTCGCTGCCCGACAGAGGGTAATGCGCGATATAGCAGCTGCCGGAGTCATAAAACGGAATTGCCGCGAGCAGCTGCCGCTCCTCCGTCTGCCCGGAGAGCCGGCAGCTGACACTCTCCTGCGGCGGGCGGTTCGCGGAGAAACAGGCCCGCATCGACGGCGGGAGCTCCTCCGGATTTTCGGCCAGGAGATAGAGCGGCCGCCCCGATTCGGTCACGGTATCGATCACGGCCGCGTCAAACGCAAGCGGCGCTTTGCCGTTGTTCCTGATCTGCAGGATGTTGCCGAAAGGCAGGAAAATCCCGGAGGGAACCGTGAATTCGACAAGCATCTTCTCGCGCATCAGATAGGAGTTGTAGAGCCGCTTTCCGTTCATTGTCGCTTCGAGGGAGAGCTTGAGCTCCTGCGCGTCTGCGGGTTTCCCGACCGTGCCGAGCGTGAGGCGCAAATGCCCGCGGAAATTGCGCGGGATGAGATCGTCGAGGAACAGCGCGATCCGCTGGTTCGGCTGCAGAAGCTGAGGCCAGTCGGCGGTCGACCGTACGGCGACCGTGGAACGCATGCTTGAATGGACGGGGAATTCGTCGTCGGCATGCGGAGCCGCACTGTCGGCGGGTCTGCCGTCGAATTTGCCGAAACGGATCGGTTCGAACTTCACGCTGCCGATGCCGAGAATCAGCGCCGCCATCGGGTCCGCCCCGCCGGGGAGCCGCGAGATGCGCCCCGCCATCCCCTGATCGAATGCGTCGGCCCGGTCCGAAAAGGAGGTGCTCTCGGCAATGCTGTACCCCGGCAGGTAACGGTAGTAGACCTGCAGCATGAGGCAGCAGAGCGTGGTTCCGTAAATGGAGAGGTCGGCGGAATTTCTGACCTTGAAGCTGCCGTCGCCGCCGGGGAGCTGCCAGCTTCCGTCGGGCCGCCGCGCCGCGAGCAGCTCTTTCTTGAGTGCTTCGTTCCACTCCTCCCAGCGCTTGCCGCGCCCCTTTTCGGCCTGAAACAGCGCCTGCGTGTGATAATACCAGCGATAGAGCGGAAACTTGCCGCCGGCTTTCCATTGCGGCGGGCGGATCTCCTGCAGAATCCGTTCGGCGCGGCGGGCGGGGTTGCTGCCGCCTGCGTTCAGCAGCTGCAGGCCGAGCAGCCCGACCGGATTCATGTTGTCCGCGGCGGGGAAGCGCCCCATATTGATCCCCTGGGAGAAGCCGCCCTTTTCGGCCTGATGGATCTTGATCAGCGCTTCCGCGGCGAGTTCGAGCGTCTTGTCGAGCCCGTCGAGCCGGATTCCGGCGTTCCGGGCGGCGGTCAGCGCCTGGATATGCCACCCGAGCAGCGACAGGTCACAGGCCGATTCACCGATGATGATTTCGCGGAAGAGCGGATCATCCTTCTTGGTCTCCTGCGGGGGCGCCTGCGGGGAGTTGTCGTAGTTCGGGGCGAAGGAACCGAACTTGTTCTGGCGGTTCAGGATCGAGCGCACCCGTTTTTCAAGCGCATTGCGCAGGCTCATGCTGCCGCTCACGGCATACCCCTCCGCCAGCGCGTAGGTCAGGATCGCGTGACCGAAACTGCTGCCGGCGTATTCGATATCGGGGTGGTTCGCGAGCTCGATGAGAAAGTCGGAGCCTTTGTGGATGACTTTCGAATATTTTTTTGACTGAAAATTCTCCCCGTGCGCGAAGAAAGAGAGCAGTGCAAGCGAAGTGAGGGCGGCGGCGTACCCGGTCTTGAAGCTCTCCGCGCTGCCCCAGCTGCCGTTCTTATTCTGGGCCGCCGCGAGGTAATCGAGCGCCTTTTCGACGGCGTCTTCGGTTTCGCGGCTGCCGCCGAACCGGCGCAGCCGGCGCGAGCGGTTCTCGGCGTCGCCGCGCTCCCTGAACGATGCGCCGGTTTCGAGCCCGGCGGGGAGCGCTCCGCCGGAGAGCCCGGAGCGGACGTTGGCGATTCCGTCGAAATTCCGGATTCCCTGTTCGATGCGGGCGAGTTCGCTTCGGCGCTCCGACTCCGTCTGCTTCAGAACCGAACCGCCGGCGGGCGGTTCCGGCGACACCTCCCGCATGGCGGACTTCGCGAGCTCGCGCGTATCCGGGCCGCCGCCTTCGAGTCCGGTCCGGATTTCAACCGGCGGAACCGTCTTCGGCTCAGGCGGTTTGAAATCGCTGATGTCGAGCGAGATCTCCGGCGGCGGGGGAGGGGATGGGGCCGCCGTTTTCACGATAAAGAACAGCGCAAGCAGAATCAGGTTGAGGGCCAATGCCGCGAGCACCTCCCACGGGATTCGTTTCTGCGCCATCTCCGGCGGCTCCTTTCCATTTATTCATTCAGTATTCTGTAAAAATGTACCTCAATTTACCTGGATTTCCAGTGATGACCCGGAATAAAACCGTTTTTTTTGAGTAAAACAGAGGACGCAAACCTGTTTCTTTCATTTTGCCCGATTATTTCTCGAAATCGGCTTGACAATCGTGTGAATCCGGCCCATAATTAAAACATGTTGTTCCTGAATGACGCGCGAGGTTATGCCATGTTTCCGTGCCGACTGCTCTTTGCCGCCTGTTTCTGCCTGACGATTGCCGCCGCCGAATCCGGTTCCGACTGGGAGAGGGCGGCGGAACTGCGTAAGGGGGACGAACTCGCGAA
>JABLYX010000046.1:0-18630 GCA_018265615.1 Lentisphaeria bacterium
CTGGTTTGGGGTTGCAATAATATAGATTACTAACCTTAAGATTGCAAATTAGTATCGGCATTCATAAGGACCTCCTTTGGTTGGTTGTTACCACCACTCGGAGGCGTTTCGCCGGAAACCATACGCCTTCTAATTTTCCGTTTGTTCAAATCCCTCGCATAACGTGTCCGGGTACTTTATTCATACATTGCGAGGCGAAAAGTGAACGAATCAAGGCACAAAAAAGACCGCCTTGAAAAAAGTGGGCGGCCCATGGATGCTGGAGTTACTTGTTGTGGAATTCGATGAATGAATTTGCGAGAATCTGGCTGAAATTATTCGTTAGTTTATCCAATGAATCTATCACTTCATCGGGAGAGTGAACTATTTTGCATAATGCCATGGTTGAGTTATTGTACTGTACCAGAGTTGGATAGCCCGGTGTTTTTCTGTTTTTTATATTCCAGTCATTGGCAAAACGAGCCATCGTAGCGGAAGAACCTACAAATTGTTCACAGAGGCAGCAGATATGAATTTCCCCATTGCCATAGAAGACGAATATTTCTTTGTAGATACTCAAATCGAAAATCAAATCAGCCTCTTCCGACCATTTCTTTTGAACGCTCAATAGGCGTATAGCAGGGAGGTTATCAAAATTCGCAATCGAAATGACTGTTATTTCTGTTTCAAACCATTCCTCCAAGACCTTCTGCAGCGGATTCAGCACTGAGCGCCCGAAATATTTCCTTGCCTCGTCATATATTGGAATGAGTTCCTCCAACAGCATCAGCCAACCCATTCCCCGGATTTCACAAACTCCAACTTCTCCGTTTGCTTTCAATTGGCAGATGACACTATAAGAATATTCAGACGTTTCTTCTTGGATTTTTATTTTATCCTGGGAGATGATTTCCAGTTTGCTCATGATTGCTCTCCATTCATTTGACTTTGGGCCATGCAAAAGTCCAAGCCATTTTATCATAGTATTCCTGCTTCAGCCATGCCAAGTCATCAATCCATTCCCGGATGGCTGTATCGTAATTTTTCTGATTTCTCCGGCGCAGGAAATTTCTCGCAAAAGCGGCAATTGAGTTAGCCATTTTTTCCAGTCTGGCAGGGGACTGGTTCTTCCCCCATTCCTCCATATAGTCCATGTCTTGCACAAACGGTAATGTATTATGAAAAATATGAGCTAAAATCAGATGACGTGCGTTTTCTGCTAAACCGCTGTTCCCGACCCGATAACCGCATACGCCGAAGACTCCATTCTTTGGTGAATCAATTTCCGGCATGAGAAATTCAGAGGGATAAATATCGGTATGGGGCCATTCAAAATAGCCTTCCGAGTGCCGTTTGCACATTCCCAGAAAAAAATCTATCTCATCTTCGTCATCGCGAGAAATGCGCTCGCCGTCAAGGAAACTCAGGAATCCGTTTTGTGTATAAATCTTTGCCCGATTCCAATAGGGAATCAAAGCTTGCCAATTCACTCTCCTGAAATCCGTTCCGAGGATAATGTACTGCTCCGCCGCTTCTGGGGCATCTTCCAGTTCGATGTTACGTTTCGCCAGTTCGGTGAAAAACTCATCTTCCGTAAATGGATTCTCTCCTACCAAAAAGCCGGGATAACGAGATTCATAATTTCGGGCATATTCGTATAGTGTGCTGATTTCTTTGAAGGTCAGTGCGTTGCCCCTGAAGAAACTAATCCCGAGGTTTTCATTGCAATCTGGTACAAAATTGGCGATTGCTGTATCTGTGGCAACAAACACCCCTCCTGAAGAAATAAAGGGTTCCTCTTGTTTTCTCGTATCCATGAAGTCCTCCTTGGCGACTCATTATTCCTTATTAAGATAGGGCGGAGAAGAGGGAAGTGACACTTCCCCCTCTCAGAATTCTGTTAATTTCAGATTTGCCCGGTTCCTTTGCACCGGGTGCAACTGTAGTTGCCTTCTCCCTTCTTGCCGCTACCGGCAAAGCCGGTGCCGTTGCAGGAAGTGCAGCGAACTTTACGCTTCTCATTCTTGCTTTGCTTGACTGGCTCCTGCTTGGTGGTACGGTTCGCGACAGTGGCGGCAAACGCGCCGCCTCCCGCCAGCAGAACCGCAACGGTGATGATGCAGAACTTCTTCATTTTTGATGCTCCCTGGGTTGTGGTTTGTCTTTCCGGGCCCCTACCTCCGTCGGGCATTCCGGGGTTGTTATCGGTGATTCGAATGACTACTTGAGGTCTCGCGAAAAACCTCTGTCTTCTATAATCCATTTTTCTTTGCCGAAGTAATCCGGTCTTAATTTTACGGTATAACGCACGGTATAGTTATAATCTGCGTTCGACGTTTTCCATTCGAAATCGAAGTCATAAGATGGAACTCCACCGAAGGTTTTGGTGAATCGCTTTGCAGTCAGCCTGGGAGACGTTGTCTTACTCAGCGCTTTTTCTTTGATAAGTTGGTTTCTGGCTTCCGCTTCTGACGGTTGGCGAAGCGGGGCATCCTTCAATGATGGGACGGGGCGAACTCCATTCTTGTTTTCCAGCTCTTTTTTCGTCCGTAAAATCAGGTCGCCATCTTCGTCAACAAATTGCAGTTCGGTTTTAATTCTGTACCATTTCACCGATTCGGGGACAGGGTCCCCGCCGCCTAAACGATAACTCTTATTTACATGCTCATAACTCCATGTAAAATGGCAGACATAACGGTTTTCGCCTGTCTCTGCATCCACTTGCTCGAACTCCTTTACCAAAGTGAGATTCCTGACGGTATTGAAATCTTTCGAAGTCCATCGTCCAATGCTGTGATAGGTATCCAAACTGTACATGGTGGGAAGTTCTTCCCTGGCAATTGCCAGAGCAAGTTTTTTCCTCGCGGTTTTTGAGTTCGAAGCATTGAAATTGCCGTAACCCACCCTTCGGGGAACGAAAAGCAAAATGCCGTCCGTATAGCGGAATTCCAATTTTCCCTGACGGCATATTTTTTGAATTATGGAAAGGAGGCTGTTTTGAGTCAAGGCGTAGTTCAGGCGATATTTGTCCGCATGTTTTTCATGGTACGCCCAGATAACGATAAATTCCTTTTTCTTTGTTCCTGAATGTTTGACGGCCTCATTGCTCAGATAGCGTAATACCGGAGCATAATCAGCCTCTTGCAACAAAAGGCTGGGGAAAATAATCTGTGACAGCCGCGCATCGACATTGCGGTTGCCGGTGGTCGTCTGAGAAAATGAATACGACCTGTTATCATTATAAAAGTGGAGATAGTTGTCTTTGAAGGAGAATCGCAATTGATTCTGAAGACATATCAGATTCAGGAATTGGAACAGGCTTATCTGCTGTTCTTTTATCGTCACGCGACATTCCTTCACATTGGAAGCGACTCCGTAGGATAAGTCAAGTTCCCGGCATTCCGGCCTCTGGAACAAATGCCGCAGTGTGGTTTGCAGTTCAACATCTTCGTAATCGACTTTGGAAAAGACTGGTTGAGATAACGCCTCTTTAGCAGCCTGTGGAGTGCCGGAAAATCCACAGAATCCCCATACCGACAAAATAACAAGTATCAATAGTTTTTTCATTTTTTTGCCTCCGTTTTCATCTTATGCTGTGAAAATCCCGGTAATCTTACGCCAGCAGACGAAAAAATGTGCAAAAAAAGAGGTGCCCCAATTACACCACTTCGAGGTACCGCTAAGAACCCGTGCTGGAATGCAAAAGGGACACCAGCACAAAGCTAGTGCTACCCTTCAGTGCGTTCCAGCATTTAGAAAATTAGCGGTTTTCGAAATGAACGTCTGCTGAAAAGTCTACAAAGACTTAACTGTTAAATTGTAAGAAATTATATGCCTGTTTTACGGCTCCTCATTTTACGAACCAGATATTTAGCCGAAACCACTTTCGGCTTACCGTTCTTTCCGCAAACCACAGCCTGTTGGCCAAGTTTGGCTTTCTTTTCAAGTTCTTCATTTACGGCATCCTGCAAGGCTTGTGCCGCGAGCAAAGAAGTTTTTCGAGTGGCTTCAGCAGTCATGGCAAAACTCCTTCATCTGTTTATAAATAGTATCGTTATAAATATTGACTCCGTTGGCGTCAACGTCGAAAATCAAAGAAATTTCCCGTTGGGAATTATCCACACAGTGCGTTACATCGCACACGTCGGCATATTCAAACAAATTTGCCACGCTGCGCGGATAACGGCGTTCAATCGCATCGGCGGGAATGTTGTGCCCTCCCTGCTTGACTCGATATTCCACCCGCTTGGCTGAAAATTCCGCATTCGGCAGGTACAAATAAAACAGTTCGACCCGCCATCCGTCATTTTTCCATTGCTTGATTTTCTGCAAATATGCTTTGCCGGAAAGCGTTGTCTCAAAAGCAAAATTTTCCCGTAAGCAAATTTTATCTTCAATCGCATTCAGAAAAATTTTACTTGCCTGAAGTTGAACAGCCTCCACGTTCAGTGGCGAAAGCCCTCGCGCAATCTCATCGGCGTTGATGAAATTCAAACATCCGGCAATTTTCGGAAGATATTTCATGGCAAAAGTCGTCTTGCCGGCACCGTTCGGCCCGGCAATGATATAACATGTTGGAGACTTTTGCATCAGAATACTTTTCCTTCATTTCATCGCTATCCGTTATAATATATTCCGGCGAGATAAAATATCAACTTTCTTTTGCTTTTCGGCATAAGAAATCAGGAAAACCCCGGCATTAGTTCACGGAAGCACTTCGGACCCCGTAGAAAAATCGCCAGGCCCGGCACAGCATGATGCTCCGGGCAAGAATACCGGGAAATCCGAAGATGCTTCCTTTTTTACGCTTGACCTTCAGGAATTCAGCCCATATATTACCTTGCGAAGCGGAATTACAGCAAGGAATTTGATATATGGCATTTACAACCAGAGGAAGTTTATTATCCGCCGTGCGGCGCGGCGATGAAGTCGGCTGGGATGAATTCTATGCGATGTACAAGCCGCTCATTCTGTTGCGCGGCGGCGACCTCCGGCTCAGCCAGACCGAGAAGGAAGAACTGGTTCAACTGGTGATGCTGGACTTCTTCAAGGGAAGCCGTTCTTTCGTCTATGACAAATCCAAGGGGCGTTTCCGGGATTATTTGAAGCGCATCATCCATAACAAGGCTTGTGACCTGATGCGCAAGCGGCAGGACGGAACGGTCTCCATCGAATCCGAGGAGTTCGGCATCGATGACCTTCCGGCGGAAGCCGAAGACATCTGGGAGAATCAATGGCGCGCGACAGTGTGGGCTCAGGCGCTGTTGGAAATAAAAATGAAGTGTGCCCCTACAACCTATCAGTCCTATATGTACTTTGTTTTCCAAAATATGTCCGCTCAGGAGGTGGCAAATCTGCTGGACATCAAGCCAAACGCGGTTTACCAGCACAAAGCGCGAGTGGAAAAAATGATACAGAAATTTGTCATGGAATTTGACAAATGAAAGAGAAGGAGAAGGATGTTCGCGATTTACTGGAATGTGCCAGCGGTGCCCCTCCATTTTTTCTCAGCGGCAAAGGCGCATTCGGAAGCGTCTGGTATTGTATGGAAGATGCATTTTCCCGTTTTGCAATAAAAGTTGTTGAGACGTCTGGAACTGATGATTGGAAACATGAATTCGAGAGCGTTAAACTTTATCTGTCCAAAGTCAAACCACATCCTAATCTGATTCAGGTTTATGTACTGGAAGAGCGAGATGAATGTTTCTTTTATCTTATTGATATAGCAGACAGTATGATTGATGAAGCGGCTTATTTCCCCGCGACATTGGATACCTATGTTGCCTGGGACCCGATTGACAACCAAGAGCTTATTGATATCTTCGAACAGTTGCTTGACGGATTGGATGCCTTGCATGCGGCGCGGCTTGTGCATCGGGATATCAAGCCTGAAAACATCATTATGGTAGACGGAATTCCCAAGTTTTCCGATATTGGTCTCGTGGCTTCTGCTTTGGAACCCTATCGTGTTGCCGGTACGGAAGATTTTATCCCGCCTGAATTACTTGGCAGGACGAAGAAAATAACTCCCCGAAGTGGCTATGAAGCCGATATTTATGCATTGGGAAAAACGCTCTATTGTTTGTTTTCCGGTTCATCCGCGAATTCGTTTCCGATAATTGGGACAGATAAACTGGCAACGCCCGAAGGAAAAATCATCAACCGGACCATCAATGCGGTTTGTCATCCCTCCTATGCGCGCCGACTGAAAACCAGCGATGAATTCCGTAAAGCGTTAAGAGGCATTCCCGTCAAACCTCACCGATGATTTCCCGATAAAACATCGATGGCTTACCGATAATCGGTATCGAAAAGAACAAACAATTGATGTAATGTCATGTTGGACAGGTTTGAGACTGAGTGAATTCAGGTGTAGGCTGAATGGAACAGGGTGGAGCATACTATTCGTTGGCATGTGTCCCGATGTGATAGTCGTGACACTTTTTTCGCATTTTTCTTCTTCTCTTCTTTTTTTCTTCTCCCTTTTTTCTTTCTCAAAAAACTATCACAACCATCACGATATAACGTAACTGAGTTACAATCAAACAATAAAGGCGTGACGAAATCACCACGGAAATTATCACGCCTCTATCACGTTTATTACGCCCCCATTTTGGAACGCTTCCCGCATCCAGCCTTCTGGATTATTCCGGTTCCGGAATCCCTGCCGGTCCAGAGGAATCCCAGCCCCCAATCTCTATGACGGTGAGTGGATAATTCTTTCAGCATGGATTTGTCCACCAGATTTTTAGCCAGTTGGAGCAGGAACTTCTTTCCGCATTTGAGGTCGGTTGCCTCCCTGACGATATTAGCCATGACCGTATTCCTGATGAACAGTTTTTCTGTGTCCGGATTATGGCCGCACTCATGCAGATATCCTTTAAGACCATCCGCAATGAGTTCAAGTTCATCCAACTCCGTGTCGTTGCTTTTACGGCGCTCTTGCAGAAGTGCGGCAACGCCCGGAAAATCAATGCCCGGCACTTTGGCAAGAACTTCAGCTTCCCAGCTGCCCCAGCGTGAAGTTGACTGGAATGAAGGCGTTTCCCGCTTCAGATAGCTGAGCAGTGTTGAGATTATCACCAGATACTCTTCTTCGATGAAACGGTTCAGCCGCATCTTCCATGATGAAGCATATTCCGGACGTTTCAAGGAAATGGAAACGCAACGGCTGGCAAAATCACTGTCGAAGTCGGGACTGTTCATCGTCATTATCCAGACAAGGTTGTTTTGCAGGGAAGCCTCAGCTGAATAAAGCTTATGCCCGGATATCGTCTCCAAGGTGAACAGAGCCGCAATTTCCCCATTGGAGATTCGGCTGCTGCCGGAAGTCTCATTATCGAACATCACCACTCGTTTCTGCGATGCCCCGGATGAAAGAAGCCGGGTAATCAACTTCTGGGCGTTCTCCTTGGTGGAGGCCTGAATCGGAGTTTGACGGATGATTTTGGCAGCAGTTTCCGCCAGTGTACTTTTTCCCACACCCCGGCCATCCCTGCTGGTGATGGCGAACGGTGCGCGTTGCCCCGGCGCTCCTCCCCAGAGAACGGTCATGAACAGAGCCAATATCAGACTGCGGTCTTCCGGGGTTGCCGGAGTGAAGAAGTCCAGCAATTCGTCAATAATTCCATCATTCGGAAGCGGTAATTCCGGTGTCAGATAGTAGATTCCGGGCAGAAGCGGATAGTGCGGAATGTATTCAACGGCAGAAAACCGTTGCACCCGTTCATGGATTGAGCTCAGCAATTCCTCTCGGCTCATAAAACCGGGGCCTTTTTTCCAATCGGGATTATCCTGATATTCATTGCCGAGATAGCCGAACAAATCGGCCTGAGTCCTGATGACCTGTAGAGGCGACTGCTCGCGGGGCAGTACGACAAGTTCCCCATTGATGTTCGCAACCTTACCCTCAAGCAATTGTTGAATTCGTCCTGTCACCTGATGATAGGGCAACGGTTTTACCTTGGTCGAACTCTCTCCCTCCTCATTGACTGATTTTTCAAGGCTGTAATTCAACTTAGCGAGAGTCTTTTTCCGCTTCGGAGGTATATTATATGAGAAGACGCTTTCCACCGTTTTCAGGGCCTCGGCTTCATCATAGGGAGGGTCGCATTTCCGGCAGAAATCAGGAACTGCGGCTCTCGCTTCTTCTACGGATGTTTCCTCGTTACGAAGTTGCCGGATGAATTCAAAGAGTATGCTATTGCGGGAACCTTCCGGGATTTTCCCCGCAGTAAGCCAAGAAATATCCTTCTTCACGGCTTTCTTCTTTGATTTGAGAAGAGCGTCATAATATTCCCGTTTGAACGGCAGGGGTTCCACATCGTTGACGACCTCATAGACACCGCCAGTGTAATGAACCGAAGGCGGGGCAACAACCTGCTTGCCGTTGCTCATCAGGTCTCCCCAGCCGGTCGTTTTGACGTTATGGGAAGGCGGAGTAAAACCATCCAGCCTGAAATAGTAGTGACACTTCCATTCCGGGGCATTGTTCCGGCGAACGATGTAGGTATTCCGGCACTCCGGGAATTTTTCAAGGAACCGGTCGAAGACCTCCGGCACATCAATATCAAGGACGACCAGACCGGAAACCTCTCCGGTTATGACTCCGACGTTGTAGCCTTTGTCATTATCCCAATAGGTCTTGGCCGTCTCCATATCCCGGACTGGATTCTTGGTCCACTGGGGCCGGAATGGATTCTTGCCGGAAGCTTTGTTGCCGGATTCGGGGGCGCCAACCGGAGTTACCCCCCAGCCGCGATTCAGGTAGCTTTTGATTTGCTGCATCTTATCCATGATTACGCCTCCTCTCTTGTTGGGGTGTCGGGCATCCCGATGACAAAGCGTTTCAGGTCCTCCGGCAGGAAGAAACGGCGACCGTTCAGGCGGTAGGAACGCAATCCCTGCTAACGCCATATCCAGATGGTGCTTCGGGAGATATTGCCGCAGAACTTGCGGGCTTCCGCTTCGGAGAGGAATCCCGAAGGGGCCTGGGCCAAAGGTTGTGCTTTCGGCGTAAGGGCAAGCATCGCCTGTTCCAACACCTCATCCGAAAACGTTCCGGTTGCGAGTTTCGCAATCAACTGTTCTTTCTGATTAGCCATAATATAAATCTCCTTCATATTACATGGTTGCGATTATAGCTAACCAATCATCAACGCTGCCGATTCGGCAGGTTGTGATTCCAACTACATATAATAGGAAAATCCGACATCAAAACACACTGGCGGATATGAAAAAAGTTTGAAATTTCTTTTCTGAGCAGAAAAAATCCCCGACAGACAGGGCACTTTCCCCTGCTGCCGGGAGGGCGTTACGCCGCCTGAAGCTCCTGCCGTATCTTTTGAATTTCGTCCTCCTCAATAATTTTATTGCAGACCCGCCTGCTTCTGAGGACGCCGAATTTGTCCATCCAGTTTTTTACCGCCACATCGGAGATATTATAGATGAGCCCGATGGTTCGGTTGCTGTATCGGTTAACGAGCCGGGAAAGTGCTTCCGGTGTCGGGCGCAATGGTTGTATCTTCTTTGCCTCTTCGGGGACTTCAAAGTTGATTTCCTCTGTCACGGCAAAGAGCTTTTTGCAACGCGCATCCATATCTCCGCGAGCTTTCTCCAACATTTTTGTGTAAAGTTTTATCATCTCCACCGATTCCCAGCAAAAGATGCGCATCGCGTCACGCATAGGGCAATCTCTGGCGGCCAGCCATGACATCAACGTAGTCCGGAAAGAGTGAAAACCGTAGATGCAACCGTTACGCTGTCGCCTGAGCCCCTCTTTTGAGAGCTGGGTAGTCTCCTTGCCAAGAGCTTCTTTAAAGATTTTCGTGCATTTCTTGTAGACTTCTTTGTCGTTGTACTCATTAGCAATAACCGGATTGACGTAAGAAGATACCCTATCTTGCATTCGGCGTTGAAGAAGTTCCATAAGATTGGCTGATATCGGAATTCTTGCTGTCGAACCGGCACACTTACGCATTGTTTTATGAGGGTGAAACTCAATAAAACCGGTTTTGAAATCAACATGTTCCCATTTGAGAAGGCAACAGTCTTTCAGCCTTGCGCCAATACTTGCGCCGACGATAAACAAATCTATATAGTCCTGACCATAATTTGCCACTGTTTTCATTACCGCATCCAGCATATGGAGCGCCAAGGGCATGTGGGTTGATTCGGAACCATCTGATTTCGGCTTGCGCCTGACGATGTCGGGATGAAAAGGGTCTCCGTTCGGCAACTGGTGATTGACTGAGACACAACGAAAGACGTTCGATAAAAGGTTGACTTTTTTATTGAACGTGGTCCCCCGGATATGGGTGCTGTTCCACAAATGCAGTGCATAATCTACGGAAATATCATTGCTGATTTCATCCATGTATCTGAGCTTTTTCTGCTCGCACCATGCTTTGAAATGGGCGTAGTTGCTGCGGATGTGCTTCTGACGGCGAAGCGAGTTATCCAACTGTTCGGGATTTCTCTTAAGCCAGTAGTCAAAACCTTCCTGAAACGTCAGACGGGGAATTTCGAGGCCGTCCACCACTTCGGAAAGATTGCGGATGACTTTGATGGCGTTCTGCCGTTTGCGAGTGATGAGTTCGGCTCCCACCGTTTCCGAGGCGACGGCACGGTCCCGGAAGGCCACGGCTTCCTGATAGTTACTGGTTCCGGTGTAGAAAGTCTTGCGCTTTCCGTTGACGAGGCGGCGAAACGTCCATTCGCCATTCGGGGGACATCTTTGTTCCAGCGTCGGTGCTTTTGATTTTGTTCTCGGCATTTTCTTATCTCCTTTGTTTCGGTAATTATAATACCGAATGAGATAAGACAAAAACACACACCGCTCTTAAAAAATCAAGGATATTGGCTACAATATTGGCACAGAACGCACTTTTTGCGGGTTCCAGATTGGAGGGTTATCCTTGTTTTGAGGTGAAAAAGAATGGTACACCCGACGAGATTCGAACTCATGACCTTCTACTCCGGAGGCAGACGCTCTATCCAGCTGAGCTACGGGTGCCCATATCAGTTACCTCCTAATATAGCTGTTGTTTACGATTTTTAAAGCCGCTTTTTACAAAAACTGTGATTTTTTTGGCTCCGGTCCGCTTTCTTTCAGGCGAAATCCGGGATTTCGGTCTATATTATCCGTGCTGTCATGAATTGCAGGCAATCGCTTCAACAGGAGAAAACCATGTTCTTTATCGGTGGTCCCGGCAATGCTTTCTGCCGGAAGGTCCTTGTTCTCGACAAACCCGTCGCGGCGGCTTTTGCGACCGTCATCGCGGATCCGCACTCCTATGCCTATCCCTCCTGGATGGAGCAGCCCGGCATGGAGCACAACTGGCTGTTGGCCGGCAGCTTCATCAAATACCGGTTCTACGTCAACGGGCGCATGGCCGGAATCGGCCCCGTCCGACCGATCAGAACCGAACGGGCGGTGGAAACCCATTTCACTCTGACCGGAACCCTGCATAAGGGGGTCAATGTTCTCGGTGTCATTTCACGCGGTGAAAGGTTCGGATTCGCCATGGTGATCCGGGTCGATTTCACCGACGGATCATTCGGGGAATTTGTCACCGGCGCCGATTGGAGGGTGCTTCCGGCCAATGAAATCTACTCCCCGTTCTGTTGGCGGAAGCCTGCGCTCTCCTTCCTGAAGGGGAGTTTCGGACCGGGCGAGCAGCCGGAACATATCGATGGCGAACGCTTTCCGTACGGATGGCTTTCCCCCGACTTCGACGATTCCGGCTGGGAGCCGGCGGTTTGTCAGGCGGACGATAAGGCGTATGAGCTTGAACCCTCCCTCGTTCCGGCGTATGAGGAGACGCGCGTCGCTCCGGCGAAGATCGATTACCTTCCGGACGGGCGCATCGTGATCGATTTCGGCCGCCATATCGTCGGCTTCCTCGAGCTTGCGAGCCGCAAGGCCGGGCTTGTTGAGATCCGCCTCGGCGAAGAGCTGCTGCCGTACGGCGGCGTCCGCTTCCAGATGCGTACCGGCAACTGCTATCAGGAGGGGTGGAGCTTTCCGCAGGGCGGCGCGCGGCTCTTCCATTTCGGCATCCGCTCGTTCCGTTATGCGGAGCTGGTCGGTTATCCGGGCAGGCTGATTGCGCGCAGCATTGCGGCAATCGCGCTGAATTCCCCGTTCGAAGAGGGCGATTCGTCATTCGAATGCTCCGATCCGCGTCTGGAGCAGGTGTGGCAGCTCTGCCGGAATTCGGTCAAATACACGACGCTTGACGTCTATTACGATTGCCCGAGCCGGGAGCGCATGGCGTATGAGGCGGACGCCTATATCAACATGCTGACCCACTTCTCCGTCGAATCGCGTACGCGCGTGGCGAAGCGGACGATCCTCTATCAGATGAACCATTACACCTGGCCGTGCGAGTGGCGGCTCTTCATGGCTCCTGTGGTTTATGAATATTTCATGCACACGGGGGACCTGGAGCTGGTCAGGCAGGTCTACGGCCGCCTTGTCTCCGAATGCAGCTTCCACTCCCTGCTGCGGGACGGACTTGTGCCGGAGTTCCCGATGCGGGTCATCGTCGACTGGCCGCCCTCCTGCCGCGATGAGTATGAGTTCGGACCGGACAACGCCGTTCCGAACGCGTTTCAGTATTGGGCGCTCGACCGGCTTTCGAAGCTGGCCGGCTATCTCGGTAAAAAGAAGGATTCCGCCGGATTCGCGGCCCTTGCCGCTTCTGTAAAACAGGCGTTCAACACCCGATTGTATGATCCGGAGCAGGGGCTTTTCGTCGACAACTCCGCGAGCCGTCATGCCGGGTTCCATACGAATATGTTCGCGCTCGCATTCGGAGTTGCGGATACGGATAAAACCGCAAAGGCTGCGGAGTTCATCGACCGCGCCGGAATGCGATGCAGCGTTTACGGCGCGCAATTCTATCTGGATGCGCTGTTTGAGTGCCGCCGCGCCGATCGTGCCGTCGAACTTATGACGGCGGATTCGGACCGCAGCTGGCTGCATATGATCGAGCTCGGTGCGACCACGGCGACCGAAGCGTGGAATCCGGAGCTCAAACCGAATATGAGCTTCGTCCATCCGTGGGGAAGCGCTCCGGGGAACATCGTTTCGCGCCGGCTGTTCGGTCTGCGCCCGACAGCTCCGGGCTGGAAGGAGTTTTCGTTCGACCCGCAGCCCGGACCGCTCCAGTTCGGCAGCCTGCGGCTCAAGACACCGGCCGGCGTCATTGCCGCCGGATTCGACCGGCGTGACGGCGAACTCAAATCGGGGTGTTCGCTGCTGAGAGAAGATGATCCCTGGAAAAATAAGAACTGAACCGGTAGTCTTTCGGGGCGGATAACCGTTGAAGGTTGAAGATTAGTGTGATTCCTTCTTATGGAATTCTCGTAGTATTTGAGCTTATATTTCGAAGTCATGGATGATTAGTCGGATTCCTTTCTGGGATTTTTTTCTTGATCGTCCTTGAAAATATATATTTCTGCGGTATAGTATGGATGTAGCGTAAAAGGAGATACGGTTGTGAAGAGAGAAATTGCGGCCGTGCAGCCAACGCTGACTGAACAGGTTGTCGGAAAACTTCTGGAGTATATTCAGTCGAATCGCCTCGGCGGCGGAGAGGAGCTGCCGACCGAGAGTGAATTGATGAAATTGCTTCAGGTATCGCGGGGAGCGCTGCGGGAGGCGCTGTGTCACTTGAAGGCACTTGGAATCGTCTCTTCCCGGCGCGGAAGCGGTTTCCGGGTCAATGACCCGGATATCGTCAACGCGGTGGGCGATGTGATTCGCCATCTGGTCCGCACCGGAAGAGTCGGTCTGCGAAAGCTGTATGAGCACCACAGGATACTTGAACTGGGGTGCGTCGGAGATGCGGTGAGCCAGGCTACAGACGAGCACCGCATCCAAATCGAACGGGCTCGGGCGGCGTATGAGGAGGCCGCCCGGGCTGACGTTCCTTTTCCGGTCAGGATCGATCTGGCCGAAATTGCTTTTCATCAGGCGCTGATGGCGTCGGCCGGCTGCCGGACGCTGGAGGTCATCAACGCGATCTTATATGACTTTTTCGAACGGAGGCTGACCGATCAGTCTCCGTACGGCTACGAACGCTCTTATCTGGAGCAGGTGATCCGGGAACACGCGGCCGTTGCGGACGCCTACCTGATCCGGTCGCCGGAAGCCGCCTATTTCGCATTGCGCCACCACCTGAACTGGTCGGAGGACGCATTGCGCGAATGCGAGCTGCGGGAGCGGCTGTAGCCGGCTACTTGATGATGCCGAGCCCCTTGATTTCCGCGGGGCCGCCCTGAATCGTGCAGTTTACGTGGGTGGTTCCGGCGGGGATCGGCCAGGAGGCGGAAAACTTCTTCCACTCCGCGCCCGGAGAGGCTTTCAGCTTCCGCACGGCGAGGAACTTCTGGCGCTGCATGAAGTTGACCGTCAGGGTGACTTCGGCACCCTGGCCGGAGCGTGCGTCGAAAAAGGAGTGAAAGCGGCCGCTGCCCTGAACGCGGAGAACGCGCATGGCGAGCGGATGATCGGCATCGATGCTGATTCCGCCTTCCGGCAGGAGCTTTCCGGCATCGAACTGGACATAGACACTGCCGTTCATGCCGGGGCCGCGCTGGTGCTTGAAATCGGGGTCGCCGAATTCGTTCCGGGCGTCGGCGGGCGGCGGGACATTCTGTGTATCGGCGGGCCGGGCGGTTTCGGTGTCGGCCTCGTCGGCGGGGAGCTTCCCGGCCGGGGCGAGCTCGAGCAGCGCCGCCGAGTCCGGCGGCAGCGGGATGCCGAGGTTCAGGCCTCCTTCGAGAATCGCATAATCGCCGCGGTCCGTGCTCGGCTGTTTCTCCTCTTCCTCGGTGGTCAGCAGCTTCATCCGCATATCGACACGCCCGGAACCGAAGAAACGGCCCGCATCCGGGATGACGAGTTCCGCGAAGCCGCGTGTGGAGCCGGTGTTCCAGACGAGGATCTGGAGCCGGCGTTTGGCCGGGTCCGTGAATGCGAGCGTGTTCAGGTTTCCGCTGCGTCCGGATTCGACGCGCCGCCCCGCGAGGGAGTCGGTCAGCAGCGAAACCGGCGGCGTCGCTTTCGGCTTCGCCTGCGAGAGCGCGCCTTTCAGCCGTTCGAGCTGCCCGGCAGGAGCGCCGATCACGGAACTGTTCACGAGCTTTCTGAACGTCGCGGCATCTCCCTGCGCCGGGGTGAACAAACTGAGGCGGAGCTCCGCCGCGCCGAGCAGCGAAGCGGATGCGAGTGCGGAATGCAGGAGCAGCGTTCGGAACATGGCGGATCCTCCTTTACCTTGTGTGCAGTTTGATTCTCGGGTCGGCGGCCAGATAGAGCATGTCGGAGACGAAAATCCCGCTGAGCGTCAGCATTCCCGTGAAGGCGAACAGCGCCATCTGTAGCGGATAATCGCGGCTCGACAGCGCGAGCAGCGAAAGCGTTCCCATGCCCGGAATGTTGAAGATGTATTCCACCAGCAGGCTGCCCGCAACCAGCGACGGCAGCAGCCCGCCGAAAAGCGTGATGAGCGTGATGAGCCCGTTCCGGAAGGCGTGTTTCCAGATGACCGCCGTTTCGGAGGCTCCCTTTGCGCGGGCGGTGCGGATGTAGTCCGAGTGGATGACTTCGAGCATGCCGTTCCGGGCGTAGCGCGAGAGCCCCGCGAAATTCGCGTAGGTCAGACAGAGCACCGGCAGCATGTAGTGGCGCAGGATCTCCCACTGCAGCTGCCATGTCGAGAACGAATCCTCATTGGCCGGAGTCAGCCCCTTCAGCGGGAAAAGCGGCCACTTGCCGCCCTCGCAGAGCGTCGTCTGCAGCAGCAGCGCGACCCACATCACCGGCAGCGAGTAGAGCAGGAAGAGGCCGAAGGCCGAACTGCGGTCGAACCAGCTTCCGGCATGGACCGCAGCATAGACGCCGAGCGGGATTGCGCAGAGATAGGTGATGACGACCGCCCAGAAATTCAGCGACAGCGTTACCGGCAGCCGTTCGAGGATCATCTCCGTCACCGGCTTGCCGGGGTCGACCGAGGCGGAAGTGCCGAAGTCCCCGTGCAGTACGGCTTCCCTCAGCCACAGCCCGAAGCCGACGAGGATCGGCTTGTCGAGATTCAGCTTTTCGCGTATCGCGGTGTTCCGCCGGAGCGCCCCCTTTGACGCATCGAGCGTGCTGGCGGCCGTATCGCTGCCGAACATGCTGCTCCTGGTCGGGTCGCCGGGCGCGAGGCGCAGCAGGACGTAGCTCACAAGCAGGATCGCGAGCAGCGTGAAGCATGCGAGGATCAGGCGTTTGACGATGTATTCAACCATGGAGCGGCTCCTTTCTCCTCGATGGCAGCTTTACCTTTCCGAGCAGGAACGCTCCGAGCAGAAACGGGATTGCGAGCAGTGCGATGCCGATTTCGCTCGAGGCGAACAGCCAGCCCGCCAGCCCGACCAGCAACGGCCCGAGGATCGTCGTGAATTTACCGAAGATGTTGTAGAAGCCGAAGAATTCCGCCGCACGCCCCTGCGGGATCAGCCGCGTGAAGAACGAACGGCTCAGCGACTGGATCCCCCCCTGCGACGTACCGATCAGGAAGGCGGCGGAGAGAAAGAGCCCGCGTTTGACGGCGGGGCTGTCGAAGAGCGGGATGAGCCCGACCAGCAGCGAGATGGCGACATAGACGCCGATCGCGGCGTAGAGCATCCGGCGCGCGCCGAATATCCGGGCCAGCATGCCGTAAAGGATCGTGAACGGGAACGCGAGGAATTGCAGCGCGAGGATCGTCAGCAGCAGCCAGTTTGCCGGGATTCCGATGTCGACGCTGATCGGCGTCGCCATCAGCAGGATCGTCCCTACGCCGTCGATGTAGAGAAAATAGGCGACGAGAAAAAGCGCCGCATCGCGGTGCTTCCGGATTTCACAGGCCGTGCGCCACAGCTTGCGGAGCCCGTCCAGCGCGTTTATCTTCCGCGCGATGTGCCGCCTGCGCTCCTTCACGAGCCGGAACATCGGCACGGCCAGCGCGATCCACCAGAGCGCGGCCGTGATGAATGCGAACCGGAACGCGGCCGCCGGGGAGTCCTTCAGCAGCAGCGAGACGCCGAGGCAGACGAGGAACGGGACCACGCCGCCGATGTATCCCCACGCATAGGCGAGCGACGAAAGCTTGTCGCTCGCGCCGCGCGTCGAAATGTCCGGCAGCAGCGCGTCGTAGAAGGAGTTGCTCGCCATGTATGCGACCAGTGCGGTGAAGTAGAAGATCAGCATTGCCGTCGCGTCCCCGCGCCCGGTCAGGCAGAGGGCGAGCGTCGCGGCGATGCCGATGCAGAGAAAGACGAAAAGGTACCGCTTGCGCCCGGAATTCGCATCCGCGATGCTGCCGAGCCACGGGGCGAGCACCCCTGCCGCGAGCCCCGCTCCGGCGCTGACATACCCCCAGATGCTCGTCGCGAACGTCTCGTTCATCCCGGCGGCCGAGTACCCCTTGAAAAAAAGCGGGGCGTAAACCGTGCGCACGATCAGGGCAAAGGCCGCGTTGGCCATGTCGTAACAGATCCAGCTGAGCTGTGCGCGCGTCAAATGCATCTTGTGCCGGTCACTCCGATTCCTTTTTCATCATGCCGTCGATGAGTTCGCCGGTCCGGTCCGCGAGCTTCGAGATCTCGCGGTTGTGCGTGATCATCATGATCGAACGTTCCGGGTGCGCCTTCCGCAGTTCGGTGAAGAGCTCGAGGATCGCTTCGCCCGTGCGGGAATCGAGGTTCCCGGTCGGCTCGTCCGCAAGCAGCAGCTCCGGTTCGTTCAGCAGCGCCCGCGCGATGGCCGCGCGCTGCTGCTCGCCGCCTGAAAGCTCGAAGGGGCGGTGCTTCATGCGGTCCCCGAGCCCGACCGTCTCGAGCAATTCGAGCGCCCGTTCGCGCGATTTCGCCCGGGACAGCCCCGCGAGGTTTCCCGGCAGCATCACATTTTCCAGCACCGAGAGCTCCGGCAGCAGGTGGTACGCCTGAAAGACGAATCCGAGCTTGCGGTTGCGGAACTGCGCAGCTTCGCGGCGCGCCAGCTTCGACACATCGACGCCCGCGATCCGGATCTCTCCGGAGTCGGGCCGCTCCAGCGCGCCGATCAAATTCAGCAGCGTGGTTTTGCCGCTGCCGGATGCGCCGAGCAGACACGCCCATTCGCCGCGCCGGATCTCCCAGTCCACGCCGCGCAGGACCGGCAGCTTCTCCTTGCCGAGTTTGTAGATGCGCGTCACGCCGCGCAGTTCGACGATGGTTTCGGTTTCATTCATAACGCAGAGCCTTGGCTGGGTCGAGCAGCGCGGCGCGCAGCGCCGGGAGCAGCGCCCCCAGCGTGCACAGCACCACGGAGGCGCCGACGATGATCAGTACATCCGTCGCAACGATGTGCGCCGGGAGGCCGTCGAAATAATAGAACTGCTTCGGAAACAGCTCGACGTGGAACGTCTTCGACGCGAATTTCATGATGTCGTTCCGGTAGAAGATCACGAGTACCCCGGCCAGCGTTCCGGTCACGCTGCCGATCACGCCGATCAGGAACCCCTGTAATATGAAGATGAAAGTCACGCAGCGGTCATTCGCGCCGAGCGCCTTCAGGATGCCGATTTCGCGCGTTTTCTGGTAAACCGAGGTGATGAGCGTGTTCATGATGCT
>JABLYX010000046.1:18640-44220 GCA_018265615.1 Lentisphaeria bacterium
CGACGAGCACGATGAAGATCAGCAGGAAGAACATCATGTTCTTCTCGACCGCCAGCACGCCGAGCAGCTGCTGGTTCTCCTCCTCCCAGGTCACGACCCGCATGTGCCGCAGCGACTCCCGCAGCTTTCCGACGAGCTCCTTCTGGTCGAATGCGTCCGGCCCCCAGCCGAACACCGAAGTCGCGGAGCCCCACGGCAGCGAAAGCAGCTCCGCCGCGTCGTCGATCCCGACGAAGAGGATCGTCCGGTCGAAATCGTATTTGCCGACGCTGTAGATGCCGGTGACGACGAACTCCGACGGCAGATAGGCCGAGGCGTTCTTGTTCAGCGTCACGCCGCCTTCCGGGTTGAAATCGACCATCTGGGTCAGTCGCTGCTGGGTGTGCAGCAGGATTTTGCTGCCGACTCCGGCGCCCCAGCGGCGCGCCATGTCCGTGCTGATGACGATCTCGCCTTTGTCGAGCGAAAGCTTCCCTTCTTTCAGTGTGCCGGCGAGGAAGATTTTATTTTTTTCGAGGTCTTCGGCGGTCGTTCCGAACATGACGACGCGCGGATCGAGCGCCTTGCTGCGCTGCACGATGACCGGCGACTGGATCACGGCGGCGGCCCGCCCGCCCGCTTTCTCGACGGCCCTGACCGCTTCGGCCGGGGTGTAGATTACGCTGCCGTACTCCGGACGCACCTGGAAGTGGGCCTGGGTTTCAACGAGCTTCTCCTTCATGAGGTCGGTGAATCCGGTCATCACGGCCAGCACCACGATCAGCACCGCGACTCCGAGCGTGACCCCGAGAATCGAAAGCACCGTGATAAGCGAAACCGCGTTTCTCCGGGGCTTCAGATAGCGGCCGGCCAGAAACAGTTCAGTGCGCATTGCGTATAATACCCTGTCAGGTTATGGTTCGTTCATTTTCCGTGCTAATATAGCATGGCTCTCCGCGAAACGCAATGCGGCCGGAACGCCGCGGGAGGATATCCGCGGACTTTTTTTCCGGATGGGGCTTGACTTTTCCGCGGCTTGCCGTACACTAATGCATGAGCCGTTTATGTTTTGGGGAGAGAAATGAACGGCATGCCGGTTGCCGGTCTTGTCTGTCCATATGCAAGGGAGGAGAAAAATGCGTGGATTCCAACTGTGTATTATCCTGGCCGCCGCAGTCCTGCTGACCGGCTGGTGGGGCGCGAAAGAGAAGAGCCCCGTCGAGCGGGTCGTCCGGGTCGTCACCATGCAGCCGAAGAAAATGGAATTCGTCCAGAAGCTCCTGGTGCAGGGGAACGCGGAGACGAAGGAGAAGGCCGAGGTTTCCAGCCGTATTTCCGGCACGATCGACCTCATGGCCGCCGGCGAGGGGGACTGGGTCAAAAAGGGCGATATCCTGTTTCAGGTCGACCGGGTCAAGCTGGAGAACGACGTCAAGGGGCAGAAGCACAAGCTTGCCGTCGCCGAGGCCGAGCTTAAGATTGCGGAGATCAACGGGGACCTCGCACGGAATGTCGTCGAAAAGGCGCAGGTCGACTTCAACCGCGCCGAGCAGCTCAGGAAAGCGCAGGCGATTTCGGAGGACGCCCATGAGCGGGCCGTCCTGAACCTCCGGGAGGCCGAGGCGGGCGTGCTGAAGGCCGACGCGCAGACCAATTTTGCCCGCGCGAAGGTCGGGCAGGCGCAGGCGGAGCTCGAAATCGCCGAGAAGAACCTCTCCGACTCGCTGATCCGTTCGCCGTTCGACGGCAGGGTCATCCTGAAGTGGAAGGATCCGGGTGAATTCGTGAACACCGGAGACATCCTCTACCGGATTGAAAACCCGAACCGCCTTGAACTCGTCACGATGATCAGTTCGATTTATTACGACCGGATCGTTCCCGGCAAGACGAAGGCTGTCATCTATAACCGCGACGGTTCCGTCGCCGGCGAGGGAATCGTCGGGTTCCGGAGCCCGGCGGTTGATTCGCTGTCGCGTACCTTCACGGTCAAAATCGACCTCCCTCAGGAGTTTCATTTCGTCAGCGGGCAGCTCTGCAGGCTCGACATCATTCTGCGGAAGGTCGAAGGGTACGGCGTGCCGAACTCCGCGATCCTTGACCGGCGCGGCGGCCGCCGCGCGGTCTTCACGGTCAAAGACGGCAGGGCGGAGCCGGTCGACGTGAAGACCGGAATCGTGGACGGGGATTGGACCATGCTGGCCGATCCCGGCGCGCTGAAGGGGCTGCCGGTCGTGATCGAGGGGCAGGCGTTCCTCGAGGCCGGCGACCGGGTCGGGGAGGCTCCCGCCGCGAAGGAGGTGAAATAAATGTTTCTTTCGCGCGCTTCGGTCCGCCGGCCGATCGCCATGAGCTGTTTCATCATCATGCTCGTGCTGTTCGGCCTCAACTCCTATAACCGGCTCGGCCTCGATGCGTTTCCGGACGTCGAGATTCCGTATGTGACGGTCACGACCGTCTATCCGGGCGCAAGCCCGGCTGAAATCGAGGTCGATGTCGCGAAGCGTCTCGAAGACGCGGTCGGAACCATCGACGGACTCAAGACCATGAACACGACCTGCATGGAGAACGTCTGTCTCATCACGCTCGAATTCCAGCTCGGGCAGTCGGTCGACGTCGCTGCGCAGGATGTCCGAGAGCGCATCGACAAGATCCGGAAGGATCTCCCCGCGGAGGTCGATCCGCCGGAGATTTCGAAATTCGACCCGAATGCGGCCCCGGTCATCACGCTGATGCTGGTCGGCGACCTCCCGGTCGACAGGCTCTACGATTATGCGGACGAAACGTTGTCGGCCCGGCTCTCGACCATCTCCGGAGTGGCGGAGGTGCAGGTTTCCGGCGGCGAGCCGCTCGAGCTGCGCATCACGCTCGACAAGGAGAAGCTGACCGCGACCGGCCTCACGGTGAACGAGGTGCTCGCGAAACTCCGGGAGTCGAACGTCAGGGTTCCCGTCGGGCGCATCCGCCAGGGGAAGCAGGAGGTGAACGTCACCTACGACTCGGAATTTAAAAGTCATGAGGACATCGGGGCGCTTGAGATCGGGACGTTCGAAAAGCGCCGCATTTATCTGCGCGACGTCGCGCAGATCACCATGGAGTCCGAAGAGAAACGGTCGCTCGCGTTCTATGACGGTGAGCCCGGTGTGGTTCTGAAGGTGGTCAAGAAGGGCGACGCGAATGCCGTCCGGGTCATCGACGGCGTCCGCGCGGCGGTGGACGAGCTTGAACAGGAGAAGCAGCTGCCCTCCGGCATGAAGCTCGTCTGGGTGCGCGATTCGGGCAGCTACATCCATTCGTCGGTTGACGACGCCTGGGGCAGTATCGTGGCCGGCGTTCTGCTGACCGCACTGATCCTTTTTCTGTTCCTGCACGAGCTGCGTTCGACCCTGATCGTCGTGGTGTCGATGCCGGTGTCGATCGTGGTCTCCTTCTGGGCGATGGAGTTGTGCGGCTTCACATTCAACACCTTCACGCTGCTTGCGCTGGGCACTTCGGTCGGCACGCTTGTCACGAACTCGATCGTGGTGATCGAGAACATTGCAAAGCATCTCGAAAGAGGCGAAGATCCGAAGGCGTCGGCCGATGCCGGCGCGGGGGAGGTCGCCGTCCCGGTCTTCGCTTCGGCCATGACGAACGTCGTGGTTTTCGGGCCGATCGCGATGATGACTTCGCTCGTCGGGCGGTTTCTGGTGCCGTTCGCGGTTACGATCGGGATTGCGACACTGGTCTCTCTCTTCGTGAGTTTCACGCTGACGCCGATCCTCGCGGCGATCCTGCTGCGCGCGGAGACGCCGAAGCCGGGCCCCCTGTCCGGCGCGCTGTTCCGCTGGTGGAACGGCGGGTTCGGGTTCCTTGAGCAGCAGTTCAGCCGTTCGGTCGATTTCGTCTGCCGCCACGGGCTTGCGGTCACGCTGCTGGCGCTGGCGCTGTTTCTCGCTTCGATGGCGTATCTGCCGCTGAAGGTCGGCATGACCTTCGTGCCGGACGGCGACCAGGGGGAGTTCATCATCAAGCTCGAATTCCCGACCGACTACAGCCTTGAGGGCACGCTGGAGCGTACGATGCAGGTCGGGAAACTCGTCCGCGGCCTGCCGAATGTGCTGGCGACTTCGACTGTGGTCGGCAAGGTGCAGGGCGTGATCGGGCAGGCCTCGGAGGGGGTCTACCTCTCCGAAATCACAGTCGTCGCGAAGCCGAAGACCGAGCGCCGGGAGACGCTTGAGGAGATGCGCGACATGTTCCGGCATGAGCTGCGGAATCTGTCGGAGTGCATCGTGACGATCAATATTCCGTCGTCGACCGGCGGCTCCTCCTCCGCGATGGAGCTTGAGATCATGGGCGACGACCTCGATACGCTCGAAAAGCTTGCGACGCAGGGCGCGAACGAGCTCCGGCAGAGCCCGGAGGCGCGCGACGTCGACACCTCCGTCCGGGTCGGCAAGCCCGAGATCCGGATCGTTCCGGAGCGTACGGTGCTGCAGAATCTCGGCATTCCGTCAACCACGGTCGGCACGCTGCTGCGCGGTTCGATCGAGGGGCTGAAGGGCGGGAGTTATAAAGCCGGCTCGCGTTCGTTCGACATTCGCGTGAAGCTCGATGAACGCAAAGGATACGGCCAGCTTCCGGCGCTGTCGTTCCAGTCGAAGGATGGCAGGCCGCTCGGGCTCGACGCGATCTCCGGGCTCCGGCCGTCGATGATGCCGATCCAGATCAACCGGACCGACCGGCGGCGCGTCGCGAAGATTTACGGCAACCCGGCCGCCGGAACCGGCCTCGGCGATTTCGCGAAGCTTGCCGGAGAAACCGTCGGACCGAAACTGCCGCCCGGCTACAAGATGGCGTTCGGCGGCACGGTGACGGAGATGGAGGAGGCCAACGCGGACTTCGGGCAGGCGATCGTGCTGGCGGTCCTGCTGACCTACCTCCTGATCGCGGCGGTCATGGAGTCGTGGAGCGGACCGTTCCTGATCATGTTCACGGTGCCGATGGCGCTGATCGGAATGTTCGCGGCGCTTTACTTCGCCGGAATCCAGCTTTCGATCTTCGGCATGCTCGGATTCGTGATGCTGATCGGCATCGTGGTGAACAACGCGATCCTGATCATGGACGATGTGAATCTGAACCGCGCGAAAGGGATGGGGCCGCCGGAGGCGATGCGCGCGGCCGTGAAGAACAAGTTCCGGCCGATCCTGATGACGAGCATCGCGGCGGTCCTCGGCATGGCGCCGATGGCGTTCGGAACCGGGATCGGCTCCGAAATGCGCGCGAGCTGCGGGATCCCGGTGATCGGCGGACTGGTCAGCTCGACGCTGCTTGCGCTGTACGTCATTCCGGCGCTCTACGTCCTCTTCACGAAGCGGAGAGGGACGCAGCCGGGACGGGGTCGGTAGCCGCAGCGCGTAAAGGGGGAGTCGTCGACGTGCTTCCGGAACGGCGACGACTGGCGCACCGTGAGCGGATTGATAATCCGGAGTTTGAGTTGCTGATGATTGATGCGAGCCACATCAAGGTTCATCCGCATGGCAGCGGAGCTCGCGGCGGGAATGCTGCAGCTCTCTCGGAAAATAATGAGGAGTATTGCCGCTTTGTTGAATCATGCGTTCAGCGTACCAGTTCATAGGCAAAGACGATCCCGGCATCTCCAAATGTGTCCGCAGTGAATGTAAGGCTGCCATCTTTCAAGGAAAAGGGCACTTCGCATATTCTGCGTCCGACGATGTCAAGGGCATAGAGCTTCCGGTTCCCTTTTGTCTGCAAGGTAATGCGGGAAACCGCACGCCGGGCGAGAATCGGTCCTTTCCCTCCGGCAAAATCCAGAATGACATCCCGGGCGGAGGTTTGGTATTTCACGCCGCCCTGTGCAACATCGGAGACATGAATCAGTAAAACCCGGCCGGACTCATCCAAAGTCTTGCCATCCAACGCAACCGCTCCGGTCACCGAGAAACCGGTAAGGTTTTCCACGCAGAGGCGGTCTCCTTTGAGAGTTTTTCCTTCCGGGGCAACCAGCGCTTCGCTTTTCGGAGTCGCCGCCACGAAGGTTCCGGCACGGAAATCCGCCCGCAATTCGCCTTCCGGAGTTTTTATGCTTTCCCCATCCGCCGCTGCGGACTCCGTCGGAATCAACCGGTGTGCCGTCAATTCCGCCATCATTTTTTTCGCATTAGTTTCCGTGAGCAACGGCAGTTCGCCGGAATATTTCAACCTGGGGTCGAGCTTGAAAAGCGCCCGGCTGCCGGAAGGCAAGGCCGGTATATCTCCATCCGGGGTATCCAGTACGGAACCGACACGTCCGAAAAACATCAGTTCCTGAACCGAAGCGGGATAACGGGGTTGGTAATTCTTATAATCCAGCGGCGAAACCGCTACCGGAAACGCCATCTTTCCCACCTGCACGTCACCACGGGTAAAAAACGCCGCCGCCAGACGTTCCGTCAACAGCTGCACCGGGTCGTTTGCAGTATCGAAACCGATGCCGCTGAACATCATATCGCTTTCAAAAGGAGCGATATTGCTGTGTGAGTAGGCGAAGCGGTAAAGCGCGTCCCAATCCTGCTGCGCGGCGAAAGCGGCAAAGATCGGAGCTCCCTCTGCACGGAACGGATTCGGACGGCAGTAGTTGAACTCGCTTACCGTAAACGGTTTTCCGAAAATCCGGGTGGGCGCCATGTCAGCCGGAACGTTCAGGCGCCTCGACAGAACGCTCTGGTTATGATAACTCAACGGCAACCCGCCCTGACCGGCAGCGGTAGGATGATCCCAGTAAAGATGATTGTCCACATAATCGTATGCATTGCGCTGGCGGGTCTGGTTGGGTGACATGATGAAATTCTGATCCGTCAGCGGCATTTTCACGCCGAGTTCCCGGATGAACTTCTTCATGTCGGCGTAATAACGGTCATAAATCACTCCCAGGAAACGGCGAAATTCCTCTTCACGGGTATCATCCGTCACAGCCAGAGCCTGTTCACGGCACCATTCCGTGAATTTTTCACGATACACTTTCTTTATGGCATCGCCACTGCCGTGATTGATGATGTGAAAAATGGTGTTTTCATTGATCAGACTCAAGCCGATGAAAGCAGGATCGTCCGCCCAGCGCAGGCCGGTATGCGGGTTGACATGAGTAAGCAGCTGTCCGGCAAAGCTCTTCACATCGGCATTCACTTCCGGCAGAAGCATTGCCGCAAGCTTGTAATCCCGTTCCGTCAGTTCACCCGGAAAAGAACGGAAAGTCCCCTTGGGGGCGAACCGGGTGGTATAGAGGTCGAGGGTGATATAGAGTCCCCGCTTTTTCAATGCATACACCAGATAGTCGAGCATCTCCTGCCGGTCAGGACGAATGACCGCCGGGCCGATGTTTCTGCGGTCCACCAGATCGCGGTCGAAGTGATGAAAGCGAACCGCATTGTATCCGATCCGGCCCAGGCGTTCTGCCAGGATATCCATCTGCCCGGGGGAGATATAATGCGCCCAGAAAACGAGGTTGGTACCGTAAAAACGAACAGGCTTATCCTGCTTTTCAAAGCGGAAATGTCCGGAAGGAGTCGTTCGGATGAAACCGTGCTTCCCTGCCGGGGCATCAAGGAGGAACGAAAAATCCAAAGCAGAACCGGCAATTACTTCCCGTTCGTTTTTAAGCTCGCGCCAATCAGCTGAAGCGGTCTGTATGAATTCTTCGGCAGGGGGATCCGGGAGCGGCAGAAAACCGGCGGAGCCGGAAACGGCGGCGATCATCCATATCCCCGTGCCCGTCGACTCGAAAACCAGGCTTTTCAGCGGCCTGCCCTCCAATTCAAATCCGCTTCGATATAAACCGATGGTATTGGAGGGATTCCTGCCGCGCCAGGCGACCAGACCGTTCGGAGTCGGCACGGGAGCCCACCAGTTATTGAGATCCTGTCCGATCCGCACCGGTATCCTTTGCTCCCCGCCGTCCCGGTACCGGGCGATGATGTATCCGATATTCCGGTCGGTATTGTTGGACCAGCCGTAGGCTTGAAGCAAAAACAGTGAACGCAACGCCTCCCCATTCAGGGGCAGTTCAACGCGGCGCGGCAGATTCGGACGTCCGCCGCCACCGAGGACGATGGCGCTCTTACCGTTGTTCCCGGCCGGATCGGCAATCAGAAACTCGACCGGCGGTACACTGAGTTTCCTCAGAGGAAGAGAACGCATGTCATTCTCCGGCCCCTGATCGCTCCAACCACCCTTGCCGTCATTGTCGATCTCATCCGCAAACCCCATATTGGCGGCACGGGTAATGTCCAGCGGCCGAGTGACGGGAAGGAGGGACTCCTTTACCCGGAACACGAGTTCGTGTTTCCCCTTGAGCGGAAAAACGTTACCGGGGAAATCAATCCGTATCGAATAGAATTGCCGGTAACTGTACTGGCGATTGTCGATAATACGGAGTCGGCACGGCTTGGCAAAAGCAATTTCCAGCACCCGTTCGGGTCCCGTTACCCGGACCAGCGAGGTTTCATTGCGCAGATAATGGGTTCCTTTGTGGATTTCCTGTGGAAATTTGTTGTCCACATGATCGATCCGAATGGGATGTCCGCTGAAAGCTTTTACCGGGAAGAGAAATTCCACCGCCAATGAATTGGTCGGAATTTCCGCCGCGCTTTCAACCCGGTAACGTAATTCCCTTTCGCCGCCGGGCAGAACGTTCATTTCAATGGCGAGTTCGGGAGAAAAGCGCCCGCCGGAGACTTTCCAGGCGCCGGTAAAGGAAACGGAACCGTCCGACTTTTTTACTTCGGGCCGGTATGTCCGGGCATCCAATCCGGTCATATCCCATTTTTCATCAAAGTGACGCGGAACGATGCTTCCTCCGCCGGGAAAGGTGATCACGCCGTAGTCTCCGCACTCAATTGCCGCTTCGGCACAGGAAAACACCGCTGCAAGGAGAATGCACCCCGACACGATTTTTTTATAAAACGCCATTATGTCATTATTCCCAGAATTGATTTTGATCAGAGCCGTCCGGCTTCCAGTTGATTTTCTGCATATTGAGCGAACTGGGAACGGGTCCATACAGATCACTGACATGGCCGTCGCCATGAAGCGTGTTCATCCGCCGGGCGTGGGGGAAACGGGAAGTTCCCCATGCTCCGCCCCAAGAGGAAAAGTCCCGGCACACGAAACCATAATAGGCATCGCAGGCCAGCAGGTAACGCGAAGGATATCGGACGGAACCGCTTTTCTGCGGCATCGCTCCAAGGGACACTTCCCACGCTCCGCTTTGCCAGAAGCCCAGATTCCGGTTGCCGGCTATGCCGCCGTAGCCAGTTCCGGTTGATACGTCGCCACTCATCCCCACTCCCAGCTCTCCATTCCAACCAGGGCACAAAGGCGCCGTGTAATGCTTGAATTCATCGGCATCTCCGGTTACGTAGCTGCCTTTATTATAACGTTCGGTAAAAATTGACCGGGCATACGGCCCCAGACTCTGAAACCAGTCCGCCTGCCCGTTCACACTGATTTGACGGGCCGGGCAGAGAAAATCATTGTAATCTCCGGCATAGGAAAGGTGGGCCAATCCTACCTGCTTCATTTTGGATTTGCAATTTGTTGCCTGCGCCCGCGCTCTTGCGCTTTGCAGCGCCGGCAAAAGCATCGAGGCGAGAATCGCGATGATCGCAATCACGACAAGGAGTTCAATCAATGTAAAATTCCGCTTCATTTCATTTGCCCCTGTTTAAGTGTTCCGCTTCCCTGATGGCGTCTGCCATATTTACCAACGGAATCTTCAATAAAACAACTCCAGAATCGTCTCGATGTTCAATTCTATCACCTTGTGCGTAATCAGATGGGTAAGATTGTGCTTTCCGTCGCCGCCGCTCCGCGAAGCGAGTTTGCCGCACAATTCAAAAATCTCATCCGCCAACCTCTGGTAATCAATGTGCGTCACCAGAATTCCGGGAATCGGATTCTGCATGGTATTGGCACTGGCCAGAATATTGATGTCTTCCGGAACCCGGAGCCCGAATTCACCGGCAATCCGCGAAACGACCTTGACGTCGACGGTATCGGAAAAATGGAGCAGATCAGGTCTGGCCCCCGATTCGAGCAACTCCCGAACCGCCGCTTCATAATAACGGGGACGCCTGCGCTCGGTATCGGCATCGGAATTCAACCGCCTCAAAGTGAATTTCTTTCCCGCCTCCTCCACGTAGCGGCGCAGGATACGGATATACTCCTCGATGTAGGACATCGTGTTTTCCGGCACAGTGAAATAGGCGATCTCCCGATAGGGACTGCGGGCGAGATAGTTGCCGACATCCAGCCCCCGCGCGGCAAAGCTTGCATAGACCTGATTGAATTCCAGGCCCGGAAGATCCTCATTGGTTTCACCGATCACAATAAACGGCAGGCCGCTCTCCTTGAGGATGGCGATTCTTTCTCTGTCCACAACGGCTCCGCTGACGACCAGAACCGCCGCGTTTCCGGCTTTTGCTTTCAGAATTTCATTATGAATCGATACGGTGGTCATTCCCCCCCAACCGACATAGCGCAATGTGACGTTGAATTTCCGTCGGTATTCAAAATGGCGGTGAAGTTCAAGGGCCTGTTCGATATAACTGATTTGACCGGTACCCTCATAGCAATGGGCAAAAATATAAATCTCCTGCAGACCGCCGGAAAGAACGCCGGGGCTTACAAAAACCCCTTTCCTGGCTTCTTTCGTCACGACACCTTTGGCTTCGAGACGGTCAAGCGCCCCCCGGATGATATTGCGGTCGGTCTGCATCTTTTCGCTGAGAGTCCGCATGCTGAGCAGTTTGCTTCCCGGCAGATAGCCGCCGCTGCGGATATCCCTTTCAAGCCGATCAGCTACCTGCTGAACGGAATTTCCGTCCAATAAGGCATTGGGGTTATTTTTTACCATGTGTAGAAATCCTGTTATGTTACCGTATCTGTATTAATTATACCCAGTTTTATCCAAAAGTCAACATCTGTTTTAAATTAATATCGTTTTTTCTTGAAAAGCATCCTGAATCCATCTTTCAAATATAAAATTCAACCTCAAAGAATGAACAGGCTGAATATCCATTCTTCATGATACCCAGATTATGCGATCTATTTTGAACTGATTATTTTCGTTCTTCCGCGAAGTACTATATGTACGTGCCGGAAGGCCGAACCATCTCGCGGCCGGCGTCGCGCTCTGCCGGGAGCACCGGCCGGAACCCGGCTTTTTCGACCGGTTCGAACGGGCGGCGGCGCACGTCGTGCACAGGCAGGTCGCAAGCAGCAATGCAGCAGAGATTTTTTTCATTGTCACTCCGTATATTTTGCAATTCAAACCAAAGGTATTCTACTATCTACAATAAAATCTCCGCCCGGAAAAAACGTGACATTTCTTTCAGAAACCAGCACATTTCTTTCAAAAAGCGCCGGAAAGCGCGCCTTCCGCATTTTTTCCGCATAATCCCGGGGCGGGGCTTTAAAAAACTGTTTCCGTGGTGTATATTATGACTTTCAGCGAAAGGAGGTCTGCGATGCGGATTATGTTTGTTTGCACCGGCAACAGTTGCCGCAGTCCGATGGCGGACCTCTACTTCAATGCCCTCTGCCGCAAAGCGAACCGCCCCGACATCGACGCATGTTCGGCCGGAATCTGCGCCTGGGACGGTTCCCCGATCTCCCGGCAGGCGGCGGCCGTGATGGCGGCTCTCGGCATCGACTCCGCGGGATTCCGCTCGGCCCGTTTTACGCCGTCGCTGGCGCGCGAGTGCGACCTGCTGGTCGCCATGACCGGTTCCCACAAAGCCGCGATGGCTGAAATCGCCCCCTCAGAAGCCGGGAAGATCCGGCTGCTGCTGGAAGCGGGCGACGTTCCCGATCCGTTCGGCGGCAGCGTCGAACACTATACGCGCGTATTCGAATCCATGAAACCCGCGCTCGACGCGCTGTTCCGTTCCGTCGCGGGGGAGTGATATCAACAGAACGAAAACATAAAAGCATCATCATTATTTTTCAAGGAGCACACATTATGATGGAAATCACCGACTGGTACGGAAAGTCTCTCCGGGTTGCGATCGGAACCGATCACGGCGGATTCGCCCAGAAGCCGGAGCTCGCGGCGTTTCTCGAAAGCCGGGGCTGCGCGGTCGTCGACTGCGGCCCGTTCACGCTCGACTCCGGCGACGACTATCCCGATTTCGGCGTGCCGGCGGTGAAGGCGATCACGCGCGGCGAGGCCGATGTCGCGATCCTGATCTGCCGCTCCGGCGTCGGGATGGGGATCCTTTCGAACCGTTTCCACGGCGTTCGCGCGGTCTGCGCGTCCGATGCGGAGCTCGCGGAGAAGAGCCGTCAGCACAACTGCTCGAATGTCCTCGTCCTGCCCGGCGACGTGCTCGATTTCGACGGCATGAAGAAGGTCGTCGCGGCATGGCTCGGCACGCCGTTCAGCGGCGATGAGCGCCATCTGCGCCGTCTTGCGAAGATCGAAACCATGACCTACGACGATATCGCGGCCGTCCGCCATGCGGACCCCGAGGTCGCGAAGATCATCGACCGGGAGGCGGAGCGCCAGGCCGACGGGATCGAGCTTATCGCGAGCGAAAACTTCGCCTCCTGCGCGGTCCGCGCGGCCCAGGGCTCGGTCCTGACCAACAAATACGCCGAAGGCTACCCCGGCAAGCGTTATTACAACGGCTGTGAATTCGTCGACGAGGTGGAAACGCTCGCGATCGAGCGCGTGAAGAAATTGTTCGGCGCCGAGGCCGCGAACGTCCAGCCGCACTCCGGTTCCAGTGCGAACCAGGCGGTCTACATGGCGCTTATCAACCCGGGCGACACCGTGCTGGCCATGAGCCTCGATCACGGCGGCCACCTGACCCACGGGCATCCGCTGAACTTCTCCGGTATGCTTTACAACATCGTTCCGTACGGCGTGAACCCCGAAACCGAGCTCATCGACTATGACGAGGTCGAACGCCTCGCGCTTGAGAACAAGCCGAAAATGCTTCTCGCGGGCGCCTCCGCTTATCCGCGCGTGATCGATTTTGTGCGGCTCCGTGAGATTGCCGACAAGGTCGGCGCGAAGCTTTTTGTCGACATGGCCCACATCGCGGGCCTCGTCGCGGCGGGCGAACACCCGAACCCCGTGCCGTACTGCGACGTCGTGACCACGACGACCCACAAGACGCTGCGCGGCCCGCGCGGCGGGCTGATCCTCTGCCGTGAAGAGTACATTAAGTCGATCAATTCGAAGGTGTTCCCCGGCATGCAGGGCGGTCCGCTCGAACACGTGATCGCGGGCAAGGCGGTCTGCTTCGGCGAGGCGCTGACCCCGGCGTTCAAGGCTTACCAGCACCAGGTGAAGCTGAACGCGGCGAAGCTGGCGGACGAACTTGCGAAGCGCGGGTTCCGCATCGTCTCCGGCGGCACCGACAACCATCTCATGCTGATCGACCTGCGGCCGAAGAACGCGACCGGCAAGGCCGTTGCGAACGCGCTCGACATCGCGCGGATCACCTGCAATAAGAACATGATCCCGTTCGATCCCGAGAAGCCGTTCGTCACGAGCGGGATCCGCGTCGGCACCCCGGCGGTCACGACCCGCGGGCTCCGGGAGGCCGAAATGGTCCGCGTCGCCGATTTCATCGAGCGCGGCGTGGCGATGCGCGAGGACGAGGCGGCGCTCCGCAGCCTCGGCAACGAAGTCAAGGAATTCATGGCGGCGTTTCCGATGCCGCAGTTCTGAGTAATTGGGAAGGATTTGCGAAAATGATTGACATCAGGTTCATCCGCGAACATGCGGAAGAGGTGAAGGCGAATTGTGTCCGCCGCGGTTTCCCGATTGACGTGGAGGGGCTGCTGAAGCTCGACGCCGACGCCCGCCAGCTTTCGCAGGAGGCCGAAGCGCTCCGCGCCGACCGCAACCGCCTCAGCAAGGAGTGCGCGAAGGATCCCTCTGCCCGCGACAGGGTCAGGCAGCTCAAGGAGGTGCTCGCCTCCAAGGAGGAGATGCTTGAGAAGGTGCAGGGCAAGATCTACCAGACCGTGATCCGCATGCCGAACATGCTTGCGCCGGATGTTCCGGACGGGCTGGACGACTCGGGCAATGTCGAGTTGCGCAAAGAAGGCACGATTCCTGCCTTCGACTTCAAGGTGCGTGACCATCAGGAGCTCGGCGAGATGCTCGGCATCCTCGACATCCCGCGCGGCACGAAGGTTGCCGGAGCCGGATTCTACTACTGGAAGGGCAAGGGCGCGATGCTTGCGCAGGCGCTCTATTTCTGGGTGCAGCGCGTCCTTGTCGAACGCGGCTTCACGATGTTCATGACGCCGTGCGTCGCGAAGGAGCGCACGCTCTTCGGGACCGGCTATCTGCCGTTCTTCGCGGATCAGACCTACAACCTTGAGGGCGGGGACCTCGCGCTCATCGGGACCTCCGAGCAGACGTTGGTCGGCTACCACGCCGACGATGTGCTCGACGGCGCGGAGCTGCCGCTCTGCTATACCGCGTTCACGCCGTGCTTCCGGACGGAGGCGGGCAGCTACGGCAAGGCTTCGCGCGGGATTTTCCGTGTGCACCAGTTCCACAAGGTCGAGCAGATTGTCTTCTGCAAGCCCGAGGATTCGGTGAAATATCATGAGATGTGCCTCGCGAACGAAGAGTACATCCTTCAGCAGCTCGGCATTCCGTACCATGTGGTGAACGTCTGCGTCGGCGACCTCGGCGCGCCGGGTTACAAAAAGTACGACATCGAGGCGTGGTTCGCCGGATTCGGCGGCTATCGAGAAGTCACGAGCAACACGAACCTGACCGCGTTCCAGAGCCGTCGCCTGAACATCCGCTACAAGGACGGGGATACGCGCGATTACGTCCATACCATCAGCGCGACGGCGGTGACCGACCGTGTGCTGATCGCGATCATGGAGAATTTCCAGCAGGCCGACGGAAGCGTCGTCATTCCGGAAGTCCTCCGTCCCCTGTGCGGCTTCGACTGCATCGAGCCCATCAGGAAGTAACGGGCCCGAAAGGGGCGCCTCCCGGCAAGCGGGGGGCGGTATCCGGAAGCCTCAGGCGGCAGGTCCGCCTGGGGCTTTGTATATTTGCGCGGATTGTATTTTGCAGGGGAAAAGATATATTATCTGAAACGACAGGAGTTCGAGAATGAGATCGTTTTTCCGGAGAGAGATCGATGCGATGGAGGGATATGTTCCCGGCGAACAGCCGAAGATGAACAACCTCTGCAAGCTGAATACGAATGAGAATGCATTTCCGCCTTCCCCCGCGGTGAAGGCGGCGATCGCCGCGCTGGACTGGGAGCGCCTGCGCCGTTATCCCGACCCGACCGCCGATGCGCTGCGCGACAAAATCGCCGGGATCTTCGGCGTGGAACGGCGGAATGTCATCGCCTGCAACGGTTCCGACGACCTGCTGACGATGGTGTTCCGGTGTTTTACGTCGCCCGGACTGCCGGTCGCGTGCCTGGAGCCGACCTACTCGCTGTACCCGGAACTTGCGAAGATGCAGGGGGCGCGCGTGATCCCGATCCCGCTCGCGGCGGAAAGCGGCTTTGCGTTGCCGGAGGACCTGCTCGAACAGGCGGCCGGTGCGAATCTGCTGATCATCACGCGCCCGAACGCCCCGACCGGGAATTCATTCCCGCTTGAGACGATGCGGGAGGTGTGCCGGAGGTTCGACGGCGTGGTGCTTTTTGACGAGGCGTATGCCGATTTCGCCGACGACAACTGCATGGAGCTTGCAAAGGAGTTCGACAATGTGATCGTGTCGCGCACTTTTTCGAAGAGCTACGCGCTTGCCGGGCTGCGGCTCGGCTTCGCGGTCGGCAGCGCGAAGCTGATCGAAGGGCTTTTCAAGGTCAAGGACTCCTACAACCTCGACATGCTGACGCAGGCGCTCGGGCTGGCCGCGTTCTGCGACCGCGAATACCTGAAGGAGTGCTGCGGGCGGATCAAAGCGATCCGGGCGGATTTCTCGAAGCGGCTTGAGGAGCTCGGCTTCAAGGTCGTTCCGTCGCAGACGAATTTTCTTTTCGCGGCTCCGCCGGACGGTGACGGGGAACACTGTTTCAGGGCGCTGCGCGACCGTGCGATCATTGTTCGCTACTTCAAGGGACCGGTGACCGGAAAATATGTGCGGATCACCATCGGCACGCCCGAAGAAATGGCGCGCGTCATCTCCGCCGTCCGCGAGATTTACAACCGGTAAAACGCACTTCCCCGGCAAAGGGAGACGCAGGGAGAAAATAACCGCGTCAGGTTTTCCTTCCCTGCTTTTTCATACCTTTCCGGGGGCGGGGGGACTCCGCAATGCACGGAGCGGTCAGCCGAGTTCGTCCAGGCGGGAGTGACGGACGATTTTGCCGAGTTCGAGGTAGATCACGTCTTCGCAGATGTTCGTCGTGCAGTCGCCGATGCGTTCGAGATGGCGGGAAATGAACATCGCATCGACATAGTAGGCCGCGTTCTCCGGATGCTTTGCAATCAGCTCCATGGCGCGGTTGATCACACGCTTGTTGATCTCGTCGACTTCGCCGTCCATGCGCATGACCTCATTTGCGTCGAGGCAGTTGCGCGACATAAGCGCGTCAAGCGCGCGTTTCAGCATCTGACGGACCAGTTGGACCTGCTCCGTGAAGTCGATCGGTTCGGCAATCTCCTCATGGCGGCGGTTTGCGAAGTCGAGCGTGTGGCGCGCGATGTTCACCGCGAGGTCGCCGATGCGTTCGAGCTCCCCGTTGACCTTCAGGATTGTGATGATGTACCGCAGGTCGCCGGCGACCGGCTGGTGCAGCGCGAGGATTTTCAGGCACTCCTCCTCGATGGTGATTTCGGTGCGGTCGATCGCGTCGTCGCGCGTGATGACGGCGGCGGCCATTTCGCTGTTCGGCTCCGCGGCGGCGGCGACTGCCTGCTGGACCGCGGTTTCGACCGCGGAGGCGAGGCTGCTCACCATCCGTTTGAGCCGGACGATCTCTTTTTCCAACTGTTCTCTCATAATCTGCCCCTCCTCATCCGAAGCGTCCGGTGATGTATTCTTCCGTCTTCTTGTGGGACGGATTTGTGAAAATGGTTTCGGTTTTGTCGAATTCGATGATTTCACCCTTGTAGAAAAACGCCGTGTAATCCGAGATGCGCGAAGCCTGCTGCATGTTGTGGGTCACGATGACCACGGTGAATTTGTCGCGCAGCTGCAGCACGAGGTCCTCGATCTTCAGCGTGGCGACGGGATCGACCGCGCTGGTGGGCTCGTCCATCAGCAGGATCTCCGGCTGTGCCGCGATGGCGCGGGCGATGCAGAGGCGCTGCTGCTGGCCGCCGGAGAGTGCGAGCCCGGATTTCCTGAGCTTGTCCTTGACCTCGTCCCAGAGCGACGCGCCGCGGAGCGCGTTTTCGACCCGGTCCGCGATCTCGCTTTTCGACATCCGGAAGTGGAGGCGCATCGGGTAGGCGACGTTGTCGAAGACCGACATCGGGAACGGCGTCGGCTTCTGGAAGATCATGCCGACCTTGCGGCGCAGCTCGAGCACGTCGACTTCGGGCGAGAGAATGTTCTGGTCGTCGATCCAGACTTCGCCCTCGGCCCGCTGTCCGCGGTAGAGCTCGAAGATCCGGTTATAGACACGCAGATGGGTCGATTTTCCGCAGCCGGAGGGGCCGATCACGGCAGTGATCCGGCGGGCCGGGATGTCGATGGTGTTGCCGAACAGCGCCTGGTGGCCCTTCGCGTAGTAAAAATTGAGGTTCCGGACGGATATTTTGGTTTTCTCTTCAGCGTCCATTGTGTTTCTCCTTGAAAATGACCCGGGTCGAGATGTTCAGCAGCAGAACCAGCAGCGTGACCACGAGGGCCGCGCCCCATCCGGCGGCGTGCTGCTCCTCGAACGGGGAGTTCGTCGCGTATTCGGTGATGAGCACCGGTAAATTCGCGGTCGGGCCGGTGAAGTAGTTTTTCGGCCAGGCGTCGCTCCAGAGCGCGGTGAAGAGCAGCGGGGCGGTTTCGCCGGAAACGCGGGCGATGGCCAGCAATATCCCGGTGATGAGCCCGCTGCGCGCGCTGCGGCAGATGATGCGCACGGCGGTTCGGGCGCGGCTGCACCCGAGCGCGAGCGCCGATTCCCGGAGCGCGTCCGGAACCATGAGCAGCATGTCCTCCGTTGTCCGCAGGACCACCGGGAACATCAGGATTGCGAGCGCGACCGAACCGGCGAAGCCGGAGAAGCCTCCCATCGGAATCACGAGGACGGCGTAGATGAAGAGCCCGACCACGACGGACGGCATTCCCATCATGACGTTTGCGGCGAAGCGGATCACGCTGCCGAGCTTCGTGCCTTTGCCGAATTCGGCAAGGTAGATCCCGGCGAGGATCGCGGGCGGTATCCCCATCGCGGCGGCTCCGAGCGTGATTGTGACCGTGCCGAGCAGCGCGTTGCCGATTCCCCCGTTCACGGCCCCGTAAGGCTTGGACGGGTTCGTCAGGAAGCTCCACGAGAGCACCGAGGCGCCCCGGGCGAAGACGGTCCAGAGGATCCAGACCATGCCGGCGATCGCGAGGGCGAGCGCCGCGACCGAGAGGATCCCGACGATCCGGTCGATGAGTTTGCGGCGGAAGAGGCCGCGCCGTTTCCGGGGGGCGATTGTCGTCATTTCACCGTTCCCCCCGCCGGGCCCCGGTCAGGACCAGGTAATATTGGGCGAGCACCTGCACCCCGAGCGAGAGCAGCAGCAGGATCAGCCCGAGCGCGAAGAGCACGGAACGCAGGATTCCGTCCGCCTCCGCGAAATTGTTGGCCAGCGTCGCGGCGATGGTCGTGCCGCTCGCGTAAAGATTCTCCGGCAGTTCGACGATGTTGCCGATCACGAAGAGGACGGCCATGGTCTCTCCGAGTGCGCGGCCGAGTCCGATGAAGATGCCGCCGAGCAGCCCGCGGATGCCGTAGCGCATGACGATGTCCTTTGCGGTTTCCCAGCGTGTGCAGCCGACGCCGAAGGCCGATTCGCGCAGCACGGCGGGCGTCATCCGGAAGACGTTCCGCATGACGGCGGACATGTAGGGCAGGATCATCAGCGCGAGGATCAGGCTCGCGGTCAGGAAGCCGAAGCCGTTGCCGTATTCGCCGAAGAACGGGATTTTCGCGAGGTGCAGCGTATCCGACAGGAACGGCTGCACATGGTCCTGCATGACCGGAACCAGCACGAAGAGTCCCCACATGCCGTAGATCACGCTCGGAACCGCGGCCAGCAGATCGAGCGCCTGGCTCATGACTTCACCGATTCCGGCGGGCGCATCGACGAGCCAGAGCGCGGTTACGAAGGCCGGCGGAATCGCGAGCAGCAGCGCGAGCGCGGTCGTCAGCAGCGTGCCGGTGATGGCCGGCAATGCGCCGTAGACGTTCCTGACCGGATCCCACTCGGTTCCGGTCAGGAACCCGGGGCCGAACTCCCGCCAGGCGGGGGCCGATCCGGCCCCGAGCTGCACGAGCAGCGCGGCGAGGAGCACGAGCACGAGAATTGCGCTCGCGGCGGCCGTCACACGGAACACGCGGTCTGTGTGCGCGGGGTTGATGAGTTGTTTTCCGACATTGTTCATATGCAATCCCGTTCAGTATTTGACGGGGGCGTTCCCTGAGCGGATTTCGGCGTTCCAGGCTTCGCGGATCTGCGCGACGACCTCGTCGGCCAGCGGCACATAGTGGAGCTTCGAAGCCGCGTTGGCTCCCGTCGTATAGCACCAGTTGAAGTAGTTCAGCATGGCGGCGGCTTTCTTCGCGTCGGGCTGGCTGCGCTGCACGAGCACGTAGGTAAGTCCGGTGATCGGCCAGCTGTCGTCGCCGGGCTGGTCGGTCAGGACCATATAGAAGCCGGGGGCGTTCTTCCAGTCCGCGTGGAGGCCGGAGGCCTTGAAGGTTTCCGGCTTCGGTTCGACGAATTTTCCGGCCTTGTTCTTCAGGGCGATCATCGAGAGTTTCGCCTCGATCGCGTAGGTGTATTCGGTATAACCGATCGCGCCGTTGATGCGTGCGACGTTGTTGCAGACGCCGGGATTTTTCTGCCCGCCGATGCCGACCGGCCAGTTCACGGCGGGGCCGCACCCGACCTTGTCGGCCCACTCCTTCGAAATCTTGGTCAGGTAGTTCGTGAAGATGAAGCTCGTGCCGGAGCTGTCGGAACGGCGCACGACCGTGACGCGCACCTTCGGCAGCTTCACGCCGGGATTCAGCTCCTGGATGCGCGGGTCGTTCCACGCCGTGATTTTGCCGAGGAAGATGTCTGCGAGCGCAGTCTGGTCGAGCTTCAGCGAGTTCGGCTTCACGCCGCGCAGGTTCACAATCACGACCACGCCGCCGGTCAGCATCGGGAACTGGCAGAGGTTCGCCTGATCGAGCTCCTCTTTCGTCAGCGGATTGTCGGTGCCGCCGAAATCGATGGTTCTGTCTTTGATCTGGTTGATGCCGGCGCCGGAGCCGCTGCTCTGATAGTTGACTTCAACCTTGTTGCCGGTCGATTCGCCGTAGTTGTAGGTCCAGACCCGGTAGACCGGGGCGGGGAACGACGCGCCTGCGCCGTTGATCGAGATTTCGGCGGCGGATGCGGCGAGCGGCAGAGAAAGCGACAGCGCGGCAATCATGCGGAACAGGTTCTTCTTCATATGCACTCCATGTTTGAGTTGGTCCCGGCCGGTGATACAATTGATCCGGGTTGTGCATATAAGATAGACGCGGAATGTTAGCGTTCCGTTAAGGGCGTGTTAGAAGCTCTTCAGAAAGGGGGCCGCTTCGTCCCCTCTCCGCTGCGGTAGCCGCCGGGCGTTGTCCCGTGATACTGCCTGAACACCTTGCAGAAGTAGCTCGTGTCCTCAAAACCGCAGGAGGCCGAGATCTCTTTGACGGAGGCGACCGTGGTCTGCAGCATCCGCACCGCGAGGCGCATCTTCTGGCGGATGATGAATTCGTGCGGCGAGACGCCTTCGAGCTCCTGAAAACGGCGCGTGAAGTGGCCGCGGCTGCACCCCGCGATGCGGGCGAGCTCATCGACTGTGACCGGGCGGTCGAGGTTCCGGCGGCAGAAGTCGTGGATCTTCGTCATGAATTCGTTGTTGCCGGAGGGTGCGCTGATCGGCGGCTCCGCCATCAGGTGCATGAGGAAGGAGTAAGCGCGCGCGCTTGCGTCGTAACGTCCGGCCAGGCGTTTTTCGCGGCAGGTTGCGAGCAGGTCCCACGCGTCCCGCACGGCCGGGGAGTCCGGCGCGAACGGGCGCACGATCCCGTTGCGCCGCCGGTATTCGCCGGCGAGGCGCGCGAGCTCGGAGCCGTTGACCGTGACATAGAGGAACTCCCACGACGCCGACTCCAGCGGCAGGCAGTAGATGTGGTCCTCCGGAACCATGAGGAAGAACGCGCTGCCGGGCGGAACCGGATACTCCTGCCCGTTGAAGACCGCGCGCCCGAGCCCGTTCAGCGTATACTGCCAGATCAGCAGGTCGTGGTTGCCGCGCTTGCGTCCGTCCCAGCAGTATTCGTGGCTGCGCGCGAGCTCGTGGCCGCAGTTCAGCAGCATTGCGTGCAGCCGTTCTGTCCGTTCCGTGAAGAAGGGGCTGTATGATTCGAAGCAGACTTTCCCGTAGCGTACCAGATTCGGCATGTTTTCACCTCACGTTTCTCTGAATTTACCACACATCCTGTGAAATTCAACATCTCAGCCGTAAAAAACAGAGCACAAAATTACCATTGATAGCATGTTTTTTCCATTTACTTTTGCAGAAACGGGGGTATTGTAATGGACAGGTGACAGGAAAATCGCCGGCGGGAGCCCGGCGGGACAGGATAACAGAAGGAACGGAAAGATGGCCAAGATTACCTTCATGGGAGCGGGCAGCACGGTGTTTGTCCGCAACGTTCTGGGCGACTGCATGTGCCGCGGGGCGCTGAAGGATTCCCACTTCGCGCTGTACGACATCGACGGGCAGCGGCTCAAGGAGTCGGAATTCATTCTCAAGACCCTGAATGCGAACATCAACGACAACCGCGCGACCATTACGACCCATCTCGGCGTCGCGAATCGCAGGGAGGCGTTGCGCGGAGCCGATTTTGTGGTCAATGCGATCCAGGTCGGCGGTTACGAGCCTTCGACCGTGATCGACTTCGAAATCCCGAAGAAGTTCGGTCTGCGCCAGACTATCGCCGACACGCTCGGGATTGGCGGCATCTTCCGTTCGCTGCGGACGATTCCCGTGATGCTTGACTTCGCCCGCGACATCGAGGAGGTGGCTCCGAACGCATGGTTTCTGAACTACACGAATCCGATGGCAATGCTGACGGGCGCGATGCTGCGCGGCAGCTCGGTCAAGACCGTCGGGCTCTGCCATTCGGTGCAGGTCTGCGCGAAGAGCCTGCTCGAAACCCTCGGCATGGAGTGTGATGAAGAGCGTGCGAAGAACCTCCGCACCCACATCGCCGGCATCAACCATATGGCGTGGCTGCTCTCGATCACCGAGAACGGGAAGGATCTTTATCCGGAGCTGAAGAAGCTGGCCGACGTGAAGATCGCCGAGTGGCGTGCGGCGAAGGATCCAAAGGAGAAGTCCGGCAATATGATCCGCATCGAGATGATGCGCCGGTTCGGTTTCTACGTGACCGAGTCGAGCGAACACAACGCCGAATACCAGCCCTACTGGATCAAGGCGAAATACCCGGAGCTCATCGAAGAGTACAACATTCCGCTTGACGAGTACCCGAGAAGGTGTATCAAGCAGATTGCGGAGTGGAAGAAGCAATACGAAGAGCTGTCGAACGATCCGCATCTGTCGCACAAGCTGTCGCACGAGTACGGCTCCGGCATCATGGAGGCGATTGTCACGAACAAGCCGTTCCAGATCGGCGGCAACGTGCTGAACAACGGCTTCATCCCGAACCTCCCGGCGAAGGCGGTGGTCGAGGTCCCGTGCCTCGTGGACGGCAACGGCGTGCAGGGCTGCTACGTCGGCGAGCTGCCGACCCAGTGCGCGGCGCTGAATATGACGAACATCAACGTTCAGCTTCTGACGGTCGAAGCCGCACTCACGAAGAAGCGCGAGCGGATCTACCAGGCCGCGATGCTTGATCCGCACACGAGCGCCGAGCTTTCGATCGACGATATCGTGAAGATGTGCGACGAGCTTATCGCCGCGCACGGCGACATGCTGCCGAAGTACAACTGATCCGGTACGGATATCGTATGCGGGGCCGGTCCGGAAGGGCCGGCCCTTTTCATTGCCGGAGCGGCTCGTTTTTCCGGTATTTCCCCGGAGCCTCTCCCGTTTCGCGCCTGAAGACCTTGTAGAAGTTGCTGAGATCGGAGAAACCGCAGCGGTAGCAGACGGTTTCGATCTTCATGGTGCTTTCCCGCAGCAGCCGTTTCGCCTCCCCGATGCGGATTGCCAGCAGAGTATCCCCGATGGTTCTTCCCGTTGCGCCGCGGTAGAAACTGAAGAGGTAGCCTTTCGACAGGCCAACCTCGCGCGCCGCGCGCTCGCAGTCGAACGGTTCGGCATAATGCTCGCGCAGGAACCGGTCGATGTATCCTGCCGCATCCTGTCTGCGCCGCCGTCTGAAGAGGCGCGCGCTCTGCCGCGAAAATTCAATCAGCAGCTCCAGCAGCATATGCCGCAGCATCTCCCCCGTATTCGCGTCGGCATGCATGCATTCGTGGTGAATCCGGCGGATTTCAAGATAGATCCGCCGGTTTGAATCGATCAGGTGCAGCAGATTGTGGCTGAGTGATTGCTCCGGGCGGAAGTCCGGACGGAAGATTGAGAAGAAGTTGTTGTCGTTGTAGAGCTTCATCAGATCGCTCTCGATCGTTTTCTGCTGGAACAGCACATTGTACAGCTCGATCGGTTCGTCAAGGGCAAGGTTGGTCAGGTCATCGGGATGGTTCAGGCAGACGAAGCCGGGCCCGAACGGGTACTCCCGGCGGTTGATCCTCAGGATACCGGTCCCGGAAGCGACATAGAGGATCTTCCAGAATTGCCGCCGGTTCAGCGACTCCGGTGGAAAAAAATTCTCCGGCCGCTGAATTTCGTGCTGGACAACGACCGGAAGGTCGTCCTTGAAATAATCCGCCGTGCGGAAAAACCTGCCTGAAATGTTCTCCATGCCATTACTGTATTTCCGGTTGTGCTGTTTTTCCATGCCTGACATGGTAAATAATCAGATTTTTCAATATTTTACAAAACAGTACTTGACAACCCAAACAGACGGCGCGTTTCTGTGATATAATTAGCATTGGATGACAGGGGCCCATATTTGAATGTTTCGAATGAAAGGAGCGAGTCATGAGACGGAATTTTACACTGATAGAGCTTCTGGTGGTGATTGCGATCATCGCGATCCTTGCCGCCATGCTGCTGCCCGCGCTGAACCAGGCGCGCGGCCGCGCCCGCAGCACACAATGCGTGAGCAATCTGAAACAGCTCGGGACCTACACCTCGTTCTATTCGGATATGTATGACGGTGTTCTCCTGCTGGCCGGCGCGAACGGCGGAACGGGAACCGGCACCTTCACCGGCTCCTGGATCTATCTGCTGCACAAAACCGTGCTGAACGACACGCGCAGCGATGACGACATCAAGGACTCCGCGCCGTACAGGGGAACGGTCTTCTACTGTCCTTCCGATACCTATGATACCCGCATGGAGGGGACCGGTTCCTATGGACTCAACGGTTTTCTCCAGCTTGCCGCCCCGGCGACCGCCTCGTTTGCCGCAGATAATATTTCCCGGAAGAAAGCCGGCTCCGTGAGGAAACCGTCCACCACGCTGTGGGGTGCGGACTCCGGGAAATACAGCAACGACACCGCTTTCATCTCCTATCGCGGCAATATGTCGTCGCTGCTGAACAGCAGGGAACGGAGTGCGGCGGGGAGCTTTTCACTCTCTTTCAGCGACGCGGAGCTTCAGATGCGCCACAGTGACGGGAGGTTTCTGAACGTGCTCTGGCTTGACGGCCATGTGCAGCCTGCCTCCGGCGGCGAAATGTGGCTGAAAAACTATGCCGATTCCTTCTGGACCGGCGAATGAACCGGCATGGAAAGGAGAATCTATGAGAACCGGATGGATCATCTGCACACTCTGGGCGGCGGGCGTGCTTTTTGCGGAGCAGGAAGTGAGGCGGTATTCGGAAACCGCCGCTTTGGCGAAGGAAGGAATTGCATTGCATGCCGCGAACGGACACCTCTTCAGACCGGAGGTTTCCGCAAAGGAGAAAACGCCGCAGGGGGAAAGCTCGCTTGCACTCGTCATGACGCGGACGCCGGCCGGATCTCCGCCCCATGCAAAGCAAGTCAATTTCATCCGGCAGGGCTCCGCCGGAAAAGGGTGGAAATACCGCATCAGCTTTTTCTATAAGGGGAGTACTCCCGGAACCGTTTCCTATCAGGTTGCGCGGCAGTCCCCGCCGTACTCCGCGATCGGGAAAAACACCGGGCGGGAATTGAAAGTGACCACCGGGTGGCAGCGGGAGTCACGGGAGTTCACTGTCGCGGAAGATGTCGATGCACCTCTGGCGATGCCGCGTTTTCTGCTCGGGCTCTACCCGGAGGGGGAGACTTTCCATCTTGGCCCGGTCACGATCGAGCGG
>JABLYX010000009.1 GCA_018265615.1 Lentisphaeria bacterium
CTTCAGAACGCTCTCCCGCTCAAACAGTTCATCGATCACATTCCGCACCTGTTCGGTTATCCGCTCACGATCCAATGGAACAGGGTGGTCGCCGCTTGCTTTCGCACGCTTTGCCGCCGCGCACAGCTGCGCCTCTTCCTGATGTCCCAACTGCCCCATCTGGAACTCCCGGACTTTCTCTCTGGTCGAAGTCAGTATTTTATCCGTGCGTGTCGAAGTCGAAAGATAATTGTTTTCGCTCAACGTCGGCTTTCGGCCATGCTCCGCGATGAACTCCGCCTCGGCCTTCTCGATCTGCTGCCGGCGTTTGGAAAACCGTTCCATCACCTCTTCGGAAACGCAGCTTAAGTCGTACCAGATGATGTTTCCTTTCCTGTCCCGCGTTTCGGATGTTTCATAACCCAACTCACGGCACCTTGCCGCCATTTCATTGTGATAGATCTTGCCCGTGTAACGGATCGCCCGGCACATCTCCAGCGTTTCGAGCGCCTTGCACCTGCCGTCGCCCGCCCGCGTCACATTGCAGACCACGTTGTGCGTATGCAGTTGCGGATCAAGCGCTCGGCTCGTATCGTGCATGAACTCCGCGTAAACCAGCTTCCCGGTCGTTTCATAATTGTTGGTCCGAACGTTCTCCCCGTCGCGCACCCGAACCGCCGCCAGCCGTTCCAGTTCCGCCATCGCAATCCGAACCGATTCCCGATGCGCCTCGATCAACCGTTCGTCGAACATCGACATCACCGAAACCGACTTCGGAGCCGCCACCTGAAAATCAAAGAACCGCGGACCGCCGGGCATATTTTTCTGCGTCAGCTTGCCCGGCGTTTTCGGATTCACATTCCGCTGAAACAGACTGAACTCCTCGCTCGTCACAACTTTATCCCGCAAACCGAACGCATCCGCAAGTTCTCCCCTCCAATCCCCCTGAACTTTCTCATGCTCCGAATAATAATCGTTTGAACACAGATGATTGACATAAAACGCCTTGCCGGAAGCATTCGTTGCCCGTATTTTAGTCATATTGAACATTCGCCACCATCCTTGATAAAATATCCTTGGCTATATTCTAAAAGATGATGCGCCAAACATCAAGTGAATAAAAACTTGCGATGAAAACACTTACGGAGATGTTCTCATCAGAAAAGAAAAGTTCAAGTAAAAACGCAATACCCCTTCCATGAGAAGGGGTATCAAGGGTGGCAGTCAAATTATTTCATATGCAGCAAAGCCGTTTCTGCGATCTGCTCGAGTTGCTGCATCCGCTCGCAGGCCAGCAGAAGAGGCTGGTGATGTTCCGGACAGCGTGAACCGAGGTGTCCGTGAATTCATGTTGTTTCCGGGTGTAATCCCGTCCGACGAAGCCGAACAGTTTTTCATTCTATCAGATGCCGCAGACCAACAGCAATTTTATCTTCCCCGGTAATGGATTTGAAATCGGTTTCATTTTCATAGGAGCCGGAGGCCATTTATCCTGAAAGCTCAGGTTTGCTTTTCAGGAAAGGGATGAACCGATGATCGAATCACGGGGGGCCCTGATTTCGGCAGCCGGCCCTGCCGTTGCCTCGTGCGCCCGCATCTTCGATCATTGGGACAGGATCCGGGCTGCACCGCCGTGGATATGCATATATCAAAGACCGCTTCCTCAAAAATCTCCCAATTCCCAAACACTCCGGTTCCTGCGACAATCTTTTGCGGGAATACCTCGAATCAATTTTCCGCACCGACGGAACGAGCTGCCGGGAACTTGCCGGAGCGCACGGCAGGAGAATATGAGTTCTATTGAAAAAAATTGATTTTTTTTGAAAAACTCATTGACTGCGAGTTACTCGAAGCCTTATCTTGAAGGCAAAGACAATCAGGAAAGGTGTCATGGACAGACACTTGGACGATTGTGTACTTGCTTTTGGCCAAAGCTGTTTCCGAAGTATCAGGAAAAGAGAATGAACGCAAGGAGATTGCAAAATGAATTTCAACATGTATGTGCCGACCAATGTCGTTTTCGGGTCCGGGATGCTCAACGAACTTCATAAACAGGCGCTTCCCGGCAAAAAAGCACTGCTGGTGATTTCCAACGGCAAATCCACCAGGGTAAACGGATATCTCGACCGGACGATCGAACAGCTCGGCATGGCGAACGCCAAAACTGTCGTATTCGACCGGATCGAAGCCAATCCGCTGAGCACGACCGTGATGGCGGGAGCGGCGGTTGCCCGGCGTGAACAGTGCGACTTCATTGTCGCTCTCGGCGGCGGAAGCTGCATGGACGCATCCAAAGGAATCGCCGCCATGGCGACCAATGAAGGCGAGCTCTGGGATTATGTCGCGTTCGGAAGCGGCAAAGGCAAGCCGTTCGCCGCCAAACCGCTGCCGCTGGTGGCGGTCACCACCACTGCCGGAACCGGTTCCGAAACCGACAACGGCGGCGTGATTACCAATCCGGCGACACAGGAAAAGACGGCGATTTTCAGTCCGGATCTTTTCCCGAGGATCGCCATCGTCGATCCGGAGCTGATGCAGAGCGTCCCGTCGCAATTCACCGCTTATCAGGGCTTTGACGCGCTGTTTCACAGCGTGGAGGGCTACATTTCCACTGGGGCGAATTTCCTGAGCGACATGTATGCGCTGACCGCCATCGAAAATGTCGGGCGCTACCTGCTTCGCGCCGTGAAAAACGGCCACGATCTCGAAGCGCGCGAACATGTGGCATTCGCCAATACGCTTTCCGGTTGGGTCATGTGCGTCGGGGCCTGTACCAGTGAGCATTCGCTGGAACATGCGTTGTCCGCCTATCATCAGGCGCTGCCGCATGGCGCCGGACTCATCATGATCAGCAAAGCTTACCATCGGACCTTTATCGAAAAGGGCGTCCGCGGCGAGCGTTACGTCCGCATGGCAAAGGCGCTTGGGATGGCGGATGCCGAAGAACCGCAGGATTTCATCCGGACGCTGGAGAAACTTCAGAAGGAGTGCGGTGTCGCCGAACTGAAAATGTCCGACTACGGCATCTCCCCCGATGAATTCAAAAAGTTTGCGGAAAATGCCAGGTCGGCGATGAGCTTCCTGTTCGACTTCGATCCGGTTCCGCTCTCGGTGGAGGATTGCGTGAAGATTTATGCGGATTCTTATAAATGATCTCTGAAACCAGACAAGAGGAAAACAACACCATGAAAAAATTCATGTTCATTGCATTGGGAATTATGACGGTACTCTCGGCTGTTGCGGCACCGGATGCGCCCGGTGTTCCTGCCAGGGGATTCGCCGTGCATTCGAAGGACGGCAGATTGCAGCCGTATGAATTTACCCGTCACGCGGTCGGGGACAACGATATATTGATTGATATTTGGTATTCCGGCATCTGCCACAGCGATCTGCATCAGGCGAGAAGCGATTGGGGAGAATCCCTTTATCCGATGGTCCCCGGCCATGAGATCGCCGGGGTGGTGACACAGGTCGGAAAAAATGTAACTAAATTCAAAGTCGGTGACCGCGCCGGGGTGGGATGCATGGTCAACTCCTGCGGCGAATGCGAATACTGCAAACGCGGCGAAGAACAGTATTGCGCCAAAGGCAAGACCGTTTATACCTATAATTCACGCGATGTTTTCCATGATAATGCCATTGCGCAGGGCGGTTACTCGAACAATCTCGTGGTTTCCGAAAAATTCGCGATCAAAATTCCGGCGGAGGCCGATATGGCACGGGTGGCGCCGCTGCTCTGTGCGGGCATCACCACCTATTCTCCGCTGATGTATACCCAGGTCGGCAAAGAGGATAAGCTCGGAATTGCCGGATTCGGCGGACTCGGACACATGGCCGTCCGGTATGCGGTCGCGCTCGGTGCGGATGTGACGGTTTTTGACATCACCGAAGCAAAGCGGGCCGATGCGTTGAAAATGGGCGCAAAAAGATATGTCAATGTGAACAATCCCGAGGATTTGAAGGGACTCGACAATTCGTTCCGAGTCATCCTCAGCCTGATCCCGGCCCAATACGATGTTTCGATGTACCTCAAAATGCTGAGCGTGGATGGTGAAATGGTCATTGTCGGGCTTCCCGCGGTGAAGGACGCTCCCACGGTTCAGCCCACGCTGATGCCGCCGCGCCGAAAATTGTATTCGTGGCTGATCGGGGGAATTCCGGAAACTCAGAAAATGCTGGATTACTCGGTAAGCAACAATATCTATGCGCAAGTCGAAATCATCAGGGCCGATGCGGATGCAATCACAGAAGCGTGGCGGAATATGGTGGACGGTAAGGTCAGATTCCGTTATGTGATTGATATGAAGACAATGAAATAAATCACGGAGACAAGGCCGCCGGATTCAGCTGGCGAATCCGGCGGCGTGAATCTCCCCTGCAATCAAACCAAGGATAACCGAATGATGAAAATTCTTTCACTCGCACTTCTTGCCGCTCTCTTCTGCGGTTGCGGCGAAGCGGCTCCGGCCGGAACGTCTGCCGGAACCGGAGGAGCCGTCAGGCAGAACGATCTTGGCGGACTGTCCCCCGAAAAGGCTCTGGAATATATGAAAAAGACCGATCAACTGGTTATTTTGGATGTGGCGACCGCAAACTGGCATCATACCAAACATTTCGACGGAGCCGTCAACATTCCGGTTGAGGAGTTGAATTCCAAGGAGGAAAAGGAACTTTACCGGAAAGTGCCGGTCGGCCGGCCGGTCATTCTGCATTGCCGCCGCGGCATGGTGATGCCGGGCGCTTACCGGACACTGAAAGCATTGCGCCCCGATATTCCCGAGATTTCCTACATCGACGGCGCACCGCTCCTCGACGAATACAACAGCTGGAAAGCGAACCGAAAGATGGCGGATCAAAAAGCGGAAACGAAAAAACTGCTGGGTGGATTGAAACCGGACGATGCGTTGGAGTATATGAAAAAAACAGAAAATCTGGTGATCGTTGAAGTCCGCGAACCGCAATGGATCGGCAGTGCGTGGTTCACCGGGGCGATCCGCATCCCCTGGTCTGAAATGGAGAAACGGTACGTCGAGATTCCGAAAGGGCGTCCGGTGCTTCTCAACTGCGGAGCCGGAGTCATGGCGCCCCGTGCATACCGGATCCTGACTGAAAAGCGACCGGATATTCCACAGCTTTCTTATATCGCGGGTGCGCCGCTTTTCGACGAATACAACAACTGGAAAAAAACGGGAAAATGACCGGAAGAAGGTGATTTGTTATGACGGAACGTGAAAAAATGGAAGCGGGGCTGGAATTCTGTTTTCTCGATGCGGAGATGGACGGCCGGAAAATGAACGCCATAAAACTCTGCCGCGAACTGAACGCGCTCGATCCGCTCGACAAAGAGGGGCGGCTCGGAGTGATCCGGAAACTGTTCGGTTCCATCGGTAGACACATCCATATTCTGCCGTCATTCCAATGTGATAACGGCAGGAATATCCATGTCGGTGAAGAGTTTCTGGCAAACTACAATGTCACGATTCTGGATGTTGCCCCCGTATGGATCGGCGACCACTGCCTGCTCGGGCCCAATACGCTGATTACGACGATCAATCATCCGCTGTCGCCGAAAGGGCGGCGCGGAATGATGGGCACTGCGAAGCCGGTGAGGATCGGCAATGACGTATGGATCGGCGGTAACTGCACGATTCTGCCCGGCGTGACCATCGGCAGCAATGTGGTGGTCGCCGCCGGAGCCGTGGTGACCAGGGATGTGCCGGACAACTGCCTGGTGGCCGGAGTTCCGGCCAAAGTGCTGAAAACATTGGAAAATGATGTCGGCTAACCGGTATAAATATGCCGGAAGTTCCTCATGGAACCTTCCGGCATGAAGCGTAATCCGTAATGAAGCGGCTGTTATTGGGCGATCTTTTGTCGCTGCTGCTTCCGGTAATCGAGCGCGGTTTTCGGGTTGCAGGTGTCATAGCCCTTGGATTCCTTCAACTCCCGGTAATACTCTTTTTTCTGCAGGAGAACATCCAATTGGTGATGCAGTTCCGCGATCAGCTCCTGAAGATGAACCTCCTGATCGAGAATCAGTTTCTCCCGATCGAGAATCGTTGAATCGCCTATTTTACACAGTTTGATGTAGCGTTTGACGCCCTCAATCGGCAACCCGGAGCTGCGCAGACAGTGAACTAGCGCCACCCAGCTCATGGTGTATTCGGAAAACATCCGGATATTGCCGTCGGTGCGGTCCAACTGCGGAATCAGCCCGATGCTGTCATAGTAACGGATCGTATGGCTGGAGAGCTCCAGCATCTCGGCGACCTGCTTAACCGTGTATTTCGGTGTAAAATCAGGCGTAAGGGAAAAAAGAGCCGGTTTATTCATGGATCAATCTCCTTGCTGCGGTTACTGAAATCAACCTGAACGTTTGTAACATACTTCATTCCGGAAGAAAATCAAATGGTTTGCCGCAAAACAGAATATCGATTTTTTTGAAAAAACTTGAGGGCGAATTGACTTCGAGTGACTCTAAGACTTATACTGTTCAGAAATAAGGAGTTTTCAATCATGAAGAAAAATGTGAGAATCCCGTCAGCAGTCAGACTCGCGTTTCCCGCGCTGTTTCTGTTGGCCGGAACCATCGGATGTACAAGCAGCCGGCTGTCGCCGGAAGCGGAGGCGTTTACCCGGCAAAATACGTCAGAAATGGCCGGGAGGACAATGCTTGCGATCCGCAACGCCATCAGAGGGCAGCCCGCAGGCGTGAATGCCATTCAAGAGGTGCGGCGGAAGGATACGCCTCCTCCGACCGGTGTCGGTGTGACCGAATTCAAAGTCGGAAATGTGCCGGTGCGCCTCTATTCGCCGGAGGAGAACCGTGACACCAAGGCGATTGTCCTGTACATTCACGGAGGCGGCTGGGTGCCTGGACTACCGCCTTGCATCGGAACATCCGTATCCGGCGGGGGTTGACGATGTGCTTCAGGTGATAGAAAACCTCCGTCGGCGCGGTTACCGTTCCATCCGGCTTTCCGGCGACAGCGCCGGAGGCAATCTCTCCGCGGCGGCCGCATTGAAGCTGCGCTCGCAGATCGCCGGAATCATTCTCTATTATCCGGTCACGCTGGTCAAAGCGGATGGTTCAGATTCCTGGAAACGTTACAACAAAGGCTATGGCTTGGACGGCGATCTGATGGTCGCGTTCAACGATGCCTATCTGCAAGGACAGAGCGCGGGTGACCCGTTCGTTTCGCCGCTGCTGGCAAAGGAGTTCTGGGACTATCCGAAAACGCTGGTGATCGCGGCGGATCATGACATCCTTTTCGATCAGGGGAAGCAATTTGTCGAAGTGCTGAAAAACGATGCCATTGACGCAGCTCACGTCACCGTTCAGGGAAGCATCCACGCCTTTCTCACCTATCCCGATATGGATCAGGCGTATCGGCGCGGCCTGGATGAAGCAGTTCGCTTTCTGACGGATGAACCATAAAGAGGAAGAACGATAAACCCGACACTGCTGTTTTCCAAACATGTCGAACAATTGAACCGTAAGTTCCTCATGGCAGGAATTCTCATATCGGGGAGCATTGGAGATTTTGGAACCAATTGATATACAGATTCACAACCTCCGATTTTCAGAGAATCATTGAAGGCACGATTTCTCTTCTTATTCCGATGAAGATATCGGGCTTGTAAACTGGGATGCGGTGATTTTATTTTCTCCGGATCAGCTTGAGTTCTTTCCATTTCCCCTGCCGGTAGCGGAAGCTGACGAGCGCCATTTCCGTCAGAGCAACCACGATAAAATAGGTCCAGACGATGTGGAGCGGCGGTTTGACCAGCAGCGCCAGAACCGCAAAGCCGGGAATGCCGACGATCCAGGCGGAAAAAAGATTGATCTTCAGGAGCGCTTGGGTATCGCCGGAAGCGCGGAGCAGCGAGCCGAAAATATAGCGCCCGGAATCCGCGATCAGCCAGACGCCCATGATGACAAGGATGATCCATGCCTCGTGTGCAACGGTTTCGAACGGCAGAGCCGCCGAGCGTTCATCCGGCGCAAAGAGTCCGATCAGCGGACGCGAGAAGGCCAGATAGACGCCGAGCGCCCCGAACGTATAAACAAGTCCGATCATCCAGGCTCGGAACGTGATTCCGGCGGCGTTTTCCGGTTCTTCCCGGCCGAGCGCCTGACCGGAAAGAATCATGTTCGCCCCGGCCAGCGAAACCACCGGCAGAAAGCTGATGGCACTGATCGAAAGCGCGATGGAGGTGGAGGCCAGCGCCGTTTCTCCGAGATTGCCGATCAGCAGAATGATCGCCGTGAAGCGCAGACTGTTACTCAGGCGCTGGAAACCGGACGGGCCGCCGATAAAAAACAGTTTGCGGAAGATATCACGGTCGAAACTCCGGAAGCGGCGCGTCGGGAACTCACTCTGGTCGGGTTCGATCAGCACGATCAGAAGAATCGCCAACATACCGAGCATTAACGAGAGACTGGTCGCGATCCCGGCTCCGAGGATGCCGAGTTTCGGGAAGCCGCAGTTGCCGAAAATCAGCAGCCAGTCCAACAGAATGTTCAGCAAAGCCGCCGCGACATTGACGACGGAGACCACCAGTGTCCGTCCGCGCCCCGAATAGAATGCGAAGAACGGAGTGCCGAGACAGAGCGCGAGCTGTCCGGGAATCTGTACTGCGAAGTATTGATATGCGTATTCGAAGGTCCGTCCGGCAAGGGAAAATCCGAGCAGAAACCAGCCGAGAACCGGCAGCAGAATCGACATCGCGGCGGAACAGGCCAGCGCCGCCGCGACCGCCGTCCAGAGCACATCCACGCATTTCCCGCTTCTCTTCGCACCGAAAAACTGTGCTGTCATCGGGTTGGCGAAGCCGACCAATGCAATGAAGAAGGCCGCCAGTGAAATGACCAGATGTCCGGCGGGAAGCGCGGCGGCCATCTCGCCGGTCGAACTGTTCGCCAGAAATTTCCGGTCGCAGAACTGCATGACGACCGTTCCCGCCGACTGTAAGAACAAGGGATATGCCACACGCAGCAAATCGCGGCAGCCGCCCGGAGCAGGAAGCTTCATGTCAGACACCTGCGATGATCTTCACTTTGAAGCGGTCGTCGCGGGAGGTCAGGTCGAGCGCCTCCGCGCTGGTCAGGTGGGAATATTTCACATTGTCGAGAAAGCTTTCGGCCAGTTGGACGGCCTCCGCCATTTCGGCGCCGGTCGGCCTCCGCCACGGCCGGCCGGGAATCGGAATGTAACCGTCGATATGGAACGGAATCGTCCGGTCGAGTCCGGCAAGGAAACGCAGGACGCCCTCCATCTCGCTCAGTCCGACCAGTCCGGGAATGAACACCAGATTGGCCGCCATCTTCATCCCGGAACCGAATGCGGCACGGAAGTTATCGTAAATCAGCGACTTCGGTTTGCCGGTGATCGACAGATGCAGGTCGTCGCTCCACGCTTTGAGCCCAACATTCGCTCCGTCGAGATCGGGAAGCGGCAGACGGCTCCCGTTGGTGTGTCCCAGCTTGGTTTCCGCACCGAGCTCGTGTCTGGCAAAAGAGAGCATCTCTTCAAGCTCCTTTGCCACGGTCGGCTCTCCGCCCATGAAATAAACTTTCCCCGGCCGGACTTTCCACAAAGCCTCCTTTTGTTCCTCCACGGAGAGAAAGTGCTCCGGTTTCGGTTCGGCGAAGCCGGGACGCCCGTTTTCTCCACTCCGCAGCCTGTAACTGCAGAATGGACAATGAAAGGTACAGCCCCAGTTGTGAAGCGTGGCGAAATCATATTTTTCATTCCATGTAATTCGATAAAAAGACATCTGTTCACCTCATCCCAAAACCATAGCCCGTATTATTGTAATCCCAGCAGCGATCCGGCGCCGAATCGAATTTCAGGGCTGCGACATGGCCGTCCGCGAATGCCGCATTGAATTCGCGCGTACTTTCCTTATGCCTGAACGACAAATACTTGCAATATCCGCCGTCCACATATAATTCCCCATTGAGCGTACCGAAAAACGGCGCGGCCACCGAGGTTCCGATATAATAGCTTCCCGCGTCAGCCACGGTGATGAATTCCGACGGGCTGCGGATCAGATTGACGTTGACGCCGTTCCAGAGAATCGGCGTTGCGCTTTCCCGGTTGGAGGGATAGCACTGGTTGATGCCGTAACTGAGCTTATTGACGTCGCTGGTGCCGTAGACCACCTTCTTATCGTCGGGACGGCGGTCGGAGGGACAGACGAAGACATTGCCCGAATTCCGTTCGCTTTTCTCCGTCAGATACGGAACCGTCAGGTCCACCCAGCGGAGGCCGGATTTGCTGACCGGCGGCGTCATGTTCCAATCGGAACAATAACCGAAATAAGCCTGCCCCAACTGTTTCATATTGCCGAGACAACTGATGGAGCGGGCTTTGTTCTGCGCGGCTCCCAGCGCGGGCAACAGCAGCCCCGAGAGGATGCCGATGATAGAAATTACCACGAGGAGCTCCACAAGGGTGAAATCCCTTCTGTCACGCTGCCATTTCCGACTCTCCGTCTTCATTCCTGTTCTCCTTTTCTGTTGCTTTCGTGACTTTGCCATTTCCGTCATGCGCCGAAGACCCGTGCGGCCTGTTTCATTTTTTCGCGGACCGGCACGCCGAAGGGACAGCGCTTCTCGCATGCTCCGCATTGAATGCACTTGCTTGCGTGATGCTTCAGGAGCCTGTAATGGCCGCGGACAGTATCGGGAACCTCCTTCTGCGCCAGAGCGAGATTCAGGTATTTGTTGACGCTCGCAATGTCAATCTCTTTCGGACACGGCGCGCAATGGCCGCAGTAGAGACAATATCCGGTCCAGGTGCTTTTGCTCGCTTTGGCAAGCACCTGCGAATAGTCGCGCGCGGCGGCGGAGGCGGAGCACCACGCCAGTGCGGCGTCGATTTCGGCGGGAGTGCGGCATCCGGCCATCACCGCGGCGACGCCGGGACGGGTCAGCGCGTAATGCAGGCACTGAACCGGCGTGAACGCCGTTCCGAACGGGGAGTTGTCCGTCAGCAGATTGCCGCCCGCATAGGCTTTCATCACATCGACGCCGACGCCTTCGCGTTCGCAGAGCTCGTAGAGGGATTGGCGTTCCTTATTGAACGTCAGGGATTTGCCGGAGAGATCGACATCGTAGCTCAGATTGATCGAGAACATCAGCACATCCACCAGCCCGCCTGCAATCGCTTTGCGGGCGATTTCGGGGCTGTGGGTGCTCAAGCCGATATGACGGATCATCTTCTTTGCTTTCAGCTCTTTCGCATAGCGGATGGTTTCGCCGTTGAAAATCCGGTCGTAGTCCCCTTCGTCGTCGACATAATGGATCATGCCGATGTCGATATAGTCGGTTTTGAGATTTTTCAACAGGCTTTCGAACGCCGGTTTCGCGGCGGAGAAATTACGGGTGCGGCGGTACTGTCCGTTTTCCCAGACCGAGCCGATGTGTCCCTGAACCACGAACTGACCGCGTTTCCCTTTCATGACGTCACCGAAGCCGGAAACGATTTCCGGATCGACCACACAGATGTCGAGGAAGTTCACGCCGCGATCCGCCGCATACTGAAAAAGGCGGCGGACTTCGGAACGCGGCCGCCGCTGGAATCCTTCGACGCCCATCGCGATCGCACTGACTTTCAGGCCGGTCCGGCCGAGCGTCCGGTAAATCATGCCGTTTTCCGCCGCCGTGCCGCCGGAACCGGATTCCTCATCCGAGCCCAATCCGGTCCGGGCAAGCAGAGTTGAGAACGATCCCAGCGCGGTAACGGCGATGGCTCCCTTCAGAAATTCACGTCGGTTCATTTTATTCTCCCGCCTTATTGATGTGGGTTATCCGCATTTGAGAATCAACATAATCATTACAGTAACTCTAAGTCAATGGACATTTGCAAAAAAAATTGTTTTTTTATTTCTTCAGAAGATTTTTCAAAAAAATCAATTGTCCGCAAATCTATAAAATGATTTCATCATGTTCAAAAAATATTTTTCAACTTTTTTCAAAAACACTGTTGACTTAGAGTTACTGTAATATTTATCTTGAATCTCAGAACGAAGATCGTGTGTATTGCAGACAAAGGCAGAAAACGGATTTTAATGAAAGGGGATGCCGATGAAAAAGGATGTGATGATTCTGACGGGGGCCGGACAGATCGGACTGGCGATTGCGCGGCGTGTCGGTTATGGGATGAAAATCGTCGTCGGAGACAAAAATCCGGAAAATGCGACGAAAATTGCGAAGATCATGAACGAGGCCGGTTTCGACGCTTTGTCCATGGAGATGAACCTCGCCTCACGGGAATCCATTCTGGAGCTGATCTCCGAAGCTCGCAAATACGGCGAAATCACCCGCCTGATCAATGCGGCGGGCGTGTCTCCGAGTCAGGCTTCCGTCGAAACCATCCTGAAAGTCGACCTCTACGGGACGGCGGCGCTGCTGGAGGAGGTTGGAAAAGTCATTGTGGAGGGCGGCTCCGGGGTGACGATCTCCAGCCAGTCCGGGCACCGTATGGAAGCGTTGGGCGCGAAAGCGGATGAGTTACTGGCTGTGACTCCGGCGGAAGAACTGCTCTCGCAGGAAATGCTTCAGGCGAAGAACATCCGTGACACCCTGCATGCGTATCAGCTGGCGAAGCGCTGCAATGTGAAGCGCGTGATGGCCGAAGCGGTCAAATGGGGGGCGCGCGGCGCCCGGATCAACTCCATCTCCCCGGGAATCATCGTGACTCCGCTCGCCATCGATGAATTCAACGGTCCGCGCGGCGAATTTTATAAAGCCATGTTCGCCAAATGTCCGGCGGGAAGGCCCGGAACGGCGGATGAAGTCGCCAATGTCGCGGAACTGCTGTTGGGTGAGCGCGGCGCGTTCATCACCGGCGCGGATTTCCTGATCGACGGCGGCGCAACCGCATCGTTTTTCTATGGACCGCTGAAACCGCAGGCATAAAAGAAACGGAGGCTTTATCATGAAAACACGGAAACTCGGCAATCTGGAAGTATCGGCGATCGGGTTCGGCTGTATGGGGATGACACACGCCTACGGCGCTCCCGCCGACACGCGGGAAATGACGGAATTGCTGGCGCAGGCGGTAGCGTGCGGCTATACTTTTTTCGATACTGCCGAATGTTATACCGGCGTAAATGCGGACGGCTCGACCGCATACAATGAAGAACTCGTCGGAGAAGCGTTGAAACCCTATCGGAACAGGATCGTTATTGCGACAAAATTCGGAGTGCGGCACATGGGGGACCATCTGGAGATGGACAGCTCCGCCGCAACCATTCGGAAGTCGGTGGAAGGAAGTCTGAAAAAACTCCGAACCGACCGGATCGATCTTTATTATCAACACCGCATCGATCCGAAAATTTCGCCGGAAACCGTTGCGGAAACCATGGCTTCATTGATCGCCGAAGGAAAAATTCTCCACTGGGGAATTTCCGAGGCCGACGAGACATATCTTCGGCGCGCTCACTCGATCTGCCCGGTGGCGGCGGTCCAAAATCGCTACTCCATGATGTATCGGGATTATGAAACGCTGTTTTCCGTGTTGGAAGAACTGAATGTCGGGCTGGTCGCGTTCAGTCCGCTGGCGAATGGGTTCCTCAGTTCGTGTTACGGTAAAAACGACAAATATGGGCAAACAGATTATCGAAGTTTCATGCCGCAATTTTCCGCGAAAGGCGTGGAGGAGAATACGGAACTGCTGGAACTGCTGACCCGGACGGCTGCGGAAAAACAGGCGACTCCCGCACAGATTTCACTGGCGTGGATGCTGTCAAAAAAGCCGTATGTCGTTCCGATCCCCGGCACACGTAAAATCGCCCGGATGCGCGAAAACGCGGGAGCCGCGGAGATTATTCTTTCCACCGATGAGGTTCGGAAACTTGATGCGTCTCTCTCGAATATGAAAATGTCGGAAGTATTCGGCGGACACCGCGCTGAAAATCCGCCGGCCGCCGATACGAAAGAGGCAAATCATGGATAAAGATAGACCGAAAAAACTCCATTACGGCTATGTCATCGTCTTCTGCTGCACACTGGTGATGTTCATCAACGTGGGGTTGGTGCTGAGCTGTGCCGGAATCTTCTTCGGTCCGGTGAGCGCCGAGCTGGGAGTTCCGGTCGGCAGCGTCGGCATGTTCCTGTCGTTCAACTTCATCTTTTCGGCGATCACACTTTCGTTCGCGGGAAAACTGATGGAGAAATTCGGCGCAAGGCTGCTGCTGACCGCAAGCTCGGTTGCAATGGGCGTCTGCCTGCTGGCGATGTCGCGTTTCAATGCCCTGTGGCAGTTCTACGTCGCGGGGGCGGTTTTCGGCGTGACACTCGCCTTTCTGCTCTACCTCGGCTTTCCGACGATCATTCCACGCTGGTTCAAAAAGCGGGTCGGGTTTTTCATCGGAATATGCAGTGCCGGATCGGGAATCGGCGGTGCGATTTTCAATCCGGTTGCCGGCTGGCTGATCACTGAATACGGCTGGCGGACGGCGTATGCCGTATTCGGAATTGTCGTTCTGGCGGCCGTCTCGCCGGTGCTGGGAATCCTTCTCCGGAACGATCCGGCGGAAATGGGGTTGAAACCGTATGGAGAGGAAGATGGAACGGCCCCGGGTACGGCGGCAAAATCCCCGGAAGTACCGGAAGGCCCCGAATACCGTGAGGTTCTGAAAATGCCGGTTTTCTACGGACTGTTCGCATTCGCCTTCCTGATGAATGCGACGGCCATTTTGTTCCAATATATCCCGAAGTATGCGGGAACGCTGAACTTTTCTCTGGAACAGGCGTCTTTCGCGGCTTCGGCGGCCATGATCGGCGCAACGGTCGGGAAAATCGCGCTCGGCATCATCAACGATAAAAGCATCGCGCTCGGACTCGCCGCAACCATCGGTCTTGGCGTCGCCGGGCTGACGCTGATGCTGGCCGGACATTGGGGGCTCGCGGTTTTGGTCGGCGGCGAATTTCTGTTCGGCTGGGCTTACGGCGGTGTTTCGGTACAGACGCCGCTTCTCGTCCGCGCGGCGCTCGGGCGCCGAAGTTATGCGCAGGTTTTTTCCAATATTTCGATCGCGTTTTCGGTCGCGGGAGCGGTCGCCGCGACGGCCTGGGGATTTCTGGCGGAGCAAAGCGGCTATCCGGTGATTCTGCTGATCGGCATCGGATTGCTGACAGTCTGCGGTGCAATCGGATTCTGCGCACTGAAAGCGGGAAGGATATTGAAATCCAACTCAAAGGAAGGAACAGAAGCATGAACCGGAAAAAATTCACGGCATTGTCGATCGGGGCGACGGCGTTCGCCGCCAATCCGATTGCAGCGGAACCTGCGGCAACAGAAAACAAGGAGTCGAACGTGCTGATCGCTTACTATTCCCGGCGTGGAGAGAATTATGTCAATGGAAGCATCAAGGAGCTGAAACTCGGCAACACGGAGGGCATTGCCGGAAAAATTCAGCAGCTTGCCGGCGGGACGCTGTTCCAGATCGAAACCGTGAAGCCCTATCCGAAGAATTATCGCGAAACCACTCGCGTCGCACAGAAGGAGTTGCAGGACAAGGCACGTCCCGAACTGTCCGGAAAAGTGGAAGACATGAGGCGGTACGATATTGTGTTTCTCGGCTATCCGAACTGGTGGGGAACCATGCCGATGGCGGTCCTCACGTTTCTGGAATCCTGCGATTTCAAGGGCAAGACCGTGATTCCGTTCTGTACGCACGAGGGAAGCGGGCTTGGCCGCAGTGAACGGGATCTGGCCCGGGCGCTTCCCGGTGTTACCCTGTTGCCGGGGCTTGAAGTACGCGGAAGTACGGTGAACGATGCCTCCGTCGATGCCAAGGTCAGACAATGGGTCGAAACATCGCTCAAAAAATAATGGAGGAATCACATGACGGAAGACGATCTATCGAAAACGTTGCCCGTGGTTCAACCCATGGACGATCCGGAGATCGGAAGCGCGTCCGGTTTTCCCTCCGCTTCCCTGGAGGCGGACGCTCCGGACTTGTCCGTTGATGCTTCCGTTGAATTCCGTCATTCCCTCCATCATAGCGGGGAGCGTTATCAGATATTGAAGCTGCTTGCCGTCGGCGGTTTCGGACGCATTTTCCTGGCACGGGACCGGATTCTCGGACGGCAGGTCGTAATCAAGTCGCTGCGGGAGGAGTTGCTCGGGAATCCCGAATATGTGGAAAAATTCATTGCGGAGGCGAAACTGACCGCTCAGCTCGACCATCCGGCCATCGTTCCATCCTACAGCCTCGACGGCGACAGCATGGACGGGCTCCATCTGGCGATGCAATTCATTCGCGGCGAGACTCTCAAAGAATTACTGCGGCGCTGCCGGGAGGAAAAAGATTCGGATTTGCCGTTCCGGAATCTGCGGACAAGGCTGGAAGCGTTCCTGCGGGTTTGCGATGCGATGGAGTACAGTCACAGCCGGGGAATCATTCACTGTGACCTGAAACCGGAAAACATCATGATCGGCCGTCATGGCGAAGTCTATGTGATGGATTGGGGGATCGCCAGTCCGGTCGGAACCGATCGCCGGGGACATCTGAACGGAACGCCCGCCTATATGGCCCCCGAAGCATTGACGCGCGGCGAAACCGGTCCGCAAACCGACCTGTTTGCGCTCGGCATGATCCTCAATGAAATCGTAACTCTGTGCGGTCCTGTCACCGGCGCGGACTCCCGGGAGGTGATTGCCAGAATCTGTGCGGGAAAATTCGAACCGTCCACGCCAATTGTCCCCAAGCTCCGGATTTCACCGGCATTGCGGGCGATCATTGAAAAAGCCCGCGCCGTCGATCCGGCGGAGCGGTATCCAAGTGTCCGGCAGCTGGCGCAGGATGTGCGGCGCTGGCTCTTCAACGAGGAGGTCTCCGCCTGTCCGGATTCGCTGCTGCAAAAGCTCATGCGATACATGTACTGCAACCGTAACGTCACGGTACTGACGCTGGCAATGATTTTCTGTTGTTCCGCCGCCATGGCGCTGTTCGGCCTGTATCGGGAGTTTCACGTGGAAGAAAAAACAAATTTCGAAATTCTGCGTCTGGCGAAACTCCAGCATTTCACCGAGACCCGCGCCGTTGAAATCGACAATCAACTGCTGCGGATTCAAGAACAATTGAAAATGCTTGGAACCAGTTTCGGCATCGAAATAGACAAGCCGGGTCTCATCGCTCCGGCCGCCTCCTTCCACCCGGTTTCCGATTTCGCTCCAAACTCCGCCACGCCGCAAGGAGTGGTCATGGCGCCGTTTTACGGCCGGGAGATCAGTCTGAATTACGCTTCCTGGGTCAAGCCGGAGAATATGCCGCATCAACAAGTCGAAGAGATCGCCCGGAAAATCCGGCTGCTGCACCGTCCGGTGTTGGCGTTGCTCCTGAACAGTGTGACCAACCGGGACGGCGTGGAACTTTCCGCAGAGCAAAGTATGCAGATTTTCCTTGAAAAGGGTGGGCTGGTACGACGGATAAACATCTGTTTCAGCAACGGTGTTGCCCTGCGTTTTCCCGGCATGTATGAAAAAGATCTGACTATCGACGACATTCAGGGGCAATGGATCCGCGACCGGCGCAAACTTGCGCCGCACCGGCTGTATTGGAGCTTGCCCTATGTGGATGGAACCGGTCATGCGGTTATTTCCTGCTGGGGACCGATTCTCGACTGTGTCGGCAACGAGCTCGGCTCCATCGGCATTGAAATCTGTTTTGCCGATCTGGTGCGGGAATTGTTCGCCCAGAATGAACGGGAACAATTCCAGACGACTTATTTTCTGCTGAATGAAGATGGAACTCAACTGTTTTCCACCGCAGATGGAAGCCTGAAGCAGACACATCACGGAGTCCGGCCACCGCTGCGAATCGGCGGCCATCCGTTCCGGTATCCGCAGCTCCTCTCCCGCTTTACCGCGGATTCGGACAAACAGTTTATTGCCGAGCTCGACGGTAAGCCGGTTCGGGTCTCCTGGACTGCGATCAATCAAACCGGCTGGATTCTGGTTCAGCTTGTGCCGAGAAACGAAGTGGAGCTGCTCGATCTCAATCTTGACGCCCGTACCCGGCGAAACGTCAGGGAAGAATTCTGAAAAAAACTTGCCGCCAAAGCTGAATTCATGAAAACAGGAGGTCGCAAAACAGAAATAATGAGTTCAAAATAAACTTTTTCCGATCTTTGTCCAAAAGAACCATTGACTTAGAGTAACTGTAAGGATTAAGTTCAAAAAAGAGAACGAAGAATCAAGTTATCCAAGGAGGTAAAAATGAATCGACGCAATTTGGGGAAAACAATGGCAGCCGTAGCAACTGTCGTAATCGGAATCATAACCCTCGCCGGATGCGGCGATGTCGGACGCCCGAAAGAAGTCGGCGGTCCGGCGGAAGGAGAAAGAATCATGAGCAAGGAAAACAACAAAGTTCTGGTGGTTTATTTCACCCGAAGCGGCAAAACCCGCCAGGTGGCGCATTGGATTCGGGAAGCGAACGGCGGCGACCTGATCGAACTCAAGCTGGTCGATCCGTACCCGTCCGGTTATCAGGCCGTGGTGGATCAGGCACGCAAGGAAATCGATGCCGGTGTGAAGCCGGAGTTGAAGACGAAAATCGAAAATATCGGTCAATACGACAGGATTTACATCGGTACGCCCAACTGGTGGAGCACGATGGCGCCTCCGGTGGCGACGTTCCTGTCAAGTTATGATTTCTCCGGAAAGGTACTGATTCCGTTCGTCACGCATGGCGGCGGCGGTCTTGCCGCCTGTGCATCCGACATGAAGAAGCTTGCTCCGGATGCAACTTTCCGTGATGCTCTGGCGGTTCGGGACAGCCGGGTGGAAGGCGCGAAACCGGAAGTCGTCGAATGGACAAAGAAAAACATGGACGACAAATAGCCGGGGAGGTTTCATGAGGATGAGCACCAATCTTTCTTTTACCTTCGCCGTGCCTGCTGTCATTCTGCTAGGCGCGGGAAAACCAGGTGAATTATCGGCACAGGCGATGCCGGGGAAACACAAGCTCATCGTAATCTCAAACGGGGAATCGACCCGTGCCAGGGGTTATCCCGACCGTCTGGAGGAGCAGCTTGACAGGGCCGGAGTCTCCCATGTTGTCTTCGGCGGCGTTCAGGCCAACCCCGCGAAAGACAACGTTCAGGCAGGGACGAAGACCGCCCGGGAACACGGATGCGATTTTATCGTCGCACTCGGCGGCGGAAGTGTCATCGACGCATCGAAGGCCATTGCGGCGATGGCGGTCAATGACGGCGACCTCTGGGATTTCATCCGGACACTGGCGAAACTTCAGGAGGATTGCGGAGTCGCCGGCCTTTCCATGCCTGACTACGGCATCAGGCCGGAGGAGTTTCCGGTCATGGCGCGGAATGCCGGAGAGACCATGGGCTTCCTGTTCGCCTGTGACCGGGATGCGCTTTCGGATGACGATTGCGTGGCAATCTGCAAAGCTTCTTACCGTTAACAAACCCTCAAATCAGGAAATACACCATGAAAAAACTGATGATTCTCGCATTGGCCGCCGTTTCACTGCTCGCTTCCGGACTTGTCCAGGGAGCGGAAGAACGGATTCCAGCCAAAGGATTCGCCGTCTTCGACGGTTCCGGAGAATTCAAGCCTTACGAATTCAGCCGTCACGCGGTCGGCGACAACGACATTCAGATTGAAATCCTGTATGCCGGTATCTGCCACAGAGATCTGCATCATGTCCGGCAGGATTGGGGCAAGGAGACTTTTCCGATGGTTCCCGGCCATGAGATCGCCGGACGGGTGGCCAGGATTGGAAAAAATGTGACGAAGTTCAAGGTCGGCGACTATGCCGGAATCGGCTGCATGATCGGTTCCTGCCGCGAATGCGCCATGTGCAGACAGGGATTGGAGCAATACTGCGAAAAAGGCGCGGTTATGACCTATCACGGCATCGACCGTTTCAACGGCGACGAGCCGACCCAGGGCGGTTATTCCGATGTCTATGTCGTTGCGGAAGACTTTGCGGTTAAAGTGCCGCAGGACGCCAGGATCGAAAAGGTGGCGCCGCTGCTCTGCGCCGGAATCACCAGCTATTCGCCGATCCGCTTCAGCAAAGTGCGCCGTGGCGATAAAGTCGGGATTGCCGGATTCGGCGGACTCGGGCACATGGGCGTGCTGTATGCGGTTTCGCTCGGAGCGGACGTGACCGTATTTGACATCACAGAGGAGAAACGCGCCGACGCGCTTCGGTTGGGGGCCAAAAAGTATGTCAATGTGAGCAATCCCGACGAACTTGAAGGGCTTGACAACAGTTTCGATTTCATTCTCAGCACCATCCCCGCGAAATACGACATGAACATGTATCTGAAAATGCTCAAGTACAATGGCGAATTCGCCATCGTCGGCTTGCCCGCCTTCGCGAACATGCCGTCGATTTCGCTGGATAAATTCATCTAGCAGGGCGGACGCCGGATTTACGGCTCGCAGATCGGCGGTATCCCGGAAACCCAGGAGATGCTCGATTATTCGGTGAAGCACAATCTCTATCCCGAAGTCGAGATCATTGCAGCGGACGGCAAGGCGATTACCGACGCCTATCGGAACGTGCAGGACGGCAAGGTCAAATTCCGTTACGTGATCGACATGAAAACCATGAAATAATGTTTTCCCCAAGGAGAAATCCAATGGCTGATTCCAAGAAAATAAGTCGCCGCGACGCACTGAAGATCATGGGTGCGGCAGCGGTCGGAACCGGGCTCGGGTTGAATTCTCTCGGCGCGGCGGAACCGGAAAAAACGCGGACATACAAAGGAAAGTTGAAAGTGCTGCTGGTCAACGGCAGTCCGAATGAAAAAGGCTGTACCTGCACAGCGCTCTCCGAAATCGGAAAAACGCTGGAAAGCAACGGAATCGGGTTTCAGCATTTCTGGATCGGCCGCAAGCCGCTCTCCGGCTGCCTTGCCTGCGGCGGATGCCGTAAAACCGGAAAATGTGTGATCAATGACCGGGTCAATGAATTTTTGTCCGTCGTTCCGCCGTTCGACGGTTATGTGTTCGGCTCCCCGGTGCATTTTGCCGGCATGACCGGCGCGATGACCTCGTTTCTGGATCGTGCTTTCTTCTGCGACCGGGCGACCAATTACTTCAACCTCAAACCGGGAGCGACCGTCACCAGCTGCCGCCGTTCGGGAAGCACCACGACACTGGATCAGCTCAACAAATATCTGATCCATCGCGAGATGCCGATCGTGCCGTCGCAATACTGGCCGATGGTCTACGGCAATACCCCCGACGAGGTCCGGCAGGATCGGGAAGGCCTGCAGATTATGCGGACTCTCGCGCAGAATATGGCGTGGATGCTGAAAAGCATCGTCGCCGCCCGACAGGCTGGAATCGCCAAACCGGTTTATGAAAAACGGATCGGAACCAACTTCATCCGCTGAGACACGGGAGAATGAAATGAAATACAGCAGTAAAAACCTGATTGCCGCAACACTTATGATGATCTGCCTGATATTTACGGGCGGATGCGTCGGCGTCACAGGGAAAGGAAGCGAAATGTCCGATACGAAAATACCGCGTCTCTCGGAAGCCGCGGAAAAGAATCATAAACTGTGGTTTCCGAATTATGTGTCCAAAGTGAAAATCAGCGACCCCGAGCTGATCGAAGTATTCGACAACTTCGCATTTGACGAAGTACTTTCACACGGCAAGCTTGACATGCGGACGCGCCTCATGGTGACGCAGGCTTCCAATATCGCCTGCCAGGCGGTTACGGAATACAAAATGATCCTCGGCGCGGCGCTTGACAACGGCGTGACGCCGGTCGAAGCGAAAGAGATTCTTTACCAGGCCGTTCCATATGTCGGAATTGCCAGGGTGATTGATTTCGTTGCGGCGACCGATGATATCATGACGGCGCGCGGAATATCCCGGCCGCTGCCGGGACAATCCACCAGATATCAGAATGCGCGAGCTGCTGACATTCGCGATGCTGATCACAATGGGCGGCTGCGAACCGCAGGTCAAAGGGCATATTCAGGGGAATCTGACGGCAGGAAACGATAAGGAGGTGATGCTTGACGTCGTAACGCAATTGCTGCCGTATATCGGTTATCCGAGAACGCTGAATGCGATTCGCTGTCTGAATGAAGTCATCCCGGAGAAATGAACGCAAGGAGAACTGAACCATGAATGAAAATGAAAGCGGGAACACCGCGCGCGCACAAGCCAGGAACAATGACCTGAGAACCTTTCTCATCGCATTGCTTACCGCTGTGATCGCAATTGCAATCTATCACTTCGGTCTGGGGTTGTGCAGGATGTTCTGCCCGCCATGCGACGGTTATATGCGCCCGACATCCCGTTACATGCTGATTCCGGTCATGGAATATCCGCAATGCGGCAGACCGGACTTCCGCAAGAGTAAAAGCGCCTGCTTCGGGACGGGAAAATACGGAAGTGAAAGCCGGAGAGAGTGCCCGCCGATGAACTGATCAAAGAAACTGGAGGCAGTCTGTTATGAAAACAATTTTTATTACCGGAGCTTCTTCCGGCATCGGCCGGGAAAGCGCAATTTATTTTTCAAACAAAGGTTGGCGGGTGATCGCCACCATGCGCAATCCGGCCAAAGCGGGCGAACTTGCCGAACGATCCAATATCGCGATCATGCCGCTTGACGTAAGCAGTCCGGCACAGATTCGCGAAAATTGTGTCAAAGCGCTGTCCGAATACGATGTGGACGTGCTGTTCAACAATGCCGGGTACGGACTTATGGCTCCCTTTGAAAAAATTCCCGAAGAAGCGCTCCGTCTGCTTTTCGATACCGATGTCATCGGGACAATGCTCCTCACTCAGCAATTCATTCCGCATTTCAAAAGACGCAAAGCAGGAACCATTCTGACCACGACTTCGCTTGCGGCGGTCATTGCGCTTCCGCGCGACGGGGCATACGGAGCGGCAAAACGCGCCCAACAGGGTATGGTCGAGTCGCTCTATTATGAATTGAAACCGTTCGGGGTTAAAGTCGCGGCGCTGATTCCCGGCGGCACAAAAACCAACTTTCAAACTCCGCTGAATGACCGGACCGGATATGAAGAACCGGCCGAGCGGCAACGGCGGTATCTTCTGGACGGCGATAACGAATTTCCGGGGCCGGAAGAAGCCGCGGAAACCGTTTGGAACGCCGTCAACGACGGTTTGGATCAGGTGAACTATCCGGCCGACCATATCTGCCGCAAACTTTATGCGGAATATACCGGAATGGCGTATGAAGAATTCAAGAAAAAATTCTACCGTCGTTTATTTGAGTGATCCTTCAAGTGTAACGGCGGAAAAAAGAAGTTTTGCTCATGGAGTATGGAAAGACGGAACAATACCGCCGTCTTTCTTTCCGGTTACTCCTGCGGGGCGATTTCCGGTTCGACGAGGATTTCCGGCGGATTTTTCGGGTTGCAGCGGTCATTCTGACCGGTGGCAAGAAGATTCTTATAGTAATTCTTCTTGTATTTCAGGACCTCCATCTGTGTCTGAAGTGTTTTAAGCTGCTCCCGCAGAATTTTTTCCTGCTGAAAAATCAATTCGGCCCGTTCCGGAATCGTGGAATCCCCTTTCTGGCACATATCGATGTAATGCTTGACGCCCTCCACGGACAAGCCGGTGGCGCGCAGACAGTGAACCAGCTTCAGCCAGCTGACATTGTAATCGGAAAAAAGACGGATGTTGCCGTCGCTCCGGTCCACGCCGGGAATCAGCCCGGAGTTGTCGTAATAGCGGATGGTATAGGTCGATAACTCCATGATTTCCGCCACTTCCTTGACGGTGTATTTCGGAGTCCTGTCCCGAAGGACCTGAAAACCCTGGTGCGATTTCATGGATCATTACTCCTTCCCGGAAATCATTTCCATTGCTTTTGTTCGTCTTACTGTAACGTTAATATAAATTAACATTGCCAAAAAAGCAAACCGCGATAAAACAAAGCGGTTTATCCGTCCTAAATTGAGCGTAAAGATAAAAAAGACAATTTTTTTTTCGAAAAGACCATTGACTTAGAGTTACTGTAATGCTTATCTTGAAAAACAGAAGGATCCAAACATGTTCAAAAAGAGGAGTTCACTGTGAAAAGAAAAATTTCATGGAACCGGATACGGATCGCGGCGGCCGTCCTCTTCATGATTGCGGCCGGAGTCGCCTTTGCGGGAATCGGCGGCGGATTCGCCGGATGGTTGCATGTCCAGTTCGGTCCGGCGCTGATGAAGTGCTTTGCGGCGTTTTCCGTCGGGACGCTGATTACCGTACTGGTGATTGCGCTGGCGACGTTTCTTTTCGGACGCTTCTACTGCGCGGTGTTCTGCCCCTTCGGGATTTTGCAGGACTTTATCGGCTGGATCTCCCGCCGCAAAGGGAAGACGGCGCCGAACTTCGTCAAGACCCGTTATGCGGTCGCCGGAGTCGCGTTCGGGATGCTGATTTTCGGCTGGACGCTGCCGTTTCTGCTGCTCGATCCGTATTCCAACTTCGGGCGAATCATCGGTAGCTTCACGGCGGGCGGCATGGTTCCGCTGGCGGTGATTGCTGTTCTCGCGGTCTGGAAAAAACGGATTTACTGCACGACGGTCTGTCCGGTCGGGACCTTGCTCGGACTGCTGGCAAAGCGCGGCGTGCTGCGGCTGCGGCTCACCGGCAAATGCGTGAAGTGCGGCCTGTGCGTAAAGGCGTGTCCCTCCGGCTGCATCGATCCGCAGACGGGAACGCTCGACAACGAGCGTTGTGTCCGCTGTTTGAATTGCGTCTCCGTCTGTCGCCTCCGCGCGGTGAAATTCGGATTGCCGGAAAAGAAGAAAACTCCTGTCGATGAAACGCGCCGGGCCTTTCTGGTCAACGGCGGCGTGCTGATCGCCGGACTCGCCGCCGGAGCAGTGCTGGCGAAAGCGGGCATGACGAAACTGGCGGACTATGCGAAACGGTTCAAAACCCTGCCGCCGGGCGCGGGCGATGCGAAACGGTTCGCCGCGAAATGCAGCGCCTGTCAGCTCTGCACCGCGAACTGCCCGGCGAAGATCATCGTCCCGGCTCCGGGCGGCGACGGCCCGGTGGCGCTGGACCTGAACCGGGGCGCGTGTCAATATGACTGCAACCGTTGTTCGCAGGTCTGTCCGACCGGCGCGATCCGGCCGCTGACACTGAAAGCCAAACAGAAAACGAAAATTGCCGAAGCGAAGTTCAACCCGCAAAGCTGCATCGTGTTTCAGGAAGGAGAAAAGTGCGGAAAATGCGCCGGTGTCTGCCCGTCCGGGGCGATCACCCTGCGCCGAACCGGCGCGCCGCGGCTGGACATGAAGCACTGCATCGGCTGCGGAGCCTGTCAGAATGTCTGCCCGGCAAATCCGAAGGCAATGACCGTGCATGAAATCGAAAAACAAACTCTGTTGGAGGCGTAATATGGATCAATTCAAGGATTTGGGATTCGCAAAGCTCGATATGACCCGTTCGGAGCGCACCGGACTGGGCGAAACGGTGTACTGTCCGGGGAAAACGGCGGAGCAGCTGGCGAAAATCATGCGCGCGTTTCAGATGGCCGGGACGCGGGCGCTCGGCACGAAATGTTCGCCGGAGCAGTTCGCATTCCTGCGGGCACAGTCGATTCCGGTTGAATACGACGCAACTTCAAAACTGCTGACTTCGCCCTGGGGAAAAGCACAGGAGCTCAACGGTCTCGTCGCTGTCTGCACCGGCGGCACCGCCGACATCCCGGTCGCGGAGGAGGCGGCGCGGACGGCGGAATTCTTCGGGGCGAAGGTCGAGCGTCATTTCGACGTCGGCGTGGCGGGACTTCACCGTTTGCTTTCAAAAATCGATGAAATCCGCAAAGCCGATGTCGTGGTCGCCGTCGCCGGGATGGAGGGCGCGCTCGGAAGCGTGCTTGCGGGGCTGGTGGAGGCGCCGCTGGTGGCGGTGCCGACCTCGGTCGGCTACGGGGCGAGTTTCGGCGGCGTCGCGCCGCTTCTGGCGATGCTCAATTCCTGCGCGGAGGGCATGTCGGCGGTCAACATCGACAACGGCTTCGGGGCGGGCGTACTGGCCTGCCGGATGATCCGGATGATCGAAAGGAGGATGAAATGAAACCGATTCTTTATCTTGAGGGAGCTTCGGGGATTTCCGGTGATATGACGGTGGCGGCCCTGCTCGATCTCGGCGGCAGCCGGGAAAAGCTCGACGCCGTGCTGAACAGCCTGAAGCTCGACGGCTTTCACTATGCCGTGTCGTGGAAAAAATCATACTGGATTTCCGGCTGTGATTTCGACGTTCATCTGCACGAGCATGAACATGAACATCACCATGAACACCGGAACCTCGCCGATGTCTATGCGGTGATCGACCGGGGCCACATGACGGAGCGCGCCCGCGAACTGGCGAAGAAGATTTTCCGCATCGTCGCGGAAGCGGAGGCCAAAGCGCACGGCTGCCCGGTTGAGGAAGTGCATTTTCACGAAGTCGGCGCGGTCGATTCGATCGTGGACATCGTTGCCGCGTCGGTACTGGTCGACGATCTCGGCATCACGGAATGCGTGGTCACCGGGCTTGCCGAGGGGAGCGGTTTCGTCCGCTGTCAACACGGCGAGCTGCCGGTACCGGTTCCGGCGGTGCTGAATATCGCTGCGGGGCACGGCATTGCGTTGCGTCCGGCCGCCGTATCCGGCGAGATGGTCACGCCGACCGGGATCGCCATCGCCGCCGCGCTCCGCACCCGGAGTGAGCTTCCGAAAGAATATACGGTTGCCGAAGTCGGCATCGGTCTCGGCAAGCGCGATTTGGGACGCGCAAACATCCTTCGGGCGATGCTGCTGGAAGAAAAAGCCGATCCGGAACGGATTTATGTGGTGGAGAGCAATATCGACGATTCGACCGGCGAAATGCTGGGTTATGCGATGGAGAAGCTGATGGCGGCCGGAGCGCGCGATGCGCATTTCCTGCCGTGCTTCATGAAGAAGAACCGTCCGGCGTATCTGCTGCGGGTGATCGTTCCGGAAGCGTTCCTGCCGAAAATCGAAGCGGTGATCTTCGAAACGACCACCACCATCGGCTTGCGGAAATTCCCGGTGCAGCGGAGCTGTATGGAATACCGGGAGATGGACATCACGCTGCCGTTCGGAACCGTCCGGGCGAAAAGATGCAACTGGAACGGCATTGTGCGATGCTATCCAGAATATGAGAGCGTGAAAGAACTTTCCGAAGCATCCGGAATCGATTTCCGCACGGTGTTCGAACGGGCGAGACAGGCGGCGGAGGCATGATATGCTCCAATATGAAAAACTGAAGAAATTTCTGCGGGAGCGGGCGAAAGGCGGTATTGCGCTCGCCTTTTCCGGCGGCACGGACAGTTCGCTGCTGCTTGCCGTCCTAAAGGAACTGCATGAGGAAGAGCCGTTTCCACTGCTCGCATTGACCATGCACTCCATCTTTCAGCGCCCCGAGGAGCTGGACGAGGTGCAGGAAACAACCCGGCAAGCCGGAATCGAACTGAAGCTCTTCGGCTGCGATCCATTGTCCATTCCGGAGGTCAAGTACAATCCGCCGGACCGCTGTTACTGGTGCAAACGCTATATCTTCTCGGAGCTGCGCGATTACGCTGACAGCAGGGGGATTTCGACGCTGATCGACGGAACCAATGCCGACGACCGGAAAAGTTACCGGCCCGGCCTGGCCGCCCTGGCTGAAATGCAGGTGCTTTCCCCGCTGGCGGAGCTCGGCATCACCAAGGCGGAAGTCCGCAAAATGGCGGCATTGCTGAATCTGGAATGTGCGGAAAAACCTTCCGTGCCCTGCATGGCAACCCGGTTCGAATACGGGACGCTGCTGACGGAGGAGTTGATCCGGAATGTCATTGACGGGGAAGAGCTGATCCGGAAAATCGTTCCGGCGGCGGACGACATCCGGCTCCGGGTTCACGCTTCGATCGCCCGAATCGAAGCGGCAAAGGAGTTCATCGCGGAGCTGGCCGTCTATCATGATGAAATCGCCGCCGGACTTAGAAAACTCGGATTTCAATTTGTGACTCTTGATCTGGAAGGCTTCCGTTCCGGAAGCATGGATCAGATGAATAACAACCAATAGGAGGTGTATGATGTCACTCGGATTTACAGAAATCATCCTGATCGCGCTGTTCGTCCTGCTTATCTTCGGAGCCAAACGGATTCCGGAGCTGGCCCGCGCCATGGGGCGCGCATCGTATGAATTCAAAAAAGCGAAAACCGCGCTTACGACCGAAAGTCATGAGCTGATGGACGCGGCGGAAAAAGCCGCCGAAAACGAAGAGGAAAAAGAAGAGAAACGCGACGCATGAACGACTCCGAAAACACCCTGATCGCCCATCTGGACGCGCTGCGCCGGACACTGATCCGGTGTGTCGCGGCGACGGCGATCCTGTACCCGGCCGGATACCTGATTTCGCCATATGTCATCACTGCGCTGGTGCAGTGGAGTTTTCCGGAATCGGTCGGAAAGCTGCACTACTTTGCGCCGATGGAGGTGTTCTGGGTTCAGCTCAAGCTGGCGCTGATTCTGGCGTTGGTGCTGGCGTACCCGTGGAACGTGCTGCAAGTCTGGCGTTTCCTGCTCCCGGCGCTTTATGACGGGGAGCGGCGGGTGCTCGGTTGGTGGATTGTTTTCTCGTCGGTGCTGTTTTTCGGCGGCGTGGCGTTCTGCACGGGAGTGATCCTGCCGATGCTGATGAGCTTCTCCGGAGGTTTCGCCACGCCCGAACTCCAGCCGATCCTCGGGTTGGCGAACTTCCTGAACCTCGCCGGCTGGCTGATGCTGGCCTTCGGCTTGATGTTTCAGTCGCCGATCGCGGTGCTGCTGGCGGTGCGCTTCGGCGTGATCTCCTCGGCGTCGCTGAAAAAGAAACGTCCGTACATCATGACGGCGATCCTGATCGTCGCCGCCATCCTGACCCCGCCGGATATCGTCAGCCAGGTGATGCTCGCGGTTCCGACCTGGCTGCTGTTCGAGCTCGGACTTCTTTTGTCGGGGAAAATGGAAAAACAACAGAAAATGGAGATCGTATGAACAGACGCGATTTTTTGAAAAGCGCGGCGACGGTCGTCGCATTGGGCGCGGCGGGCGGTCTGATCACGGCCAGATGCAGCGCGGAAAACAAGGTTCCGGTCAAGCCGCGCGGACCGCAGCTGACGCGGAGACGTTATAAGAATACGGATCTGATGCTGCCGCTGCTGGGGTTCGGTACCATGAGGCTGCCTCAAAAGCGCGGCGGAATCGACTATGACGCCGCACGGCAGATGGTGGACCGGGCGATGGAGGCCGGACTCAACTACTTCGATACCGCCTGGCCCTATCACGGCGGCGAAAGCGAAAACTTCGTCGGTGACGCATTGCGGAAGTATCCGCGCGATTCCTATTATCTTGCCGACAAACTGCCGGTCTGGTCGATCGGAAGTGTCCGGGAAGCGGAACGGATCTTTGAGCGTCAGTTGCGGAAGTGCCGGACGGAGTATTTCGATTTCTATTTGCTCCATGCCCTGAACAGCTCCGGCTGGCGAACGGTTCAGGAGCATAAGCTTTTTGAATTCGCCGAGCGGATGCGGCGGGAAGGGAAAATCCGCCGCATCGGTTTCTCCTTTCACGACAGCCCCGAACTGCTGAACACGATCGCCTCCGCGCATCCGTGGGATTTCGTGCTTTTGCAGATCAACTATCTGGACTGGTATCAATACCGCTCCCGCGAACAGTATGAGATCGCCACGAGACTCGGGATTCCGGTGATGGTCATGGAGCCCTTGCGCGGCGGCACGCTCGCTTCGCTCACTCCCGCGGCGGCGAAGATTCTCAAGGCGGCGGTTCCGGAGGCCGGTGTCGCGTCATGGGCGTTCCGCTATGTCGCGTCGCTGCCGAACGTGATCACCGTACTGAGCGGCATGTCCGAAATGGCGCATCTGGAGGAAAACATCGGGACCTTCGCGCCGTTCAAGCCGCTGACCGACCGGGAACGGCTGATGCTCGATTCGGCGCTGGCGGCGTACCGGCAAACGGATTCCATCCCCTGTACCGCCTGCGGCTACTGCATCCCGTGTCCTGTCGGGGTGGAGATCCCGCGGATCTTCGGGGCATATAATCAATATAAAATCAGCGGGGATCGGGAAACGCTGACAAAAACTCTGGCCGCTCTGCCCGCAAAAGGCGGTCCGGCAGCCTGTGTGAACTGCGGACAATGCGTTACGCATTGTCCGCAGAAAATCAATATTCCGGAGCAACTGAAAAAAATACAAAAGGAGCTGCAGGGATGAACAGACGTGATTTTCTGAAAAGCGCCCTGACCATCGCGGCGTTCGCTCCGGTTACCCGTCTTGCCGCGAAAGCCGGCGCAGACGGTGACAGGAGTTCGGACAGCGCGGCTGGCGCGCAGGTAACCCGTCGCCGCTATAACGGCACGGCATTGACGCTTCCCCTGCTCGGATTCGGGATGATGCGGCTGCCGCGCCTCGACCCGGAGAAACCCGACATCGACGAAGCCGTCGCGCAGAAAATGGTGGACCGCGCCATGGCGGCGGGCGTCAATTATTTCGACACTGCCTATCCGTATCACAGCGGTCTGAGCGAAACGTTCGTCGGAAAGGCGTTGAAGAAATATCCCCGGGATTCCTATTTCATCGCTACCAAGATGTGGCCGCAGCTCCTGAAAACGGAAGCAGATGTTGACAGAATGTTCCAGCATCAGCTTCAGAAGCTTCAGACGGACTACATTGATTTCTACCTGATTCATGCGCTCGACAAGCGCTTGTGGCCGAAGGCGAAACAGTTGAAAGTCCATGAATATCTGCAAAAACAGAAAGAGGCGGGAAAAATCCGGCATCTCGGTTTTTCGTTCCACGACGAACCGGAAGTGCTTGCGGAAATCGTCAAAGACCGTCAATGGGATTTCGCCCAGATCCAACTGAACTATGTCGATTGGGAGCTCTACCGTTCCCGTGAACAGTATGAAATCCTCACCAGAGCCGGAATTCCGGTCGTGGTGATGGAGCCGTTGCGCGGTTCTTCGCTGGCGACGCTGACGCCGAAGTGCCTCGAAATTTTCAAAAAAGCAAACCCGGAAGCCAGTGCGGCAAGCTGGGCGCTCCGCTATGTCGGAAGCCTGCCGAATGTATTGGTCGTGCTTTCCGGCATGACGCTCCCGGAGCATCTGGAGGACAATATCCGGACCTTCACGAATTTCCGTCCGCTCTCCGATGCGGAACGCCGGACCGTCGCGGAAGTCAACCGGGTCTACCACAACTCCGGAGCAGTTCCGTGTACGAACTGCAAATACTGCATGCCGTGTCCGGTCGGTGTGGAAATTCCGCGCATTTTCGGCCTTTACAACAGCTATAAGACCAGCGGGGACTACCGCCGCCGCTTCGGACGTATCTACGCCGAATTCGAACCGGACGCCATGGCTTCCGCCTGCGTGGATTGCGGAGCGTGCCTGAAAAAGTGCCCGCAGCACATCAATATTCCGGCGGAGTTGAAAAAGATTCATGCGGAATACGAGGAACGCTCGAAAAAGGCGGCATTCCTTTGGAATGACGTAACCGAACATCTGGCATAGAATATGAGGAGAAAAGACAAATGAACAGACGCGAATTTCTGAAGAACGCCCTGACCGTCGCGGCACTCGCCCCTGTCACGAACATCATGGCCAAAGAGGGTCCGGACGGCGATAAATCGTCGGAAGGCAAAGGGAAACAGATCACCCGCCGCCGTTACAAAAATACCAGTCTGACCGTGCCTCTGCTCGGCTTCGGCATGATGCGTCTGCCGCGCATTTCTCCGGAGAAGCCGGACATCGACTACGCCACCGCCGAAAAGCAGATCGCCCGCGCGATGGAGGTCGGGCTCAACTATTTCGACACCGCTTATTTCTATCACAACGGGCTGAGCGAAAAATGCGCCGGGGACCTGCTGACTGAATATCCGCGCGATTCCTACTACCTCGTGAGCAAGATGCCGGTGCGCGCGCTGAAAAATGAGGCCGATGTGGAACGTATCTGGAATGAACAGCTCGCCAGATGCAAGGCGGACTATTTCGACTTTTATCTCGTCCACAATCTGAACAAGGACCGCTGGGAGGATACGAAGCGCTTCCATGTCTATGAGTTCCTGAAGAAAAAGCAGGAAGAAGGTAAAATCCGCAAGCTCGGCTTCTCGTTCCACGACGAACCGGAAACCCTGAAAGTCATTGCCGAAGCGTACCCGTGGGACTTCGCGCAGATTCAGCTCAATTATCTCGACTGGACGCTTTACCGTTCGAAGGAACAGTATGAGCTCCTGACGAAACTCGGCATTCCGGTTGTCATCATGGAGCCGCTGCGCGGCGGGGCGCTTGCCACGCTGAACAAAGAAGCAACGGAAATCTTCAAGCAGGCGAATCCGGATGTCAGTGTCGCCTCGTGGGCGCTGCGCTATGCGGCAAGCCTGCCGAACGTGCTTTGCGTGTTAAGCGGCATGACCCTGACCGAGCACCTCGAGGACAACATCAGAACCTTTACCGATTTCAAACCGCTGACCGACGCCGAGCGGAAAACCGTCGAAGCGGCGCTGGCGGCTTACCGAAAATCCGGCGCGATTCCGTGCACGGAATGCCGTTACTGCACGCCGTGTCCGGTCGGAGTTGATATCCCGCGCATCTTCGGACTTTACAATCAGTATAAAACCAGCGGCAACTTTTTCCATTTTCAGCTGGTTTACGACAAAATGACCGGGGATGAAAAGGCCTCCGCCTGTGTGAACTGCGGCGTTTGCCTGAAAAAATGTCCGCAGAAGATCGATATTCCCGAACAGTTGAAGACAATCGAAACGGAGTTCAAGCAGGCAGGCGGCAGGCAGGCCATGTTCTGGACCCCGAACGACGAACGGTATGTATAAAGGAGAAATCGTATGGACAGACGTGATTTTCTGAAAAGTGCCCTGACCGTTGCCGCCCTCGGCTCGGTGGCGAGGCTGGCGGGGCAGGAGGCCGGCATGGACCGAGGCCGGCCATCGAACGGCGCCGAGACGCAGGTGACCCGCCGCCGATACAAAGATACGGATATGACGCTGCCGCTGCTCGGATTCGGGCTGATGCGGCTCCCCGAAAAGGACGGGAAAGTGGATCGCGCAACCGCGCAGACGATGGTGGACCGCGCCATGGCGGCGGGGTGCAACTACTTCGACACCGCCTACATGTACCACGACGGCGAAAGCGAGACGTTCGCCGGGGACGCGCTGTCGAAGTATCCGCGCGATTCCTACTGTCTGACTACGAAAATGCCGACGCCGATGCTGAAAACCGATGCGGATCTCGAACGGATCTTCGACGAGCAGCTTCGGCGGACGAAGGCCGGATATTTCGATTTTTATCTGATGCACTGGCTCAACGCGGCTCATTGGGAGATCGCGGAACGGCTTGGGCTCTATGATTTCATGAAGAAAAAACAAGCGGAGGGGAAAATCCGCCGGATCGGTTTCTCCTATCACGGCGAGCCGGAGATACTGGAAAAGATCGCCAAAGCGCATCCGTGGGATATCGCCCAGATTCAGCTCAACTATCTGGACTGGGAGCTTTGCCGCTCGGGGGAACAGTATGAGGTCCTGACGAAGCTCGGCATTCCGGTTCTGGTGATGGAGCCGCTGAAGGGCGGCACGCTGGTCAACCTGACCCCGGAAGCGAAGAAAATCTTCGAACAGGCCGATCCGTCCGCAGGCACCGCCTCGTGGGGACTGCGTTACGTCGCCAGTCTGCCGAATGTTCAGGTGGTTCTCTCCGGCATGTCCGCCCCGGACCAGATGGCGGATAACCTCAAGACCTTTACTCCGCTTAAGCCGCTTTCCGATGCGGAACGCGCCACGGTTGCCGAGGCGTTGGCGGCTTACCGCAAATCCGGCGCGGTTCCGTGTACCGCCTGCCGTTATTGCGCACCGTGTCCGGTCGGCGTGGACATTCCCCGCAACCTCGCGCTGCACAATCAGGTGAAAGGGGGATTGCCGCTCTTTCACGCCAAACTCGTGTATGACGCGATGCCGGAGGATCAGCGCGCTTCGGCCTGTGTCAACTGCGGCGTGTGCCTGAGAAAGTGTCCGCAGAAAATCGCCATTCCAACTTTCATGAAACAGATCGCGGAGGTGTTCAAATGATGTACCGTACACTCGGTCGTACCGGAATCAAAGTGAGTGCGATTTCCCTCGGCTGCGAGGGATTCGCCGGTAAAACACCCGCCGAAGCGCGGGAAATGATGGATTTCTCCATCGCCAACGGAATCAACTTCATCGACATTTACGCTTCCGATCCGGAACTGCGCTCGATCATCGGAAACGCGGTTGCCGGACGTTACGACCGCTTTCATGTGCAGGGACACATCGGGTCCGTATGGAAAAACGGCCAGTATGAACGGACTCGGAACGTCGCGGAGTCCCGCGCCGCTTTCGACGATCTGCTGGCCCGCCTCGGAACGGACTATATCGATGTCGGGATGATTCATTACAGCGATCAGGAGGATGATTTTTATGCGATTTTCGACGGTCCGTTCATCGAATTTGCGCTGGAGTTGAAAGCCGCGGGAAAAATCCGCTCAGTCGGACTCTCCAGCCACAATCCGGTGGTGGCGAAAATGGCGGTGGAAACCGGGCTCGTCGATGTGTTGATGTTCTCCGTCAACCCCTGCTACGACATGCAGCCGCCGGACGAAGATGTGGAAAATCTCTGGTCGGACGAAGTGTACAAAAAGAGTTTCCACAACTTCAATTCCGAGCGCGAAGCCCTGTACGGACTCTGCGCCCGGCATGGCATCGGTATCGACGTGATGAAAGTCTATGCGGGCGGCGATCTTCTGAAGGCGGACCAGTCAATGTTCGGCAGGGCGATGTCTCCGGTTCAGGCGCTGAACTACGCATTGACCCGGCCGGCTGTTGCGGCGGTGATGGCCGGATGCCGGAACATTGCAGAAATCGAAGCCGCGCTCGCGTGGTGCGCCGCCTCCGACGCGGAGAAGGATTATTCCACCGTTCTCACCGGGCTGGAGCGCTGTTCCTGGTCGGGACACTGCATGTACTGCGGCCATTGCGCTCCCTGTCCGAAAGCGATCAGCATCGCCGACGTGAACAAGTACCTGAATCTCGCTCTGGCGCAGGATGAAATCCCGGAAACCGTGCGGGAACACTACCGGCTGCTTCCCCATCACGCTTCGGAATGCATCCGGTGCGGAGCATGCGAGCAGCGATGTCCGTTCCAAGTGAAAATCCGGGAAAGAATGAAAATGGCGCAACAGGTATTCCATTTGTGAAAGTCCTTTCCTGAAGTTTTCTTTGCAACGGAAGCGGAACTGAAACGATTTCAGCTCAGCAAAAGGGAAATCAGCCTATTTCCAATGCAAAAACTTTTGAAAGGAAAAATTTTTCGTATCGAAAGTTTTGCTGATACGCAGCCGGATGGAGATGCTTGAATGTGTCTGACGATCGGTTACACCGTCAAGAGCGGGATTCCGGCCAGCCCGGTGTGATAGCAGGACGCATAGCAATTAGAGAATATCCGGGAACCGAAAATTTCCCTCCTTTTTCCCACCCTTTGTCTTGAAAAGACATGAAAGATCACGTATATTCTTAATGTCGTAGCAAGGATGCCTGCTGAATGGTTTTGAGCGGGAAACAGGTGTTAACCATACCCTGTTAACCACTTGGTCGCTGGTTCGAATCCAGCTGCCGGAGCCATTTTCTTGCCTCAGAATTGAGGATTTACAAATTTCCGGACAGTTCGGCGCACGATTTTGTGCCCGGTTTGTGCCCGCTTGCGGAGAAGTATTTCGACATAGCCTCCTGTGTCAATTCATCAGAAATCATGATGGTTCAGGAGGAGTCTTGAAATGTCCGTCCAACTGCGTGGAAAGAAGTATTACTACCGTTTCCGTCTCAAAGAGCACCGTTTCTCCGGCGTCTGCGAAAACTGCACAACTGAAAAGGACGCCTTGAAATTCGAGGAGCAGGTTTATGCCGAAAAGCTGAAAGAATATGAGGCGCTCCAAAAGGAAAAGAAGAGAATCCGGCAGAACAAAACCATCGTCGCCCTGGTTGAGAATTACAAGCTTGAATTGAGCGGTGGCAGGCGGATTCTTCTGGAAGAAGCATACGCGCTTTCACTGGAGAAACCGTCGAAGCGGATACCGTCGGAACATATCGTCAGGCAGAAACAGCGTTTCTGGAATGATTTTCTGGCATTTATGAAAGCGACTTATCCGGAGATCACCGCCATGACGGCGGTTCGAAAATGTCATTGTGAAAGCTATGTCGCTTACCTGATCAAAAACGGCAGATTCGTCAAAGATGTTACATTTCAGGCCCGGCGTAACGATGGAATCATCCGCGCCGGTTACAGACGGGAATACAAACTGGCCGGTAAGACCATCCATGAGATTGCCCGTATCTGTAAAGAGGTTTTCACAAAGCTCTCTGAAGATGCCGGAATCATCATGAATCCGTGGATGAATGTAATTACGCCTGAGTGGAAGCAGATCGACCGGGAGATTTTCTCCGAATCGGAACTTGCGCTCATCAAGAGGGCCATCTTCCGGGATGACGAACTTTCGGAGTTCTGCCGGCCGCTGTTTCTGATCGCCGCCGTGACCGGTTTAACTGAAGGTGACATCTGTACTTTGAAATGGGATGAGATTTCATGGGCGATGCGGATGATCTTCCGCAAACGCCGTAAAACCGGCGTCGATATGGCGATTCCGATTCTGTCGGCCCTGGAGAATTATCTGAAAACTCTTCCGCGACGCGAAGGATATGTATTTCCGGTACATGCCGAAACGTATCTGCACGATGCTTCACTGGTTTCTTACCGGATCAAACGCTTTCTGGCGGGACTCGGAATCAAAACGACGAAAAAGCCGGAAGGCCGCCGGGCGATCAGCGTCAAGGATTTGCATTCGATGCGGCATGTATTCTGCTATTACGCCGGTCAGGCCGGAATTCCGCTTTCGACGGTGCAGTCCATCGTCGGACACATGACGCCGGAAATGACCAGACACTATATGGCACACGTCTCCATCAAGGCCAAGCAGGAAGCCATCGAGAAACTCCCGGAATTCCTGATTTTCAACAGTGCAGCAGATCAGTCGGAAAATCCTTCCATTCGGCAGCGCATCGCCGAACTGGCGTATTCGCTGCCGGAGGATGAACTTCGCAGCATCTTACAGAAGCACGAGAAAAATTTTCTGACGGTTCAGGTATGATTGCTGATTTATGATATATCATAAGAGCCAATTTCAAAAAGATTGGCTCATCATACAATAATTTCAGATGTCGGATTGACAAAAAACACGAATTGGGATCATTGCGATTATACCAGGAAGGATGGGTAATACGATTTCCTGAATGAGAAATCATAAATGCGAAATTTTCGCAAAAGTCGCGTGGTTTTGTAAGTGTCTGGCTGACAGAGTTAACCAGACGCGCACAAGGCCGCGCGAATGAAGCGGAAATGCAGCATTTGTGATTTTTCATGATGGAAAGCGTATAAGATTGAAGGACATGCAAAAATCATTTGGAAACTGTAATCCGGGATTCAGAACACGTCATCCAGCTTTTCCATGCCGGAACGGTCAGATATGCAAGTGAATGAAGAGCTCATCAACGAATCAGCTCCAATGCTCTGGTTTGCGGCGCTCCCCATCCACTCACCCGCTGAAATCGCCGATACTTTCAAATATCGTCAATCTTATCAGGCTTCGCGGCTGAAATTTCGGCGCGGTGTCAGATCATTACAGGACGAATTTTTTTACGCGAACCGAGGAAGCAACTTCAGAACTCTGCCGGAAAACGGTGGAATTTTTTCGTCGTTCGCCACCTCAATCCGCCATGCGTCCGCTACACGGAATTCCATCGGAAGCGGAGCGGAGGTGTTGTTGACCGCCACAACCCAGCAGCAGCCTTCCCTCTCCGGGTGTTCCGTCAAGGTTACGAACGGATTATCGGTGTGCACCAGCCGTCTGGAAGCCGCTTCTCCTGAAAATAATTTGTAGAAATCACGCCAGCGGGGCTCGGCTTGTTTATGAAATGCGCCGGGCCTGACCCCTAAATCCAATTCCAGCGGCAGGGTCAATAAATAAATCGTACCCTTGCCGTAAGCGGAACGCACAAACACCGGATTTCCATCCGTTTCACGCGCCAGAATCTCGGCACAAACATTGCGCAAACACAACCGGTAGGGCGACGGCAGCTGAAATATTTCGTCATTCATCTCAACTTGAGCCGGAACGGTGCGCATCTCACGCCCGATAACTTCGACGCCGAATACCTCTTCAAAAGGAGCCAGCGCACCATCATTCAATGACAGATAGAGCGTCGCCCCATTTCGGACCTTATCCAACAGGGCGTTGAATTCATAGCCGTAAATCCCGTCCGCACCGCTCAGACCGGGCAGAAGATAGAGTGGGGCTTCCGGCAATTTGTCGGTAACATATGAAAACCTGAGGTCGAAGTGATTCTGTTTGGCCAACAGAAACGTGCTCCATGAATTGGTCAGTGAAGCATCGAATTTCTGGGCGCGGGTCACGATGCAGACGGCATCCCGGCGGAACGGCGGCAATTCATCAAAGGGCAGCTCCGCCTTGAATTCATGAAATGCTTTCATCACTCCGGCCACGGGCTTCGGATTGAGTTCCGGATCGAACAACCCCAATTCCCGTTCCCACGCACTCCACTCGTAGGGCGGGAACTTCAGATGGCGTTGATCGAAACCGCACCACCACAGGAAGTTTTTCGCACCGTGCGCCCAGGCATTGTAAAGGGAGTTGCACACAAACTGCGCCTTTTCGGCTTCCGCGCAATACGATGGGGAAAATGTGCCGATTTCCTCAACGCATCCCGGACGTCCGGCGATATCGGCATAGTAGAGCATTTCAACCGTGGCCTGAAAGGCGGTGCGCATGGAGTTATGTGGATCGACTCGCGCAGCAACTTTGGAGGGAGAGTGCGGATAAGGGTGCGCCGTCATCAGATCACAGAGCTCGCCCTGATCCTGAATACTCCATTCATGCGGATCCCATACCGGCGGGAATTGATCGCAGGGCATCAAACCGTGCATCCCGGACGCCACCTGCCGGGTATCATCCTCCAGACGGATGGCCGATGAAATCAGATAACTCCAGATCCATGCGGCGGAACTGTTGGAAGCCTCCCCCATGCAGTTGCATTCGTTGCCGAGCTCCCACATCTGAATGGCGGGACAATCCTTGAGCTCACGGACCAGGCAGCGGACAAAACGGATCTGCCACTTCTGGGCCAATGGGTCGGTCAGCGGATTCAGTTTCTCCAATGCGGGCGGCGTATAATAGGAACCGCTCATCCAGCCGGTCACCAGGCTGACCACCAGTTTCTGCCCGTTCCCCTCTGCAATTTCAGCCAATTTCCGGAAACGTTGGAGCATGAGTTCATCCACGCCGGCATGACCGCAGGGAGTATCCGGCAGGCGCGCCCCTCTCATGGAAATATCACGAAACGTCCCGCGGTGCGCATAGCAGATTTCAATCGGTTGGAAATCGCGCCAGTTGGGGAAAACGCGAATCAATTCACAGCCGGTCTCCGCCAGGCGCTTCAAATCCGCGCGAACAATATTTTCGTCCCAAAGCTCCCACATCCGGGTTCCGGCGTGTGAGGCCCAATAATTGCAACCGATCTGCATATGTTCTCCTGTTTACAGTGTCATTCTCAGGTCAAGTTTAAAAGGCACCTTGACCTGGTCACGGGTTAACTGAATTCCCTTTTTATGTGCTTTGGCCAGTTGGATATCAAGATAAAGGTCGGAAATGGAATTCTCACCTTCCCGTATGTCGGGAATTTCCAGCCCGCCATCCCGGGTGATAATCGCTTCGGCTGCCTCGATGTTTCCGGAATATGCCAACGCATAGGCACGGAAAAACAGCAACAGCGGTTTGACTTGAAGTTCAACATTCAAGCCGTCGCAAATCGCCAGAATTCGCAGGGGATCCCCATGCAGTTCCACGAACTGCTTCAGGCACTCCTTGGCCAATGCGGAATCGTCCGGGTGCATCAGCGCCACCGTTTCCAGAAGCGTCAGCGCCTGGTTTTGCCGCTCCGTCACGCGATAAAGATTGGCCAATGCAAATAAATTCCATGCATTTCTCTGAAGTTCAACGGATTTGAGAAGGTGTCCCTCCGCCGATGCGTAATCCCGAATCCGGAATTCATTCAACGCCAAGTGCAGGAGAATCTTCCAATTTCTGAACGGGGTCTTCTGCAGCAACGCGAACCACTCCGGCTGAACCAGATAAGAAGCGGGCGCCTCCTCGGACATAACCCCGCGGCGCAAAAGCTGCAGCCACTCCACCTGCGGCGTCTGCGGCGCGCCGAAATCGAGGTGTTTCGTCAACTTGCAGCCGCGCCGCTCCTCCTCCAACGCGCCCCAGCCGGAACCATATTGAACGATTTCACCGGGTTGCAATGCGAAACTCGAACGGGTGCGCTCTAATTCGGCCTCCAGAAAACGCTCCGGCAGGATCGCATCCACCCGCGTATTCATCGTTTCGACGGCGGTTTGCCAGCTGCCGAAAATATTCTCCGGTTTCGCATCAACGGCTCCGTAGGCTTCGAGCCACTCCCAGGTTGTCCGGGGCGGCATGGGAATGCATTCCTGCTGGGTTTTACAGAGGCCGCCCTGAATTTCAATATAGTCGGGTACACCGGGCGCCATCAGTTTGCGCTGCCAATGTTTGCCGCCTGGGTTCGCTCCCCAGACAAAGAGCTTCCGCCCCGGCAAACGCCGGGTGGAGGCGAATAAAAATCCGGTTCCGTCGCGCCGCATGACCGTTTCATATTTGCGGTTTCCGGGCGGAATATTGTAAAAATGATCCTTCACCCCCGGAAAATGATCCGGATAGGTTCCGTCGAATCCTTCTCCGCCGGGCAATGCGATTTTACGGATGAAGTGATTGCCGCCGTCATATTGATTGGCGTAGGCGCTGTCGGCGGGAACGATGACGCGGGCGCCGGGAGATTGCTCCACCGCGATATTGCTCCACCAGTACATGGGGATCACTTCGTTGCGGATATTCATGATTCGCATACGCGCCAGCAAAAATCGGGAGCCGGACGGCAGGTAAAAATCAATCTGAAACGGAACCGCCCGATCACGGCAGAATTCATATACACGCAGAACGGGAGTACCGTCTGCATCCTGCAGCATTGCAACGAACCGGGGTGAACAGGTCTGTTCGTCATGGCCGCGCCGCCCGATGTTGTATTCGATTCCGCCGGCGAACCATGCGTTGCGAATCGCCAGGTTATTCGGACGGAACTCGGTGTTGTTCAACAATAGATCGAGTTGATGATCTTTGTCGTACAAGCTCCAGAGGCGTGCGCCGAGCTCCAGCACGAAGGTCGCCCGCAGGTGGTCGTTTTCCAGAACGGCGGTATGGAACTCCAACTCCTCCGGTTCGAAATCATATTGGTCCTGCATGACAAAGGGCAATGAATCGTTGAACATGCCGTAATTGAGATAAAGCCCGTCGAATTCGTCCAGCTCGGCGGCGATGTTCGACCGGATCGGATTTCGCATGGCGGGAAAACGCGAATCCGGCCCAAGGCGCGGCCCCCGCATCTTTTTCGTTCCTAATGTGAGCGTGGAAAGTTTCATGCCTGAATGATCCTGTATTGTGCAACCGCGTTATCCTGAAAATCGGCTTCGACGACCGTCCCGTCAGCAAAGCGGGTACGTGCCTTTCCGGCGACGGCGGCCACGCCGTTCCGATCCCGGAAGGAGTGTACGTCGCCCGCAAATTCATGCGCGAGCATTTCGCTGGTATAGGTTTTTCGCATTTTCTGTGAAAGCTCCAGGCTGGCGTCGTCCAGCCCGGTCGGCAAAAGATTGTAAAGCGCCTGATACGCCAGATAGGTTTTACCGTATGGGCCGTGCGCTGCTTCGCAGGTGTAGTTCAAAACCGAATCGTGAAAGACCAGCTGCCAGAGCGGTACCGGGAGCGGCGGTTCATCGAGTTCGTCCGAATTGGCGCACTCCGGAAGAAATGCGCTGAACGCACCCATGTGAACGATGCCCGCATAATAATCCGCCGGCGTTCCCTCGGTCGTTGCCGAACCGAATTGCGCGGCCAGATATTCCAGTAATTCCCGGCGATATTCCAGATCTTCCCGCTGTGTCATCGGATGCGCCGGATCATAACATCGCCGCAGTGGAGTACAGCCGAAAACATCGGCATAAATCCCGCCTCGTCCGAAAATTTCCACCATGTGCGGAATATCCCTTCGGGCGTATTTCATTGAACACGCGGTACAAAGCAGGCGCGCGCGCCCGCCCCGCCAGATGCCGCCTCTGACCGGAATCTGGTCCTGATTGCGACACAAATCCGCGGAACAATCCTCCGGCGAATTTTCATAGGTGTCATGATAGTTGTCGTGAACCGAAAAAATGAATCCCGGGGAGAGCGCGCGGCCGTACTCCGCCGCCGCCTGAAGCTCACGAATCTTCCCGCGCTCCGGATTTGGCGGCAGCCGAACCGGGTATCCCGAGTCGAATCCCATGTAATTCCAGCCGGTATTGTAGATGCATACCCGGTCGAATCCGCGTTGTTTTGCGGTATCAAAAATTTCGTATGCGCTCCAATTTCCCGGCAGTCCCTCGATTGGATTGGCTTCCTTGCGCGGCATGTACAAACTGTAGGCATGCGGCAGCGGGGCGCGGCGTTGAGCATAGACATTGTGTTTCCAGATCACGGCGCCGACCAGATTTTCAGCAACGGGGGATTTGGTGATTTTTTCCGAATACGTCACAAATTTCCGTTCCGTAATGAGGGCGGCGCGATACCATTTGGCCAGCGTATTGTAGTCGCTTCCGGGCGGCGCGATTTGAACTTGAATGACGCGCCGGTGATTGGCGAAGCGGTCGATCACGTCGAATTCGTGGTCGAAGGACACCTGATTTGCGTGTTCACGGTTGATGGAAAAACGGGTACACATATCGGTGAAAGTCAATACACGGATCAACAGCCCTGGCATCGACTTGCGGAACAGCCCGCAAATCGGCATATTGGAATAATGATTCGAGTATTCATAATCGAAGGTCAGGCGGTCGCGCCGGGGAAAACGAAAAATGCAGCCGAAGCCGCACGGCAACGCCGCTTCGCCCGGTGTACCGATCGATTGAGCGAATAACCCGTTGGTGAAACGAAGACGCAACGGTTCGATATCCAGATTCCGGACCGGTTCTGAAATGAAATGAATTGCATCCCCCTGAAGCGCAATGGCGAATTCAAATTTCAGGTCGGGGCCGTTCTCCGGTTTTCGGTATGGATTTTCGCGGAACCGGCCGAAAAACTCCATCCGGTCAAACCGGAAGCGCATGACCTGCGGTTCCACGCACACCTTCAAACGGCAATTATCAGCCAAATTGTAAGTGTAAGCGTCGCCATAGGTCAGGCGGAACGGCGCGGGGGAGCTCCACTCGCCGCCGAATTGGAGGTCATGAAGGGTCAACACTCCGGCATCGGAATATTCGACCCGGATTTTTTTATTCTCCAAAACGTACATCATTTCCTCATCCTATTTTTTTATTTGGCAAACCCGTGAACGACCACCGGCGCCCGTCAGCCGAAACTGGCGCCGTTATAAGGATGGCAGTTCTCCCGCTGCCGCTACAATCAGGGAAGAACCGGGATGTTCTGAAAATTTCAGTTTCTCTATCCGATACTCCGACAGTTGCTGTTCATCGACAGCTCCGTCGTTGCGAGGCTCTTTCTGATTGTTCCAGCGGAAGACGTAAAAGTGGACGTTCCCGCTTTTTTCCCACAGAATTCCTTCCGACGGCGTCGGAGAAAAGAAAAATTTCCGCCCGGAATCCGTCTGAATTTCGAGTTTCATCACCGGCCCGTTCTGAAGTTTCGGAACGGCAACCAGAAAGTAGAGCGCGCCGGGAGCGAAATTCAAGGCAACCGAAACCTGCTTCTTCCCGGAAACAGCGTTTTTACTGCTCCGCTTCACCCGAAATGGCACACCGGCGATACGACCGGAGTCGGCGGGAACAGATATTTCCGCATCGGCAATCCGGTCCAGGTCAATCGTCCGGACATCACCGGCATCATATCTTTTTTCGGCCCGGGCGGCGGGTGGTTGGGGCGCGGCTGCTTTCCGGTCAGCCGGCGGGGTATTTTCCCTCCGGACAACCGGCAGCGATCTCTTTTGAGAGATATCTGTTTCAAAGAACAATTCCAGCAGGATTTCTCCGTTTACATTCCCCTCGATCTGCAGCGATCTTGCCGCCTTGCTGAATCGGAATGGAACGTTTTCCCCATTGATGCAAACCCGGACGGGAGCTGCTTCGGCAAGAAAATCGATCTTAAAATCGCCTGCGGCACGCAGCCGGACGAGCATTCGCTTTTCGTTCCGGCGGTATTCCGCACCGAGCAATACGGCCGGAGCCCAGGCGGCGGGACTGCATGGAGCTTCCCGGCCGGCCAATTGTGCCGCGCAGCGGTAAAGGATGCCCGAGCCGGCATGATTGGCATGAAGCCATATCCGGTTTTGATCGTCATCGCAAAGTCCGCGGGAGAGAATCTCCCGCAATCTCTCCGTATCCTCCCCCAACGCTTCCCGTAACAGGAAATGCTGTGCGATCATATTGGGAGTGTTAACCATGCCGCGGTATCCCGGACGACGGTATTTGTAATTGATCCAATCCGGAAAAAAACGTTCCAGTGTTTCATATTCAAACACATACGTGTCCCGGGCGATCAAATCGCAATAAAGGCGGATCAACTCCGGGGCCGTGACGCATCCCGCGATAAAATTGCAGGCGACTTCCCCAAGCTCCCAGCGCGTTGCGCCGCAGGCCCCCCATTCCGAGAGACCGGCCTCCAGACAGTTGCGCGTTTCGGAAAAATTGTTGAAGTATTGCTTTGCATACGGACGGTAACGAAACGCGACGAGCAGCGGACAGACGCCCTTGGATGCCGTAAAAAGCGCAAGATCCCGCATGCGCCGGTCGCCGGCAAGTCCGGCGAGTTTGTACATGCCGACACCGCCGAGCCACGAGTCCGGTCCCATGTCGATGGTGTGATTGATGGTATTCTCCATGCAATCCTGCCCCATGACCGCCCAGTCGTTGCGACGGACGCATGAAGTGTAGAAACGGCGGATTCCGTCCCAATTCGCCTGAATTTCAGAGATATCCCCCGAAAATTCCGCAAGGCGCGACGCATACATCAGTATAAACCCGACGAAATTGGTGACATCACCAAATTGCGGCTGCGGAAAGTTGCGCCGGAGCCACCCGTAGGCGAAATAATGTTTTCCGGTCGACGGGTCGGTGCGTTCCGCCGCGGCATGCTCTGAAAGCCAGGCGCCGAACGCCTTCTGCCCGTTGATGATCTCCAGCAGCTTCCGAACCGCGAACCGTGTATTTCCGCAAAGCTCCTTCTGTTGTTCGGCATCCATGAAATTCCACAAATCGAAATAGGCGGAAAGCGCCGAGCTGGAATCCGGCCGGAACACGCCGCGCATCGGAGCTTTTGTGAAGGGAAAAGTGTCTATGAAACGGACGGCGTCCCGGGTCCGTTGGGATTCTGCGTCGGTCCTGACCGGAACAACTGTCCGCAGATCGGGTACCCGCAAGGTATAATCGCTGCGGTTTCCCTCGCACCAGAGATATGGCCCGACAATGGAAGGCATGTCCGGATTGTGATATTTCGCCGGCAGTTCAACTTGGATTTTATCCAAGCCCAGCATGGCGGCGGGCGGTGGGAGCGGCGCACATTCAACGCCGGGAACTCCCCATTCGTTGGCGATCCCCGCATAGCGGTAGATATTGGCAACCGCCACTTTGCGCCGATCCGGCGAGAATTTGAAATATTCATCGCAAGCGATCGGGTAACGCAGCATGATGCGATTGATTTTCTCACATTGCTCTGCCATTTTCACCGGTCCGCCCGGAGGTTCGATGAAGGTGCGGCATCCCCACGGGGTGGAGATCCCGATGCATCCGGCTGCTTTTTTCCAGCGGATTTCGATTCCCGAACCCGATGCGGAAACCGAGAGTGGTTTTCGCGTCAAAGTCAGCAGAAACGGCATTGCGGCATCTGGAAAATCGGGCAAGAGCAACAGCCAGTTCCGCGTCAAACGTTTCCCGGATATCCGGGAAAACTCATTGGGCGGGAGAAGTTGCAGCCGGCCATCAAGTTCCGCCAATATGCGTCCGGGGGTTCCGTTCCGATTGGGACGATTTTCAAAGCGGACTCCTGACGCATCCGTATCAAGCAGAAAACCGGGGGCGGTCAATCCCGCCCGGGTCTCCCATTGTATCTTTTTTCCGTTTTTCCGACCGCGGCACTGATAGCTTTTTTTACGAAACACCCAATTTGTTTCCATTTGCCGTCCTCCATCCTCATCAAAATCCGCCTCCAACGGTTCAAAAGTAAGCGATGGGTGCCCACCCGATGTATTCCAATTATAATTGATATAACGGCTGCGTCCCAACTGGGCAAACAGCAAGCCTTGTTCCGGCTTGCTTTCGCCGAAAGCGTAACGCCCGGAGGAGTTCATGCCGATTCCATATTGCCATTGTTCCGGTGAAGCCGCCCAAAGAGCCTGCAATAATTGTTCGCATTCCGCTGCCGCGGTGGAGGCGGCTTGCCAATTGCCTTCTTTCAGAGCATTCTGCGCCTGTTGAATACATGCTTGCAGTTTCTCATCTGAAATGTTTTTTATTTGATTGAACTGCATTCCCCGGCGATAATCCGTGAGATTTTCAGTGGCGGCAACGGTATTCCTGTAAGCTGAAAAAGCAAAATACAATTCGGAATAACGCTTCTCCAAGGCGGGAAGGCGAAGACACTTTTCGGAATCCGGCATCCGGGGATCGTTGAGCAACCGAAGAAAATCCTCCCGGAGTGACCGAAGCCGTTCCGGAAGTCGTCCGCCAAGCCCGATTTTATTTTTTGCGGCACTGTTTGCATATCCCTCCAGCGCGGAAATTCGCAGGTCACCGATTTCGCGAACCCGCAAGAGTTCCTGCCGGGGGCTGAGCAGAAAACGGAATGACTTGATTTCAATCGCGGCTTCCGCCGAATCCGTTGTTCTGCAGGGCTGGAATAGAAAGACAACTCCCTTTTCACCCATATTCCAAGCGGGGATTTCAGAAAGTTCGAATCGGTAAACCTGAAACTTTCCGTCCGCCTTGACCGGCTGTTCGAGGGAGGCGGATTTGCCGTTTCCCCACCGCCATTGAAGATGCGCAAGCGGATTTTCCGCGGAGGAATCGACTTTCATGCAAACCTCCACCGCAGCAACCTGCCAGGGAAGCATCGTGGTTAATTCCTTGATCAGGCTGTAGGTTTCAAGAGTTCCCGCGTCGGATTTCTGACGGAGTTGCAGCGTGTTGTCCGAAGACACCGCGACGAATGCAAATCCGGTCGGTTGAAAATATTGGGACTCCGGTCGAAGCGATGCATCAAATTTGAAATCGATCGAATTTCCGTTCGTATTTGTGAAAACAACTCCGCAGTAAAGCATCAGAAGGAAAAATCTGCTGAAATTCATTTTCGGTCACCTCAATACGCCGCGCCGGCATAAGCATCGCTCCAAAAATATCCTCGGGCGGAATCCCACATATTCGATGGAATCTGTTCCAAATGCATCGGAGAAGCGTGAAAGTCGGCCCATAAGACATTCACCGCCGAGTTTCCCCGGTGACGGCAGCGGTTCTCCTCTATAAGACTCACTCCGCCGGAACGCCAACGGCTTGTGGTAAAACATATTTGGACATTCCAGTCATCTGCAACCGTTTTAGCATTTGCTCCCCAGTCAATGTCCGTGACCGCAGCTCGCTTTGAAGGATTCTTGATCTGCGAAAGCATGTGCGGTTTCCCTTTGGCGGACGATGAGGAGGCCGAAGCAAAGGAAGGGTAAATGCTCAATTCATTGTTTTCCGGCAGGTCAGCCCCGACAATACCGTAATGTACATTCGTTCGCGAAACTTTTTTTTCCTGGGAAGGACACGAAAACGGTCCGGTGAATTCCATTGTTTTAGTCGACCAATCCCGGTTGCACGGAAGCGTTCCGTTATTGATGCAACTCAGCCATTGCGAAGCCAGCGGCAGCATGTCCGATGCCCCTCCGCAATAGAGAGCAAGCATTTTACCGATTTGAGAAAGATTATTCACGCACTGGGTATCACGTGCCTTAGCCCGTGATTTATTCAACGCAGGCAGCAGCATCCCGGCCAAAATCGCGATGATTGCGATCACAACCAGCAATTCGATTAAAGTAAAGTAAGAATTCTTTTTCATCGTTTTAATTCCTGTTCTAAAGTTTTCCTGTTTTTTCAGGTTTGTTTTTTGAACAGCTTCCGCGAATCGGAAAACGTTCACGAATTTTCCGTTTGTTTTGACATCGGACAGAAAAAAGTTGAAAAATTTTTTCTGCCGAAAATCAGGGAACAGAACGGACAAAAATCCCTATACGCATGCCATCATCCATATCCCAGCCATATTCCAGCCCTCCTGGCGCGATTTATCGCATTTTTCCGGTTTGAAGTTGAAAACTTCAGATTCCTGTTTAAATGGTTGCTTGGGATTCCCCTTTTCCTGTTTTAATTATACCTTGGCTTCAGATGATTGACAAGAGAGAAGGTTGTGTTTTTAAGGCAAATTCAACGCAAAAAAAAGCAAATAATTTGCTTTTGAAAGCTGAACATGTATATTGTTCCATACCACAAAGAAAATATTCCATCAACAGAAGGGGAGTTTTTCGATGCGAAAAAAAGGCGGACCGAGGCTGGCGGACCTTGCCCGTCAGGCAGGCGTATCCATTTCAACCGTATCACGTTGCCTGAATAATCAGGGCCAGCTCAGTTCGGGAACGCGTCAGCGGATTTTGCGTCTGGCGCGTGAAAATCCGGCAATGAACAGTTCCGGGCAGACAATTTTGCTGATTTTGCCGCCGGGACAGGATTTCGGCTGGTACACGTTTTATTTGTTGCAGGAATTGCGCAGGATCGGAACCGACCGGAAGGTTACCCTGGAAATTCAGTTCGCGGATCATTGCAGCCATTTGCAGGAGCGTAATTTTGGCGGAATCATCAGTGTGGATTATTTCAACCATCTGGAAAAACTGTTGGGGGCCAATCATACCATCCCATTGGTTTGCCTGAATAATCCGGGAAATTCGTTGGAATGCGTCTACTCGATCTGTTCCAACGACCATCAGGGGATGCGTGAAGCCCTGATTTATCTGATAGAACACAATCATCGCAAAATCGCACTGCTTTTACATCACAACGACCGTTCAATCACGGCACGGAACCGGGAACAGGCGTTACGTGAAGTCATGGCGGAATTCAAACTTTCCAATCAAGTCGTGGTGGCGCGTTACATAAATGATCCGGTCGGCTGCGTGGATATGCTCCATAAAAGCGGAGTTACCGCCTTGATTTCCCCGGCGGAATCCTCCTCTCTGAAATTATTGAAGGCGTTTCATACAGTGAAATGTAAAATTCCGGAGGAAATGTCGCTGATTACGGGAGAAATTTCCTACATTTCCGGTTTTTTACAACCCGCACTGAGTACGCTTGAGCAAAATTTTGGAAAACTGGCGACATGCGCTTTCGACACCATCGAAAAGCTTCAGCGCGGGGAAACCGTTCCGTTGCTCCAGAAAATCGATTACCGCCTTAATAAACGCGATTCCGTGGCGTTGTCTCCCGGCATGGCGGAACTTCCGGAATAACGCCTGCAATGCGGAAGGATCGTACATTCGGCGCATGTATGCCTGAATGCATCTGCGATCACCAGTTGCGATATTTGCTCAGATGCACCGACGCCGCGACAATTGACAGCCCGCTCGCATTGTCGCAATCGGCTCGCACTGCACCGATGATCCTTTCGGGAAATAAAGGCGGAATGTCAACTTCCGGGGACTGTGGCAAACGTCAGGTTCGCGGTCAGGAAATTCGCGGGCAATAGCTTCAGCGCGCCGTCCCAGGGTAATTTTGTCACCATTGGCTTCCCGCAGAATCATTGCTTTAGGCTTATGATCCCTTGTGGTGCATTGCAGATGGAACACGCCATTTTCTTCATAGGCCCGTCCCATTCCTTTTGAACGTCGTTTGCTTTTCATTGATTCCTCCCGATCAGTTTTGCCTTTGGGTTTTCCGCCATCATAAATCCGAACTGGTGAAAACGTAAGAACAAACGGTCTTCTCCCGATCCATTCTCGGGAACATTTGTGGAGATGTCCCCGAGCCGAGAAAAAATGCCATTCATTGAGCACCAGCATCCCAAGTTCGTCGCAAACATCCAAAAAGTCCGGGCTGAAAGGGTGATGCGCGGTCCGCACCGCATTGCATCCCATTGTTTTCAGAATGCGGATCTGGCGGACAAACGTATCTTTGGTAACGGCCGCCCCGAGAGAGCCTCCATCGTTATGAAGGCAGCATCCTTTTATTTTTACCGGCTGATGATTCAGATAGAACCCGGTATCCGCACTGTATTCAAAAAAACGGAAGCCAAAAACATTCTCCACGCAATGGCGGCATACACCCTCAAACCGAAGTTGGGATTTCAAGCAATAAAGATGGGGATTTTCAAGGTCCCATAATTTGGGGTTGGCTACGGTGATCTTATCCGCGAGCTGAACTTCCAACGTTGCGCCGATCCAGTGCGGCGACGAGGATTCCGCGATCACGGTGCCGGTTTCCTGCTCGTAGACGGTATGTACAATTTGGCACTCAACACGTTTGCGTTGAAAATTCTTGACCATATATTTGATATTGACGAAGGCCGAGGTCAAACCGTTCAAGTCGGTTATGATCTGAATTCCGTCGCGGACGAAACTCATTTTTTCGTAAGTTTCAAGATAGACGCTGCGATAAATGCCGGCGCCGGCATACCAGCGGCATCCCATTGTATCGCTGTGATCCACCTTCACGACGACGACATTTTCCTCCCATTTTTGTAAAAAAGGAATCAGGTCAACCTCAAACGGAAGATATCCCCATTCTCTGCCGCCGATATGTTTGCCGTTTAAATAAACGGATGAATTTTTAAATACGCCCTCAAAAAATAATTTATAAATCTTGCCCTCGATATCTTCGTCAAGCGAAAGCTTCTTGCGATAACACCCCAATCCCGTGGGCAGGTAAGCTCCCCGGGCGTAACTGACGGCATCCGGCGAAAATCGGCCTTCGATACTCCAGTCATGCGGCAAATCTAAAATTCTCCATTGGGAATCATCATAATCGGGCCGGATCATTTCATCAGGCCAGCCCTGCAAAAATTTCCAATCCTTATTCAGTATGATTCGGTTTTGCATCTTCATTTTATTTTACCTCAGCATCAATCTTCATTTTTTCCTTCATCAGGAATGAAACTCTTTTTCGAGAGAGGAAGTACACTGTTTTGGAAATCCGGCACAAGGATCTGATTGTTGGTATGCCCGGTATCCGGTAACGGGTAATCCCCATATCCTGATGGATGTGCCGGAGGTTGCGCGCAAAAGCCACATGCACCGCATCGTCGAAGCGGATCGGCTCGACTTTGCCGCGCCATGCGGCCGCTGATGCTGCGGTAAACATTTTGACAAAGTCCTTTTGATAAGCCGCATTCCAGGTTGTCTCCAACAGGCCGAAAAGCTTGCGCTTCTCCACTTGCGCTCCCGCCTGAAAAATCCCGGCTTCCTCCATCCAGGGACAGAGCAGTACATCATAGCCGGAATCATGGAGATAATTCGCCGTGGGCCACTCGTGATCCGGACTGTTTTCCGGCGCCTTGCCGTATTGCCAGTCGGCGATGATAATATCCGCAGGGAGTTTTGACAAGACTCCTCTGGTGCGGGCATCTCCGAAGGCGATACATCCGGCCCACCGCGGATCATCCGCCATCAGCAGCATATCATGCCACATGATAATACGGCAGCCGTGTCCGGCAAAGAGACCACGGAAGTACAGCAAATGATTCAGAAGCAACGTTTCCGGATTTGCCGCCGCACATACGGCGCAGGTTTGGAAATCATAAGACTCATCACATCCGATATGAAAAAAGGGCGGCTTTCCGAAGAATTCATACAGTTCCAATGCGAGGTCCGTCAGAATTTTTCGTGTTTCCATATTCGACAAGCAGTAACTCCAACCACCGGGTTCATACAGCGTTTCCCGCTCCGGGTGGAAGTCCAGAACTGCATGTTTAGCACTGCCGACACGCGAAAATGCGGCATGTCCAGACAAATTCAATTGCGGAATCAGCGCAATATTACAATCTTTTGCCACCAGTAACAGATGTTCAAAAGCCTCTCGGGTCCATTTATATTCCTCCCGGCCGACTTCCGGATGGGAAGAAAACGGAAAGACGCCCCATGCTTCCCATACGATATAATTGAACTTGCAGTATGCCGCCATACGGATCATCGTTTCGATCCGGTTCGGATCGGATTCCGGCAGAATACAGAAATGAATCCCCCGGAACGCGCAAACCGGCGAGTCCTCGATTTCACCGCAGGGAAGCAAATAACGCGCCGCGCCGGGGATTCCCCGCTCCATTTCCGCCATTTGCCGCAGTGTGAGCAGGGCATAATGTTTGCCGCCGCTGTTTTCGTCGTAGCTGGCGGAAAGGACTGTGGAATTGCCGCAGAAGCCCAAAAAACTGCAAACGGCCATGCCGAACACTGCGCAATCACGGCCGCAGGCGTCGTCTTTCGCCAGAGATCGGAGTTGTGGTACATACACCAACCACGGCATCCGTACAATCTTTTGGCGGTTTCCGCACCGTTGACGGCGCACTCGCGGACAAATTGGTAGAGCGGCTCGGCACACTCGGGCAAGGACGCGACCTCGGCCGGCCAGTAATTCATCTCGGTATTGATATTGGTCGTATGATTGCACGCCCAGGGCGCCATCAACATATCGTTCCAGATTCCCTGCAAATTGGTTGCCTGAGTACCGGGCTGCGAGGAGGCGATCATCAGGTAACGCCGAAATGATACAATAATGCGACCAGATTCGGCGATACTTTTTTCTCCCGTTCACATCGGCGAATGCGTTCATCCGTGCAAAGCTCATCTTCCGCAATCACCGGAAATTCCAAACGGGAACGATTGTATAAAGTCTGATAATCCTTCTGATGTTCAGGGTACAATGCGGTGTCTTGCGCAATCTTTTCAATATCTTTCAGGCAAAGAGATTCCGCAAGCGCGCAATTCGCCGTGAGGGGAGACTGAAAACCTCTGAAATCGGAACGGAATGCCAGAACAAGCGTAACTTCATCGGCGTCCGTCACACGCAGGAGGCCATTTTTCTGCGCCGTGACACAGCCGCCGTGCGCGTAAGCTTTCAGCCGCATTTGGAAATTGACGCCACCGGGGCCGCGAAAACGTTCCGACCACTGCGTCGACGCAAAATTATAACGGCATTTCAAAGGGCAATGCCCGCTGAACCAGATCGCATCCGCATCACCGCAATAATTCCCGACAAGTAAACTTTTCAACTGCACCCGGAAAGATACCATTCCCGGCTTGTCCGCATGAAAATGGATAACCATGACCTGTGCCGGATGACAGGCAAAAAACTCCCGTCTGAAACGGACTTCTCCGCAGCGGTATTCCGCACCGGCAACTGCGTTTTCCAAATCCAGATAGCGATGGTAATTCTCCGCCAGTCCCGGCATCCGGCAATGGAAACGGAGCTCGCCCGCCGGCATATAACCGGCGCTGTCCCCTCCTTTCAGTAAAGCGGTCTCCATTGCAATCACCGTATCTTCCAAACTCGGCAGTTTTTTTAAGAAATTCTTTGGTGGAATTCTTAGAGTTCTCTATTTGCATAGACACTCCCTTTTCTTCATCGGCAGTCCGTGCATAAACTTCAATCTTTTTACTGGATACATCAAATCCGATATAAAGTTTCCGATAATGATCTTTTTTCAGTTCAGCCTCCGACTTTTAGAATTTGTCTTTTTGCAATGAAGAGGCATATTTATATTTGTCTGGGAAAGCGGAGATCGGCTCTGTGGGGACACAACCAATCAAGGAATATCCAGATCGCATACCGAAGATGCCGGAGGCTCCAACTCCGGCTCTTCTCTTTTTATCTTCGGGTGCGAAAAATGCCTCCGAAAATCCCATGGTGTGGGACAGAGCCCCTGCTTTCTGCTTGATTACAAGACATCCCAAATTCCTCCTTTTCAAGTTTGGTTCGCCACATAACATGTTTCCAATGCAGCCTCCCTCTCATTATATCTAAGTCCTCGCTGGCTTATACGCTTTCCATCATGAAAAATCACAAATGCTGCATTTCCGCTTCATTCACGCGGCCTTGTGCGCGTCTGGTTAACTCTGTCAGCCAGACACTTACAAAACCACGCGACTTTTGCGAAAATTTCGCATTTATGATTTCTCATTCAGGAAATCGTATTAGAGGTAATTGCATCCTGACTCTTTCCGGGAAAATCGAGTGGGAAGGGCGGATGCAGCTTCAATTTTTTAACGTTTGCAATTTGATGCTTTGAAGATAAAAGCGCAAATGCAATGGCATGGTTTCACGGTTCCGGCGCTTGGGGATGAAGCTGAAACGCAGTGGCATGGTTCGTTCTCCGCCGGGAGGCAGAATAATGGGAATGGTCAGCTCCTGCGGGTCTTTTATGGAAATTTCAGCCAATTGTGTATCACCTTCGTGCAGAATCAATGTTCCTGCCGGTAATGACGGGCATTTTACAGCCAATGTCAATTGTGCCGGAATGGACAGCTTCGGCAGTCGAACGCCCAAACTGCCCCCCTTTTCCAAGACAACAGCATCGTCACGAAAGATTGTTCCGTCACAAAATTCTATTTGCGGATAAGGGCGCATGGGGCGGAAGATTATTTCCTCGCCGATATGCATTGCGCGGGGGACTTGATTCGGATATTCTTGTATCCATTGATAGTTTCCATCAGCGATCACCAGGAATTTCGGCAGACTTTGCATGCCGCATACGCTGTTTTCATCTGTAGTTTGTTCCGTCAGAAATACCTGATAAACTCCATCTGGAAAAGTGAGGGGCGGCATTTCCAGAAAGCGACAGGCGTTATCTGCCGGAAGGGATCTGCTTGCCCAGCAATCTCCGGTCGCGGTATTCTTCAGGAACAAAGAAATTTTCGGCGCTTGACTCGATACTTCAAAATCCGACTCGATCACCAGTTTGTTATTTTCCTGATGAAATGATTTTGAATACAATGTAAAATCTTCCGTCTGGACAGGTTTGCTTTTTTTCCATGCCGAAAAAAGCAGATTCCGGATTTGACTGCTTTCACGGCAGGCTCCGTCGCCCCAGGTCGGCGGAATGTCGAAAAGGGACTTCTCCGCCTTCAATGAACAGGTTTCCTTCAACACGGTTCCGGCAATATCCGACACCTTGCAGGGGATGGAATTGTAACGAAGCGCACAATTCTTTTCCTGCTTCCGCTTGACAAATGCCAAGGTTTCCGGCGTATAAAATTCGGTATGATCGCCTATGACGACAATCGTGGCGTTGTCATACAAATTTGCCGCTTTGAGCTTTTCAAACAGCGATTCCACGATTTTCAACGAACCGCGCAGCTGCCGGAGTTTGGTTGTCTCCTGGTTGAGTTCAAGATGTTCATCGGTGCGTACCGCGTCATGCGCTCCATGGATATGCTGATATTTAAAGACTTTATCCCGCTCTCCGACTCGAAATTCCTTGTTCAGTCTCCGGAAAAATGTGATATCAAACGGTTCGTTGCCCGATACGCCCGACTCCGAATCCTGCGGCGTAACAAACTGGTCGGTGGCGAAGTAATAGTACTCCTCCAGCAGTGGTTTCACAAAAAACGGGATTTGCCGATTCAATGCCGCATCCAGAATCTTGATGGCGGATTGCTTCTTTGCCTGATACGTGATAGATGTGGAATTATCAATGACTTCCGGGCTGTAGCTGATGGTTTGAAGGATGAACGGATAACCTTCGGTTCGGAAGCCGTTTCTTCTCAAACCCTGAAACACCGAATTTTCAGCTCGGCAGGCACGGTTCAGGTATTCCGCGTGATCGCCATCATCCACTTCGCCGTCCTGATTCGGATATTCAACCCCGGTCAGAATCGCGGGTACGGCGTACATCGTTCGCGGGATCGGGCTGATCATCCGGTCGAAGCAGACAAAATCCCGGAACAAAGTTTGCAGTTCCGGATATTTTTCAAGCGCCTCCTTGCAAATGCGTTCTCCCATCGCATCGACCACCAGCACAATGACATTCTCGTCCCGGGCAAACTCAAATTTCGTCTCTTCTGAAATGGAGTACTCCGTGAAATCATAATCCTGAGCCCTGCTGTTCCAGCATGCTCCGATGATTGCCGCAATTTGCGTCAGCACGATTACCGACGCGATTTTTCCCGCATTGCGGTAAAAGGCACGGAAAAAGTAAATTGCAACCATCAACGGCAAGGCCAGAAACAGTATGTGAAATCCGATCAGCATCAGCATATCCGGGGTGAAAAGATCATCAAAGACCTGTTCCGGGAAAAATCCGCTCCAGTAAAGATATTGTGACAGCAGCGCAATGCCGCCGCCGAGGAAAACGGCGTTCGCTACCGGAAAGACGCGCGTATTCCGCAGAAGAATCAGAACGGTAAATCCGACGGCGAAGCAAATCAAATATCCCGCAAACCCGAATCCCAGCGCACCCAACGGAGAGAGCGAAAAAAAATCACGGTTTTTGAGATAAATTTCCACACAGGAAAACAGCATGGCGCCGGCCACTGCCGATGCAGTGAGAAATGCCGTGCCAAACGATGATTTGAAAAATTGTTTCATAAAAAACTCCTTTACAGATACAGTTCCAGGAGTACCCGCCCGGAATCGGGGATCGGAATGGTGTTGCAAATGCTGAATTTTTCCCGGAACGCACGCACGACCTCTTCCAATGTCCAGTCATCGAAAATATCATTTCGGGAGCGCAGCAGCCGTTGCACCTGAGAATCACTCCTGGGGACAAATTCCACCAGGGCCGCATCGGCGGTCATATCGGCAAAAAGTTTTACGATATGGGGCAGCGGCCAGTTGCCGGAAATGCGCAGATGATGAATCAGGGCCAATCCCATCACCAATTCCCCGTGGCAGCGGGAATAGAAGTCGCAGCGCTCCCGATTGAACATTCCGATTCCGGGGGTGGGATTGTTCAAATCCTGAAGAACGGGAATGATATTGGGACATTTCGTTTTCGAGAGCCGATACAAAGCTTCCACTGCCGCGGGATCAATGTCTGCGGCGATGACCTGCCTGGAATATCCGGCGGCGATTTCCGAAAAAACTCCGGTGTTGGCTCCCAGATCAATGGTCGTGTGCGGTGAAAGTTTTTGACAAATTCGCTCAATCTCACTTTTTTTGAACTGAAAATCCGTTTCGGAATAGTTGTTGTCGGAATAATAATCCACCCATTCGGTTTTCTGTTTCGGGAAAGACAATGTTGCAATATAATTTTTGAGCTCGGCAAAAAGGGTGTGCAGTTTTGCCTTGGTGGTCGTGGGCGCCTGGATTTTTCCGACCGCGCCGGAGTATTTCATTTCCATTCGCGCATGGAGGTGGACATGGATCAACGGATCGATTTTCAACCATGTGCGCCACGGCAAAAGACGCGAAGCAAAGTCCAAAGGAAATCCCTCGACATGGGAACGAAAAAAGTCCAGACATCTCAGGTCGGCATGTTTCATCAGCAGCAACGGCGCAAGAAAATGCATGATGAACTGCCGGTATGCGCACCAGACTTCACCGGGATGATATGCGCGGAAAGAGCCGTGATCCATGAAAATCGGCCGTCCGTTTTCAAACGCGACGTTGAATGCGGTCGCATCCTGAAGAATCATGTCATGTTCCAGCGCCGTATCCGCCAGTTCCAGCGTCAGCAATGCCGCGTCGCGCAGCTGTCCGAAACTCCATTCATAAGGATAGGTGATGAAACCAAGTTCCCGAAGTTCAAGCGCCGTTTGGTTTTCAATCCTTTGAAACGGCACGACTTTGTTTTCCTGTATCAATCGTCCGGCCAATCCGGAGCGGAGAAAAAGCGTGAAGTCACTTTTCCCCCGTTCCGAGATCGCCCGGCAGAGTTTCCCGCCCTTCCGGTACACGAATCCGGTCGGATCGCGGAAAGAGGCGGGATTGCGTTCAATGGGTGATGTGTTCATGATTGCTTTTTCCCTTTTGGGTGAATTGCGCCTTGACCCATGCGGTGATTTGCCGGAAAAAGACGAGAAAGGTGAAAAATCCCGCCGCCGCCGCTTGAAGAAGCATACTGCCTGTCCCTGCATCGATATACATTTGTTACCATCTCCTGTGTTTGGGGTTCTACTCGTAAGAATGCGGAATACAGGAAGAATCTACACGATGACAAGAAAACTTTTTTTCGGAAAGTGTGTAGATTTTTCCCAAAGACCGCATTCTTAGAGTTGGAGAGGAAAAACTCCCGAACCAATAAACCATAAACAAGGAGAACGACCATGAACAGTCAATTACACAAAACTATTTTTGCCGTGTGCATCGCCGCAACCGTCAGCACCGGATTCGCCGCCCCGAATGCGAACGGAGAAGCGAAATTGCACAAATACAGCACCACCATCGAAAAAGAACGTCCCCAGCTGAACGAAGAAACCAAAAGACTGATCGCCGCCTGCCGCCGCGATCCTTCCGAAGCAAACCTGGCGGCGTTGAGGAAACAGATTGAAATCAATTACGACAAGGTCGTTGCGCGCAAGAAAGCGAAGCTTGAGGAGCTTAAGCGCACCGCAAAGCATCAATCCAAGGTACAGGAAATGCAGGATATCGTCGATGAGATGCTCCAGAATCGGGAAAACCGCATTGAGCAGAATATGCGCCGCTTCACCGATCCGCGCATGCGTCCCGGTTCGCGCGAAATGAAAGACGGCTATCTTCCGGTGCTCGGAGCCGCTCAGAACGTGTCGATCGCCCGTATCCCGGTTACCAACGAGGAATATTCCAAATTCGTCGAAGCAACCGGCAAAAAAGCCCCGAAGGATTGGCGCAATGGCGTCATGCCCTCCGGAAAAGCCGACCATCCGGTGGTGAATGTTTCATACCATGACGCCGTTGCCTATTGCAAGTGGCTCTCGGCAAAAGACGGAAAAGCTCTTTATCGTCTGCCGACAGAAGAGGAGTGGGAATATGCCGCCGGACATATGCCGAAGGACGCCGATTTCAACTGCGGCGAGAACGAAGGCACGACACCGGTTGACGCCTATGCGAAAACACTGTCCGCCTGCGGCGCTGTCGATATGTGGGGAAATTGCTGGGAGTGGACCTCCACCCCCGTCACCGGCGGGAAGAGCGTGATGGCGGTCAAGGGCGGAGCCTGGAATTCCCGCCGTACCGACTGCCGTACCGAACAGAAAGGGATCGGGCGGGAAGGTTCTGCCGGCTTCAACGACGTCAGTTTCCGGGTTATCCGCGAGAAATAAAAAAGCAAAATTTTCAAGAAAGAGTGTGGATTTTCCCTGAAAACCGCATTCTTAAAGGTGGAGCCGGAAAGCTCCGAACAACCATCAACCAAATGGAGGCGAACTATGAAAAAACTCATGGCACTCACGGCAATCGGAATGCTCATTGTCGGAATCGGCGCCGCCACGGCGGTCAATGCGGCGGAAACCGCTACGAAGACGCGGAAGAACGGCATGACGCAGGGCTTGAAAAGCGGGCTGAAAAACGGCACGGAGCAGGGAATGAAAAGCGGGCTGAAAAACGGCACGGAGCAGGGAATGAAGAAGGGACTTGAGAATGGTCTTAAGGATGGCCTGAAAAAAGGTCTGAAGAACGGTCTCAGGAAAGGACAGGTCAACGGCGCGAAGAAATAAGTCTCGACGCGGCGGCTCCCGGATCAGTCGATCCGGGAGCTGTTGTAACCGCGGACGATCCTCTTTCAGACCATCGGCGCTCTGGAACGGAATGTGTTCGCGGATCCCATCGCCGGACTATCGGCCGGTATCGTGCGGATTGATCAATATGGGCAAATTCGACAACTTCAGGTGATAGATGAAATTTTTCGTAATGGCGCTTGCACTGTTCCTGGCGGCAGGACTTTCGGCGGGCGAGATGAAACGCTTGCAGTATCAGGGGCTTCCCTATTGCCAGACGCTGGAGAATCCCGATGCCGCGGGCGGTGTGACATTGATTCTCTTGCTGCACGGACGGAGCAGGTGCGGCTCTGACAATAAAAGACAACTGGATCAGAAGGCGTTGCCGCCGATTCAGGACTATGCGCGGAAAAAAGGACGGAAGATTCTGATACTGCTTCCCCAATGTCCTTCCGGCAAAGACTGGCTCCGCGGCGGACGAAATGTATCTGCCAGTGGACGCCGGAATGCTTTCCGCGGCAAACGGAATGCATCCTCCGGCGAACAAGATGCTCCCGGCATGATCGCGGCAGAACTTGTCAAAGTCAAAATGAAAGAGTTCAATATTCCGGCAAACAGGGTTTTCATCTCCGGTTTTTCGATGGGTGGTGCGGCGTGCTACGGGATCATGATGAAAAATCCGGGACTTTTTTCCAGAGCGCTGATCGTAAGTTCGGGTGGACAACCGAACATGGCGACAAGACTCCGGGGCGATTTTTATCTCGTACAGGGAGAAAACGACGAATTGTTCCCGCCGGCCAAAGCGCAAAGCACAGCCGATGCGCTGCGCAATAACCCGGAGTGCAGCGTACAGTTGAAGGTCGTTCCAGGCAAAGACCACTCCGGCGCGGCCGATGCCGCCTATACCGGAGAGATTCTCGACTGGCTGTTTCAATGACCGGCTGAACAAGTTTTTGTACTTTATTTTTGTTGTTTATTGAATTAATTTTTCTGTATTTACGCAGGGTTTGAAAAATGGGCTCAGGGATGGCCTGAAGAAAGGGCTGAGGACCGGTCTCAGGAAAGGACAAATCAACGGCGCGAAGAAATAAACTTCACGGCACCGGCTCTTGGATCAACTGATTCGGGAGCTGTTGAGCTTGCTATCCAATAAAAAAGGCGTTAAATTAAACCACAGAGCGTTTTACAAGAACATGCCATGTAAGGATTCCGTAATATGTCACAGCCAGATACAGAACGACTTAACTCCATTGCGGGGATGTTGATGGAATATCGGGAGCGGTTGCTGAATTTGGCGAAACGCAATCTGAATCCGATTTTACTGCGCCGCGTCACCCCGGAAGACGTGGTTCAGGATACATTGTCCGCCGCGTGTCAGAAGATTGATTTTCTGGAGAACAATCCGGAAGTTCCGGTTTATTTCAAACTGCGGACGATCCTCTTTCAAACCATTACCGCACTGGAACGAAAACATTTGCAAAGCCGGAAACGCGATGCCTACAAAGAGCTGGATGTTGCCGAGCCGAAGGATGAGGCCACCGGAAAATTGAATTGGAATATGTTCGCGGATTCCGTCACCGGACCATTGACCGAAATTGCACGGATTGATCGTTATGAGTTTTTGAAAAAAGCGTTTGAGGAACTGTCGGAAAACGATCGTCAAATTTTGGAACTGCGTCATTTTGACAATATGTCAAACGCAGATTGTGCCGAAATCTTGCATATCACGGCGAAGAACGCCAGCATCCGGTATGTCCGGGCACTGGAACGTCTGCAAAAACTGTTGGTTGAATTCAGCGAGTTTCGCCCATGAGTGAAAATATTACATTTGAAGATCTGGTCGAGCAGTTCCTGGAGCGTTGTCATCTTGGCGATACGCCGGATATCAATTCGTATGCAGAGCAATATCCGGAACATGCGAAACGACTCAGGGAGCTTTTGCCGTTGCTGCTGCAAATGGAAGAGTACGCCGAAAGAAAAACACAGAAAATCACACCGGAATTGTCTGCTTTGCCGGATTTGTCCAACACGGATTATCAGCTGCTGCGGAAAATCGGTTCCGGCGGCATGGGGGTGGTCTTTGAAGCCCGGCAGATTTCACTGAACCGTAAAGTCGCAGTTAAAATTCTTGCGGCTTCGCATCTGGCTGACTCCAGGCAAAGAAAGATACTGGAGAATGAGGCGCAAGTCATCGCCATGCTTCATCATCCCAATATCGTCAAAGTGTTCAGTGCCGATTGTAATTCCGGACGCTGTTTTTATGCCATGGAATTGATTCAGGGGAAAGGGCTGGACCAATGTGCGTTCGATGATTTACGGAAAATCGCAAAAATCGGTCTCCAGGCGGCCAAAGCACTGGCATATGCCCACAGCTGCAATGTGTTGCACCGCGACATCAAACCAGGCAACCTGCTTCTGGATACAGAGGGAGAACTGCACGTCAGCGATTTCGGGCTGGCATTCATCCTGCGGACGCCGGACGGCGTTCGGGAAACAGCAGGCACGCAAAGCGGCACGTTGCGTTACATGGCTCCGGAAAGACTGGCGCACGGCATCAACACGTTTGCCGGCGACCAGTATTCGCTTGGCGTAACCCTCTATGAGCTGGTGACAAAAATGCCGATCGTTTCCGAAAAAAATCCCAAGGAACTGATCGCGCGAATCGTCAGGGAGCCGCTGCCGCCTTTGACGTGCGCCGAACCCGATCTCGCGGCCATTCTCAATAAATGCATTCGTTTCGACCCTCTGGAGCGTTACGCAAGCATGGATGAGGTCGCCGAGGATTTGCAGCATTTTCTCAATCATGAAGCGGTTGCGGCTGCAAAGCCATCTCCGATCCGGCGTTTCCGGTTGTGGGCGAAACGAAAACCGGCGGTGGCGGCATTGAGCCTCGTCGGAATGGTGTTGTTTTGTGCATTTATTATCACTCTTGCAGTCGGATACATCCGCACTGACGCCGCGAGAAAGCTGGCCGAAAGGAACGCCGCCAGTGCGAATGCGACACTTTCGGATATTTTCGCTCATATCGAACGTCAGACGCCGACTGCCGGAGGCAGCGAGCTCCTTTCTCGTCTGATGCCTTACTATCAGGAAATTGCACAACAGCGCAAATTGCCGAAAACGCAAATCGTCGAAGCCAATATAATGGCGGGCACGGCTGCTATGCGTTCCGGAGATTATAAGATCGCGGAGGATGCATTTCGTCGAGTGTGTGAATTACAATCGAATGCCTTTGCCATGAATCTGCTTGCTGAAGCCCTGAACCGACAGGGAAAAAAGCGGCAAGCCGCCCAGGCTTTCCGGCAGGTCGCGGAACAATATCCTGATTCCTGCGAAGCGGTTTGCGCACTTCAGGCGCTTGGAGAATATCGCAAAGCTTTTGATTTGGTCCGTCAACTCCTGCAAAACGAGCCGAAAAATCCCGGATACCGTTTTCAATATGCACTTTTACTGGGGAATCACCCGACGCTTTTCCGCTCGGCCCGGATTGCCGGAGTCGAACCTAATGCCGTGACGCTGCTGAACGAACTGACTGAGGAGTACCCGGACCGGCCGGAATACGGCTTGGCGCTGGTGGAGCTGATGTGCCGCAAAATGCAATATGCCAAACGCTTCAAGGAGCGCGATTGGAAAGAGCTTGATTTGGCGCTGTCGCTCTCCGACCGGCTGCTGGGACGTTTTCCGAATACGCCGGGCGTGGTTCCCTCAGTTGTCGAGCTGCGCCAATCTTACATAAGTGCCCTGCGCCGCAACGGAGACTTGAGCGCCGGGCGCAAGGAGACGGAACGCTTGCAGGGGATGCTGGAAATTCTTTTCCATAATCCGGAAACGCCCGATTCCGCCAAAGAGTCGCTTCTGGCGATGCAGTTGGAACGTTTGGCTCAGCTCGCCGACAGAAAACAATCCGAGGCGTTCGAGCTGTTGTCCGCCAGAATTCGTGGAGAATTGAAGGAGTATCACGGCACAAAATCAGAGGAATTTCAGGAAACGTTAAATCAACTGTCCGCCGACAGGAAATGAGGTGTTTATGATTCGATTGTTCTTTGCTGCTTTAATGCTGTGCGGGGTATCCGCATATGCCGATGTAGAAGTCTTTGATTATCCGGATTGCAAAATTTACGCGATTCAGGACGCGCCGAACCGCTTCCCGGCAATGCTGTTTGCCAGTGTCGATCCGCGGGAACGTTTTGTTCAGACCGCCCGGGATTATTCCGGCTCGGTCAATGTTTTTATCGTTGAGTTCAAAGCCGATAAAAAACGGGTCATGGTCGACACCGGATTCGGTGCGCCCAGGGGAAAATTATTGACGGAAATGAAAAAGGCCGATATTGCGCCTGGGAGTATTTCCGATATTCTCATTACCCACATTCATCCCGATCATGTCGGAGGTCTGCCGGATTTTCCGAAGGCAAGAGTCCATATTGCCAAGGGTGAGTATGAAGCATGGCAAAAAGATTCTTCCCGAAAACTTCTGGCAAAATACCTGCCGGAAGGAAAAGATCCGGTCTTGTTCGCGTATAATACGGAAGTCGTTCCGAACCTGAAAGCGATCAAGGTTGCCGGGCACACTCCTGGACATACCGTTTTTCAGATGGATGAGCGTTATTTTGTCGGAGACATTGTTCACGCTGTCGACCTGCAAATTGCGCATCCGTCCTTTTGTCCCCGTTATGACATGAATCCGCAGGAGGCCGCCGACAGCCGTAAAAAAGCGTTGAAAGACTTTCACGGAGAATGGTTCGGCGCACACATTCCATTTCCCGGCAAGTTCATAAATCCATAAAGTAACTCTGCAAAGAATGTTTGTCCCGGGGGGGGAACCGGGACTTCGTCGGACCGGCATGCCATGCGCATCCACGGCGGCCTGCCGGCCTGTCCGGAGGCTTGGCTTTCATGCCTCCTGTTTTCCGCTCCTGAGCGGCGGCCGGTAGCCGGTGTCGCCCCCGAGCCTCTTCCAGCGGAAGTAGATCCACAGCAGGATCGCGAAGCAGATGATGGTGAAGAAGAAATCCCACACATAAAGCCAGCGGTAGCCGAGCAGGTCGATGAACCAGCCGCCGGCCGCGTTGGCGGCGACCAGCAGCAGCGCCTTGACCATCGCCGCCGCCGAGCAGAACTGGCCGAACTGCTCTTTGGGGTAGAGTTTCACGCAGAGCGGCAGCAGCGAAGAGTTCTGCACGGTGTAGACGACCGCAAGCAGGATTCCCATCGCCATGAAGGTGCCGTAGCCGTGTACGAAGAAGAAGCCGAACGGGTTTACAAGCGTCACCAGCAGCGCGCCGGCCAGATAGATCCGCAGCGGGTGAAAGCGGTCCACGAGGTATCCCATCGGCAGGTAGAGTACGACGCTGACGATGCCGCCGACTGCTCCGACGCGGCCGAATTGCGCCGTGCTCAGCCCGAGGTCGTTCAGCGCGAACAGCAGGTTGAACATGCCCCGGCAGACTGTCGAGACGTAGTTGAACGCCAGCCCGATGAACAGGATCGCGAAGAACGGCACCGAAAAACAGTCGCGGAAGTATCCCCGGATCATCGCCGGCAGGCCGGGCGGCGCGGGGGAGGGCGGCGGATACTTGCCCTCCTTGACGTGCAGGCACATGCCGGTGAAACTGAGCACATAGATCAGCGCAATCACCGTGAAGATGATTGACATGTGGGTTTTCGCATAGGGCATCACCAGCAGATTGAAGCACATTCCGGCGAGTGTTCCGGCGATCCGGAACAGCGACATGAAGCGGCCGATGAACTGCTGCGGCACCACGTCCGCGAAGATGTAGTAGAATACCGAGCCGACGAACAGGTCAAATCCCTGATAGCAGATTACGAAGAACGCGATCAGGCAGATTGTGAATGTAGCCGGATTTCCGCCGTCCCCCCACAGAAGACCGTAGAAAAACGCGCTGATCTGGTCGCTCCAGCCGAGCAGAATCAGGAAAAGCGCGGTGAAGGGCGGAGTGAACAGAAGATACGGGATGCGTCTCCCCCAACGGCTGCGGGTGCGGTCGCTGCGGGTGCTGACGATCGGATTGATGATGAAGTTCAGCAGCGCCGGGATGCTGCCCATCAGCACCCCGATGGTCAGGTTGCTCGCGTTGTGCATCTTGAGCAGCAGCGGCGTCAGCGACGGCGAGACCGTCTCCATCATCGAGAAGCAGAAGTCTCCCCACAGCAGCCAGATGAAGAGGTTCAGCAGCCCGAGTCGGGTGTAGGTCAGCGTACCGCAGCGGTAGAGTGGTTTGTCGCCTCCCGGTTCCATCATTCCGTCTCCAGCGCGACTTCGCGTTCATGGTAAATCGACTCGTAGGCGGCGTTCATCACCCGGATCGCGGCGTAGCTCTCCTCCAGCGTGGTTTCAGGGCGGGGGCGCTCCCCTGCGATGGCCGCGACGAAACTGCCGATCAGCGAATCGGCCGGATTTCCCGGCAGGCGCGGGGTGCCGTCCACGATCAGGCGGTCGGGCGACACATGGCGGTTGCCGACGATGTAGCTGTGGCGGTCGAAGAAATCGCAGGAGAAATATCCTTTCGTCCCGGTCAGCTTCAGGTTGCATTCCAGTGATTTCGGCCAGAGCAGCCGGCGGGTCGGCACTTTTTCCTCCAGATTGGAATAGGAGGGGTTGATGAAATACTTCACGCCGTCGTCCAGTTCGCCGGTGATCGCGGCGTGGTCCTCCACCGCCAGGTGGGTGCGCTGGTTCCGGGCCGAGAGCGCGCTGACCGTGCGGAATTCCCGGCCGGTGATCCAGCGGATCAGGTCGTACGGATGCGGGTGGTCGGTGATCGCGCCGCCGCGGCAGGTTTCGGAGCCGGGGCGGATCGGCACGCGCTTTCCGTAGGAGAGCACCGGGTCGCCCCAGTTCGGGAAATAGTTGCACGGGCTTTGTGAGATATTGGTCAGGTAGACCGATTTCAGCTCGCCGAGCGCGCCGGAGCGGAAGAGCTTTCTGGCATAAGCGAACTGCGGATTGAAATGCAGTTCAAGCTCGCACTGGATCACCCGGTCATAATTCCGGCCGATCGCGATCATCTCCCGGCATTCGTCCTCATCCATCGAGATCACTTTCATCATATAGATGTGCAGCTTGCGGGCCGTCGCCGCCTTGAACATTTCAAAGTGGTCGATGTTGTCGCTGCCGATCATCACCGCGTCCGCTTCCGGGTGGGCCGCGAACATCTCGCGGCAGTCGGAGTGGAAGCGCACCCCCGGGCGGCCCGCGAGAAAGCCGCGCGCCTGTTCCAGCCGGGTTTCGTCGAAGTCGGAGACGGCGATGACCTCCATCTGGTCGACCCGGCGGCCGGAGCCGCGCAGATAGGCCGGCACGTGGGGATTGGCGGTTCCCGCGATCATGATCCTGATTTTATTCATCGCAGCGCCTCCGCGATCAGGTTCCGGATTGCGGCGGCATCGCCGGGGCCGGGCGGAACCAGTCCCAGCCGGACCGCCTCCGTAAACCGTTGTTTCATCTGTTCAACCGGACCGTTTGCGGGCGGCAGCGACGGCAGCTCCGCAATCGGGAACTCCAGGACTTCATCATTGGCGAACACCATTCCCTCCTCGTTGAAATACCCCACCAGCGGCTGGTTGGTCACGTGGCCGCTGCTGAAGTTGGCTTTGACGAAACAGATATCCGGCATGGTATCCGGCAGGCACTCGTTAAGCTCGCACTCGGCGACGACTCCATTGCCGAACCGGACCAGCGCAAAGAGGTTGTTCATGCCGGGAACCTTCTCGACATACAGCGAACGGAACTCCGCGCCCGCCAGCAGCTGCGCGCCGTCCAGCATCGCGGCGAAGGTGTCGTACAGAAACTCCCGTTCGCCGGCTGCAAAGCGTTTCGGGCGGCTCCAGGTGAAGCGCAGCGAGCAGAGCTCTCCGCAGAGGTTGTCCCCGGCCACCTGCCGGATGCGTTCCAGTACCGGATTCTTCCGCCAGTAAAAGGCGGTCACAAAGCCGTCGCCGGTGCGGCCGGCGGCTTCCGAGGGGGGGATGATCGGCAGCATGGTTCAGTTTCCCTTTCCTTTGAGGGCAGCTCCGGTCTCGAGCACGAGATCGATCAGCCGGTCGCGGAACGCGAGCAGCTTCGCCGGCTTCTGCGTATAACTGGTCGCCCCGGCGACCACGCCGTCGTCGATCTGCAGCGCGGCTTTGGCCGATTTCACCAGCTCCGGATGCGTTCCGGCGTCCTTCAGCGCCTCCGCATTGCGTTTCAGCATTGCGAAATACTCATAGTCCTGCATGCCGTCACGCAGGTTCTTGAGCCGGGTGGAGGCCCACGGCTCCCGGTCGGGGGCCGGATACATCAGGTTGCCGCCGCCGTTGGTCGCGCTGATGTGCAGCGGGTTCAGGACGCTGCGGAAGTAGGGCAGCCACGGAATCTGCGGCCAATGTATTTCGCCGCGCGCCATCCGGGTCTGAATTTCCGGCGTCATCCACATTACGGAACGGTTCCGGTAATCCTGCTGCGACGCGGCCTGCGCCTCTTTCGGGGAATTGGTCATCCACTCGCGGTTCAGCCCCCAGTAGAGCAGTCCCGAGAGGCCGAGCTTCCAGGTCATCCAGGGGATCACGCGCGGATCGATGCCGGGCGAATCGAGGTTGAAGTTCGCATACGGCGCAGGCGGATAGTCGGTCGGATACCACCAGACCTGTTCGCCTTTCGCCTGACGCTCGCGCACCAATCCCATATCGAGATGGTCGAACAGCGGGCACCAGATATCCACCTTGCCGTACAGCCGCGAATCGATCGCGGCGGTATTCAGCCGGGGGATCTCCGGGAACAGCTCCTTCGCAATTCCGAAATCCCGCTGCATCGCCTTGAGTTTCTCCGGCGTACCGACCATCAGCACTTCATCGTAGCCGAAGAAGACCGGCCGCAGCTTGCCCTCATACCGCCTGATGAGCTCACGATACTTCGCTTCATTGTCGCGGATTTTCTCATTGACCGGCAGGAAGAGCATCGCTTTGCCGTTTTCGGCGCAGTAATCGAGGTACTCCTCGCCGATGTCGATCCCGCCACCCCACAGGTCCATCGGTTCGAGCCGGTGATCGAGCAGGAAGCGGTAGAAGCCCCGTCGTTTCTCAGGCGGTGTGTTCCCGCCGTAGAACATTCTCACCCAGGCGTCCGAAAAACAGAACGCGGTGTCCAGCGAAGCTTTTTCCGGCAGCGACAGCCCGGTGGCCGTCACGGCGACCGGAATGGTCGCCGGCTCCATACCCGCCGGCGTCACGGTCACAGAGGCCGCATAGTTTCCGGCCGGAGTTCCGGCGGGCAGATACAGATCGAACCACAGCGTCATGATGCCGCCCTGTGTCTTGAAATCGGTGCCCGGGCGCAGGATATCGGGCCACGCCTCCGGGATTTTCGCGGCCATCGCGGTCATCACGGGTTCCACCAGGTACGATGCGAATTTCGCGCCGTCAACCACCCTGCCGTCCGGGCCGGTCACTTTGGAAAGCTTCACCCCGGCGCCGGAGAAATTCCGTCCGGGCCGGGCCAGCAGCACCGTCTGAAAACTGCCGTATTCATTGCCCGAGAGACGCAGTCCGGCACGGTCCGTTCCGCTGCCGCCGTAGCCGGACCTGACCTTGACCATCGGGGATTCGACCAGCACCGCGTAGCCGCGGCGGGCGGCGGCGGAGCCGGGAGCGAAGCAGGCGTTGACCCGCTGCACATCCAGCAGCAGTTTGCCGCCCTCGTCCAGCTGCCGGCGGCATTCGGCGATGGTGCGGGCGTATTCGGGGAAGGTCCGGGCGGCTGCAAGCCGTTCCGCCGCGCCGCGTACCGCCGCTTCCGCCTTCACCCGGCGTGCTTCGAGCTGCTCCGGTACGGCCTTGTTGAGTTTTTCCTGCATTTCGCCCAGTTCGCCGCGCAGGACGGCAAGATCGCAGCTGTTCTCCAGCAGCAGCGCGGTGCGTTCTCCGGCGGCGCGGCGGTCGCCCGCTTCAGGAAAGCAGAGCTTGCCGAACAGCTCCGGCTGGTGGAACTTCACCACCGGCACCCGTGAGAGCACCTCACTGGTCACTGGATTCTCGCGCCCGGCGTTGAAGCCCCACACCGCGTCGGGCGCGGGGACGCCGCCCAGCGCCGCGAACGGCACCGTCAGCAGTGCGTTCCAGCCGTCGCCGCGCTTTGAGACCTTCACAGTTGCTCCCGAATTCCAGCTTTTGTCCCGCACGCGGCCCTCGCAGCGGGCGTCGTACAGCGTTCCGGCGGCATTGCCGACCCAGTGGAAATAGACTTTGCCGGCCCGGTCCGGCTGCAGAAAGAGTTCAAAACAGTCGTCGTGCCAGACCTTGCCGTCCGCCTCGACGTTCCCTCCGGCGCGTTTGTTCATGTCGGCGGCTTTCAGGTTGAAGCGTGCGTACAGATTCCGGCCGTCCCGCCACAGTTTCACCCCGGCCGCCTCTCTCGCGGTTCCGGCGGCGGGAAGCAGCTCCAGTTCAGCCTGCGGTTCGGCGGGCGGGGCGGCATGCAGGAAAAACGGCGCGCCGCTGACCGCCGCCGGCGGGAACTCCTCGATCCCGGCGGTTACCGTGATCGGTCCGAACAGCGTTTCGGAGTTCCCGGAGGGGCTGCCGAGCGTCCAGAGCCGGCCCGGCGCATCCGCATCCGCATCCCGGAACTTCGCATCGCGCAGTACCGGAACCCCGTCCACCAGCAGGTCGAACGTGCGTTTCAGCAGATTCAGCCGGTAGCGGATCCGGTTCCACTCATTCAGTTTCACCGCTCCGGCATTCACCCATACGCTGCCGTCTATCGCGCGCAGCTTTCCCTTTTCCTGAACCACCGTCACGATCCGCCTGCCGTTCGCGGCGTTGACCAGCAGCGCGTAGCGGGAGCTCTCCGCAATCGGTTTGAACCAGTAATCGATCTCCAGCTCCGCGGCGTCGCCGGGATCGGGAAGCGGGTAGCTCCAGCTTCCGGCCGACACCTTGCCGTCCGCCTTCACGGAGGAAACTTCCAACGCGGCGGGAAACTCCGGCGAACCGGATTCCACAATCCGCTGCCGTTCCCCTTTCGGCTTGTAATTGCGGAAATCCTCGCGGACCAGCCGCCGCCGTGCCGCCCGGTTCCGGGAGGCGTCGCGCACTTCGATCGCGGCAAAGCGGCTCACCGAATCCCCGGACTGCGAGCCGAGCGTCCAGAGCCTGCCCGGGATTCCCGCGCTCTCCTCACGGAACTCCACCCCGGCCAGTACCGGATACTCCATGTCGTTCACATAGAGGTCGTACCTGCCGTTGCCCGGCACGTAGCGGATATGCGCCCACTCCCCGGCGGCCAGCGCTCCGGCGGGCCGCCATTTGCCCGTCCTGCCGTCGGCGGCGAGCAGCTGCCTGCCGTCCCAGATCAGTGTGATCAGCTTCTTTCCGGCCGTGTCGTTGACCAGCAGCGCGTATCGCGCATCGCCGGAAACCGGGCAGAACCAGTAATCGATTTCGACCGGTTTTCCTGCCGGAACCGCGAGCCGGGTGCTCCAGCTCCCCTGCGCCGCCTGTCTGCTTTCCGCTTCCAACCGGGAACGCAGCTCCATCGCCTGTTTGAATTCCGGCTGTCCCTCCACCGGCACAATGCCGATCAGATGGTGTGACGGAATGCCTCCCCTGCTGAAATCCTGCTGATAATACACCTCCGCCGCCAGACTCCATGCCAGAAACAGCACGGCGGACAGCAACAGTCGTCTGATTGTCATGTTTTTTCTCCCTTTAATTGGTTTTACGCCATCCGGCTTCGACATCGCAGTAATAGACCTCCCTGGCCGGGTCTTCCCACCCCTGCCGGACCAGCTCTCCGAAGCGGGCAGGGGAGGCCGAGCCGACGTGTCCGTCTGCATAGCCCAGATTCCCGAAGCCGCTGTGGATGTTGCAGAAACCGCCTTTGCCGCCGTCGCCGGAGTTGATATAACAGTTGTAGAAGCCGACCCTGCCTCCCGTCCTGACGCTCATGCAGCAGCCGGCAAACGCGGTTTCCGTCGGATGAGGAACCTTCCGCCAGTCACGGTATTTCGAGTAGGGCCAGACCGTTCCGGTCTGCATGGCTCCGTAGGTGACGAACTTCCCTTTCAGTACTTTGGGATTTTGCGGCATCGACGGACAGAAAAACACCTTGTCATCTTCGGTAACGCTCCGGCCTCCGTTCAGAAAGTCGTTCCAGTACAGCTCCGGCGTCACCTGATAACCGAGCAGCAGCCCCTTATTGTCATTGACGTAACTGATGAAATACAGACTGAGCTGCTTCAGGTTGGATACGCATCTGGTCGCCCGCGCCTTCTCCCGCGCCCGGTTCAATGCGGGCAGCAGCATCGCGGCGAGAATCGCGATGATCGCAATCACGACCAGCAGCTCTATCAATGTAAAACGGCCGGATCTTTTCATACTTCCTCCCTTTCATTGGTTTTGCATCATCCGGTTTTCGTGTCGCGACAACGGCTCTTCCGTTGTTTCTGTTTCCCGCCGTCCTGGCGGTCTGAGTCACTTGTTGTCGACATAGGGACGCCATCTGGATTTCTGTGAGTCGCCGCCGAAGACGGCCCGCCAGTTCTGCCTGGCGACGTGACCGTCGAAGAAACCGGTGTTCACGGATTGCTGACTGTCGTGCCGGTAGGTCACGCTGCTGTTGCCGCCGGCCTGCTCCCCGACCGTCCAGTAGCCGGTGCTGGAATTCGGATTGGCGCTGTCGTAGCTGGTGTTCCAGTTGGCGCACTCCAGAAACAGAAGTTTTCCGGAGGGGTTCCTCAGCCTTGAGAGCTGATAGCTTGCGGTTACCGGGTCTCCCCAGTAATTCACCGAGCTGTCGTCGCCGAACCCGGTGCTCTGGATCGCGTAGGAGTTGCGCAGCAGCTTGCTCTCGCGCGCCCCGAGCGACGCCGGGCAGAGTATGCCGTCCGGCATGATGTCGTTCCTTGCTGCGATTCCGGCCCCCGCGCCGGAGACCGATTCGGCACTGCTGACGCCGAGCAGCTTCAGAAAAGTCAGGTTGATGACCCACATTGCGCTGAAGGAGGCGTTTTTCAGGCGCGCCGGGACGCAGGAGCCGTTGAAGGAATCCGCATACAGCATATTGGCGACGCCGAGCTGCTTGATATTGCCGGAGCATTTGATGCTCTGCGCCGCCTCCCGGGATCTGTTCAGCGCGGGCAGCAGCATCGCGGCAAGAATCGTGATGATCGCAATCACGATCAACAGCTCAATCAATGTGAATCGATTATTTTTTCTCATCACTCCCCCCTTTACAGGTTTTTGACCAGGGACCGGTATTTCTTCAGGTTCGCGGCGTTGTATTCGTCGCCGCCGGGGGCGTTCGCGCTGCGCCAGACCGGTGGCGTCAGGTCGCGTTCGACGCACTGGCGGACGCATTCGATCTCGAGCCAGTGAGCGATGGTGAAGTCCACTACGTTCGATACCGGCGCGATCGCGTTGTCGAAGCCCGGCACCTGTATTTGTGCATCCCCGACCGGATTGTAATCGTCGATGCAGACGTCCGCAAGGTCGAAGAGATTCCGGCCCGAGCTGTGCCGGATAAGGTGATCGGTAGGCATCCCCTTCTGCCAGAACGAACTGGATACCGCGATGATCTTCGCGCCCGCTCTTCTGGCTTCGAGCGCCGCGTCGATGGTCGCCGCGTTGATTCCGATGTTGTGAAAGATGATCAGCAGGTCATCCGGCTGCAGATCGTAATACTTCATGATTGCGCTGCCGTAGTTTTCGGTGCGCTCGAGTTCAAGGTATTTCAGCGCCTGATTGAATACCGACAGCCCGGTTTCCATGATCGGGTTGATATTTGCGAGGCCGCCCGCCCGGAAGAACATTTCGCCCATCACAAGAGTGGTGTGTCCGCCGCCTCCGTAGACGCTGATCAGCCGGTCGGCCGCGACCGCGTCGGCCATCAACTTCCCGGCGGCCCGGATGTTTTCCGCCTGTTCCTCTTTGACTCGGCGCAGGTTGGTTTCGATCTGTTCCAGATATCCGAAATCGTTCAACATCTTATTTGCCCTTCCCAATCATGCGTTTGTAGTTTTCTCCGATGCGGTCCCAGAGCTTCAGCGCGTCCGGGGCGGCCAGCACGGTGCCATAGCCGCCGCGGTAGGTCCAGGTTCCGAGCCGGTCCACGCCCAGCGACTCATAGAGCTCCACGGTCCGGTCGATCTCGGTGAAATCCGCCGGCTGCCTGTAATAGCCCATCAGCCACCGTTCGGATTGCTTGCCGTGTTTCCTCGCCGTTTCCACCGTGCGTTTCGTGATGCTTTCGAAAAACGGCCGTGGAAGGTCCCACGCGAGGATCGTGGTCGAAAACACGTCGAAGTACGGAGAGGCCGCGACCGCGTCCCAGTCGTCGTAGCCGCGATGCTCGGTCACGTAATAGCTGTTCAGCGTCGCATGCACGCAGCAGGTGATCTCCTGCGCCGGGTCGATCTCCTTGATCCGGCGCGAGGTGTCTTCGAGGATGAACAGCGCCTCGCGCCGCCGGAACTGCTTCACATCGTCGTTCATCGTCTTCGGCATCTCATAGCCGTAATACTCCCGGAACTTCCCCATGCAGACCGGGCAGCGGCAGGTCCACTCCTCGCCCGCTCCGCCGGTGATCGAAGCGTAGGATTTCGGGAACGCATAATGCGGCTCGTCCCAGAAGAAGCCGTCCGCCCCCGCCTCGTGCGCCAGCGTCAGGCAGAACCGCGTGAAATAGTCCCGGAAGCTCCGGGTGTTGAAGCATGCATACGGCAGTTTCTCCCCCGTCAGCGCCGAAACCTGCCGGTTCTCCAGATTATCCTGCAGGAATTTGCTGACCTGCTCGCCGCCGAAATACTTGCCGATCCCCCAGGGGTCGATCAGCACATGCAGCCCGAGGCGGTGCGCCGCCTCCACGATGTGCGGGATATTCGGCCTCCAGAAGTCGAAATCGAATTCGGTGACAGCCAGGATCACGGTCGTGCAGCCGTGATCGAGCATTTCGCGGAAATCCTTTTCCGCATGTTCCACATAGCCGAGGTTGTAGTAACTGACGGCCGTCCGGGTGATCGGCATGGTTTCCTCCAGTCTGTTATATGATATGTTGCAATGGACCGTTACGGCAGGTCGAAAGAACTCTCCCGCACCACCAGCGCCGGGTCGAGATAGTTCACCGCGCCGGGACCGTCATTGGAGCCGTGCAGGCGGCGCAGCAGCATTTCAAGCGCATTCTCCGCGATTCCGGCCAGCGGATAGGAGATGCTGGTCAGCGACGGATACACCTCTGACGCGATCGGCAGGTCGTCGAAGCCGACCACAGACACTTCGCGGGGGATGGCGAATTTGCAGAGCCGCGCCGCCCGGATCATTCGCAGCGCGAAGAGGTCGTGGTAACAGAACACTCCGGTTTTGCCGCCGCTGTGCAGCCTGGCGAGGGAGGCCGGCAGATCGCTTTCGTCGCGGTCGACGTTGACGCGCAGGTGGCGCTCCTCCGGAAACGGCACGCCGCGCTGGTGCAGCTCGAAGGCGAAGCCGCGGAACCGCATGTCATTGCGGAAGTTGCTGACCCCCATGTACAGGAAGTCCGTGCAGCGCTGCTCGATCAGATGGGTCGCCGCCAGCCTTCCCGCCTCGAAGTCGTTGGTCATCACCGTATCGGCGTCCACCTCCGCCACCCGGCGGCCGATCAGCGTGAACGGCAGCTTCAGGCTCCGGAGCGCCGGAGCCGAATCGACATCGTGGGCGGGGCAGACCAGAAAGCCCCCCGCGCCGCTGTTCTCCAGCATTTCGAACAGATGCCTTTCATGGCTGACGCTGTAATCGCTGCCTGCCGAAATCAGCTCCAGGCTGCGCCTTCGCCCGGAGAGCTCAAGAGCATTCAACAGCCTGGAAAAGAAAGGATTGTCTATTTTTGTGACGACCACTCCGATCCGGCGCGAAACCGCCGTCTCCCGCACCGGCCGTGCGGCGATGCTGATCCGTTTGCCGGAACGCACCAGCAATCCGTCCTCCTTGAGCCGGGTCACGATCCGCTGAGCGGTGACCAGCGAAATATCGAATACATCGCACAGCTCGCGCACCGTCATGAACGCGGTCCCGGGGGCGCCGTGCTCGCCGTTGCGGATCTCCGCTCCGATCTCATTGACAATTTCCACACATTTGGTTGCCGACACGTTAGCCTCCGTTGTTTCAATATTTATTATACGCAATGTATAACAAAGCTCCAAGCAAAGTATGACAATAAAAGAGAAAATCCATCATTTTCAGGAGAACCGGAATGGAGAAGCACAGGAAGGCGAACCGTTTTTTTCTCCGGTTCATAAAGCCGTCGTCATATTTTTTTCCTGAAAAAAATGGAACGGCTCTTGACATCCGGATTCTGTTATATCATAATATATAACAAGAGGACTTCCGCATGATTTGAATTTATCGGGCAAAGCCAAAGGAGGAAAGATGACAAGGAAATTTACATTGATCGAGCTTCTGGTTGTGATTGCGATTATCGCGATTCTGGCGGCGATGCTGCTGCCGGCGCTGAATCAGGCTCGCAGCCGGGCGCGGACCGCCACGTGCGTGAACAACCTGAAAAGCGTGGGGGCTGCGAATATGGCCTACTCTCTGGACTACGACGGTTACGACGTTCGCTTCAAGGACGACAGCTGGGGCAATATGTACTATTACAGCAATGCATTTTTCCGTTACCTCAATGTCGACACAGGGAGCGACGCATTTATGCTGGCCGAACATAAAGTTGTGCCGCGCAACCGGATGTGTCCGGAGAAACTGGACGCTCCCGCCTCCGGAGACGGGAAGATCAGCTTCTCCTCCTATGCGAAAAACGGTTCCGGCATCCGCGCTTTCCTGGGGCGGGACACCGGCGCCGGGGAGTGGGCCTATATCTATAAATATGAAAAGGTCCGCAGCCCGTCGGTCAAGATCCACCATGCGGAAACCTACAACGCCGCGACGGGCGGCAGTCCGTGGAACCTGGAACAGGCGCTGGCGGGCACTCCGACTCAGTATATGACCGGCAACGGCGTCCACTTCATCCATTCGGGCCGCGCCAATGTCCTCTTTTTCGACGGCCATGTCGCAGCTCTCGCCCAGCCGGATATGTTTCCGTGGAGCCGGTGGAGCGTCTACTCGGCCAACTGAGATTACAGCGGGGAACACCATGAAATTCCTGATTTTCCTGTTGGCCGCCGTTGCGGGTATGTCGCTTCATGCGCTGGAACCGCAGGCGGGAGCCGAATTGCGTCCGGACGGTTCTCTGAAGATCGGAGATGCGCTGCTGGATATCTCCGTCGCCGACTCCGCCTGGCGGTTCCAGACCAACCGGGAGTGGCGGGAGCGCACGCTTCAGGGCGGGCAGGAGTTCCTGCGCATCACCGGCCGCGTCACAGTGGACGGCATCACCGGAACGGTTTCCTGTGAGTGGCGGAAAACCGCTCCCGGGCGGTGGCGCTTTACCGGAAACTGCGATTTCCCGGCCGACATCTCCACGCCCGCCCTCAGTGCGACGCTGTCGCTGCCTCTTCCGGTCGGCGGCCTGCAGATCGACGGCCGCAGCGTTCCCGTCCCCGGGAGCTTTCGCGGGCAGGTGCTTGCCGCCGAGAGTGACGCCCGTTCCGTCACCGTGGATCTGGCGGGCGGAGTCCGGCTGGTCTTTTCCGGGGAGCTCCGGGTCTATGTTCAGGACAGCCGCCGGTGGGGGAACAACCTCTCCCTGCGGTTCTATTTCACGCCTGCCCGGGGCAGCTTCCGCCGGGCGCGGTGCGAGTTCGAGCTTGCGGTGCTCCCCCCGGCGGTGCATCCGGTTTCGCTGGAGCAGGCGGCCAACCGCACGTTTGCGGACCGGGACGGCTCCGGTTGGACAGGGCAGGGGAGCGGCAATGACTTTTCCGCGATGACAGCCGGGCGCTGCGAAGTCTCCGGGATTCCGTTCTGCGTCGCCGGGAAAGGGGCGGTCGTGGTGGGCCGCTCCGCTCCGCCGCAGGTCGAACTTCAGCTGCCGGGGAAGACGGCTGGGGCGATCAACCTGCTCCACGCTTCCGCCTTCACGCCGGAGGCGGGTGCGGTGCTGGGTTATCTCGACGTGACCGATGCGGACGGCTCGCGTGAATCGATCCCCGTGCGGGCCGGGATCGATTGCGACAACTGGCACCTGACGATGTCGCGCCCGAACGCCGTCATTGCGGTCAGCCGGGAAAACGGCGCGGCGGAGGTCGGTTTGTATGCCTCAAGCTTTCCGCTGCGGAAGCGCAATCCGGTTTCGATGGTGTTTCGCAGCGCCCGGCCCGATGTGTTCTGGATGGTGGCGGCGGCGACGCAGAGCGACCGCCCGGTCCGCTTCTCCGCCGCGGGGGAGCGGCCGTTCACCGCCGCGCCGGACAGACGGTGGTTCCCCTGCCGGTTCGAGCGCCGGATCGCGGCGGGCAGCCCGCTGGATTTCTCTGCGGCGCTCGATGCTCCGGCCGGAAAATACGGCAGGGTGACGGCGGCGCCGGACGGGCGGTTCCATTTTTCGGACCGGCCGGGGAAGAGCATCCGCTTTTTCGGCGTAAATCTCTGCAACGACGCGAATTTTCCCGATCACGAGACCGCCCGGGAGCTGGCGGAGTATCTGGCGCGCGCCGGCTACAATGCGGTTCGCTTTCATCACCACGACGACGGGCTGACCGATCGCGGCGCGGCCGGCTCCGCCGTGCTGAACCGGGAGAATCTCGACCGACTCGATTATCTGTTCGCCCGGCTCAAGGAACGGGGAATTTATGTGACGACCGATCTCTACACCAGCCGCCCTTTTCATCCGGGCGACGGTCTTTCCGACGCGAAGTTCCACAACCGGCCGCTCATGAAGGCGCTGCTGGCGATCGACCCGGCGGCGATGGAGAACTGGAAGCAGTTCGCCCGCAGATGGATGGAGCATGTGAACCCCTACACCGGAATCGCCTGGGGGCAGGATCCGGCTCTTGTGACCCTGAATCTGGTCAACGAGGAGCCGCTTGTGAATGTCTGGGCCTCGACGCCGGAAACCGCGGCCCGCTACCGGGAGAAATTCGCGCAATGGAAGCGGTTGCGCAACGCGAATGAGGAGGATTTTCCCCGTTTCCTGCAGGAGCTGCAGGCGAACGTGCTTGATGAACAGCTCCGCTTTGTCCGGGAGGAGCTTCGGATCGCCGTGCCGCTTACGAGCCTGAACTGCAACACGACGATGTCGCTGACGCTGCTGCGCGACCGGTTCGACGTGGTGGACAATCACCAGTATTTCGCCCATCCCTCTTTTCCGGTCAGCCCGTGGAGTCTGCCGCACCGCTACGACCAGTCTTCTCCCATCCGCCGCAGCGCCGTCCTGCCGCGACTGCTGATGCCGACGCGCATCTTCGGGAAGCCGTTCATCGTTACGGAGTTCAACTATTGCAACCCGAATATCCACCGTGCCGCCGGCGGGCCGCTGCTCGGTGCTTACGCCTCTTTGCAGGATTGGGCCGGCCTCTGGAGGTTCGCCTGGTCGCACAATGCGGAAAACCTCCGTTCGCTCCGGGACGGCGCCGCGTTCGATGCGGTCAATGACCCGATGCAGCAGCTCGGGGACCGTATCATTCACGCGCTGTTTCTGCGCGGAGATATGGAGCCGGCTGCGGAGAAGATCTCCATGGCGGTTCCGGACGGAGAAGCGGAGCGTTCGGTGTTCCAGGGATTTCCGGATGACTTCTCCCTGTTGGGGCTGTATTCCCAAATCGGTTCCCATGCCGCCGGACGGCCTCTCCCGGCGGATGTGAAGCTCTACCGGCCCGGCATGCGCCCCGTTTCCGGCGACCGCCGGATCCGGCTCGATCCGGCCGCGGGAACTTTCGCCGTGGCCACGCCGCTCACGGAAGCGGTCACTCTGCCGCAGGGGACACTGGCGGCAGGGAAGCTGAGGATCTGCGACGCTTCCACTTTTATGACGGTGGCCGCGGTTTCCCTCGACCGGAAACCGCTGCCGGAGAGCCGGAGCATCCTCCTGATCCACCTGACCAACTTCACCGCGACCGGCACCGGTTTCGGCAACCGGGAGCGGACACTTCTGCGGCACTGGGGGAAAATGCCTTTGCTCATCGAACGCGGAACGGCCCGGGTGGAGCTGGCCGGCGCCGCTCCGTGGCGGGTAGCTGCGCTGGCCGGTGACGGAACCGGGGTCGGAACGGTGGAAGGCGAGTTCGCCGGCGGGGTGTTCCGCTTCAACATCGACAACTGTGGCTTTCCGGGCGGCGTTTCGGCATACCACCTGACCCGCTGATTTGCAATCGCTCCGCTTCAGGTGTACTGTATAAACATCATGCAGGAAAACCGATTCGTTTACGAGAAAATCATCAACGCCCTGATCGCCCTGATCTGCGGTGAATATCCGCCGGGAACGAAACTGCCCGGAGTCCGTGATCTCGCTGTCCGGTTCAGGTGCAACCTCCACACTGTGCGCAAGGCGCTCTCCTTTCTTGAGGAGGTAGGCGTGGTCGAGACCCGGAAACGGATCGGCTGTTTCGTGCTGCGCGACGCGAGCTTCCTGGTCGGCAGGCCCCAGCCCCGGGTCCAGGTGGTGTCGCGGCGGCGGATCGGCGTGCTGTTTCATCACCGCGACGACGGCGAGTTCTCCAACCGGCTGCTGCTTATGCTGGAAGAGGAGGCCGGGCGGCGGCAGCTGCTGCTGGAGTTCCACATCGTCAATACGTACGGGGAGTGTGCCGACGCTTTGCAGGCGATGAAACAGAACAACTGTCAGGCCGTGATTCTCGACGGCGAAACGCCGGAGCAGCTCGATCTGCTTCTGGCGGCTTCACCGCTGCCGCTCATCATGTCGTCGAATGCGGCGCTCCTGGCAAAGCACCCGCAGGGGGCATTGGCCTGTTACGAGCCGCCCGAACTGCACTTCTGGTTTGACCGGCAGCTGCTGAATTTCCAGTGGCGCTACTTCGAGGCGCTCGGCTTTGCGCATATCGCGTTCTGCGGGCGGAAAAGCCATCCGGATCCCGGCATGAAGGAACGTCTCGGGATCTACCGGGAGCATTGCCGCGAAACCGGGCGCCCGGAGCTGGCGGCTGCGATCGGAGACGACCCGGCGGAAGCGGCGGAACTCCTGCGGAAATGGGAGCCGTTCCGCGGCGGCCTCGCAGTGATCGGATATGACGACATCGCGGCGCTTCAGCTTGAACTAGCCGCATCGAAGCTCGGCTGGAAACTGCCGGAGGAGATGGCGCTGTTCGGAGTCAACAACTTCGAATTCGGCCGCCACATCGATCCGCCGCTTTCAACGGTGCTTTTCCCGTACCGCTGTCTGGCCCGGAGGAAGATTGAGCGCGCCATCGACTTTATGGAGGGGCGCAAGGAGTTCCGCGACTTTTGCCTGCCCCGGCTCGAAGTCCTGCTGCGCACCAGCTGCGGCGGAAAGCAGCGGCTGAGCGAAGCCCGGCTCCATGAGCTGCTGGATGGGCTCGGAGCGGTTTCTGCCGGGGATCCGCAGTAACGGTTTCAGGCGGCGCGGGGCCGGAGAGGGAAAATGCCGCCCCGGTCCCCGCGCGCTGTTACTTCTGCAAGGGGAGCAGTTTGAGTTCGATGAGATTCAGCGTGCGGTTGTCGCCGTCGTCTTCGCTGAGGGCGTTGACGGCTTTGAATTCAGGCATGCGGAGGAGTTCGAGCTCCAGCGTGTATTCGCCGGGCGTGGCGAAGGTCAGTTCCCCGAGGCGGCTGACGGTTTCCGGATGATACTTCGTCTGAAGGTTCTGCAGCGGAAGGTCCTCGGTCAGGATCCGGCGGAGATTCCCCGCGGATCCGGAGAGTGAGAGCTCGATTCCGTCGATCCATTTGCAGCTCCAGTGGCGGTTGGTCAAAGCCTCGGCCCGGAAGCGCCCCGGGCGGTCGACCCGGAAACGCCAGGCCAGCTTCCCGGTGCCGGGCCGGAAGTTGAGCGGCAGCCCCTTGCCGTCCAGCGCGAGCCGGCCGCCGGGGGCGGGACGGATTTCGGCGCGCCCCGCGAGCAGCGTAATGGAGCCGTTCGAGGACTGGCGCAGCTCCGGGTCAACCCGGACGGGGGAATCGAGCTCGAGCACGACGACGCTGAAATCGGGATCCGGGGCGTGTTCCGGCAATCCGGAGAGGCTCCAGGCGCCGCCGCGCCGTTCCGCCTTGACGCATGTGCCGGGGAGGGCGGGCAGCCGGACGTTCACGACCTCATTCAGGAGCCCGTCGAGCATGAAAGTGGAACCGGGCCACTCGGAGAAGATCAGATTGAGCCGGCTGCCGGAGGCGGTGGCCATGCCCCATTCCGGTGGAACGGCGAAGGGGACGCTCGTCGCTCCGTGGATCGCTTCCGCGTTGACCTTCATCCACTTGCCGATGGCGCGGAGGCGCTCGGCACACGGAGCCGGGATCCTGCCGGAGGCGTCCGGGCCGACGTTCAGCAGGTAGTTGCAGCCGTTTGCGACGGAGCGGATCAGCGAATAGAGCAGCTCGCGGACGCTTTTCCAGCTGTCGTCATCCTTTTTGAATCCCCAGGTGTGATTCATCGTGGCCGGAACTTCGCCGTTCAGCTCTCCTGCGCAGTACGGGAATTCGTTGTCGCCGAGTACCGCATAATCGCCGCGGCCGTTGCCGACCCGGTCGCAGACGAGGCACTCCGGCTGAAGCTCATGGACGAGGCCGGCGAACGCTTCCGACTGCTCCGGCGTGGAGTCGGTCGGCGTATCGTACCAGACCACTCCGACGGGACCGTATTGGGTCAGAAGCTCGCGCACCTGCGGCAGCGCTTTCGCGTTCATATAGCGGCTGAAATCGAAGCCCCGCTTTTCGACGGGAACCGGGAATTGCCCCGGCCATTCGTTCCAGACGCCGTCCGGTTCGTGCCAGTCCTGCCGCTGCGAGTAGTAGACGCAGAATTTCAGCTTATGGCGGGCGCAGGCCGCGGCGAGCTCGGCAACGATGTCGCGCCGGAAAGGGGACGCCTTCATGACGGAGAAATCGGAGACGGCGGTATCGAACAACGCGAATCCGTCATGATGCTTTGCCGTCAGCACAAGGTACTTCATGCCGGCGGCTTCCGCGAGCGCCGCCCATGCGTCGGCGTCGAATTCCCGCGGGTTGAACTGCCCCGCGAGTTTTTCATATTCCGCCGCCGGGATCCGTGCGAACCGCATGATCTGTTCACCGATGCCTTTGACCGGAGCGCCGTTCCACTCCCCGGCGGGGATCGCATACAGTCCCCAGTGGATGAACATGCCGAACCGCGCCTGCGAAAACCAGCTTTCTCTGACGTTCATGGCCTGTTCCCCTACCGGATGATGAGTTCGGAGGGGGCCGACGTGAAATTGCCTTTCACGTCGATTTTCACATGGCGCGCGCCGGCCGGGTCGAAGGTGAGCGGAACGCCTTTGGCCGCATTGCTTTTCTCCGCCTTCTGCGTCCAGCTTCTGCCGTCGGCGGAGACGGAGACCGTCATCCGGGCAAAGGGAGCCCCGCCGCGGAACTCCACGCTTGAAACCGTCTCTTCTCTGCCGAGATCGACCTCGAACGCCGATCCGGAATAGTTGCTGTAGTACTTCGTTCCGGTCGCCGTATTGCCGTCCACGAGACAGACGGCCGGGAAGCGCCAGTTCCGGTCGCCGCCGGATTCGGTGATTTTGCGAAGCGTCGCGAGATTTTCCGGGACGTCCGGCACAAAAACGTACAGCTCGCGCACCACGACCGCCTGTTTCTCCGGCCCGCCGGCGAGGGACAGGCGCAACGCCTTGATTTTCCGCGGCTTGTCAAGGATGAATCCAAGCATTCCGGGGGCGTTTGCCGTCGTCATGGCGGCGGGGGCTTCCCACGTGATCCCGTCGGGCGAAAGCTCCACTGTGCCGGAGACGAGGTTGCCGCCATGAATTGCAATTGTCTGGAACTCCGTCTCTTCCGGGAACGTCGCGGTTATCTTCCCGTCGGAGTTCGCGGCCGTATAGCCCATCCACTGGGTTTCGAAGTTGCCGTCCAGCATCTCCGCCGCTTTCTCCGGGTACGGGTGCGCTTTCACCTCCGCCTTGCCGAGCAGGTTTTCCGCCGCGAATCCCGGGACGGCCAGCGCGGCCCCCAACAGCATCGTCATTGTTGTTTTCATCATGTTCTTTTCTCCTTTGTCCATTTATTGGGGCGGGGTATAATTTTTATCTCCGCCCAGCGCTTTCCACCTGCGGTAAACCCAACCGAGAGCGATCAGTCCGAATGTGGTGAAAATGAGATCCCATGCGTAGATATACTGATAACCGAGCTTGTCGATGAACCAGCCTCCGCCGGAGTTCGCCGCCACGAGCGTCAGTGCGCTGATCATCGCCGCGGCCGAACAGAACTGGCCGTACCGGTCGTGCGGTACGAGCATCACTCCGAGCGGCAGGGAGCTCGCGGTCTGGAGCATGTAAACCAGCGCCAGCAGGATCGCCACGACGGAGAAGCTCGGGTAATCATGGACCCAGAAGAAGCCGATGATGTTTGCGATGATGACCAGCACGCTGCCGGCCATGTAAATCCGGATCGGGTGGAATTTGTCCACCAGGATTCCGACCAGGTAAAAGAGCGGGATCGTGATCCCGGTCGCGACCGCCGTGATGAAGCCGAACTGCTTGAGGGTCAGCCCGAGCTCACGGGTCGCAAAAAGCAGATTGAAGATGGTCCGACAGACCATCGACGCATTGTTCAGCGCCATCGCGAAGAAGAAGACCAGGAAGAACGGGATGCAGAAGCACTCCCGCACATACTGGATGATGATGCCGAAGGGGCCGTTCTTCCGGACCTTCTCCGGCGGCGGATACTCCCCCTCCTTCACATTCAGGCACATCAGCGTGAAGGAGACCAGGTAAATCAGGGCGACGATCGTGAAGATCCACGGCAGATGCTCGTCGGCGTGCGGCAGCACCCAGAGGTTGAAGACGAAGCCGGCCGCGGTCCCGACCACCCGGAAGAGCGCCATGAAACGGCCGAGGAACTGCTTCGGGACCACATCCGCGAAGAGATAGTAGAACACCGACGCGATGAAGAGGTTGAACACCTGATAGGCGATCGCGAGCAGCGCGATGATGAGGATAACCGTTGCCGCAGGGCTGCCGTTCTCGCCGTATGCGAGCGTATGCAGCCATGCACCGATCGAATCGCTCCAGCCGAGCAGGATAAGGAAAAGCGTCACGAAAGGGCTCGTGAACAGCAGATACGGGATCCGCCGCCCCCACCGGCTGCGCGTGCGGTCGCTGGTCGTGCTGACGATCGGGTTGATGACGAAGTTCAGCAGCGACGGGATGCTGCCGACCAGGAGCCCGATGGTCGTGTTGCTCGCTCCGTGATTTTTGAGCATCAGCGGCAGCAGCGTCGGCGTCAGCGTCTCCATCATCCAGAAGCAGAAATCGCCCCACAGCATCCAGACGAAAAGGGTGACAAGCGCACTTTTTGTGTAGTTTAACGTCCCGACGCGGTACGGCGAGCCGACCGGGATTGGTGTTGCAGTAGTTTGCATTTTAACGGGTTGAGAAGATGCCGCTGCTGAAATCTCCGGCCGGAATCACTCCGCCGGTCAGCTTGCGTTCGGCAAATGTTCCGCTGTTCAGGTTCGGCACGGAGTATCCGTCTGCGACCGCCCGGCCGATGGAGCAGGAGACCACGTGGCCGTCGAGGAAACAGATATTGCCGGTGTCGCCGTGAAACGTCGCGAAGTTGCCGCCGCCGGAGTTCTGGTTGCCGTCGATGGTGCCGTGGGCGGCGTTCCAGTCGAGCCGGTAGGCCTCCGCCAGCATGATCGATTTGGATGGGACACGGATCTGGACAGTCGGGGTCAGATAAGGATCCTGAGTTGAGAGCGGTACGGCGTAGGTCGTCTTGACGTCGGCGTCCTTGCCCTTGATTCTTACATAGGACGGACAGATCGCGATTTTCCGGGCGAGGGCGCTCGTATCGGTATTGCCGGTAAAGCCCGGGACTCCGCCGTTGTAAAAGAGCTGGAACCAGCTTGTTGCCCATCCGGCCATGTTTCGTCCCATGAGCTTCCCGCCGTTGTCGTCCATATAGCTGATCTGGTAGACGCCCAGCTGTTTGATCCGGGAGAGGCATTCGGTGTTGTAAGCCCTGCCGCGCGCCCGGTTCAACGCGGGCAGCAGCATCGACGCGAGAATTGCGATAATCGCTATAACGACGAGCAACTCTATCAAGGTAAATTGATTACGGCGTCTGTGGAACTGATTGGGCTTCGTTCTCATGATCCTGATTCCTTCTGTTGTGTGAATTCAAACGTCGGCGGGCCGCCGGAGGCCCGGTATACTCATGAACGGCTCCGGGTGCGGCAGAACCAGGCGCGGGGCGGTCAGCACGACCCCCGGCGCGGCGCCGGTCAGCGCGGCCCGTGCGGCGCGGACTCCGGTTTCATACATGCCGATGTCGATGCCGGCGGGGACGGGAAATACGTGGCTCATATAATGCGGGTTCTGATCCGTCGAGACGACCGCAACCTCGGCCGGATCGATCCGGCAGGCGGCCATCGCCCGGTAAAGCGGCAGCAGCAGGGCGTCGCCGCCGCAGAAGATGCCGAGCTCCGGCAGGCGGGAGCGCCGGGCGGGATCCTGAAGCCACGCTTCGATGAGGCTGATGATGCCGTTTCCGTCGAGGCGGTTGAAATCGATCCTGATTTCATTCTGTTCCGCAGCTTCCGGCAACGCGGCGATGAAGGCGTCCCGCCGTTCCCGGAAGATCCGGCGTTCGGCGTTGCCGAGGAACAGGAAGCTCCGGCAGCCGCGGCCGGTCAGGTAGCCGGCCGCGAGCCGCCCGACGGCCGCCTGATCCGTCGTCAGGTGCGGTCCCGGGCACTCCGGGTCGGGGGAGCCCATGAGCCGGATGAAACCGGTTCCGGCAAGGAACCGGTAGACCTCGGCGGCGGATTCATCCGTCACGAGCACGGCAAGACGGTTGTTGCGCCGGAAAATCTCCTGCAGACACTCCTGCTCGTCGAGCCCGAGGCAGTGGGTCGTAAGGGAGCCGCCCGCCGCGTTCAGCGTATCCGTCATCCCCTTGCACACTTCGCCGTAATCGGTCATGAGCGTGCCGGCCGGGGGCGGAACCCTGCCGATCGCCAGCAGGGCCACTCTCCTGCCGCCGGACGGTGCGCCGGACATACGGGCCGCGGCGATTTCTCCGAGGGCGCGCCGGACGGTTCCCGCGCCGGCGCCGTAGCGCCTGGCGAGAGCCGCCGCGGGCGGCAGTTTCCCCGAACCGGTTCCGGCCGGGAAGTCTGCGATGATGCGGTCACGCAGTGCGTCTCTCAGGTCGGCCCTGCGGCCGCGCCGGTTTGTGATTGCCATGATTTGCTTTTCGATTTTATTTGTATTACAGTTTTTTGTTTCTTTATTTAATTATACTCAATTCAAATCATAATGTCAATATGGTATTTATAGAATTTTTTGACTTTATTTTGATACAGTTTTTCTTGGAATATAAAATAGTTCAGAAAAAATCACGATTTAGGTGAATCAGTTTTCGGATTTCCCCTTGACTCGGAGGATTCCGGCGGTTATATTAACCGGGAAAGAAAGGGAGAGGCCCGGAACGATGATCAAACAGACACAAACTGATCTGCCCGGCGCGGAACGGCGCGGGCGCAAGGATGACCGCCGGAAAGAGCTTGCCGCCCGGGTCGCCGCCGATATCCGGGCCGGCCGGCTCGGCGGCAAACTGCCCGGCGTGACCCGGCTGGCCGTGCTCTACGATTCCTGCCCCGCCACCATGCAGAGGGTGCTGCAACGACTTGCGGCGGATGGACTTGTGGAAGTGAAGCCATGCAGCGGAACCTATGTGCGATCGCAGCTTGAGGTGGATTTTGTGAGCCTTTATCTCCGGGACGCGCAGCCGCTGAATATACCGGATGCGCGTGACAATATGCTCGCGAACTACGGGCAGCTCTATCAGGGGCTGTATGATTCGCTGAAAGCGGCCGGAGTGCCGCTTTCGTTCCAGATACTTGAGCTCGGCGATGAGGAGCAGCTGCGCCGGCTGAGCCGCCGGAACTGCCATCTCGTCGCGATTCTGCCGACCGGGCAGGAAGGGATCTGCTACGACCGTTTTGCGGGCTGCAGCTGGACGCGGGTCATGGGGGCGCAGGACTACAATTGCCCGGTCACGCATATCACCTACGACAACTCCCGGATCGGGGAGCTCGCGGCGCGTGAATTGCGCGAACAGGGGTGCCGCAGATTCGTTTTCATCGGCAGCGGAACGCATCCGCTGTTCCGGCAGAGACTCGATACATTCCGGTCGTCGCTGGCAATGCATGGCTTTGCGGCGGAACATGTTGATGTCGATGTGTTCCGTATGGGGGCCGCGGAGATCATCCGCCGTCTGCGCGCCTTTGCCGGAGAGAATGCCGAAGCGCTGCGTTCACACGAAGCGGGGCTGTTCTGCTGCGCCGATGCGTTCCTCGTCATGCTGCACCAGGCGATGGCTCCGGTGATCGATCCGGCCTGTGTGCAGATCATTTCGTGCGATAACAACCCCAGCTTTCTGAAAGGGGTGTTTCCGATTCCGCGCGAGATCGATATCTGCACTTATGAGATCGGCGCCGCCGCCGCCCGCCATATCCTTACTGCGCCCGGCTCAGTCGAGAAGACGGCCGTTATGCCCCGGCTGGTCTGAACGTTTTTTCCATACCGGCCGCCGGGAATCAGGCGGAGGCTTCTGCGGTTGCCTGTTTTTCAACAGAAAAGTACGAATAGATACAAAAGAGTGCATTTTGTGCATTCTTTCCGGACACAAGCTGAAGTATAATTAGAACAGCGAAACCCGATCGGCCAACAGTAACAGAAAGGAATCGGTCATGCATTTCTTCAGTCGTTCCGGAAATTCCTCTTCCGGGCTCTTCACACTGATAGAGCTTCTCGTTGTGATTGCGATCATTGCGATCCTCGCTTCGATGCTGCTGCCCGCGTTGAATCAGGCACGGGACCGGGCGCGGAACGCCAGCTGCCTGAGCAGGCAGAAGCAGTTCAGCCTCACCATGACCCAGTACATCAACGACAGCAACGGCGTGATCGGCGGCGTGCAGGCCGCCGCGGGCGTCACGACAAGCTGGTTCTATCAGTACAGCAAGGCCGGGGTCTCCGGCTTCAATCAGGGGGACAACGGCGGCGCGGTCAATGAGCTTGCGCGCAAAGCCGCGATCTGTCCCTCATACCTGGCGGCGAGGCCGACCGCGCAGGCCGGCGACACTTATGCATTGCCGCAATCCGGTGACAGTGCGAACGGCTATCCGATGCCGTTCAAGAAGATAAAGAAGGCGGCTTCCATGACGGTCATGCTCGCGGAGGCGTACTCCATGGGCTGGGGATCGGCCGGCGGAGCCTACAACGTCATTCAGACGAACAAAAGCGACTGGACCGGCAACTTTGCGATGTTCCACGGCCGGACCGGCAATCTCGCGTTCCTCGACGGACATGCCGCGGGATATTCCGTCGGGAAGGCGATCAGCGACAAAATCATCGTGCCCTACTACAACGGAACGATGTATGAACGGGAGTTCATCGGCGGTTACCGCATGCACGGCAGTTTCGACAAGGACGCCCTGCAGTGGGTGACCAATGACAACTGATTCGAAACGATAACCTTGCACCTGACGGAATCCCGTTTATGAAACACCTGAAATTGACAGCCCCCATCACCCGCTGGGATGAAGCCGTGCCGCTCGGCAACGGGCTCTGCGGCGTGCTGCTCTGGGGCGACGGACTGAATGTGAAGCTTTCGCTGGATCGCGGCGATCTCTGGGACGAGCGGCTCGGCGGGGCGGAGGAGTCTCCGCTCTGGAACTGCCGGACGCTGGTTGAAGCCGCCCGCGGCCGTGATATGGCGAAATGCCGGCAGCTCTGCCGGCTCGCGGAATCCATTCCCGCGACGAAGCTGCCGGTCGGGCGCATTGAGCTTGTTCTTGCCGAACGGCTGCAGAACGCGGTTTTCGAGCTGGACCCGGCCCGGGCGACCGGGCTTCTGCGGGACGGCTCCGGCGCGGTCGCCCTGAGCTGCTTCTGCCGGGCGGACGGCGATGAGATCCGGCTGTCGGTGAATGTCCCGCTGCGGTCGGCCCGCATCGTTCCTCCCGACTATCAGGGCAGGGCGGAGCTGCTGCAGGAGGCCGGCAGTGTCCGCAGTGTCGGATCGCTCGGATATCCGGCCGGAAAGAGCATCGATTCCGGCGCGGTGCGTACCTATCTGCAGCCGTGCTGCGAGGGGCTGAGCTACGGCATTCTGCTGCGGGAAGTCGCGCCCGGCGAATACGTGATCCGCATTCTGCGCGCCGGTTCGCCGGAGGAGCTGGAAATGCTCGTCGCGGACCATTCCGCCCGGCCGGAACAGCCGGCAGAGGCGGCGTTCCGGGAGCATCGCCGCTGGTGGCAGGCGTTCTGGCGGCGCTCCTCCGTTACCCTGCCGGTTCCGCGCTTCCAACAGTTTTACGAGCTCTGCCGTTACTTTTACGGTTCCGCCTCGCGGAAAGGGGCTCCCCCGATGCCGCTGCAGGGGATCTGGACCGCGGACGACGGTTCGCTGCCGCCGTGGCGCGGCGACTTTCACCATGACCTGAATACGGAGTTCAGCTACATCGGCTACCTCACCAGCGGAGACTTCGATTGCGGCGAGAGCTTTCTCGACCACCTGGTGGAACGCATTCCCGTTTTCCGCCGTCACGCGGAGCGCTTTTTCGGCTGCCCCGGCATCGCGGTTCCCGGGGTCACTTCCCTGGCGGGACAGCCGCTCGGAGGGTGGCCGCAATATTCCTTCTCCCCGACGGCGGGAGCGTGGCTCGCGGCGCTCTTTGCGGATCACTGGCGCTATACGCAGGACCGGGCCTTCCTCCGGGAGAAGGCGCTGCCTTTCCTGTCGGGGGTCGCGGAGTTCCTGCTCGCGCTGATGGCGCGGGATGAAAACGGTTTCTACAAGCTGCCCGTCTCCTCCTCTCCCGAGATCCACGACGAGACGCCGGCGGCGTTCCTGACGCCGAACTCCAACTATGACCAGGCGCTTCTCCTGCGTCTCTTCTCCGATCTCGCGGAACTTTCCGAGGCGGCGGGCGACTGCGGTGAGGCCGCCCGCTGGCGGCAGGAGCTTGCGCATCTTGAGCCGCTGAGCATTGATCCGGCGGAGGGGCTGATGCTGTCGCCGGACGAATTTCTGCGGGAGTCCCACCGCCACCATTCACACCTGATGGCGCTCTATCCGCTACGTCTGTTGGAACCTGCTGAACATGAAGAGCTTGTCGCGAATTCGCTGCGCCGGATCGACCTGCTCGGAACCGGCGGCTGGGTCGGATACAGCTTCGGCTGGATGGCGGCGCTCAACGCCTACTGCCGCCGCGGCGAACGCGCCGCCCGGATGCTGCGGCTTTTCCTCGATGCCTTTGTGAGCCCGAACGGATTCCATCTGAACGGCGACTACCGCGACCTCGGGGAATCGGCCCACAAATACCGCCCGTTCACGCTTGAGGGGAATTTCGCGGCGATGCAGGCGATCCATGAGATGCTGTTGCAATCCTCGGGCGGCGTGATCCGCCTTTTCCCGGCAATTCCGGCTGACTGGAAGCGGATTTCATTTGAGGAGCTCTGTGCGGAGGGCGGCATCCGGGTTTCGGCCGGGCTGCGCGGCGGCCGGCTGGCCCATGCGGTACTGCGCTCGGAGTCCGACCGCACGGTGCGGCTCACGGCCCCGGGGATTCCTTCCCGCACGGTCCGGCTCGCGGCGGGCAAGCCGTGGCGCTGGCCCGCCGAAGCCGCCGGTTTCCCGGCCTCCGGCCTCCATTCCGAAGCGCGCGAGGTGATCAATGGCTGAGAGCTCCGTCACTGCCGAACTGATCCCGGATTCTGCGCCGGAGGATCCGAAGCGGCCTTACTCCGTCGGCACGCTGCGTTACTCGCTCTCCGGCGTGATCATCGTGTCGGCCTGGGTAATCCTCGGCGGCAACATCTTCGGCATGCTCGGCACGCTGGTTCCGACGCTGCTGCCGCTGACCATGAAGCAGTTCAGCGCTTCCGGGGCGCTGATCGGGCTCGTGGTCGGCAGCATTCCGGCGGCGATGAATTTCGTGATGAACCCGATCCTCTCGACCGCGAGCGACCGCACGCGCACCAGGTGGGGGAGGCGCATCCCGTATCTGGTTGTCGCAACGCCGTTTGTGGCGCTTTTTATGATCCTCATCGGCTGGGTGCCGCCGATTACGGCTTATCTGCATGCGAACGTGTTTACCGGGATGTCGGTCAACTCGCTCGGAATCCTGCTGATCTGCATCTTCGCCGTGATCTTCCAGTTTTTCAACCTGATCGTCGGCTCGATCTATTACTATGTGTTCGCGGATGTGATCCCGCATCGGTTCATCGGCCGTTTCATGGCGGCGATGAACCTCGCGGGAACCGGCAGCGGGCTGCTGTTCAATCTCCTCGTGATGCCGTATGTGATCGACTATGCCCCGATGGTCTTCACCGGCATCGGGCTTCTCTACCTCATCTGCTTCATGTTGATGTGCGTGTTTGTGAAAGAAGGGGAGTATCCGCCGCCGAAGCAGTTTCAGGAGGAGCAGCAGCCGTGGCATATGAGGCTGCTGAACTGGGTGAAGATCTACTTCCGCCAGTGCTACCGCCATCCGTTCTTCACGTTCCTGTTTCTCGGGACCGCGCTGAACAACGCTTCGACCGTCTGCCGCCACACCTTCAATCTGCTGTTCGCCACGGAGGAGCTGCATATGACCGCCGCACAGTACGGGCGCGTGATGGCCGCGGGCTCCGCGGTGTCGGCGGTGGTGATTGTCGCGGTCGGCTATGTGATGGACAAGGTCCATCCGTTGCGGGTCTTTCTCGCGAGCGGCGTCATTGTGATACTCGCGAATATCTGGGGATACTGCTATGTGACCGACTATGCGACGTTCTTCGTGGTCGGCATTGCGATTTCGGTGGTCTATGCGATCCAGTACCTCAGCAACGGACCGGTGTTCGTGGATCTCTTTCCGCCGGACAAATACGGCCAGTTCTGCAGCGCCAACGCGATGATGAACTGCGTACTGCTGATTTTCGCCAACTACTTCGGCGGCATGGCGATCGACTATTTCGGCTACCGCTTCATCTTCGCCTGGGACACGATTTTCACGATCGGCGCGACATTGGCGCTCATCTACGTCTACGTCAAATGGCAGAAGCTCGGCGGGGCAGGGGGATACGTCCCTCCGCCGACCGATTGAAGAAATGACAATTACGCAAATATATCAACAGTGAGGAAACCATGAGAAGATTTTATCCCGTCCTGATCTGCCTTGCGCTCTTCGGCGCACTTCCGGCGGCGCTGGCGCTCGCGGCGCCGAATCCGGCTCCGGCCGAAGCGATGAAGAAGCTTGCCGTATTGCGTGAAACCGTCGATTTCGCCCATGCGCCGCGTGCGAACTCGTTTGTCGATTTCAGCCGGGCCGCGTTCGACGGCGGCGTCGAACAGGTGCTGGTCAACGGGCAGGAAAACCGCTTCCACCGCAACGGCGTGACGCTTTCAATGCGTCCGCAGAAGGGGTGGAACGAGGGGCTGAACACAGTCTCCGTCCGGGCAAACGGGAAGGAGTACACGATGTATGTTTCTCATCATAAGTCGATTCCGACGGTGAGCGACTACACGGATAAAATTTCGCTTCTGAACGGAAAACCATTTACTCCGCTGGCGATCTACGCTGTTGACATCAGTCGGATCAGAGATGCTAAGGCATTCGGTTTCAACGTGTTCCATAATTATACGATGACCCGCCTCGGAGACGGCTACCCGATGCAGGAGTTCCTCGACGCGCTGCAGAAGGAAAACTGCTACGGCATGATCCACCTGCAGCATCGGGATATCGCCGCCTCGAACTTCAAGCCGGTCATGGAACGCGTCGTCAGATACATGAACCACCCGGCGCTCTACTGGTGGTATCTCTTTGATGAGCCGGGAATTTACGGCGTCGACCCGGAGCAGTTGGTTTTCTTCAACGACATGGTCCGCAAGCTTGATCCCTACCATACGACCGTCAGCTCAAGCTGGTATCAGAAGGAGTTTCAGGACAGCGTCGACGTCGACATCCCGCAATGGTATCACGGCCACGCCGCCGGCATGGCGAAAACCGCGAAGGAGTACGCCGCCAAAGCCGCCGGCGAATGGGGCAACATGCAGTCGGTTCCGATCCTGAATACGCACGACTCCGCATTCGGCTGCGAGAAGGAGGGTTCGCTGAACCCGAACTCCTTCTATGACGAGGAGGTCAACGGGAAGAAGCGCGGCGATTACCCGAAGGACTCTCCGGAATATCTCGACGCCGAAAGACGGGCGCTGGCGCTCGTGAACGACCCGGATCATCCGCACCGCGCCCCGAGCCCGACCTTTCCGGGATCGATCGAACGTATGCGCGGACAGGTCACTACGAGCATCCTCTCCGGCGCGAACGGCCTCATCTACTGGCTTTACAGCGACCGCAGGATGAATCCGCGCTGGGGCATCTACACGGTGTTCAGCCCGGCGAAGACCCGCGCGGAGTTCACGCAGGTCATGCGCGAGGTCGTGAAGTTCGCCCCGTATTTCAACGGGTTCGCCGGCGCGGCGACGCTGGAGCGCGGCGACGAGCTCTGGTATGGTTACAGGACGGTCGACGGGAAATTCATCCTGATGCTCTCCAACGTCTCCGGCAGGCCGCTGACGGGAACGCTCGAGCTGCCCGGCGCGCCGCAGGTGCTGTATGCGAACAACAGCGATCCGGTCCGGCTCGACGGCGGAAAGCTCGCATACAGCCTCGCACCGGACGAAGGCCGCATCTACTGCTCCGCATTGATCGAATAAGGGGAAGAGCCGGATCATGGAAACCGTCTGCGGGAAAAGCTATTCCGTCGGAACACTGCACTATACGCTCGGCGGCGTGTTCGCCGTCTGCGGCTGGATGCTGTGGGGCGGTTTCTGCTACAGCATGCTGGCCTACGTGCTGATTCCGACGCTGCTGCCGCTGACGCTGGATTCATTCCACGCATCGGGGGCGTTGATCGGGCTGGTGGTCGGCAGCATTCCGGCGGCGATGAACTTCGTGATGAATCCGATCCTCTCCACCGCCAGCGACCGTACGCGCACCCGGTGGGGGAGGCGGATTCCGTACCTGGCATTCGCTACGCCGTTTGTCGCGCTCTTCCTGATTCTGCTCGGCTGGACGCCCGAGGCGGCGGAGCTGCTGCACCGGCTGCTGCCCGGCGTGCCGGTGCAGACGCTCGGAATTGTTCTGGTCTGCGTCTTCGCGGTGTTCTTCCAGTTTTTCAACCTGATCATCGGGTCGATCTATTACTATATCTTTGCCGACGTGATTCCGCACCGGTTCATCGGACGGTTCATGGCGTTCCTGAATCTCTCGTTCACGGCGGCCGGTTTTGTCTTCAACTATTTCCTGATGGAGTACGCGAAGGAGTACTCGCCGTGGATTTACACAGGAATCGGCATCCTGTACGCGGTCAGCTTCGCATTGATGTGCTTCTTTGTGAAGGAGGGCAGCTATCCGCCTCCGCCGCGGTACCAGGCCGCGTCGACGCCGGTTGCGGAGCGGGTCGTGAACTGGGTCAGGGTCTATTTCCGGCAGTGCTACAGGAGCCCGTTCTATTCGATGCTGTTCCTCGGAACCGCGATGACGCAGGTTTCGACGGTGTGCCGTTCGATCTTCAATCTGCTGTTCGCCACCAGGGAGCTGCAGCTCACCGAAGCGCAGTTCGGAAAGATCATGGGAATCGGCTCGCTTGTCTCTCTCGGCGTGATTCTGCTCATGGGTTATCTGATGGATAAACTGCATCCGCTGCGGGTGTTCATCTGGAGCGGCGTACTGGTCATTCTGATCAATGTCTGGGGATATTTCCTGGTTACGGACTATGTAACGTTTTTCGTTGTGGGAGTCGTGATCGTGATCGTCTATTCGGTGCAGACGCTGAGCAGCGTTCCGATGTACATCGCTTTGTTTCCGCCGGATAAATACGGCCAGTTTTCAAGTGCGAACGCGATGGTGAACAGCGTTCTCGTGATCGTTGCGAACTGGGGCGGCGGAGTTGCGATTGACTATTTCGGATACCGGTTTATCTTTGTATGGGACTTTATTTTTACGGTCGTCGCGACCGGCATATTGATCTACGTTTATGTGAAGTGGAAGCAGTTGGGCGGCATGAAAAGCTATCGTGCGCCCGAAATCGAATAGCAACCGGAACCATAAGGAGCTGAATATGAAACGAATCGGGGTTGTCGGCCTGGCGCTGTGCGCCGGGGTTCTGCTGGGGGCGGATTCCGCGGAGAAGCGGGAATCGGTCGCCAGGCTGAGGCAGGAATTCGCGAAGACCACGCCGTGGCTGGATCTGCGCGACAAACGTTCCGGGGCGGAGCTGCTGTCGCAGCTGGATGAAAACGGCTCGTTCCGGGATCTCGCGAAGCTGGAGGCGGATTACCGGAAGAACAACTGGGGTGATCCGAAGTTCGACTCCTCCGCGATCCAGACTCCCGTGCTGAATATGCTCAGCACCGCATTCGAGCGGCTGCTGCGGATCGCGCTCGATTTGCGTGCCGGCAAGATTCCGGAGGCGGAGCGCGCCGTCGCGAAAGCGAAGCTCTACAGGGGTGTTTTGAATTATTGCGGAATCGAATTCGACCGGGGCGACAGGATCCGCAGCGGCCGTTTCCACGGCTCCTGCTTCGCGATGCCGAAGGCGGGCGCGTGGATCTACCTGGCGATGCTCGGCGACATGGAGTCCGGCAGCTGTCCGGAGGTTGCCGAAGCGTTGAAGCGCCTTGCGTTCCAGTCGTGGAGCCAACCGGTGCGCGGCGACGCGACCGATAAAAAGATCGTCGATGTGCAGCGGTTCCGCAAGCATGTCTGGTGGGTCGGCGGCAATGCGACCGCGTACCGTCCGCTGCTGGAGGCCGCGCTGGTCAACGATTCGCCGGAGATGATCGATGTGTTGAGCGAGGTCGTCGCTAAAAGCATCTCCAACGTTTCGCAGAATACCTACGACGACGCATTCTGGATCGAAGGCTTCACGGCCGACGGGGCAGGGTGGGGGCATGGCCGCCAGTGCCTGATCTGGGGGTACCCGATCCACGGCACGAACGGCTCGCTGAATATCATCTCGAAGCTGAAGGGAACTCCGTGGGCGTCCGCGCTGGACGACCGGGCGCTCGATGCGATCTTCAACTTCTTCCGCGGCTCCTCGTTCTACTTCTACAAGGGGACGATCCCGCCGGTGCTGGAACGCGGCAACGCGCGCCCCGGCTATGCGGACAAGCGCGAGATCCCTTCACTGTCGCTGGCCGACAACCTGAACCGGAATTTCCGCGACCGGCTCTCCCGGGAGCAGCTTGCGGAGCTCGACCGGTTCCGCAAAGAGGCGAAGGAGAAGAACCTTTTCATGCTGAATTTTCCGTCCGGGGAGTATCACGGCACACGCTACTTCTTCAACAACGACGACCTGATTCGCAAGAATCCGGATTATTATGCGTTCGTGAACATGGTTTCCAACCGCAGCAACGGGCTTGAGAGCTACTACGGCGGGGCCAGCGGCTTCAACCTCTTCACCTGCGACGGCCAGACGCTGTTCGAGCGGGAGGGCGGTGAGAGCGCGAAGGCGCTCGGCGCGGCGACGCTGACCATGCTGCCCGGCACCACGGAGCGGCAGGTGAAGATGCTCAAGCCGGTTGAGAACTGGCTCGGATACGGTTCGAAGGGCGACTTTGCGGCCGGTGCGGTTGCGCCGGACCAGGACGCGGCGGCGGGTTTCATCTTCGACAAGGTGAATGATTCCGTCATCGAAAAGCCGTCGCGCCGCGAGGACAATCCGGAGATCCTGAAGGTGCGCGCGAACAAGGCGTATTTCTTCTTCGGCGATCTTTTCCTCGCGCTCGGGGCGGGAATCGAAAACCTCGCGCCGGAATACGACGGCAACATTTTCACCACGGTCGAGCAGACGCTGAAGAAAGACGGCGGTCCGGCTGTCCGGAAGCACGGCGTCGAATGGGTCGGCAACAACGGTTTCGTTTACGGCGTCCTGCCGCAGGCGACCACAGGGAAGATCACGCACAGGAGCGAAAAGCGCATGACGGAATGGCGGAAGCTGTCGGAAGCCAATAAGAATGCCGAAGAGAATGAAGTCGAGCTCTTTTCCATGTGGATCGACCACGGCCGAAAAGTGAAGGACGGCACCTATGCCTACTTCGTCTCGTGCGACGGCAAGGTGCCGGAGCAGCTGCCGGAGATCCTTTCGAACACGGTGAAGCTTCAGGCCGCCCGGCAGGGCGATACGGTCGGAGCGGTCTTCTATGACTCCGCCGCAAAGCTGAAGAGCCCGTTCGGCGTCATCACGGTCTCTGCGCCGTGCGCGCTTGTGGCGAAGTTCGCGGACGGCAGGGTCGAGCTGACCGTCGCCGACGGCAGGATGAACCGCGATTTGAAGGCGGTCACGGTCACGGTCAGGAAAAAGCCGTACACCATTGAACTCCCGTCCGGAGAACTGCTTGGCAAGGCGGCGACCGGAAAGTTCTGAGCGAACGGAAAAACGCGGGCCGCGACTCCTTTCATGGAGCGCGGCCCGCGTTTTTCCGTTTCTCTATTCGCCGGAGAGGATGCCGAACTCTGCAAAGACCAGCTTCCGGGCCGGTTCCAGCAGACGGACCGCGACGAGTTTCAGCCGTTTCGCGCGGGTTCCCGAGAAGTATGCGACCTGCGGCACCGGATTCGCGCGGACGTTGGAGAACTCCGCGCTGCCGATGCAGCACCAGCTTCCGTCCCGTTCGGCGAACATCCGGCAATGCGACGGGGTTCCGGCCGGAGCGCCGGGAGACGGAGTGAAGACAAATCCATGCAGCTCCGTCTCTTCCGGCAGTTCGAAAACCATTTCGAGTCCGGATATGGCCGGATTCTCGATTTTGCGGTAATCCGGGTGGCGGAGCGACTCCTCTTCGTCCCGCCTGAATACCGGGGCGAGGGCGGCGCGGATCGAAAGCGTACTGAGCGGCTGCAGAGTTGAGTGGATGACGACCTTGCACGCCTCCGCCTCCACTTCCGGGAAACGCCGGATCCGGCAGAAGCCGATCGATTCGCCGGAGAAGAGTTCCCGCCATGTTCCGTCGCGGCGGGCCAGTACCGTGTAAGAGGTGACCCGTTCTCCTCCGGCAGCGGGCTCCGCAAGCTCGATGCGGTTGAAACTGCGGGAGTTGCCGAATTCCAGCACTGCCTCGTCGTTCTTCACTTCCGCATCGGCCGCAGCGAATTCTCCGGCCCGGATCGAGTCGAGCGCCCGTTTGAAACCGGCAAGGCGTTTGAGGTCGGTTTCGTGCATGCGCCCCGAGCGGTCCGGCGAAACGCCGAGGTTCATGACTCCGCCGTTGCCGACCGATTGCTCATAGATCTCCGCGAGATGCGCGACGCTGCGCAGGCTCGAATTCTCCAGTTCGTGGTAGAACCAGCCGGGGCGGAGCGGCACGTCGCATTCCGGCGGGATGCAGAATCTCCCGTCGATATCCCCCGTGCCGAGATTGGTTTCGTCGACGCTGCCGGGAGACGGATCGCCCGTGTTCCCCGCCGCGACGCGCGGCGTGATGCAGCTCCGGCACTCCGGCGCCGCATAGCCGCGCTCATTGCCGGCCCAGCGCAGATCGGGCCCGACGTCGCTGAAGATCGCGGCGTCCGGCTGAAGCTCCCGCACGAGCGCCCAGTTCTCCGCCCAGCCGTAGTAGGCGGAACGGTCGATGTGCCGTTCCCCGCAGGCGCCGCCGTACCAGCCGTCCCCGCCGTTCGCGCCGTCGAACCACACCTCGAAAGCGGGGCCGTAATTGCCGAGCACCTCGCGCAGCTGTTCGCGGAAAACCTCCGTCACATATTCCGGCTTTCCGTAGCGGGCGTCGTGGCGGTCCCACGGGGAAACGTAGAAGCCGACCTGCAATCCGGCGCGGCGGCAGGCGGCGGCCATTTCTCCGACGAAATCCCCCCTGCCGTTGCGCCACGGCGACGCCGCGACGGAGTAGTCTGTCGTTTTTGTCGGCCACAGGCAGAAGCCGTCGTGATGCTTGCAGACGAGGATGAGGCCGTCGAGCCCGCCGGCTTTGCAGCCCGCCGCGATCTGGTCCGGGTCGAAACCGGAGGGGTTGAAAAGCTCCGGCGGCTCGTCGCCATACCCCCACTCCTTGCCGGAGAAGGTGTTGAGCCCGAAGTGCATGATCCCGCAGATGCGGATTCCGAGCCGCCGGACGAGGCGGGGATGCGGGATCCGTCCCGGGTTGAAGAGTTCCAAAGCATTCATGATAAAGCTCCCGGTGTTGTTGTACAAGTCTCTAATATACTGGTGAAATACATCGTTTCAACCCGGATTCCCGCAAAAAAACGGACAAGCGTGGAAATCGGCTTCAAAGGCGGGAGCCGGGCCGCATGGAGCTGTTTTTCCACGGGGAGGCTTTCGTTCAGCTCTATCGCCGCATCGAGCAGGTGCTGCTGTTCGACGAAGCCATGGGGCCGGATGTTCCGCTCCGCGGCGGAGAGGACACCGACTGTCTGATCCGCTTCACGGAGATGCACGGCAGGGCTTTTTCCTGCCCCGGCGTTCAGGTCTGCCATCCGCGTTCGCCGGCGATGAACGATGAGAAGGCCGTCGACTGTGCGCGCGCCCGGATGCATCTTTTTCGGAAATACCGTTATCCGTTATGGTTCAAGCTGTTGAACGTAACCTGTCTTCTGCTGCGCATGCTGTTGGAGAGAGGACGTTCATTCCGGCTCTGCCTGAGCATGCTCCGGAACAGGCTGCGGTTTCTGAAATAGCCCCGGCGCCGTCGGTGCGCCGATTTGCGGACTTTTCCATTTTTCCGGACAAATCCTCTTGACTTTTGCGCCGGACTCTGTCATAATATCAATAAGTCAAACCTTTGAATAAATCGGCCGGCCGCAGGACGCGGAAAAGAAAAGAGGAGAAGGCGATGGAAGAGTTGAAACGAGCCGTTTTCGAGGCGATCGACCGCCGGAAAGAGGAGCTCATCGATCTGGGGGAGGATATCTGGAAGCATCCGGAGCCCGGATACCGCGAATTCCGCACCTCCGCCCTGGCGCAGGGAAAGTTCAGGGAACTGGGGCTGCCGGTTCGCGGCAATCTGGCCCTCACCGGATTCCGCGCCGACCTGGACACGGGGAAACCGGGGCCCGTCGTCGCTCTTCTCGGGGAGATGGACAGCCTGATCATTCCCTCGCATCCTGACGCGGATCCGCAAACCGGCGCCGTTCACGCCTGCGGGCACAACACTCACATCACCGCTTTGGCCGGAGCCGCCATGGGGCTCTGCGACGCGGGTGCTGCGGATGCCCTCTCCGGCCGGATCGCTTTCATCGGGACCCCGGCAGAAGAGGGGATCGAAACGGAGTTCCGGACCGGGCTGGCCGAGCAGGGGCTGATCCGCTACTTCTCCGGGAAACCGGAGCTGATCCGCTGTGGAGCGTTCGACGATGTGGATATCGCAATGATGAATCATCTCGGAGGCACCAATGCCGTGAATTTCAACGGATATCTGCAGAAACGGGTTGTGTTCCGCGGAAAGAGCTGCCATGCGGCGCACCCTCAGATGGGGGTCAACGCCATGAATGCGGCCAACCTGGCTCTGCATGCGCTCGGATTGCTCCGGGATTCGTGGTGCGGCGACAGCTGCGTCAGGGTGCATGGAATCATTACGGAATCCGGCGATTCGGTGAACGTCGTGCCCGGAGTGGTCCGGATGGAGTATATGATTCGTGCCGCGTCCCTTGAGCGGCTGTCGGAGTTGGGTCGCCTTTTTGACCGGGCGGTGCGCGGCGCTTCGCTGGCGGCGGGCACGTCAGCGGAAATAGAAACCATGCTGGGCAGCAGTCCGATGATCAACAGTGAGCCGCTTTGCGGAGTCTATGAAAGGTGCATCACGGAGCTGATTCCGGACGTCACCCCGGGCATCCTGAATTTTCACCAGGCGGGATGCACGGATATGGGGGACGTCAGCTGCATTGTACCCGCAGTCCACGGCGGGTGCCCGGGCAGCGGCGGCCTCTGCCACGGGGCGGATTACCGGATCGCCGACCGCGAAACGGCCTATATCGTCTCTTCGAAGCTGCTCGCCTCCATGGTGATTGAGCTGCTGCACGGCGATGCTGCCGCCGGCAGGAGCATTGCCAGGGAGAAGCTCCGGAAGATGCCGGTCCCGGATTATCTGGCGATGCGGGATTCGTTTTCCAGCCGGAAGACTTATCCAGTGGAAGATTTGTGATTTTTTCCGGCAGCGCCTCTTGACTTTTGCGTTGCGGTTTGTCATAATATTAATAGTCAAACCTTTGAACAGCTCGTTGGATGAAAGATATGAGGACCGGATCACAGTGAATGGAAGAAGAAGCACACTTTCGGATATCGCCCGCGCAGTGGGCGTGGATGTTTCGACGGTTTCGCTGGTGCTGAACCGCAAGCCGCGCGCCGGCCGGCTCCGGCCGGAAACCCGCGAGCGGATCGAGCAATGTGCGCGGCAGCTCGGCTACCGCCCGTCCCTCACGGCGCGCGCGCTGCTGACGGGAAAAACCGGGATGCTCGGCATGGTGGTCGGCGATATCGCCTCGACCTTCTATGCGGAACTGACTGCCGCCGCCCTGCGCATTGCGGAGCGGCACGGCCGGCAGCTTCTGGTTGCCGCGACCGAATGGTCGGTCGACAAGGAGCGCCGGGCGCTGGACAGCCTGCTCAACGCGGGGGTCGACGGCATTATCTTCATGCCGGGCAGCTTTCTTGAACACTCCGAGCAGGTCGCGGCGATCAGGCGGGAGAGGATTCCGGTTGTCACCTATGATTACAAGGTTCCCGGTGCTTCCGCGATATTCTGCGATTACGCGCCCGGCATGGAGCGCGCAGTGGAGCTGCTCTCCGCCCGCCACAGGCAGATCCTCTGCCTGCTGAACCGCGACGATCACTCGCCGAAGCTGGAACCGCTGCTCGCAGCCTGCCGGAAGTTCGGCTGTCACGCTGAAATTATCCCGCACGGCGGCAGCAGCTTCTCCAACTTCGAAAAGGAGATCGATCTTTCCGTATTCCTCTCCTCGGCGCAGCAGGAGGCGTGCATCGTCTGCGGCGGGGAAGACGCGGTTTATATCCTGAACCGGCTGATGTCGCAGGGGGTCAGCATCCCGCATAAGCTTGAGCTCGTCGGGCTTGCCGGAAACCGGTTGAGTCATTTCACGAATCCGTCGCTGGCCGTCATTCAGATGGATACGGAGCAGCTGATGGAGGCCGCGTTCCGCCTGATCGAGTCGGGAGAAGAGTCGGTTGTCCGGGTGCCGACCGGATTCATCCCGGGAGGCAGCGTCCTGCCGCGTTGTGGAAAAACGGATTCCCGGACGGCATACGACGCGGCATCGCCGCTCCGATATAAAAACTTCAATTGAAAGGATTTTGAAATGAGACGATATTTCACATTGATTGAGCTTCTGATCGTAATCGCCATCATCGCCATTCTCGCTTCTCTGCTGCTGCCCGCCCTTTCCCAGGCGCGGGAACGTGCCAAGACGACCCGATGCGCCGGAAACCTGAAGCAGATCGGGCAGGCGCTTTTTCTCTATAACGCCGACTACAACGACTACATGCCGCCGCACAATGGCGGATCGGGAACCGGCTATGCGCGCTGGCAGGATTTCATCATCGGTTACGCGGGAGGACCCGCGAACAGCCCGGTCAAGGCGAACAAATATGTGTTGAACGGCAAGCCGATCGGGGTATTCGCCTGTCCCTCCGCCGCGCCGAACGCCGGTCCTATCGAGCATTACGGAATCAACCGGTATATAGCTGAAACCAGCAAGGCGACCGGCGGCAATCAGAACATCCGGAAGGTTCGGAAGCCGACGCAGCGCGCGGCGGTGCTGGACGCCCTCTGTTACCAGAGCTCCTACTATTCGTTCTGCGACCCCTGGTCCCTCGATAAAACCGGGCGTCACCGCTACACCGCCAATATCGTCTATATTGCCGGAAATGTTTCGAATATGCGCATGGCCGAGCTTGCCGACAAAACCTACCAGAGCTATTTCTGGGGAGCCAACAATGCGGATTGAGCCTTCGCTGCTGAAGCGCTGCTGCGGAATCGCACTGGCCGTCCTGGCATTTCCGGCGGTGCTCTGCGCTTCCGGTTGGGAGTCTCCTGTGCTGCCGGTCTCCGAGCTTACTCCCGCCGCTGTCGGAGAGTTCACGTTCGCCGCTTCTCCGCGCCGGAGCATCCCGCTGCCGGAGCGATGGAAGCTCTCGCCGCTGAAGGCGGGCAAAGAGCTTCCGGCCTCCGCCGATGCCGACTGGCGTCTTGCCGCTTTCGACGATTCCGGCTGGCAGGATCAGCCGGTTCCACTCTGCTGGTTCCGCAACCATCCGGAGATCCGGAAGGACGGGAACGCGGTTCGCGGCTTCTATCGCGTCCGTCCCGAACTGCCGGAGCTCCGCAACGGTGAACGGGCGCTGCTCAGCGTCGCACAGGCCGGAACCGGGCTCACGCTGTATGTGAACGGGAAGAGGGCCGGGGAGCATGCCGGGAATTTCACTCCCGGCTTTTTCGACCTGACGGATTTTCTCGGCGGCGGCCCGGACGTACTCGGGTTTGAGGTGACTTCATCAATCAATGAACGGCCGCGGCGGCATGCCGCCGGATGCGCCTGGGGCGTACAGGACTACAAGGGCGGCATCTGGGGGAAGGTTTCGCTCGACATCGTACCCGGGGTCCATATCCGCCGCAGCTTCATCACTCCGCATCCGGAAGACGGCTCGGTCGAAGTCCGGTGCGAGATTGTCAATACCGGCGCCGCCGCGGTCAGCCGCACCCTTGCCGCCGTCGTCCGTTCCGCGATGAAGAATAATCAGTCGCATCCGGCGGACGGAGTCACGAAAGCCGTCACGCTCGCGCCGGGCGTCAATACGGTTTCGTTCCGGATCGCGTTGAGCGATCCCGTTCTCTGGGAGCCGGAGAATCCGCACCTCTACTATCTGCAAAGCGCCCTGTTCGACCGGGGGAGGCAGACGGACCTTCAGACGGAACGCTTCGGCCTTCGCTCGTTCAAGGTGGACGGCAAGCGGTTCCTGCTGAACGGAAATCAGGTATGGCTCTTCGGAGGGAACCTGCTCAGCGTGAATTACGGCGGGCTCGGCCGGGACGACCGCGCCAGACTCATTTCGGAGCTGTCGCGACTCAGGGACGAGGGGTATAACATCCTGCGTACACCGCATCAGCCGATCATCTCCGAAGCGCTCGAACTCGCGGATGAGTTCGGAATGATGATCTTTGACGAGTGGGCGTGGGCCTTTTCCGCCCCGCTCGACGAGTCGGTCTTCGCCGAAAATTCCCTGCGCGAGGTACGCGAGTGGGTGCGCCGCGATTACAACCATCCGTCGGTCGTGATGTGGTCCTGCGGCAATGAGGTGTTCATCCGCGGCAGACAGCACGACTATATGCGCAGGCTCTTTGTCGCGCTCGTCAGGCAGATCCGGGGAGACGACGCTTCGGGCCGCCCGGTCAGCGTGATGGACGGCTGCGACGACTATTACGGCACCGCCGGGCTCGAAACCGACCTTTTCAGCTTTCATCAGTACGCGGGGCTGAGCCAGCAGCCGTGGAGCATGGTGCGCGAGGTTGTGAATGCCCAGCGCATGAAGAGCGAAGCGCGCCTCGGACGGAAGCTGGACAAACCGGTCATTCTCTTCGAATGCGTCGGCTACTCGTGGAACGCTCCCCATAAGCTGTTCACGGATAAGCCGATTCCGGCGGCCCGCTATCGTGAACTTGCGGCGCGCCGCTGGAACTGGGGAGCTCCCGGCGCGGGCGGCGGCATCGGGGCGACCGGAATGCGTCTCTGGCTTCACCCTGATTTTGAAATGAAGCAGGCGCGCAATCACATCGGCAAGCACATTCTCGAAACGTTCCGGCTCATGCCGGATGAGATTCAGGGGTTTTCACCGTGGTTCATGGAACAGGGCGCTGAAAACGCCCGGCTGTGGAACGCCCCGCTCCAGTCGGTCCTGTCCGATTACACCGTGAACGTCATCGCGGGGAATCCGGTCACCGCCGCCCTTACGGTCATGAACGACCAGCACCGCGCCGTCGGCCCGGTCGAAGTGGAGCTCGAATTATTCCGGCTCGATGCGCCGCCGCCGCATCATGCGCGTTTCATCGCACCCGGTTCGCGGCCGGTGATGAAAACGGTCCTGAAATCCGGTCCCCTCGACGGCTTCGCCCGCGATGTGCGGAGAATCGAACTGCCGACCGGGGCGGAGCTTCCCTCCGGCGACTACCGGCTGAATCTGCGCACCCGTTCCGTCCGTGCGGACGGCAAAGCGGTCGAAGCTTTGAACTATTACTCTGTTTTCATCCAGAATCCGGCTGAGCTCGGGAACATTCCGGGGGCGGCGGAGGTCGGGATTCCGCCGGGCTTCGAAGCCGGCGCCGCGCAGCTCCGGAAAGCGCTTGAGGCGTTCGGCGTCCCGCATCGCGTCATCCGGAACGGCCGGGAGCTGAAGCAGGTCAGGGTGCTGATCGTTCCGCCCGGGGACAGGGCCGAGCCGCTTCCCCTGTCAACGCCGGAGCTGATCGGCTTCCTCCGGGACGGGGGCCGGATCGCGATCCTCGAGCAGAGCGGCTCCATCCCCGTGCCGGGCAGGCTCAAGTCTGCGCTCTACGTTGATTACCCGAATGCGTTCGTCGATCCGGTTGAGCCGGGCCATCCGCTGTTCGCCGGGCTCCACGGGCAGCTCTTTGACGGATGGGACGGCGGCCGGCATCGGTTGGTCAACCGGTACGCCATCCCGGAATTCGGCCGTTCGACGATTGTTGCGGCGGGGGTGCGTTTCGAGCACAGGGGCGTGCGTTCGGCCGTCACTGAAGAGCGGCTCGGCAAGGGGACGCTGCTGCTGAGCCAGTTGGATGCGTTTTCGCGTTTCGGCTCCGATTCCGTCGCGACCCGCTACTGCCGCAACCTGATCGCCTATCTGACGGCGATGGAGCCGTATGGCGACCTGCCTGAGCTCGGGCCGTCCGGAGCATCCGTCGTCGAGCTGCCGGATGTGGAACCGCTTTCGCTCGCAGCGTGCGCCAACCGCACGCTTGCGGATTTCATCGGCAAAGGCGACAGCAATCTGCGTACTCTGCCGACCGGAGAAATCACGCTTGGCGGCGTACCGTTCTCCATTCCGGCTTCCGGTAAAGCGGCGATTGTCGTCGGCGGGAACTTTTCGCGCGCAGTCAGAAACATCCGGGTCGGGCGCAAGGTTTCGGCGCTCGCATTTCTGCACGGCGCCGACTCTCCGCGTCCCGGAACGAACGGCAGTTATCTGATCCGTTATGCGGACGGCAGGCAGCTTGAAATTCCGCTGGTGAACGGCATCAATATCGGGAACTGGTGGAATCCGGCGGATTTGCCGGATGCTCCGGTCTGTTTCCGGAAGCAGCAGCAGACGACCGATGTCGCGGGTGAGACACTCTGGACGCTCGGAGGGGAGGCGGGGCTCTATCTCTTTGTCTGGCACAACCCCCGGGAGTCAACGGTAATCGAATCGATCGATTTCCGGGCGGCCGGGAGCTCCACGCTCTTCGTCGCCGGTCTCAGCACGGCCCCGCCGCGCGGGAGCCGTTCCTTTACGCCCGCCGCCGCACCCGGGATCCATCCGGCCAACGGCGACCGGAAGGTGTGTCCGACTGCGGACTCTCTGGCGGTTTACCCGGGAGTGAGCGGTTTCCGCTGCCGGATTCCCGCGCCGGCGGATTTGACATCCGGAATGCTCTTTCTGCACTTCGGGCCGGAGCGCTCCCGGCTGACGGAGTCGAAGCCGAAGCGGTTTGCATTCCTTGTCCGCAACCGTTCCCGGAGCGGAATCACGCTTAAGGTCACCTGGCCGGAGCTGAACTGGCGCGGCGACAAAAATCTCAGCCGCACCCTCTATATCGAACCCGGCGAGGGCTTCCGGCGCATCGAGTTCCGCCTCGACGAAGAGCTTGCCGCCCGCAAAATCGGTCACTCAGATCTGCGCCCGGAGCTCTGCATCGGCAACGGCTCCGCTTCCGATATTGAATTCGATATCGGTGCATTTGAATACTTCTGAAAAAAATGATCCCGCCGGCGAAACGGAGAGATGTGCGTTTCGCCGGCGGGATGCAGAAGAATCCGGAACGGATGAGAACCGGCCTTTCGGCCGGGGGCTGATATCAGGGATTTTCCTCCGCGCCGGTGCCGTTTTCTTCCGCCACCGCTTCCTCGTCGATGACCAGCCTGCTCATGATGACTTTATGCCTGGCGCAGAAATCCTTGAGCTGACACATCTTCTCTGCATCGTCGGTCCGGGTGGCGATCAGCAGTTTGTCGAACGGCTGCCTGGCATAGATTTCCTCAAGCTGCGCGCTGTTGCCGAATACCGGGAAGCCGTAGACCCGCAGGCCGGCCAGCACAGGATCGTCATCGACGATCCCGATGATCTGCCCCGTATCGCCGGATTTCTGGGCGCAGTAGAGCGTGCTGATGAAGATGCTGCACTTCAGGCCGCCGCCGTAGACCAGCAGCCGCTGCCGGTCCGGCCCCTGATGCTGCAGATCGAGCTTCCGGAACCAGAACCACTCCGCGTAGTGGATCAGCAGCCGCTCCCCGACGATCAGCAGTACGGTCAGTACGGAAAAGATGATCGCGCCGCTGATGAATTGCCTCAGGCCGATGCCGTACAACTGCTCCATATCCCGGTATTCGAGGATAAACAGCAGGGAACTCGCGAGGATCGTTCCGATGATGAGCAGCACCTTCAGCCGGCAGTAGTCGTTGATGCCGGCCCGCAGCCAGTAAACGCGATAGGTGCCGGAGAGGCAGAGCAGCAGCGCCACCGGGCCGAAGGTGCACATGAACATCTGCGGGGTTCCGGCTGTTCCGCAGGTCGTCCAGCTGGCCGCCATATAAGCACCGCCGATCAGGAAGAAGTCGATGAACGGGTGCACGAGGTTGATCAGGAGTCCGCGCCGGGGCCGGACCAGGCCGTTCCGGATCAACCGCGCGGAGGCGTACAGTTCGACGCCGGCCAACTGCCGGATCGCGATCAGCACCCCGAACAGCAGCAGGATGTATCCGAGCGTCAGTGTGGAATGGCGGAGATAGAGCAGCAGCAGCGCCGCTGCGGCAAATCCGCAGCCGATCAGGTACATGAGGAACGCGGTCGTTGTCTGCTTGCGGGTTTCGCGCAGCAGCCGGTGGTGCAGGTGGTCCTGATCGCCGTCCATGATGCCGCCGGCTTTCGGATCAAGCAGTTTCCGGACGCTTCGGCGCCAGATCGCCAGGATCACGTCGAAAAGCGGAACCCCGATCGCCAACAGCGGCAGCAGCAGGGAGCTCGCCGTCACCGCCCGGTCGAGGGTCGAGAGTCCCGTGATCGCGAAGATCAGCCCGAGGAACGTGCTGCCCGTATCCCCGAGGAAGATCCGCGCGGGGTGGAAGTTGTAGCGGAGGAACCCGAGGCAGGCTCCGGCCAGGATCAGCATGCTCATGGCCTGCGGGCCGCGCCCGCCCGCCAGCAGGAACCAGATCGCCATGCATCCGGCGGAGACGATCGCCAGTCCGGAGGCGAGCCCGTCGAGCCCGTCGATCAGGTTGAAGGCGTTGAGGATGATGATGACCCAGATGATGACCAGCACGAGCGACAGGAACCACGGCACCGTCCAGCCGAAGATCGTATAGTGACGGTCCCCTCCGCTCCAGACGATCACTGCAACGAGAATCTGAACTGCCAGCTTGAGCTTTGAACTCAGCTCCCGCCGGTCGTCGATCATGCCGAGTATTCCGAGGAGCAATGCGGGCAGCAGCAGCCGCAGAAAGAGCTCCTGCGGCTCCTTCTCCGGCGTTGTCAGCGCATAGTACCCGAGAGTCAGGAAGAACGCTGTGATTACCGCGATCCCTCCGCCGCGGGGTACCTGCCGTTCATGGATATGGCGGCCGCCCGGCTTGTCCACGTAGCCGAGACGCGGCAGCAGCCCGGTGCAGAGCCGGGTCAGCAGAACGGAGACGAAAAGCGCAAGCAGGGGATAGATCAGATAGCCCCAATAGGTGAAAAAAAGCTCGTTGATTGTTTTCATTTTTTATGCGGACCACTCCCGCCGCATGGGTCAATTACCGGACTTCCGCCGGAAAGCACCTCGTCCCGAAGGGGTCGAAGGTTTTCCTTTTCAAAAAAGAAATCATGATTTCGTGCGCCGCCGGGCGGCTATGCTTTCCCGGTCCCGAGCCGCTCCATCTGATAGGAGCCGTTCAGCACATGGGCGCACCAGTCATCCTTATGGTTCAGATACCATTCCACAGTTTTGCGGATGCCGCTCTCGAAGGTCTCCCGCGGCCTCCACCCGAGCTCCCGCGCGATTTTCGAGGGATCGATCGCATACCGCAGGTCATGCCCCGGACGGTCCTTCACATATGTGATCTGTTCCGCGTAGGATTTCCCGTCCTCCCTCGGGCGGAGTTCATCCAGCAGCGCGCAGATGGCTCTTACGACTTCGATGTTCTTCTTTTCGTTGTGTCCGCCGATGTTGTAGGTTTCGCCGGGAATGCCTTCCGTCGCCACGAGGTAGAGCGCGCGGGCGTGATCCTCGACGTAAAGCCAGTCGCGCACCTGCAGGCCCTCGCCGTAGACCGGCAGCTTTTTTCCCGCGAGCGCATGCAGGATCACCAGCGGAATCAGCTTCTCCGGAAAATGGTACGGTCCGTAGTTGTTGGAGCAGTTGGTGACGATGGACGGCAGACCGAAGGTCCGCTTCCAGGCGCGGACCAGATGGTCGCTGGAAGCTTTGCTGGCGCTGTACGGGGAACTCGGCGCGTACGGCGTCGTTTCACGGAAGAAATCCTCCGGGCCGTCCAGATCGCCGAAAACCTCATCCGTGGAAATATGGTGGAAACGGAACGATTCCCGGGCTTCGCCGTTCAGTGACTGCAGATATTTCCGCGCCGCTTCCAGCAGCGTATAGGTCCCGACAATATTGGTTTGAATGAATTCCCCGGGACCGTCGATCGAACGGTCCACATGGCTCTCCGCCGCAAGGTGCATGACGTGGGTCGGGCGGAAAGCGGCAAACACACCGTCGAGCCCCGCCTGATCGCAGATGTCGAGCTTCTCGAACCGGAACCGTTCCGACTGTGCGATTTCCGCCAGATTTTCGGGGTTCCCCGCGTAAGTGAGCTTGTCGATTACGCAAACTTCATCGGGCGTATTCCTGATGACGTGCCTGACGACTGCGGAACCGATAAACCCGGCTCCTCCGGTGACGATAATTCGATTCATAAATTGTTCCTTCTAAAAAAGGGCGGCATAACGTTCACTGATGCGCTCCCAGGTGTAGCGTCGGTCGGCGATCTCCTTCATCGTATCTGCCGTCTGCCGCAGTTTCTCCGGCTGCAGGGCCGAGCAGAGCTGCCGGAGATGTTCCGCGGAACGGAAGTAGAGGGCCCGGTTCTCCGTCGTTTCCCGGTTGAAATTGACATCGAAGGCGATGATCGGCAGGGAGAGGAACATCGCTTCCACCAACGACGGATTGGTTCCGCCGCAGGAATGTCCGTGCAGGTACACCGTGCAGCGGCTGCGCAGTGTGTTGAGCACCTTCCGGTCATAGATGGGGTCGAGCATGAAAATATTCTCCGCATTCCGGTAAACACCGCGCAGGCGGCGCCCGTATTCGCCGCAATTCCAGTTTCCTACCACGGCAACGGGAAATCGGCTGAAGCCGGAAAACGCCTCCAGGATCAGATGGATATTGTTTTCCGGCTCGATCCGGCAGACGGTGAAGGCGTACTTGCCCGCCTGAAATGGATATTCGCTGTTCATGCCTGCAGCTCCTGATGGTCCGCGCCGTATTCGATCAGATTGCAGCTTCTGGAGTAGCTGCTGCGCACATAATCGACGATGACCTGATTGTCCCCCACGACTTCATCCGCGTACCGGACGGCGCAGCGTTCGGCGAAGTGAAGATAACAGCGGGCGGCTTTCGACCATTTGCTCCGCCGCCATTCGATGCCGTCGATGTTGACCACGAACTTTCTGCGGCAGCGGAACAGCCGGAGCAGCGGAAGCAGCGGACAGCCGCCGACGCCGAGTATCAGCAGCGTATCCGCATAACGCAGCGCGTCGAGGATGCTCCACATGTCGTAGAGGATGCTTTGCTGCCCATTGGCCTTCAGCGGCAGGTATTTCAGGTTCACGTTCCCGATTTTGCAGGGGTGAACCTCGAAAGCTGATTTCTGACAGTACACGGTGATGTCGAACCGGTTGCACAGTCGCTGCACGAGCTGTTCGGTAAAGCTTTCGAACCCTCCGTAACGGGCGGGAATTCCGACGATCCCGATGATTGCTATTTTTTTCATCGACTCAATGTTCTCCGATTGTTTGATAGAATGAATTCATGATTCCGACATGGGCGTCCATCGTTTTGAAACGGGGGGAGGCGCAGACTGCCCGGCTCTCCGTTTCCAGCGACTGCGGCGACTCCAGGATCCGCTTCAGCGCCTGGTACAGTCCGGTTTCCCCGTGATAGACCATTTCCGGGCTGACCAGGATCTGCGCTCCGACCATATCGGAGCACAGGACCGGAAGTCCCGAACTGAGCGCCTCTTCCACCACGAAACCGAACGTTTCCGCCCATATGCTCGGGACGATCAGCAGATCCGCCGCGGAGAAGATCCGTTCGCGCTCCGATTGATTGAAGGGGCCGTGCCAGCGGATCGAATCCGTGCCGCCCGGCTCCGCACACCCCCAGATATCCAGTGACCAGTTGGTTATGCCCTCGCCCCTGAGCGCTTCGAGGACCCGCAGCAGGAGCGGCAGGCCCTTGTAAGGCGCCCGCGGGCCGATGAAGCAGAAGCGGACCTTCTGCCTGTCCGGGATATGCGGGCTCCTGCGGTCCGCGATTCCGGCATGCGTGATCGGGATGATCTCTCCGGGCAGCTCCGGCAGGAACTTGCGGTAGACGGCCGCGGAAACCGGGCTGTTGAAATGGATCGAATCGCATTCGAGCAGAAGCTGCCGGTAATACTCCAGCAGCGCCATGTAATTCCGCTCCGTGACGGCGGATTCTTCCCCGTTTTTCCTGCCGTGCCGCAGGTTCCGGATCGGCGTCAGCAGCGGCCTGAGCTTCAGAAGGAAGCTCCAGTTCCGCAGCGCCAGATAGCGGGCTCCCGGCGCATGGAGGTTGCATCGCGAGCATTTTCCATTGTCCGGGGCGGAGCAGAAGCACTCCGTCGTATCGATGAAATTCACTCTGGGGCAGAGCCCGAAATAGTCATGCGTGGTAAAGACGATCCGGACACGCCTCCTTTTAAGCTCTTCCATCAGCTCCGGCGGGAATCCCATCCAGGTGTGGACGTGCAGCACGTCCGGGCGCACCCGGTCGCAGAATTGCTTCAACTCCCGCTCGGACAGCCGGTTCGGGTGGTTCAGGGTGATTGCCGGGTCGCATATGCCCTCCAGCAGCGGCACCGGAGCGCCGCCCAGCAGCTCGTGATATTCCACCTGGCTGACGGTCTGCCGGCGCCGGATGTTCATCCGGTGGCGCGGCAGGACCCCGCCGCCGGGGAACAGTGCAAAGACCGAATGGCCGGCCGCGGCCTGCGCGGCGGCCAGATCCGCCGCATAGCGGTTCAGACCGCCCTGACGGTGGACCCCGAGAAAGTAGTGCAGGATACGCATGATTATTTCTTCACCATTTCTGTGAGCAGGGCGGAGAGCTGACGGACCAGTACCCGCCATTCATATCTGATTTCGATCAGCCGCCTGCCGTTTGCTCCGAGCTCTTCCCGGAGCGTGCGGGAGCCGATCAATTGTTCCGTTTTGCGTTCAAGGTCGTCGAGGATCTCCGGCATGGACGCGCCGGAGGCCGCCAGGCCGGCCCCCTCCGAAACCGCCAGCCCGATCGGATCCCCCGTCAGCGCCACGATCGGGAGCCGGGCGTACATCGCCTGAAGGATGACCGTCGCGAGCCCGTGGTGATAAGATGGATACAGCAGGATATCGGCATCGAACAGGGCCTGGATCATCTCTCTCTTGTCGACGAACCCCTTCCACTGCACCGCGTGCTCCACATGATTCCGCCGGAAGATCGAGCGCATTGCCTCCTCTTCCGGGCCGGAACCGTAGATCAGGAGTTCGACATCATTGCGGCGCCGGGCGATCCGGGAGAAGACCTCGGCGGCGAACACCACGCCTTTCCAGTGCAGGAATTCACTGCAGATCAGCAGCCGGACCGTTTCGTCCGTGTTCCGCTTCCGTTCTGTCCGGTATTCCGGCTCTGCGGTGTTGATTCCGGTCTGCGGATGGTTCCGGATTTTCGACCGCCATTTTGCGGGAAAGCTGCTCTCTCCCGGCGCGACGCCGCATTCCAGGATCCGGTCCGCGAAACGCGGAGTCAGGAGCCGCATGGGCTCAAGGCGGCAAAGCAGGTTCATCGTCCACTCCCGAAGGCGTTCCCTGACCTTCACCTTGAACGGCAGGGCCCCGAATATCGCATCCGGCACCGGGATCTTTCCGATCGGTCCGTATACCGTCACGGGCTTGCACATCATGAACAGAGACGGCATGGCGAAATTGGCGAACGTCAGGTGCTGGACGAGGTCAAACCCGAAGGAATCGACCCATTTCCGGTAATGCAAGAATGCGCCGTATTGCCACAGATAATAGTACAGCCGGTATCCCCGGCGTTTTTTCTTCCAGAACGCCAGATGCCCGGGCAGGTCGTAATAATGGAAACACGGAACAGCCTCCGTCCTGCCGGCCAGGGCGGATTCGATGCTCTCCCGGTTGTTCGCCCGGGTCAGGACATGGACCTCATGATACCGCGCCAGCTCGTTGACCACGTTCCAGCCGATTCCCGGTTCCGACCCTTTCTCCGGTTCGCAGGCGTAGGCGGAAATAAAGATTTTCAGTTTTCTGCAGCTCATTTTTTCGAAGAGATTTCATATAATATCAAAAAACACTCCGCAAATTTCCTTTGCCCCTGCTTTCGCCAGAAAGCGGTGCGTTCCAACAGATACCATCGCCAGTACCGCATCCGCATATTCTGCGGGAGCCCGAGCATTTCCAGCAAGGCGTTCTGGAGCGGCGCCTGTTTCTGGACGGTCTCCCATACCCGTTCCGGCGATTGGAGACGCAGCAACGGATCGACCGTGTAATTGAACAGATCCTCGAGCGGACATCCGGCGAAGTCCGCTGACTCGAAATCGAAAAACAGCGGCTTGACGCCATGCTTCACGTTCCACGGTTTGAAATCGCGGTGGACCAACCCGACCGGCGTTGATCCTGTACGTTCGGCTTCCGGCACCATCTCCGCGAGCTCATTGCCGAGAGACGCCCACTGTTTCTCCCAGGAGTTCCGTGTTTCAGTCAGCCGGAAAAATTCCACCAGAGGAACGATCAGCGATTCCGGGGAGGGGATCCGCTCCGAAAAGCATCCCTTGGCGTATTTCATGAAAAAACGGACTTCTCCCGGCTTCAGTTCCGAGTCGCCGAGCGTGGAGAACGCGAATGCCGTCGAGGGCTGCCTGTTCAGGAGCCGGTAAACCTCCAATTCACGAACGACGCCTTCAAAGCTTTTCCCGGTTGCGACCTTCTCATATCCCTCGCCGTGACGATGGATGACCGCTTTGTCGCGGGTCGGAGAGATCATCGCGGAACCGTGTTCCGGAATTTGCGACGGAACCGATAATTTGAGCTCACACGTAATCAGTTCCGCTGTTTCAGCACTCGACAGATTGGTATGGAATTTCAATATCGGATACGCCAGTTTCAGCAGAATTTTTTTCCCGGCTGCCTGTCGTGAGACAGCCCGGTAGAATTCCAGACTTCGTTGCCAATCCTCCTGGGATGCTGTGGAAAAAAAGAAACTGGCCCCGTTTCCGCCGTTAAGGCGGAGAATTTCTTGGGGGGGATAGTTCATTATTGCTTTTCAATAAAGATATTTTTAACGATGAGAGCAGGCATTGCGAGACTTGTAACGATGAGATCTTCCATTTTTCGGGATAATACTTTAATTTTGATGATTTCAAACAATTTTTTGCGTCCCAAATCAATAAAGGAGCAGCCAAAGTATATCAGGAAAAGAACAAAGAAAGTTTCCCAAAGATATCCGGGAATTGAAATGTTACCCAGCAAGCCCCCTTCTTTGCAGAAAACTTCAAACAAACAGGGATGCACATGAATTAAATAAACGCCCAACGCGAGGGGAGATAAAAACATGACAATTGCTTTTATATGATTATTGGATATTTTCAATTGAGCAAACAATAACAGGAAGAATGCTGCCTGTATTATGGCCAGGGGTGAAATATAATTGCCGTTTACAGCATTTATTCAAGGGGGGTAAATACCCCGACCCTTGGGTCGTTATTTATAATTTCTG
>JABLYX010000108.1 GCA_018265615.1 Lentisphaeria bacterium
TCCACCGTGACAGGGTGGTACTCTAACCAATTGAGCTACTCCCCCGTATCCGTCGGTTTCGACAACGTTCCTTAAAATATCACCGTTCCCCCGGAATGCAAATCTCAACCAAAAGAAAAAACAAAAAAAGTTGCATATTCCTCGCCGGAGTGCTACATTATTTCCGCTTTTCAGAGAGGGGACAAAGGGGAAAAAGGTCATGAATCTTGAAACTGTGCTGACGGCGGCCGTCGCCGGAGAGGCGCTGGACCGGGAAACGCTTGCATTTCTGCTCCGGCTGGAGGGACGGGCCGAGCTCGAGGCGCTTTACCGTGCCGCATATGAAGTGAAGCTCCGCCATGTCGGGAACAAAGTCAATTTGCGCGGGCTTGTGGAGGTTTCGAACATCTGCCGCAAGGATTGCTATTATTGCGGCATCCGGCGCGGCAACCCGAAGGTCAGGCGGTTCGCCATGTGCCGGGAGGAGATTCTCGAGGGCGCCCGGCTCGCGGCGGAATTCCGCTACGGGTCGGTCGTGCTGCAGGCCGGGGAGCGCAGCGACCCGGAGTGGGTCGACTTCATCGAGGAGGCGGTCCGTGAAATCAAGGCGATCGACGGCGGAAGTCTCGGGATCACGCTTTCGCTCGGCGAACAGTCGCGCGAAACCTACCGCCGCTGGTTCGAGGCGGGCGCGCACCGCTATCTGCTCCGGATCGAAAGCTCCGATCCGGAGCTCTATGCGAAGCTCCACCCCGCCGACCACAGCTATGAAGAGCGCGTCGCCGCGCTCGGGCTCCTGCGCGAAACCGGCTATCAGGTCGGGACCGGCGTGATGGTCGGGCTCCCGGGGCAGACCGTCGAAAACCTCGTGCACGACATCGAATTCTTCAAACGGCTCGACGTCGACATGATCGGGATGGGACCATATATCGTGCATCACGACACGCCGCTCGGGCAGAGGTTCCCGGAGACCGGCTGCGATGCGAAGCGGCAGCTCGAGGCGGGGCTGAAGATGATCGCCGTCACACGGCTGCACCTGCGCAGCGTGAACATCGCGAGCACGACCGCGCTGCAGGCGCTGGCTCCGGACGGGCGCGAACTCGGGCTGCTCGCCGGGGCGAATGTCATCATGCCGAATGTCGGGGACCTCGCGTACCGCAAGGGGTATCTTCTCTACGAAAACAAACCCGGAACCGACGAAAATGCCGACTCGGCCCGGGTCAGGCTTGAACGCGCCGTCGCGGCCATCGGGGAGAGCATCGCTTACGGGGAGTGGGGGGATTCCCCGCACTTCGCTGCACGCCGGAAGGGGTGAATCCGCACGGAAACGAAAATTGCGCGACAGGACTTGTATTCCGTTCCGCCGCGGGTTAGATTATGTGGTCGTGCCGAAAAGGTTTGTTTGAGATCGATTGACAGGAAACGAATGGCTATGAACTGGAAAAAACTGCTTGCTTCCGCCGTGCCGGCTCTCGTGCTCGCCGCGATTTTCACGGGGTGCGCCACCTACGACAACAACTATCTGCGCCCGGAGGATTTTGCGGCGTACCTCGAGCGTGAAGGCGTGAAAGTCGAAGGCACCCGCCCGCTGCCCGGGGAGCCGTTCCGGGCCACCAGCGGCTGCGCCGTGAAGGTCGCGGACTGCGAAGTCGGCGTCTACAAATACGACCGCTCGTCGAGCGTTCAGGAGAAGCGGATCGAGAAGATCGCGGAGGAGGGGCGCACCTTTATCCAGGGCGTCCCGTTCCCCGTGGAGGTGCGCGGCTCCTTCATGTTCCTGGGGCTTGAGAAGAATCCGCAGAAGCGCCGGATCCTCGAGGTCATCGACAGATTCTACTGATGAAAACCCGCATTCCGATATGCGGCAGATACCGAAGAACAGCAACCGGCAAAGAGAAAGAGGGAAGAGAAGGTATGACGGAAAAGAAGTATGTGTATTCTTTCGGCGGAGGGGATTCCGAAGGTTCCGGCTCGATGAAGGAACTGCTTGGCGGCAAGGGCGCGAATCTGGCGGAAATGGCCTCGCTCGGGCTGCCGGTGCCTCCGGGATTCACGATCACGACCGAATGCTGCGTCGATTATTTCAAGGAAGGCAGCCGGCTGCCCGCCGGACTTGAGGAGCAGGTTAAGAAAGCGCTCGCGAAGGTCGAGTCGGTCATGGGCATGAAGTTCGGCGATCCGTCGAACCCGCTGCTGGTTTCGTGCCGCTCCGGCGCGCGCAGTTCGATGCCGGGCATGATGGAGACCGTGCTGAACGTCGGCCTTGCGACGTCGACGATTCCGGGGCTCATCGCGAAGACCGGCAACGAGCGCTTCGTCTACGACGCGTACCGCCGGCTGATCATGATGTACTCCGACGTGGTGATGGAGAAAGCCGAGGGCGTCGAGCCGGAAGAGGGCAGGGCGATCCGCAAGCAGCTTGACGAGATGCTCGACAAGCTCAAGGAGTCCAGGGGATACACGAGCGATACGGATCTCACCGTCGAAGACCTGAAACAGCTCTGCGAAGCGTTCAAGAAGAAAGTCAAGGAGACGCTCGGCGCCGAGTTCCCGGACGACCCGATGAAGCAGCTCTGGGGCGGCATCTGCGCCGTGCTCAAGAGCTGGAACGGCAGGAAAGCCGTCTCCTACCGCCGCATCGAAGGGATCCCGGACGAGTGGGGCACCGCGGTCAACGTGCAGAGCATGGTGTTCGGCAACATGGGCGACACCTCCGCGACCGGCGTGGCTTTCACGCGCAACCCGGCCACCGGCGAAAACAAGTTCTACGGCGAATGGCTCGTCAACGCGCAGGGCGAGGACGTCGTGGCCGGAACCCGCACCCCGAATCCGCTGAACAAAGACACCTGCAACGAGCAGAACAAACACCTGAAGTCGCTTGAGGAGCTCTATCCCGCGCTCTACGAACAGCTGTTCGGCATCCGCAACAAGCTTGAGGCGCACTATCACGACATGCTCGACATCGAGTTCACGATCCAGGAAGGCGTGCTCTACATGCTGCAGTGCCGCGTCGGCAAGCGCACCGGCACGGCCGCGCTGAACATGGCGATGGATATGCTCGAAGAGAAGATGATCGACGAAAAGACCGCCGTAATGCGGGTTTCGCCGGCCCAGCTCGACGAGCTGCTGCACCCGATCCTCGACCCGAAGGCTGAAAAGTGCGCCGAGGTGATCGCGAAGGGGCTCCCGGCCGGTCCGGGCGGCGCGGTCGGCCGGATTGTCTTTTCGAGCGCCGACGCGGTTGCCGCGGCGGCAAAGGGTGAGTCGGTCATCATGGTCCGTGAAGAGACGAACCCCGAGGACGTCGAAGGCATGCGCGCCGCGACCGGCATCCTCACCGCGCGCGGCGGCATGACCAGCCATGCGGCGCTCGTCTGCCGCGGCTGGGGCAAGTGCTGCATCGTCGGCGCGGGCTCGCTCGTGATCGACGAGGAGAACCGCGCGATGAAGGTCGGCGGTGTGATCTATACGGAAAAGGATATGCTCAGCATCAACGGCAGCCGCGGCTATGTCTATGCCGGAGCGCTCGCGACGATCGATTCGAGTGAAAATCCGCAGCTGAAGCACTTTATGGCGCTCGCGGACAAGTTCCGCAAGCTCGGCGTCCGCGCGAATGCCGACACGCCGGCCGATGCGCAGGTCGCCCGAACCTTCGGCGCGGAGGGCATCGGCCTCTTCCGCACCGAACACATGTTCTACGGTAAAAACAGCGAGAAGCCGCTTTTCGCGCTGCGCAGGATGATCCTGTCGCACACCCGCGAGGAGCGCGTCGCCGCGCTCGGCGACCTGTTCGGCTTCGTGAAATGCGATGTGAAGAACACCATGAAGGCGATGGAAGGGCTTCCGGTCACGTTCCGGCTGCTCGATCCGCCGCTGCATGAGTTTGTCCCGAATGCGCCGGAAGCGCGGGCGGAGCTTGCCGCCGCGCTCGGAATCACGGTCGAGGAGATCGCGAAGCGCGCCGAAAACCTGCATGAGGTGAATCCGATGATGGGCCACCGCGGCGTGCGTCTCGGCGTGACCTATCCCGAAGTCTCCGAGATGCAGATGCGCGCGATCCTCGAAGCGGCCGTCGAGTTGGAGAAAGAGGGGGAACCGTGCAAGCCGGAGATCATGATCCCGGTCACCTGCGACGCCTCCGAGCTCCGCTTCCAGAAGAAGATCCTGTCGCGGGTCGCCGCCGAGGTCGCGGAGAAGTTCGGCCTCGATTCCGTTGCATACAAGGTCGGCACGATGATCGAGATCCCGCGCGCCTGCCTGCTGGCGGACGAGATGGCGGTCGAGGCCGATTTCTTCAGCTTCGGGACGAACGACCTGACTCAGATGACGTTCGGATTCAGCCGCGACGATATCGGCGGCTTCCTCGGGGACTACCTTGAGAAGAAGCTGCTGGCGGCGGACCCGTTCCAGACGATTGACCAGGCCGGCGTCGGCAAGCTGATCCGTTTTGCGGTCGAGAACGGCCGCCGTGTGAAGCCGGGGTTGAAGATCGGCATCTGCGGCGAGCAGGGCGGCGAGGCGAAATCGGTCGAATTCTGCAACCGGGTCGGCCTGAATTACGTCTCCTGCAGCCCGTTCCGGGTTCCGATCGCGCGTCTCGCGGCGGCGCAGGCGGCAATCACGGACGGAAAATAATTCCGGCAGAGCCGGCCGTGTCCGGAGCCGCGGAGCAGATCCCGGTTCCGGATCCCGGCCCGAGCGGGGGCAGAGTACATGGATGAGCGCCGGTATGTGGAGTTGGCAGACGACCGGGGAGGAATCGACCGGATCGCCTGGTATGACAGCGGGGGGGACGGTCCGCCGGTCCTCCTGATCCACGGATTTGCCGAATATGCCTGCACGTGGGATGCCCTCATCGACTACCTGCCGGAGAATTTCCGCTATATCCGGATCGACGCGAAGGGGTTCGGCTACTCCTCGAAGAACGATCCGGAACACCTCACCCTTTTCGACCAGGCTGCCTGCGTTGCGGCGTTTATCCGCCGGCTCGACCTGCACGGCCTGACGCTCGTCGGGCACTCGATGGGCGGCGCGGTCTCCTGCCTGCTGCTGAACTACACGGATATCAGCGAACGGATTTCGAAGCTCGTGCTGGTCGATCCGGCGGGAATGTTCACGGAAGTGCCGGAGTTCATCGCCTCGCTCGCTCTGGTTTCGCCGCAGAATCCGCTGCTGCGCTTCGCGAGTGAGGACCTGATGGTCTACCTCGTGATGAGCCAGGCCTATTTCCGCGAGGAGAAGATCGGGCAGGAGCTGGTCCGGCAGTATGCGGAGGTCATGCGGCTGCCCGGCGCGCGCGAGTGCGTGATCGCGGCGGCGCGCGACTTCCGCATCCCGAACGTGCCGGGGTTCCAGGCCGACCTGAAGAAGCAGAAGCTCCCCGCGCTGATTATCTGGGGCGCCGAGGATCGGATCATTCCGCTTGACGACGCCGACAAATTCCACGACTGTCTCGTGAATTCCCGGCTCGTCGTTTTTCCGGAGTGCGGCCACTCGCCTCAGGAGGAGCTGCCGGAGGAGACGGCGGCCGTGATCGCGGAGTTCCTGACCGGTTCCTCCGTTCCGACGCTGCCGGTTCCGGCGGAGGAGGTTCCTCCTCCGCCGCAGCCGCAGCCGGCCCCGCTCGGCAGCCAGCTGCGGCAGTTGACCGACTCCTACAAGCTGCGGATGACCCGGCTTGTGGACCGTTGGAGCTTCGGGACGGTCTTTCTGCTGATATTCATCAAGATCCTGCAGCTCCTGAAGAAGTTCGGCATGCGCGCCGAGGAGAACGGCTGGCGCAAGGCGACCGGGATTTTTCTGCGCAATGAGTATTCGAAATTCGTGCTCTCCTGCTTCCGGCTGCGCTACTACCGGGACGGGGCTGTGCCGGACAACTTCCCCGTGGCGCGGCAGCAATTGATCCGCAACCTGGCCGACTATATCCGCAGCCACAGCCAGCTGCACTGGTCGGCCGCGCCCGCGATGTTCCGGCTCGGACGCAGGAAAATCGATTTCACCGACATCGCGGAGGCGTTTTACGACAAGACCGGAGAGCTGCTCTGGATCGAAATGCACTTCGACACGAGCCGCGAGAATTTCCAGCTGCTGACGGCAGACCACATCCGCGACGCATTGCGGCGCATGGTGATCAATGTGAACAAGCTCCGGGTCAGCGAGTGCGGCGACCAGGGGCGCGTGCTGGCCGGCCGTCTGCGGCGCTGGGCGCGGCGTGTGCCGGGCTACAGTTACGGCGCGCGGCATGAGCTGAGGAGCCTCGTCGAGCGGCTGCTGACCGCGACATTCATTCACTGCGAGCTGCTGCCGAAGGACCCGGAGACGCTGCTTGCGCGGCGGCTCGCGAGCCCGAACCTGCGCAAATACCGGAATCCGGGGTGGGGGCTGCTGAATGTGATTGCACGGTTCACGCCGGATTTCCGCGAGGCGGATCTCTGGATGCAGTATCATCATGTTCCGGTTGACGGCATGCCGATGCAGGAGATCCTCGCGGACCTGAAGACGAGTTGGGGATGCGCGGGCGTGCTGGCGTATCCGGCATTGAGTTCGCCCGCCGCGCGCCCGGAAATCCTCTACGCCGGGAACCGGTTGTTCCGCAACCGGTTCTTCATCGATTTCGAACCGATGCTGAAGCTGCGCCGCGAGCTGAACGCGAAGTATGCGACGCTGATGGAAGGGCCCGCGACAGTGGCGGGGATGCTGATCTGGGGGCTCGCGCAGCACCGTTTCTTTCATAACTGCAAGATGCTGTTTCCGGTCGATTCGGAGCCGAAGAGCGGGAACCCGGCCGAGCGGGAGCTGAGTCTGGTCTTTATCCGTGCGGGGCAGTACATCGATCGTGCGAACCCGCTGTCGGGCTTCCTGAACTTTCAGAAGGAGTTCAACCGGCGGCTCTGGCACACGCGGAAGGGGTCGAGCGAAAGCTACGAGCTGCTCGAGCTTTATTCGATGATCCATCCGCTTTTTTACCAGATCGGGCTGCGGCTGATGCCGGAGTCGATGGGGGAGTTCGTCGGTTCGATGGGGCTGTCGATCCTGCGCAACGCGGATATCTTCATCAGCCCGCTGAGCGATCTGCAGGTCAACGGCTTCATGACGATCGGCGACCTCACGCACCCGACCGAGGACGGCGGGACGGCGGGCGCTGTGGCCTCCTGCGGCACCCGTGACCAGATCCGTTTCTATCAGGAGGCGATGACCGATCTCGCGAAGAACTATCGCCGCTTTCTCGAGCCGCAGCAGTAAAGAGGTGAAGGAAGTGTTTCGCCGGCTTTTCCCGACCGGCGGAAGATTGTCATATCTGCACCTGTTGTCGATGAAAATCCAAGTGGGCTCAAATATTTCCCGATTATTTCTCGAAATCGGCTTGTGAATCGTGTGAATCCGGCCCATAATTAAAACATGTTGTTCCCGAAATGAAGTGCGAGGTTATGCCATGT
>JABLYX010000010.1 GCA_018265615.1 Lentisphaeria bacterium
TCTTCATGGCGGCATCCCCTAATTCGCGGACCAGTCGATGGCAGTGCTGTTCGCGGCCATATCCTTCTCCGGCCTCGCGCCGCCGTCGATGAACACGACGTTGAAGTATCCGAAGTGGCGCGGGGCGAACCACGGCGTCGACGCATACGGGCTGATGTAGTGACCCGTCATATCGATGTCGAGAATCAGCGGCTTGCGCTTCCCCCTCCCCCATACGTCGCGGCGGGCGGGCCGGCCGACGCCGTTCGAGGCGCTGTAGGTGCGATAGCTCATCCCGTAAGACCAGGAGACGTTGCCGATCGCGGAGGGGCAGCGGAACAGCTTCACGCCGCCGTAGAGCCCGGTCGAGTTCGAATCCGCCTGTCTGCCGGAGACATAGCCGACGATATCGGTCTTCCAGTTCTTCTCGGGTGAATTCGACGACCACGCCGCCGGCCAGTAGCCGTAGTCGCCCGTGTACATCGCAGCCGCGGTATAAAGCTGTTTCAGGTTGTTGATGCAGTTGACCGATTTGGCCCGCTCGCGCGCCTGCTGCAGCGCCGGCAGCAGCATCGACGCGAGGATCGCGATGATCGCAATAACAACCAGAAGCTCGATCAGTGTGAAAGTTCGGCGTTTTTCCATCATTTTTCCAAAATTCCTCTGTTGAAGAGTTGATTGCGGAGCCGAACCGTTGTATCTTTTATACGGTTTGGCATTCCGCCGCACGCGGGATTTCTGAACTGCGGGCCGGGGGATGCTGCAACATCCTCCGGCTCATTTTTACCGGGCGGCACCTCCCCCCGCGGATTCCCGCGGAATGAAGCGGGCCCGGCACCTCCGGTATTCGAACGGCGCGCCCCCCGGCGAGTCGAGCCTGTCGCGCAGCATTCCGTACAGCGCCTCCGCCACCGTCCGGTACGATATTTCGATCGATGCGAGCGGCGGGTCGCACTCGGCGCACTGCGCCTCATTGTTGATCCCGATGACCGCCACGTCTTCGGGAACCCGCACACCGGCGCCGCGCAGCGCCTTCAGCGCGCCGAACGCGCGCTGGTCGGTGCCGCACACCACGGCGTCGAACCGGAGCTTCTCCTCAAGCATGCGGCGGATCGCCCACTCGCCGTCTGAAGCGCCCGGCGGGCAGAAACGGTACAGCTCCGAAACGAACGGCAGCCCGGCCCGTTCCAGCGCCGTCCGGAAACGGCGGTAACGGTCGATCGCGTAGCCGTAATGCGGGATCACCGGCAGCTCCGGCGCCCAGGAATCGATCAGCGCGATCCGCTTCCGCCCCCTGGCGGCGAGATGCGCCACGGCATCGTCCATCGCCTCCCCGAGGTCGAATCCGGCGGTATCGCAGAAATCCACCGCTTCGAAATAGCGCCCGACGCAGATTTTTCCGGCCGCGGTCAGCCGCCTGATGACCGGCGCAAGCTCCGGCACGAGCGACGGAAACAGGAACGCGGGTACATCGCTGCGGCTCAGCAGCCGTTCGCCCTCCTCCGGCGCATGGCGGTCGTGGTCGAAGAAAACCACGTTCAGGATGAAGTTGTCGCCCCGCGCCGCCTCCGCGAAATACTCCAGCGTGTACTGGTGGTTGAACCAGTTCGGCGTCTCCTTCGCGTTCAGCAGATGCAGCGACGGCATCACGGCCGTAATCATCCGGACCCGGCGGTTCGCGCTGCGCTCCGGCGGCTCTGCCACAAAGGTTCCGACGCCGTTCTTCCGGTAGATCAGCCCGCGCGACATCAGGTTGAAGTAGACCTTGTGCATCGTCGTCCGCGACGTGTCGAGCTCTTCGGCCATCTGCTGCTCCGACGGGATCCGCTCCCCCGGCCGGTAGCGCGGCAGGACGTCCCGCAGCAGGTGCTGTTCGAGCTGTTCCGATTTCGAGTTGTTCTCCATCTGTTCCGGCACCCTTTCATCAATAGCCGCTTAGCAGCTAATCATCCTTTGCTATAATTATACAGAAAAACCGCCCCCCTGTCAAGAGGCGGTTCTGAAAAAAAGCGAAAAACACATCGGATTCAAATGAAACGGCGCGCGGTCAGCGCACAACTTCGAACCGGTAGCGGACCGAGACCTCGGGTTTGACCCCCTTTTCCCACGGCCTGATGCAATTCCCGTCCAGGAAGATGGTTCCCGGACGCACGGCTTTGACCATGACCTCGCGCACCGTCGGGGCGCCGAGCAGGTCGCTCTCCGGCGGCAGCAGCCGTTCCCCGGCGATTTCGATCGGCAGATTGGTCTTCGGCTGCGGCCCCCGCCTGCCGGTATCGGTCCGGAAAAACCAGGTATACCCGGTGGTGGGGTTCTCCTTCAGCGAGATCTTCGCATACTGTCCGATCTTGAGCTTGAACTCCTGCCCCGACTCCCGGATCGTCAGCTTCAGCGACGGCTCCGGAAACGAAAGCTCCTTTTCGGGCTGCGGCGAAGCACAGCCGGCCAGTGCGAGCAATGAGGCCGCTCCTGCCATAAACAACAGTTTTCTCATTTTCATGTCCTCCCGGATTGTTTCCTGTAATATAACACCGGGCGGAGGAGAATGCAAAACTACGCGCTCTTTTTGTGGATGCGGGGCGGAATCATGCGGGCAGTGAAGACGATGAGCGGAACCAGCAGCAGAAACAGGATCCCCGAACCGAAAAAAACATAGCGCACGCTCCCGAACCCGCCCGCGACGCAGCCGCCGAGGTACGCCCCCGCGATCCACCCGATCGCCTTCGCGCAGGCCGCCCAGCCGAAGAAGCTGCCGTGCTCCCGCTCCGGCGTCACGCCGGCGAGCCAGGATTGAAGCAGCGGCTCGACCCCGCCGATTGCGAGAATCATGAACGAACGTTCGATCAGGAGCCCGATCACATGATGGCTCGTGCTCTGCAGCATCCGCAGGAACGCGGCGATCACGATCGCAATGACCAGCACGCGGATGAACGGCAGTTTTCCGGCGAGATACCCCAGCAGCAGCCCGGAGGCGACTCCGGCGAGCGAGCAGAATCCGCTGATCCAGCCGCTCCACGAGAGCGCCTCTTTGCTGTGGTTCATGACCTCCATCACGAGCTGCGGCAGAAACGGGTTGTCGAACTCGCGCGCCAGCCCGAGGCAGATGAAGAGCACCATGAGATACCAGACCAGCCCGAACCGCGGAATCCGCCAGCGGATGTTCCTCAGATGCTCGCCCATCGACTCGCGCCGGACGAAATTCTCGCGCCCGAACACCCAGACCAGCACTCCGGAGGCGAAGAGGCAGACTCCGCTGACGAAAAAAGTCGTGCTGAACCCGAACCTTTCAACGAAGCCGCCGCCGAGGAACTGCCCCGCCATCATGCCGCCGAACAGCGCCGAGGAGATCGCTCCGAGCGCGAACGAACGCTGCTCCTTCGGCGTCGTGCTGATGATCAGCGTCTGCGCCGCCGAAACCGTCCCGGTCAGCGCGCCGAGGAAGAGCCGGTGCACGATGATCAGATCCGGCGATGAAATCACCGCGAGCATCGGCATCAGCAGCGCGCCGCCGAGATTCGCGCGGATCAGCATCATCCGCCGCCCGTACACGTCCGCGACCATTCCCCAGACCGGGGCAAAAATGCAGAAGGTGAGGTTGCCCGCCACGCTGAAAAGCGCGACATAATGGCTCAGCTCCTGCTCCCCCGTCACCCCGAGGGTCTTGAAGTAAAACGGCATGAATGTGTAAGCCGAGCTGAACGAAGCCATGGAGATGAACTGGGAAAGCCAGACGATGAAGAGGTTCCACCGCCAGCCGCTGAAGCCGGATCGGTCCATCACGCCCCCCGCGCGCCCCTTCCCGCCGCCGATTCGCGGATCAGCCGCCCCAGCAGCGCATAATTCACGGGAACGTTCATCGGGAAGACCCGGTCGAGCGCCGTCAGTTCGCGCCGGAACTCATCCGAAAACGAACTGCCGATCACCGCGACCGGCAGATCGCGCCTGCCGGCGGCGCGGCGCAGCTCACCGATCAGCACCGGAAGCTCGCAATCCTTCAGCGTCGGGGAGAGGATCAGGAAATCGCAGGGCGCTTTCCGGATCTCATCAAGCAGCTCCGCAGCACTGCTGAAGCTGTGCACATCGATATTCTGAGCCCCGAGCAGACGCCCGAGCAGCAGCGGGGCATCGGCCACCTCGCTGCCGTGCAGGACCCGGACCGGGGCGCCGCCGGCGGAAGCCCGTCGCGCCTCCTTCATCCCCGGGGGAGAAAGCACCTTCCCGGCGCTCCTGACCTGCCGCGTTTCGCCGCTGCGGGAGACGCAGCTGTCGGAAATCTCGAACCGCAGCACGGCGTTCGCCTGCCCGGAAGAGAAAACCTTCAACGCTCCGCCGAGCTTCGCCGCGAGATCCTTCGCAAACACCAGCCCGAGGATCGGGACGCTGAGGCTCTCGACCGCGATCCCGTCCGGGTCGTCGTTCTCTTCGAACGCCTGGAACGGTTCCGCCAGCGGCTCGCGCAGCGGAGCGTGCTTCGAATCGCGCACCTCGAACACCACTTTGTTCTCCTCGCGGAAACAGGAGAAAACCAGCGTCTCCCCCGCCGCCGCCGCGCGTCCCACCGCGAGGATCATGATGATCATCAGTTGATGCAGGAGCTCACGGTCGAGCACAAGCCGCTCCGGCGCACTCGCGGAAAAGTGGTTCACGAGCATGACCTCGCGCTCCTGCAGCGGAATCTGGTTGAACGCAACCAGCTCGCGCATGAATTCGGCGGCATTGAATTCGACCGCTTCAAAATGGTTCCAGCGGTCGAGGTTCAGCTTGGCGATGTCGAGCAACCGCTCGATCTGGCGTGAAATCATCCCGACCCGGTGCCCGGTCTCTTCAAGCAGACGGGTCATCTCCGCCCGGTCGGGCTCCTTCGAGTCGAGCTCAAGCAGCAGAATCCGGCTGAACCCCTTGATCGAGCCGAGCGGGATGCGCATCTCGGGCAGCATGCGGGAGATGATCTTCATCTGGAGCATGCAGTGCGACTCCGCGTCGCGCCGGGTCTCTGCCTCCCGCGACAGGCTGAGCTTGAGCTTGCTGTTCAAATTCAACTGCCGGTCGCGCAGCAGGTTCAAGGCGGTGTAAAGCATCCTGACCTCGTCGTTGCCCGATCCGGTTTCAGCGAGGCGGGGCGGGAACTCGTTTGCCGCAAGCCGGTCCGCGAACTCGGCGGCCGCGCGCAGCGGAATCACGACCCGCCGCACAATGCGGACAAGCACGAGGACGGTCAGCAGAAAACCGAGCAGCAGCCCGCCGAGTCCGAGCACGACGAGCCAGTCGGTGATCCCCGCGAAGCTCTCCCCGCGGTATGCATTGAGCAGCTCGGGAAAGCCGAATATCAGAATCGGAATCGCACAGATGCCGCACAGCAGCCCGAGCAGCAGAATGCTGCCGGTGATTTTCCCGGTGATCTTCACAGTACACCCCTCCTACGGCTGTTTCGACCCGAAGCGCTTCAGGAAGCGGCTGAAGAACGCCCTGGTCTCCGTTCCCGGCCCGGGGCCGGTATATTCCCCCTTCTCGGCAGACTCCCGCAGAATGCGGATGATCTCCGGGTATTCCGGCCGCTCCTCCGGCGAATAGGCCAGCATCCGGTCGACGAGATCCGACAGCTCCGGCGAACACCCGACCGACAGCTTCACCAGCGGCGGATACTCCTTCCGGTTCCGGCGCTCCAGCAGCTCCTCCGGTTCCCCGATCATGCCGAACGGCGGCGCGCCGGCCAGCAGCTCGTAAATGGTCGCCCCGAGGCTGAAGATATCGCCGCGGTAATCCTCCGCGCCGAAAAAGAGCCGTTCGGGGCTCACATAGGCGGGGCTCGCGAAACCGCCGCGGACCGCCGCAAACCCCTTCTCCGCCGAAACGTCGGCAAGATCGAAATCCCCGAGCTTCGCCTCCCCCTCCTTTGTGAGCAGGATGTTCCCGGGCTTCACGTCGTGGTGGGCGACGCCGCGGCCCTGCGCGTAGGCGAGCCCTTCCGCGATTGTCGTAAGCTGGCCGAGCAAGACGGGCAACGCCGGCAGCGTCCGCGCCTTCAGATGGCGCTCGAGGCTGCCGTTGTCCATATAGCGCATCGCCATGAACGCCCGTTCCTCCCAGATGCCGCAGTTGTAGACGGGGATGATCCCGGGATGGCTCAGCCGGGAGACGATTTTCGCTTCCTCGAGAAAATGCGCGACCTCCGCTTTGATGTCCTCGTTCGCAGGGTCGAGAATCTTCACCGCGACGCGGCGCGCAAGCTGCGGATCGATCGCCCGGTAGACGCAGGACATCCCGCCGCGGCCGCAGAGCTTCTCCAGCAGATACCGCTCGAAGCGCATCGGAACCCGCAGAATCGTGCCGCACTCCGGGCACGCCACCTGCGAAAACGGCTCGAGCCCGCTCATGTCGAGCTTCGCCTTGCAACCGCGGCAGAAGACCTTGATCGGTTCCGGCTCAATTGACGGCATACGCGAACTCCTCCGCGGCAAGATAATCGGACAGCTCCACGGGGCCGACCGGCCGCTCCTGCGAAAGGACCTCGAACCGCAGGTCGGTACGCCCCAGCTCCGCGAGCCTCCGCTCGAACAGCGACCGGACCAGCTCCGGGTTGTTGCATTCGCCCGACAGGTGCGCGAGCATCAGGACGGAGGTCCGGTCCGTCAGCAATTCACCGATCACACCGGCGGCGACCACATTGTCAAGATGGCCGTGCCGCCCGAGGATCCGCCGCTTCAGATAAAGCTGCCGGTCGGAGTCGCGCAGCATCTTCGCATCGTAATTGCTTTCGAGGATCAGGGCGCTGCAGCCGCAGAGCCGCTGTTTTGCAAGCGCGTTCACATCCCCGAGGTCGGTCGCGATTCCGACCGTGCAGCTGCCGCGCCGGATCACAAAGCCGACCGGACAGACCGCGTCATGCTGAACCGCGAACGGCGAAATCTCGAAGCCGGCGATGTGGAAATCATGGCCGGGCTCAAATTCGAGCACCCGCTCGGGGAGCTTCCCCTTGCGCCGCAGGTAATCCGCCGTGGGAGCCGCCGCACAGAGCGGGATCCCGAGCTCGTTGCAGAAGACGCGGCACCCTTTGGAGTGGTCTTCGTGCTCATGGGTCAGGAGCGCGGCCCGCAGATGCCCGGGATCGATTTCGAGCCTCTCCAGGCGGTTCCGGAGCTCGCGGCGGGAGAACCCCATGTCGACGATGACCGCCCCCTCCTCGCAGGAGAGCACCAGCGCATTGCCCCGGCTGCCGCTGCCGAGCACACTCAACTTGACCATAACTGAACCTGTCCGCTTCCCGAAAAAATCCGCCGTTTCGGCGGCCGATTGTGCTTTTTATCGAAAAAATCCCGAATCCGGGTGGAAAAATACCGTTTTCAAATTTAAATTCTATCCGGATAAAAAGCAAACCGTTTTTACCCGAAACAACAAGTTTTTCAACATTATTTCTTAATATATCACAATGTCCGGAAATCAGCAAACACTAAGCACATCACTCAGACAGGAACAGCAGCTGTCCGCACGACAGCTGCAAAGCCTTGAGCTGCTGAATCTTCCCCTGCTCGAGCTCGAAGAGAAACTGCTGCAGGCGATGGAGAGCAACCCCCTGCTCGAAGCGGAGTGCGACAACAGTCTGCCGGAGCCGGAGCCCGCGCCGCCCGGCGAAGCCGAGGACGAGTCGGCGTTCGACGCCGAGGCAGCAGAGTCGGACGAGTGGCGCGACGACCTGCCTCTCCCGGCTGAGCGGACCGGCTCCGACGAAGACGCGGAGCGGCGTGAATACCTGATGAATTCGCTGGCCGATGCGCCCACGCTGCAGGAGCAGCTTCAGTTTGAGCTCGCGATGACCGACCTGCCGGAAAATATCCGCCGTGTCGCTTCGGAGGTTATCGCCGGGATCGACGACTCCGGATATCTGCGCAGCACCGTCGCGGACATCGCGATGTCCTCCGGAGAGCCGGTCGAAACGGTCGAAAAAGCGCTGAAAACCGTGCAGGGCTTCGATCCGCCCGGCGTCGGCTGCCGCGACCTTGCGGAGTGCCTGCGCCTTCAGCTCGAACGCAAGCACGCGCTGACGCCGGTGCTCGCGGAAATCCTCGACCGCCACCTGGAGGAGATCGCACGAAACCGCCTGCCGCAGCTCGCACGGACGCTCGGGATTCCGATGGAGGAGCTGAACGCCGCGCTGGCCGAACTGCGCAGGCTCTCGCCTTTTCCGGGCTCGGCGCTCGCGCCGGAGCACTCGGAGTTCATCGCCCCCGAAGTCGAAATCGTGCGGCACGGCGACGATTACGAAGCGCGCTCCTGTAAAAACGGCGCACCGCGGCTCTTCCTCGCGGAACGGTATCTGAAACTGCTCGAAACGCCGGATCTCCCGCCGGAGGACCGCTCCTACCTGCGTGAGAAGCTCCAACAGGCGCGCGACCTCATGCGGGCGCTCGAATTGCGGAAGAGTACGATCGTCCGCATCGCGGGCGTCATTGCCCGGACGCAGCGCGACTTCCTCGAGCAGGGGGTCGAGGCGCTGCATCCGCTCACGATGCGGCAGGTGGGCGAAGAGCTCGAACTGCACGAAACCACGATCAGCCGGGCCGTGGCGAATAAATTCGTGCGCACCCCGCAGGGGATCTTCCCGCTGAAGTTCTTCTTCAGCGCTGGCTTCACGGCCGAGGACGGCGCGGAGCTGTCGAACCGGGCGGTCATGGAGAAGATCCGGGAGCTCATCCAGAAGGAGCCCCCCGCCAAGCCGCTTTCGGACGAACAGCTCGCACAGCAGCTGAAAGCACTCGGGATCCCGGTCGCCCGCCGGACCGTCGCCAAATACCGGGAGGCCATCGGCATCCCCTCCTCGAGCCTGCGCCGCCGGCACGTCTGAACCTCACAAGGAGCACCGCATGAACACGCAGAACCCCCTTTCCGCCACCGTGACCGGGCTGGTCGTCGAACAGCTGCTGACCTACATCCAGGAGCGGCGCCTCGGAGACGGCGCGGAACTGCCGACCGAGCAGGAGCTGACGGGGCTCCTCGGCGTCTCGCGCGGCGCGCTGCGCGAAGCGCTCTCCTACCTGAAAGCGCTCGGGATCGTCACCTCGCGCCGCGGCAGCGGGTTCCGGGTCAACGCGCCGGACCTCGTCCCTGTGCTGACCCAGATGATCCGCCACCTGGTCCGCACGCACGAAGTGGACCTGCGGCGCATCTACGCCCATATCCGCTGCCTCGAGCTCGGCTGCGTCTGGGACGCGGTCCTGCGCGCGACGGAGGAGCAGCTCGCGGAGATCGAACGCCGCCGCGCCGCCTATGAAACTGCCGCACGCGAAGAGCCGGTCGACCCGCGCGCCGTGAACCTCGCGGAGATCGGGTTCCACAAGGCGCTGATGGCCTCCTCCGGCTGCCGGACGCTGCTTGCGATCAACGCGGTGCTGTACGACTATTTCGAGGTCCGGTTCAACAATCCCGCAAGTTTCATGCGCGAAACCCTTGAGGAGAAAATCCGCGAACAGCGCATGCTCGCCGATGCATACACCGCCCGCGCACCGGAAAACGCCTATTTCGCCATGCGCCGCCACCTCCGCTGGGGCGAGGAACCCGAATATCAGTTCTGACCGCGGCGGACCGTTCCCGCCGAAAACTGTTATTTGCGTTTTTTCAAAGGCACGGCTGTTAAAAAAACTTGATTATCCGATAAAATCAACTATATTACCAACGTAAATTAATAGTCTGGTACCGGTAAGTGTCAAGTGGGTGCAGCTCTGCCCGCTTTTTTATTTTGCGGAACAAGGCTCATTACCGGTTTTTGGAATGAGAGAACACGCCCCGGAAGGGGATCATGCACACGGAGGGTGAAATGGGCAACGAATTACTTCAGATTCTCGACTACATCGAGCAGGAGCGCGGGATCAGCCGCGACAGCTTGATTCGCGCTTTGGAAAACGCAATTCTCATCGGGTCGCGCAAAAGCATTCACCCGGCCAACGAGCTGAAGGTGAAGATCGACCCGGCCTCCGGAGCGATCCGGGCATGGGCCATGCTTGAGGTCGTCGAAGAGAACCCGACCTGCGACCAGCTCGTCATCGCCCGGGCGCAGGAGCGCTTTCCGGACGTGAAGCTCGGCGACATCGTCGAATGGGAGGTCACGCCGCACAATTTCGGGCGCATCGCCGCACAGACCGCGCGCCAGGCGATGATCCAGCAGCTGCGCAAGGCGGAGAAGGAGAACGTGCAGGATGAGTTCGCCGACCGGGTCGGCACGATCCTGAACGGCATCGTCCGCCGTTTCGACGCGGGCAGCATCATCATCGACTTCCAGCGCGCCGAGGGGATCATGCCGGCGAAGGAAAAGGTCCACGGCGAGCAGTACCAGCCCGGCGAACGGATCAACGCCTACCTGCAGAAGGTCGACATCAACACCTCGGGCCCGAGCCTGATCGTGTCGCGCGCCTGTCCGGAATTCGTGCAGAAGCTCTTCGAACGCGAGGTCAGCGAAATCCACGACGGCGTGGTGATCATCAAGGGAATCGCGCGGGAGGCGGGCAACCGCACGAAGGTGGCCGTCATGAGCACCGATCCGCGCGTAGACCCGGTCGGCTCCTGCGTCGGCGTCCGCGGCAACCGCGTGCGCAACATCACGGCCGAGCTCGGCATGGAGCGCATCGACATCGTCCCGTGGGATGCGGATATCCGCAAATACGCGACGAACGCGCTGCTTCCGGCCAAGGTGCAGTCGGTCGAAGCGAACGAAGAAAAGCACGAACTCATCGTCCGGGTCACAGAGGAGCAGTCGAAGCTCGCTTTCGGGAAGAAGGCGCAGAACGTCCGCCTCTGCTCGAAGCTCATCGGCTGGAACATCACGATCCTGAACGAGGAGCCGAAGAGTGAAAAGAATTCGTTCCGCGACCAGCTCCGCCAGGCGGCGGTCAGGCTCGCCTCGGAACTCGATATCTCGGAAGGCACGGCGGATCTGCTGATCAGCAACGGATACGTGACCGTGGACGGAGTCAGGGAAGCCGGGCGCGACACCCTGCTCGAACTCGACGGCATCAATGCCGATGAAATCAACCACGCGTTTGATCGCCTTGATGCGTGAGATTTCGCGATATACCGGAGGTATGAAATTGAGTAAGATTTTGAGAGTAAAGGACATCGCAAAGCAATACGGGGTCCCCGCCAAATCAGTTATCGAAGAGCTTGCCGGCCAGGGGATCGAAGCATCCGACGCCGAGAACAGCGTCATTCCGGACGATATGGTCGAGCTTGTCGAGATGTACTTTTCCGACCTTTATGAGCAGGACGAACCGGTCGCGGATAAAAAAGCCGCCAAGAAGCCCGGCAAAAAACCGGCAGGCCGGAAAGAGGAAAGCGACCGTTCAAAGGGCAATCCGCACAAAGGCGACCGTCCGCAGCAGGGCGGCGGTTCCGCGCCGGCCGCGACCCGCGGCGGCACGGTGACGCTCCCCTCCCCGATCATCGTGAAGGCCCTGGCAGAGGCGGTCGGCAAAAAGCCGAACGAGCTCATCACGGACCTGATCAAGCTCGGGGAGCTTGCCGGCATCAACCAGCCGATCAGCGAAGCGAACGCCCGCAAGCTCTGCGCATCCTACGGATTCGAGCTTGAGATCGGCGCTGCGCCGAAGCCGGCCCCGGCTCCGGCCGCCCCCGTGAAGCCGAAGCCGGAAGACAACCCGGCCAACCTGAAGGAGCGGCCGCCGGTGGTGACCTTCATGGGCCACGTCGACCACGGCAAGACCTCGCTTCAGGATGCGGTGCGCCACACGCACGTGACCGACACCGAAGCCGGCGCGATCACGCAGCACATCGGTGCGTCGACCGTGACCCACAACGGCAAACCGATCACCTTCATCGACACTCCGGGACACGCGGCTTTCTCGAATATGCGCGCCCGCGGTGCGAACCTGACTGACCTCATCGTGCTGGTCGTAAGCGCGACCGAGGGCTTCAAGCCGCAGACAATCGAAGCCTTGAACCACGCGAAGTCGGCGAACGTTCCGATCATCGTGGCGATCAATAAGATGGACCTTCCGGAAGCGGATCCGGACAAGATCCTGCTGAATATGCAGCAGAACAGCATGACCAGCGAGGACTGGGGCGGCGACGTCGGCACGGTGCGGGTTTCCGCCAAAACCGGCCAGGGGCTCCCGGACCTGCTGGACCGCATTCTCCTGGAAGCAGAGATCCTCGAACTCAAGGCGAATCCGAAGCGGCGCGCCTCGGGAACCGTTCTCGAAGCGCAGATGGAAGTCGGCCTCGGGCCGACCGCGAGCATCCTCGTGCAGGACGGGACACTGCATGTCGGCGACACGATTCTCTGCGGCGAGCACTACGGCCGCATCCGCACACTCGTCAACGACAAAGGCGAGCGCGTCAAGACGGCGGGGCCGAGCATTCCCGTAAAGGTGGTCGGGCTCTCCGGCGTGCCGGAAGCCGGCGACCGCCTCGAGATCTTCGAATCCGAAAAAGCCGCGCGCAACGAGGCGCAGGAGCGCATCGCGACCAAGCGCGGCAACATGCTCGCGACGAGCGCAATCGCAACGGCCGAGGACCTCTTCAGCAAACTCAACAGCGAAAGCCGGAATTCACTGAACCTCATCATCAAGTCGGACGTGAAGGGTTCCGGCGAGGCGATCGCGCACTCGCTGGCCGAACTTCCGCATGAGAAGATCAAGGCCGAAGTCATCGCGAACGCCGTCGGGCCGATCAGCGAAAACGACATCTCGCTCGCGGCGGCGACGAATTCGATCGTCGTCGGGTTCCACGTCCGGGTCAACCCCGGGGTGAATGAGATGGCGAAGAAGCAGAAGGTCGAAATCCGGCTCTACAGCATCATCTACGAGCTCCTTGAGGACATCACCGATGCGCTCGCGGGCAAGCTCGAGCCGGAAAAGCGCGAGAAGCCGATCGGCGAAGCGAAGATCCTGCAGATCATCGAGCTCTCGAAGGGGCCGAAAATCTGCGGCTGCATGGTCGAATCCGGCGCGGTCCGGGTCGGCGCGAAAGCGCGTGTGCGGCGTGACGGCGACCTCATCTACAACGGCGAAGTCGCAAGCCTGCGCCGCTTCAAGGATGATGTGAAGGAGGTCAAGGCGGGTCTCGAGTGCGGCATCCGGCTCGACAACTTCGCGGACTTCCTCGTCGACGACGAAATTGAGATCTACGAAATCGAACTGAAGAAAGCGACCCTCTGACATGGCGGAAAAAGTGGACCGGCTGACCCGGGTCAACGCACTGCTCAAGCGCGAGTTGGCCGATACGTTCGAGCGCAATCTCATCGTTCCGGCCGGAATGCTCGTTTCGGTCACGGAGGTGAACGTCAGCGTCGACCTCCGCAACGCGACGGTGTACGTCAGCATCTTCGGCGGAAAGGCGTCGGACCGGCAGGCGATCATGCACGAGCTTGCCGGGAGCCGGGTCGATATCCAGGCACGGATCGGCCGGAAGCTCGCATTCAAACATACGCCGGTGCTGGATTTCCGGCTCGATACCCGAACCGAAAAGGGGGACCGCGTACTCGAGCTGCTCCAGCAGTCGGAAGAAGAAGAGAAAGAACGCGATGAGTGAAGCCCTCTCCATCCCGGAAGCAGCGGCGCTGCTGCTTGAAAAAAAACGCATCCTGATCCTGACGCATGAGCGGCCGGACGGCGATGCCTTCGGCTCCGCGCTCGGAATGAAGGAGTTCCTGCGCGGCTGCTGTGGCCGGCAGGCGGATGTCTATCTGCCCGCTCCGCCCGCAAGCCGTTACATGGAGCTGGTCGGGGAATACAAAACAGCGCTTTCACAGGAGGAACTGGCCGGTTACGACCTGATCCTCCTGCTTGACTGCGCAAACCGCGAACGCATCGCCTGCGGCCCGGCGGTCGACCCGGTTTCGCTGCCGGACCTCGAATACCCGCCGATGCTGAATGTGGACCACCACTTCGGCAACAATGTGAACGCGCGTTGGAACCTCGTGGTTCCGCGGGCAGCCGCCGCGAGCCAGCTTGCCGCCGAGATCGCGTTGGCGACGGAGTGCTCGATCAGCGCCCGGACCGCCACTCTGTGGCTGCTGGGGATCGTGACCGACACCGGCGCGTTCCGCTTTTCGAACACGCTCGGCAACACGCTGCGCGTGACGGCCGACCTGCTCGACTGCGGGGCGGACCTCGAAAGCGTCGTGAACGCGGCCTACTATTCGAAACCGCTCCGGCAGCAGCAGTTCGAGGTCGAGCTGCTCGAAACGCAGGAGACACTCGCCGTCGACGGCGAATTCATCTACGCCTACATCCCGGACGAGCTTTTCGCGAAATATGATTTCGACATGCGCGACGGCGAAGGGCTCATCGAGCTGCTTCGCGAAGTGGCCGGCACGAAGATCGTCGCATTGTTCTACCGCAAAGGCGACAGCTTCAAGGTTTCGCTGCGCAGCAAAGACCAGCGCTATCCGGTCGGCCCGCTGGCCCGCAGCCTCGGCGGCGGCGGCCACGACATGGCGGCGGGAATCACGCTGACCGGGCCGGACCATCACGGGGTCGAAGCGCTGCTGCTCGAAAAAGTCACCGCGCTGCTGCGGCCCGATACAAAACAGGACTGATTTTTCATGCGATACAACCCATCCAGACACCGGCTTCCGCCGTTCCACACCAGCGGAGTTCTGCTGGTTGACAAACCGCTGGAGTGGACCAGCTTCGACGTGGTGAACTTCGTGCGCGCACGGTTCAATATTCCCAAAGTCGGACATTGCGGTACGCTCGATCCGGCGGCGACGGGGCTGTTGGTGCTGGTGCTCGGCAAATTCACGCAGCTCTCCTCGAAATTCAGCGGGGAGGACAAGGTTTATGAGGCGAAGCTCCAGCTCGGGCTCGAAACCGACTCCTGCGACCTCGACGGCGAAGTGACCGCCACGCACGACTGGAGCTCCGTTACGCCGGAGCTCCTGCGTGAAACGCTGGCCGGCTTCGTCGGGGAGCAGATGCAGACACCACCGATGGTGTCGGCCGTCAAGAAGGACGGCAAAAAGCTTTATGAACTGGCCCGGCAGGGGGTCGAAGTCGAACGTGAACCGAAGCCGATCAACATCTTCTCGATCGACGTCACGAAGATCGAGCTGCCGTTCTGCGAATTTGCGATGCACTGCTCGAAAGGGACCTATGTCCGGACGCTCTGTTCCGACGCCGGCCGGAAGCTCGGCTGCGGCGGCACGCTCGCAGGGTTGCGCCGGACCATCAGCGGACAGTTCAGCATCGCTGATGCGATCACGATCGACCAGCTGAAAGCCTTCGAACAGGCGGACCTCGAAATCCACGTCCGCAAATTCCTCTTCGAGCGGCTTTCGAAAATCGCGGGGGTGAATCATGAGTGAGGCGGAAAGCGAATTTACCATCCGGCAGATCGAAACGGCGATCGATGCACTGATCGCCGCGAAAACCGGCAAGCCGCTGACCGCGGCGCAGATCATCCGGGAGCTGGGCGGAAAAAAACTTAAAGCGCTGGCGGACCGGGTCGACCGGACCCTGGCGGGGGACGACCGCTTCTTCGACGACGGCAGGGGGAACTTCACCTGCCGCTCCGACTTTTTCCATCACTATGAGTTCCTGGTCACTCCCGACGCCTGGGAGATCGAGCAGGGGTGGCTCTTTCCGGGGCACCGTTTCACGGCTTACGTGAATCCGGAGGTGTTTCCCTCCGAGGTCATCCTGACCGGTCCGGACGGGAAAGCGGTGAAGCTCGAAACGGTCAATATCCCGGTTTCACAGGTGTTCCACCATCATTTGCTGCTCGGCTCCGAACAGATCTTCGACTTCCTTACGGCTGAATCGGCGGCCAATGCGCACCTGTCGCGGAATCCGCAGCCGTCCGACCTTGTTACGCTGAATGTGTTCGACCTGAAAGAGTTTTACCGGAAGAACAAATTCAGCGCCGGCGATGCGCTGCTCTGCCGGGTTGAAGAGTGGGGTTCCGGCGCGGTCAGCTTCCGCTGCCTCTCCGGCAGCGACCGCCGGGAAGCGGACCTGAAAAGCTGGATCACCGCTTATGAGAAAGCGCTCAGCATTGTGTTCGACCGTTTCGAGAATTATCCGGAGATCCCGGAGCAGCTCGCCTATGCCTGCTTCTTCGGGGCCGGGACGCTGCCGGAGGCGGCGAAATCCGCGTCGCTCGATGAATTCGTGCGCCGCACGAACGAGGTCGAAATCAACTTCGATTCGGATCACACGGTGCTCGCAAAGCGGCCGGACAATGCGGATGAATACCCGCTCGAGCTACCGGAAGGCGTCGCCGTCTCCCGCGGCGAAACCGGTGAAATCGGCGCCCTGCTCCGTGAAATCGGTTCTCCGCTGACGCCGGTGGAGGTGGACGGTTACATCCTCGACTGCTGTTATGCGCGCGAACTCGATTTCGAGGAGTTCTTCGCGCGGGCATTCGGCCGGGAAAAGCTGAATTTCATCGACGAAGGGCAGCAGGCGGTGTTCTACAATTATATAGAGGACCGCTTCGAAGAGCTCACAGGGAGCTACAACCGCGTCGACGACGAGCCGAAGGCTCCGTTGCGTTCGTCGATCCTCGAACTCGTCGACGACCGGCTCGAATTCTTTGACTTCCTTGCGTCGCTCGGGAAAAAGCTCGATAAGCTGCCGCATGAGGAGATGCACAAACTTGCCGCAATCTCGATGCAGCTCGATGAGATATTGAAGATGCTGAACGATCCGGGCTGTACGCCCGATGCCGGGGACCTCGACCGGCTCTCCGAAGCCGTGGAACTGCGGACGGACGAGCAGGAAACGCTGATCTCCGAACTGACCGGCCGCCTCGAAGAGGACGGGGAGTAGAAGATACAACAACCTCAGGGAGAAGATACGATATGAATCAAAGGATGCTGGCAAGCGGCAACGAAGCGATGGCGATGGCCGCGCTCGATTGCGGGGTGCATCTCGGGGTGGGATATCCCGGTACGCCGTCTTCGGAAATTCTGGAAAATCTGAGCGACCTCGGCGGCCGTGCCGAATGGGCGCCGAATGAAAAGTGCGCGCTCGAAGTCGGCATCGGCGTCGCGTTCGCAAACGGCCGGTCGCTCGTCACGATGAAGCATGTCGGCGTGAATGTCGCGGCGGACCCGCTCTTCACGATCGCCTACTCCGGCACGCCGGGCGGACTGGTCCTCGTCAGCGCGGACGATCCCGGAATGGCGTCGAGCCAGAACGAGCAGGACAACCGGCGTTACGCAATCGCCGCGGGTGTGCCGATGTTCGAGCCGGCCGATTCGCAGGAGTGCTACGACTTCCTGATCCGCGCATTCGAAATCTCCGAGCAGTTCCGCCGCCCGGTGCTGTTCCGGGTCACGACCCGCGTCTGCCATTCGAAGTGCGTCCTCGAGCGGCGCGGCAAAACGGAACCGCGCGCCACGCATTTCGACAAGGACCCGAAAAGCAACGTCATGATCCCGGCCTATGCGCGGATCGCACACCGCAAACTCCGCGCCTCGCTGCACGAGCTTGAGGCGCTGAATGAAAAAGGCGAATTCACGAAGGAGCTCCGCAAATCGGACGACCTCGGAGTCGTCACCTCAGGAATCAGCTTCCAGCATGTCCGCGACGCGGCGCCGGACGCATCGGTGCTGAAAATCGGCATGACCTATCCGCTGCCGCTCGAGACGATCCGCCGTTTCGCGGAATCGGTCGAACGCTGCGTCGTCGTCGAAGAGGGCGACCCGGTGCTCGAAGACGCGCTCAAAGCCGCCGGAATCAGGGTCGAAGGCAAGGCGGAGATGTTCCGTTTCGGCGAACTCAATGTGAACCGTGTGCGCAAGCTGCTCGCGAACGACCTGACTCCGGAAACGCCGCCGCCGGCGGGCAAGCCGCCCCAGCTCTGCGTCGGCTGTCCGCACCGCAAGGCGTATGAGGTGCTGCGCGACATGAACTGCATCGTCTCCGGCGACATCGGCTGCTACACGCTCGGCGTGCTGCCGCCGTTTGCTGCGGTCGACACCTGCGTCTGCATGGGCGCGTCGGTCACCGTCGGGCTCGGCCTGCGCAAAGCGCTGCCGGAAACGGAGGCGCGCCGCGTGGTCAGCGTGATCGGCGACTCGACCTTCATGCACACCGGCATCAACGGCATCGTCGAGATGGTTTACAACCGCCCCGCGACCGGGCACGTTGTGCTGATCCTCGACAACAGCACGACCGCCATGACGGGGCTGCAGGAGCACCCCGGCACCGGACGGCTGCTCGACCACACCCCCTGCCCCCATCCGGTTTCCATCGAGAACACGGTGCGCGGGATCGGGGTCGATAACGTCGACGTCATCGACGCGGTGCTCGACGCGGCGGGCTTCGAGAAGCTGCTGAAGAAGCGGCTCGCGTCGAACGACACAAGCGTCATCATCTGCCGCCGCCCCTGCATCCTGGCCGCGGTCAAGATCAAATCGTATGAGGAGAACAAGTGACATGGCGAAAGTAACGAACATCACCGTCTCCGGCCTCGGCGGCCAGGGCGTTCTCAAAGTGACCGACATCCTCGCGGAGGTTCTGTTCCGCGCGGGATATGATGTCAAAAAAAGCGAAGTTCACGGCATGAGCCAGCGCGGCGGCTCGGTTTCGAGCGAAGTGCGGTTCGGCGGTGAAGTGGCCAGCCCGATGGTTCCGGAGGGCGAGAGCGACTTCCTCGCGGTTCTCGACCCGACCCAGATCGAGGTGAATCTGCACAAACTCCGGCAGGGCGGCGTGCTCATCACGACCGACGACGTGCCGACGGATAAGCTCAAGAGCCCGAAAGCGCTGAATACCATGATGCTCGGCGCCCTCTCGGCAGAATTCCCCGATATCGGCGAGGAGCTCTGGCTCGAAGTGCTGAAGAGCTTCCTGCCGCAGAAGCTGCATGAAATGAATGTCGAAATGTTCCGGCTCGGCCGGCAATAAACAGCAAGGAGGGCATCATGCCGATCAAACAGTTGTCATTGTTCGTGGAAAACCGTCCGGGCAGCCTCAGCGCAGTCTGCAGGGTTCTGAAAGACAACAACCTCTCGATCCGCACGCTGTCGCTGGCCGACACCCAGCAGTTCGGCATTCTGCGGCTGCTCCTCGCGGAGCACGAGCAGGCGAAAGAGGCACTCGAGAAGGCCGGCTTCATTGTGAAAGTGACCGACGTGCTCGCGCTTGAGGTTCCGGACTGCCCCGGCGGGTTGGCCGATATCCTCGCGATTCTCGACAAACACCAGTTGTCGGTGGAGTATATGTATGCATTCACGTTCGGCATGGACGACAAGGCGGTCATCGTCTTCCGCTTCGAAGATCCGCTCCATGCGATCGAGGTGCTGAAGGATGAACCGATCAAACTGGTCAAAGCGTCGGAACTTTTCCGATAATCATTTCACAGAGAAGAAGTTTCAAAATGTCTGAGTTCGTAGTACCCAACCGGATTTTCGATCCGGCGGCAGAGTGCATGGCGCGCGGCGAGCGTGTGAAGCAGCAGTCCGCCGGACTTCGCCGCACTGTGGAACTGGCCGGAAAAGTCCCGTTTTACCGCCGCAAATTCGAAGAGCTGAAGGTATCGCCGGAATCGATCAATTCGGTTGACGACCTGCGGCGGCTGCCGTTCACAACCAAACAGGATCTGCGCGACGCATATCCGTTCGGCTTCTTTGCGGTGCCGCGCGCGGAGCTTGCGCGGATCCATGCATCGAGCGGAACCACCGGCAAACCGACCTTTGTCGGCTATACCCGGAACGATCTCGAGCTCTGGTCGGGGCTGTGCGCGCGGTTCCTCGTGGCCGGCGGCCTCACTCCGGACCAGATCGTTCAGGTGTCGTTCGGCTACGGACTCTTCACCGGCGGCTTCGGCCTCCATGCCGGCATCGAGCGGGTCGGGGCCGCTGTGCTCCCGGCCTCGAGCGGCAACACGCAGCGGCAGATCCTGCTGCTGGAGGATGCCGGGATCAACACGCTGATCTGCACCCCCTCCTACGCGCTGAACCTCGCGGAGACGATCACCGCGATGGGCAAAAAAGGCAAGCTCGCGCTGCGTTACGCCCATCTCGGCGGCGAACCGTGGACCGAGGAGATGCGTACCGGAATCGAGGAGGAGCTCGGCATCCGGGCATTCAACAACTACGGGCTCTCCGAGATCATCGGCCCCGGCGTCTCCGGTGAATGCGCGGCACGCTGCGGCATGCACATCCAGGAGGACCAGTTCCTCGTGGAATGCCTGAATCCCGAGACGCTCGAGCCGGTCGCCGAGGGCGAACAGGGGGAGCTCGTCATCACGAGCCTCCACAAGGAGGCGTGCCCGATCATCCGCTACCGCACCCGCGACCTTGCGCGCATCGAGAGCGGCCCGTGCGCCTGCGGGCGCACGACGCGGCGCATGAGCCGCATCCGCGGCCGTTCGGATGACATGATGATCATCCGCGGTGTAAACGTCTTCCCGACCCAGATCGAGGAGGCGCTGCTGCGCGTGGACGGCACTGCGCCGCACTTCATGATCGAGCTGTCGCGCCCGGGCAACCTCGATGAGGCCTCGGTCAAGGTCGAAATCCGCCAGCAGGACTTCTCCGATAAAATGGAGGAGATGCACAAGCTGCGCGACCGCATCGGCCGCGAGGTCGCCGCCATCACCGGACTCCACTTCAATATTGAACTCGTGGAGCCGAACACACTCGAACGTTTCACCGGCAAGGCGAAGCGCGTGATCGACAACCGCAAACTCAACGACTGAGGCGTTCCATGCATCTTCCGGCATACCTGAAACGTTTTTTCATCGCGTTCACCTGTACTGCCGGGGCACTGCTCCTCACCGGCTGCATCTCCGCCCCACACACGGGGCGGACGCAGCTCATGTTCTACAACGAGAGCGACGACATCGCCTCCGGCGGAGAGGCGTGGCAGCAGGTCAAAGCCCAGGAGAAGGTTTCGGCGAATACGGCATACAACGCAGCGCTGAAGCGGGTCGGGCAGAATATCGCCGCAGCAGCGGACAAGCCCGCCTATGAGTGGGAGTTCGTGGTTTTCGACTCGGCCGAAGCGAACGCATTCGCACTGCCGGGCGGTAAGGTCGCCGTCTATTCGAGCCTCTTCCAGCTCTTCGACAGCGATGCGGAGCTGGCCACCGTAGTCGGGCATGAGGTCGCTCATGCGCTGGCCCGCCACGGCATGGAACGCAGCAGCCAGGCCGCCATGCAGGCGTTCGGCGGCGTCCTCGTGGAGCTCGCGCTCGGCCAGGATTGGAGCCCGGCCTATCAGACAACCAGCACGCTCCTCGCCATGCTGCCCTACAGCCGCACGCAGGAGCTCGAAGCCGACTATCTCGGGCTGATCCTGATGGCGCAGGCGGGATACGATCCTCAGGCGGCGCTGACCTTCTGGGATAAGTTCCGCAAACTCAGCCAGGTCGGCGTGATCGGTGAATTCCTCTCGACCCACCCGGACGGCGACAACCGTCTTGAGCGGCTCCGCAAAGCATTGCCGGAGGCACAGGCGGAGTATCGGAAATCAAAGCAGCTCGGCGTGGGCCGAAGCATCAGGCAGTCCTACTAATCCGGCGGTTTCATCCGCCGGAACGCATTCAATCGATTGCCTGTTCGCGTGTTTTTTCATACCGTTTTTTCACTGCGGCAACCGGACAGAGTTCTCTTGCAAGGAGTTCCGTTTAAAGCGATTTTTGCGCGTTTTTCCGTCTTCACCCGACAAAGCATTGTCAATGAGGTTGTTAATAACTTTTTGAGATTCTGAGCATGTTATCAGACTAAAAACGGCACTTATCAACAGGAGAGGGCGAGTTATCAACAACCTTTCGTCACTTCCTGCAGCGATAGACGAAAGCGGGGGGAAGATTCTTCCAGACGACCGGGCTGGTCTCGACTTCGCCGAACACCTCGCCGAGCAACCGGCGGAAGCGCAGCCCTGCCGGGAACATCAGCCCCTGCAGGTATGCGAACGTCGCAAAATAGCCGCCCGGAGCAATATGTTCGACCACGGAATTCAGGATGCTGTGCTGCAACTCCGAAGAGAAGTTGGCCCACGGCAGGCCGGAGATCACGACGTTCGGACTCGGCAGCGAATAGCGTTCGAGAATTTCGCCGATTCCGGCAGCGCTGTCGTTGCAGACAGTGACCCCCGGAAATGCCTGCCGGAGATGTCCGCACAGGGTTTCATCCAGTTCAATCGCAATGAACTTCGCCTTGTCCGGCATCCGCAGAACGATCTCCCGGGTGATAACACCGGTGCCCGGCCCGAGCTCGACAATCACACTGGCCGTATCCACCCCGATCTGCGACACGATCGTGCTGCAAAGTGCGCGCGATGAAGGGCAGAGTGCTCCCACCTGTGCCGGATTTTTCAGGAAGCGCCTGAATAGAACATTCTTGCTCATTTTGCGGTGATACCTTCTTATCTGTTCTCATTTTCCGCCGGAGCCGGCGGGAATACAAATGCCTGGACATCATTGACGACAACGGAGCGGTACTCCATCTGTACAGGGAACTTCCGCCTCTTGTCGCCGCGAAAGATCATGACCACATCCGGGCGGTCCGCCCGTTTCAACAATGCGGCAAGCTCCTCCGTCTCCATGCTGATCGGGGTTTCTCCGGCCTCGATCGCCCGGTCGATTCCATACCAGAACTCGCCCTCGGAATCATCCAGCCGCGCGTCGGGGCGGTGATAGACCCAACCCACCGCGTGGATCAGGCTCGGGTGCGTAAGCAAAATGGCTTTCGACGGATCGAAACCGAGCTTTCCGGGCAACGCCTTCAGAGCGGCTTCGGGCGCCTTGCTCTCCAGCAGTTCGGCGGGGATCACCCAGCCGCCGACCATGACGACCAGCCCGAGTCCGGCGAAAAACAAATAGAAGCGCGTCCGCCACACATAGCGGTAACTGAACAGCAGAAGTCCGCCGGAGATGATTCCGCAGACGCCCAGCAGCCCGGCGATGATCCGGACCGATGAAAACTCCGGAATCAGGTCCGCGAACGCTATCACCAGCACACCGAGCCCGGCAACCGCCAGAAGCCCTCCCCATGCCGACATCACGATATGGAACGCGCGGTGCGTCCCGCCGGTGCGGAAATAGGCCGCGACTCCGCCGGCGCCGAGAACGGCGAGGAACGGGAAACACGGCAGGATGTAAGTCGCCAGTTTCCCGGTCGAAGCCGAGAAGAACAGAAACGGCAGCACGACAGCGCAGATGCTGAAGCGGTAGAGCGGCTGCCGGAAGAAGGTCCTGCGTTCGCTGCGAATCCCCGGAATCGCGGCCGCAAGCAGAAATCCCGCCGGAAACACGCCGCCCGCCAGGAACGGGATCAGAGACCAGAACGGCGCGGCATGCTGCTCGCTGTTGTCGGTCAGGAACCGCTGAAAATGCTCGATCATGATAAAATAACGCCAGTAATCACCGTCCGCGCGGTGAACCGCAATCGCCCACGGTGCAATCAGCACAAGCGCAGTTACAAGCGGAATCCACGGCAATACGAAAAACTCCTTCCAACGCCGCTCCCAAAGCAGGAACCCGAACATCGCCAGGCCCGGAACAACGAATGCGAGAAAGCCCTTCGTCATGAACGCCAACGCCGCAAAAACGCCGCAGATCACAAGAAGCGCAACCTTGCGCCGGTTGAATTTCGGCTCCATCACCGCAAGGAAGGCCGCGACGGAAACTCCGGTCACAAATCCGGTCAACTGGCTGTCCAGCACGGCGAACGTGCCGATCCCGTACGCCAGCCCGCAGGTCAGGTAGAGCAATGCCCCGAGAGCCGCCATCTTCTCATCCCGCAGCGTCTGCTGGATCAGCATTCCGACGAGCAGCGCCGCAAGCCCCGCGCCGAGCGCAGCCGGGAGGCGCAGCGCAAATGCGTTCTCACCGAATACCTTGAAGCTTCCGGCCGTCAGCCAGTAGCCCATGACCGGTTTCTCGAAATAGCGCATATTCATCAGATGCGGCAGGACATAATCCCCCGACTCCATCATCTCGCGCGGAATCTCCGCATAGCGGAATTCGTCCGGGGTAACCATCGGCCGGCCGCCGAGCGGCAGCAGATAGGCGACAACGAAAAATAAAACGACCAGCGCGTAGTATTTCACGGGGTTTTCTCTCCTGTTTTCCGGTAATGAACAATGAACAGTCTGCCGCGCCGGCGATAGGATTTCTCCGGAGAAGCGGGCATTTCACGCACCCGCTTCTCGGAGCCGGTCACAATGAGAACCGGCCGGTTCCCCTCCCGCACAAGCGAAGCAAGATCCTCCGGCGCATAGAACCTCCCCTGCCCCTCCGGGCGGTCGAGCCCGTAGGCCAGCTCGCCCTTCTTCCGGTAGACGCCGATGTCGGAACGGCGCAGCGCCCATGCGGTCGCGACCGCCATGCGGTCGTCGGCCAGCACCAGCGTCTCCGGAGTCAGCACCTTTTGCGACTCCTCGGCAATGAAACGCACGGGCGTGATGTTCGCAACCAGATGCGGCGGAAGCGCCGCCGGATAAGCGAGCGCGATAAAACCGATCGCGACGCAGAAGCACGTGAATTTGTATCCGGCCCTGCGTGCCTCCATCGCCATGGCGATCCAGATCAGGAAGACCATCACGGCAAAGACGGGGAAGTAGAAGTTCTCTCCCGGCCGGTAAAGCAGCAGTCCGGCCGGAACCTTTCCCGGTACCCAGCGATTGAACACCTGGATCCCGAACAGCAGCACGAGCGCGGGGATAAAGCAGCGCAGGATCAGCCGGAACACCCAATCCACCTCGCGGTACAGCCTGCCGCTCTCCGCGTAGTGCACGAGCCCCCATGCGATCAGGATCGCGTATGCAGGAAAGCACGGCAGCACATAGGTCGCCAGCTTGCCGCCCGCTGCTGAAAACAGAACGAACCAGACCCCGCCCATGCAGGCGGCGTAGCGCAGCAGCGGATTGCGGAACGCCTCCCGCACTTTTCCCCTGAACCCGAGCCAGATGCCCGGGGCGAGCAACAGCCACGGCAGCAAACCGCCGATCACGACCGGGATATAGAACCAGAACGGCTGGCTGCGGTCGTCGTTCGCCCCCATGCCGGTAGTTCCGCGCTGCACATGCTCGATCCAGAAAAACTGGTGCCAGAAGTCGGGATCGGCGCGGTGGACGGCGACGGCCCACGGCGCCGCGACAAGAACGGCGGCGCCGAGCGGAATCCAGGGGAGCGTGAAGATCCGCTTCCACTCTTTCTGCCAGATCAGGAACGGCACCGCGGCGACGGCGGGAAGCACAAAAGCGAGCAGCCCCTTGGTCAGGAACGCGAGCCCGGCGCCGACTCCCGCCAGAGCCAGATATCCGGCCTGCTTCCAGCGCGTCCGTTCGGTGCAGCCGAAATAGAACATCGTCATGGTGAGGCTGATAAAACAGCAGAGCTGCGCGTCGAGCACGCCATAGGTCCCGACCGCGAACACCAGCCCGGAGAGCAGAAAAATCATCGCGGCGGCGCGCCCGAGCCGCTCATCGCCGGCCCGGCGGCAGAGCAGATAAAGCAGCGCGCCGGAGAGCAGCGTGCCGAGCGCCCCCATGAAGCGCACCGCCCCCGGCACTTCCCCGAACATCTTCATGGCAGCCGCATTCAACCAGTACCCCATGACCGGTTTTTCGAAATACGGGAGGCCGTTCAGATGCGGCACCACAAAATTGCCGGTGGCCAGCATCTCGCGCGGAACTTCCAGATAGCGCGTCTCGTCCGGAATGAACAGCGGCCGCTGCCAGATCGACCCGAGGTAAAGCAGCACAAAGCACAACACTACCAGGAACGGATAATATTTTTTCATGAAACCCGATCTGAATCCTGAATCACCCGCCCACAACCGGTCATCCGGGGAGCCCTCAGCATCCGTGATTTAATTGATTGTTCAATTCCCTGTCACACACCTGACCGTCGGAGTTTTAATATACACCCCGCCGGGATATTTTTCAATGCGCCCGTTCCGGTCATCCGGAAAAAATGCCTCATGAACGTGCCCGTCCGCTGTTTTTTTCATCCGGCCCCCGCCGGAAACAGCTCCGGCCGCATTTATTTTCCCGATCACTCAATTGTATTTATCGGGAATCGAAATTGCTGAACAGGCAAAATCATTTCACTGCTGCGCAAATGCAAATCAAATAAAGCAAATGGAATAGAACTTCAACCAGCAAAATCTGCATACAAAGCAGGCTCTTATAAAAATTTCGGACAAAACCTCTTGTATTTTTCATTTTCCGGTGCTATAGTCATTGTCAGAGGAAGAGAAACGGACCTGAACACTTCAGGTTCAAATCAGGAATGGGCGGCACAACACAGCAAGTGTGTGCCGTCCGGGAACCAAAAGAGGAGTATTATCATGAACACTGCAATCAAACCGATCAACAAGACGTTCACAGCCGGAAAATGGATGCCCCGGGACCGCGAAACGCTCGTCAACTGGATGAAGAAGGTCATGGAGAAGGCGGACAAGGATACCGGTCCGCTGCTGCCGGTCGTCGAAAACCTGAAGAATTTCATCGAAACCGACGCCAAAGCCTACATGTTTTTCACCCAGATGTTCGACGAAGTGCCGGCGGACAAAAAGAAAACCCTCCTCGGCCTGCCGCAGGTGCGCGATTACCAGCACATGCTGAGATTGTTCAACGTCATCCTGACCCATGCGCCGAGCTTCAACGAAACCGGATTCGTCGGGTTCCCGTTCAATGCGATCCTGGACTGGTCGATGGCGACGACCGGCGGCTGGGCCGGCTTCATCGATGAAAAAGTCAATGTCCACATCAAGGCGATCCTGGACGCATGGGGCACTTTCCTGCGTTCGCCGGAGAGCGCCTACGTCCTGAGCGACGATCCGCGGAACGGCTGGTTCGGAGAGGACGCCCGGAAGGCGCTGCCGAATTTCGCCGACGAATTCGTCTGCGACCCGTCGAAGCCGCATTACGGCTTCAACTCCTGGGATCATTTCTTCGTGCGCGAATTCAGGGAGGGGGTGCGCCCCATTGCCGAGCCGGACAATGACGCCGTGGTCGTCAATGCCTGCGAATCGGCGCCCTTCGCCATCGCCCGCAACGTCCAGCTGCTGGATAAATTCTGGATCAAGGCCCAGCCGTACGCCCTGCAGTTCATGCTGAACAACGACCCCTGGACGAAGCGGTTCGTGGGCGGCACGATCTATCAGGCGTTCCTGAGCGCCCTTACCTACCACCGCTGGCACTCGCCGGTCTCCGGGCGCATCGTCAAGACCTACGTGATTCCGGGCTCCTATTATTCGGAGGCCCGCAGCGTCGGCTACGACCCCGTCGCCCCCAACGATTCCCAGGGCTACATTTCGGAAATCGCGACGCGCGCCGTCATCTTCATCGAAGCGGACAATCCCGATATCGGGCTGATGTGCTTCGTCGCCATCGGCATGGCGGAGGTTTCGACCTGCGACATCACCGTCTATGAAGGGCAGCATGTCAAGAAGGGCCAGGAGACTGGCATGTTTCACTTCGGCGGATCGACGCACTGCCTGATTTTCGGGCCCCACGTCAATATCGACTTCGACCTGAACGGGCAGACCCCCGGAATCGAAAGCGACAATATCAACATCAACGCGCGCATTGCGACAGTCGGTCCGCGCAAGAAGTAACGGTTTGCGATAACGGATCTTTATCCCGCCTCGTTTCCCGATGTGGAAACGGGGCGTTTTTTTGACTTCCGAGAAAAAATGGTCGGGGTGGAGGGGATCGAACCCTCGACTTTCTGCTCCCAAAGCAGACGCGCTGAGCCACTGCGCTACACCCCGGCAGGGTGATGTATTTCATAAAATAGTACCGAAAGGCTCATTAGTCAAAGGATCCGCGCGAGATTAACCGAATTTTTCGTCAGGACAATTCCAATTCTTTCCTCCTTCTGAATGATTTTTCGAAAAAATACCGCCAAGCGCTTGCACCCGTCCTGGTTTTTCGGTATAATTAATTTAGTGCATCGATTTACCAACACGGTTTTCCGGAATTCAGATTCCTGTTTTCATTCATATTCAAATGGTAATAGATGCAGATCAATAGTAAATCGATAAATCAACATAGATAGCGGAGTTGCTTTCATGCCGGAAAAGAAGAAAGTCACAATCAGCATGCTGGCTGAAGAACTGAACCTGAGCCGGACCGCCGTCACACTCGCGCTGAACGGACGCGGCCACCTGAATCCGCACACAGTGGAACGGGTCAGGGAGCTGGCCCGAAAGCTGAACTATACGCCGGATCCCGTGGCCCGCGCCCTGCGCACGCGGATCAGCAATACGGTCGGCGTGATCCTGCTCGGCCCGATCGTCAACCCGTGGAACAGCCAGCTGGTCAGGCGATTCGAATCCGAGCTCGCCCGGCACGGCCTCAACATGCTTCTTGCGCTGCCGCATGGGGATCACCGAAAAGCGCATGAAGCGATCGTGAATTTCAGCGGCAGCCGGGTCGACGGAATCATCATGGGCATCGTCCTGCGCGAACAACACCTGGCGGAAATGCTCGGCGGCTTCGAGCTCCCGGTTCCGCTGGTTGTCTTCAACAGCCATGAGCCGCTGCAGGTCAGTTCCGTTTCGGTCAATCAGGTCGCCGGGGGGCGCATAGCGGTCGAATACCTGATCCGGCAGGGACATCGGCGAATCGGCTACCTGGCATGCCCCGACAAAGACATGATCCAGCCTGCCGGAAGCCGCCTCTCCGGCTTCCGGGCCACGCTCGAAGAGGCGGGATTGCCGTCCGACCTGGTATTTCCCCGGCCCGATCCATTTTCACGCCGGACCGGCTACGATGCGATGATGGAACTCCTGCAGAGTTCTGCGAAGCGGGATCTCCCGACCGCGTTCTTCTGCCATAGCGACGACATCGCGCTCGGCGCCATGCTCGCGATCCGCCAGATGGGCTACCGGATTCCGGACGATTTCTCGCTCGTCGGCTTCGACGACGTCGAGGAGAGCAGCCTCGAAATCCCCGCGCTGACCACAGTCGGCGGCGCGCTCGAGCCGTTGACCCGGGGAGCCGTCGATGTCCTCCGCGATGCCATCTCCGGCAGGCACGCCGAACCGCGCACCCTGGCCATCCAACCGAAACTGATCGTACGCGAAAGCTGTAAAACACCGGATCCGCAAATATCATAAGGAGCCTTGTCATGAACATCCGTTTCCCCGTAATTCTTCTCGCGGCGGCTGCCGCATTTTCCGCCTGCGCCTCGGGAGACGCGGTCCTCATGGAAGCGTTTGACACCCCCGGCTGTCTGGACTCCTGGTCCGGGGGCCGCGCCGCTTACGACCCGGACGCGGCGGAGCGCCCCGGTTCCCTGCCCCGGATCGTACCCGGAAGCGGCCGGAACAATTCAGGCGCGCTGGTCATCGACCTCCCCTCCTCCGCAACTGCGACGCTGACCCGGCGGCTTGACGCCTCCTCCCTCGCCGGGCGCCGGATCGCCGTCGAAGCGTTCTTCAAAGTCGACCGGGATATCGTGCCGAAGCAGAAATGGAACGGTGCCAAGCTCATGTTCGCGATCATCCGCCGGAACGGGCAGAAGGAGTGGCTGAACCTTGCGAAGCTGACGAAACAGGGCGACTGGGTCCGAGCGGCCGGAATCGCCGATATCCCCGGGGATGCGGAATCCGTCAGCCTCGTCATCGGCCTTGAAGAGTGTACCGGCAAGGTGCGGATCGACGACCTCGACGTAACTGCCATTCCGCCGCTGCCCGAGCCGTCGATCCCGTCGCACCTGCATCCAAATGACAAGGCGCAATTCCGCGGCGTCATGAGCGGACGCGACTGGAATATCAAGGACTCCGACCTCGACGACCTCCGGAGCTGGGGTGCCAATCTGCTGCGCTACCAGATCCGCCCCCCCCTCCTTCCCGGCAGCGACCCGGTGGAGGATTACCTCGCCTCACTCGAAAACGAACTCCCGAAGCTGGACCGGATGCTGGACGAATGCGCGAAACGCAGAATCCGGGTTCTCGTCGACCTGCACTGGGCCCCCTACGGCCGCTCCCGCAGCAACGTCAACTACCTCGACGACTCAACGGAGAGTGAAGCGGTTCTGACCGAAGCCGTCCGCCGCATCGCCCGCAGAATCAAGGATCATCCGGCCGTCTACGGCTTCGAGCCGCTGAACGAGCCGAGCGAGAAGTTCAGCGTCGGCGCAGTCAAAAACGGCGCCGGCTGGCACGCCCTGGCCGGACGCCTGGTCGCGGCCATCCGGCGGGAGGCGCCGGAGCTCCCGGTCGTCATCGAACCGCCCGGCGCGGGTTCGCCGCCCAATTTCCGCAACTGGAAGCCGCTCAACGATCCGCGCATCATTTACAGCGTCCATATGTATATCCCGCAGGACTACACGCATCAGGGAGTAGAAGGAAGGAGTTGGCCGATCAGTTACCCCGGAACGGTCGGCGGAACCGAATACAACCGGCAGCGGCTTCGGGAGGTTTTGAACCCGGTACTCGACTTTCAGAAAAAGTATCGCGTCCCAATCATGGTCGGGGAATTCAGCGCCGCAGCCTGGGCACCCGGAGCGGCGCAATACCTCAGCGACTGCATCGGGATCTTCGAGGAGGCCGGCTGGGACTGGACCTACCACGCTTTCCGCGAGTGGGACGGCTGGAGCGTCGAACACACCGGAACGCCCGGCAAGCTCGAGAAAAGCAAAACCGATACCGATCGCAGGAAAGTCCTGCTCGATTCCTTCAAACGCAATCCTCAACCATAACCGGAGAATATCCATGAAGAAACCATTCACACTGATTGAACTTCTTGTCGTGATTTCCATCATCGCGATTCTTGCCGCGCTGCTGCTGCCGGCGTTGAACCAGGCCCGCGACAGGGCGCGTGACATCAAATGTGCAAGCAATCTCAAACAGCTCGGGCTCTATATGCAGATGTATCTTGAGATCAGCAACGAGATCTTTCCGGCCTTCAACGGAAACATCTCCGATGCCAAAAGCCAGGGCAAATGGCAGGACTGCCTGATGCTGGTCGCAGAGCCGGGCCTCGATTACAAGGATTACTGCCACGCCGGCAAGAATGCCGCCGGACTCTTTCTGCCGAAGGGGCCATTCCGCTGTCCCGCCTCGGATTGGTACGATATCAAAACCTCGGCCGAGCATTACGGAATCAACTATTACCTGTCGCGCAAATACGGTTACGGCAGGACTGATTCGCCCAGCACACGGGCAAATGGCTACAAATCAAGCCGGATTTCCCGTACTTCGCAGCGGTCGATGCTTTTCGATATTCATATCTTCGGCAGTTATCCGAGCCCGGTGGCGGCCGACAACAGCCAACTGACCAACGGCGGCGGGGTCATGCGCCATGGGAACAAACGGGGGTTCAACATCTGCTTCATTGACGGCCACGTCAAGGCCATGCAGCGCAATGAAGTGCCGAACAACGAAAACAGCACCGAACCATCCGGATATTTCTGGAACCTCAAAACGGAGTAATCCGAATCAGGAACGCCGCGAAAAATCAACAGCGGAACCGGAGCGTGATCTCCAGAACCGGATGCAGCCACAGCAGATAATCCGATATCTCCCGCCGCTCCAGAGTGATATCTTCTCCGGAATTCCGCAGTGCCGGCCGCAGTATGATGCGGCCGCCGTCCGGAACAAACTCACGCAGCTGGAACTCTCCATTCCGCAACGCAATCAGGTTCAATGCGCCCGGCTCGGGATAGCGCCCGCTTTCGAGCAGAATCACGCTTCCCGGAGCCAGGCCGGTGTCCGTCTGCTTTTCATCGACACGCAAAGCACAGACACCTGTTCCCCGGAGCATCCCCCGGCACCGCTCCGGAGAGTTGCGCAGCAGATACGACGCCATCGATTCGAGCTGCATCTCATAACCGGACAATAAGCTCAAATCCGCAAGCGGAATTTCGCGCTCCCGGCTGTCACGCGATATCTGCCGGTCGAGGCAGACCCGGTATCGCCCGGCATCGCGCATCCGCACAGTTTCCCGGCCAAGCAAACGCGCATTGAACAGCTCTGTATAAAACTCATTCCGCATCTCGTCATCAAATTGCAGGTACGCCGCAATCTTCTCCAACTGCTTCGGATTCAGAAGGAATACTCCCTTCTTGACCTGCGAAACCGCCGCCGGGGTAATCTTCAGCAGCTGGGCAAGCTCCCCCTGGCGCCTGTCGAGCTGCAGCAGCTGCCGCTCTATCGTCCGCCACCCGTTCACATGAACTTTCATTTCCATCTTCATCTCCCGATCTCTTCCATGCAGGGCCCGATTGGCCTCATTAATTCCAGACTTAAATATACACCATTTTAATATATTTTTCACTTAATTATAAAAAATAATCAAAATTTATTATTTCACTCCCGTTGACTTTAAGCAAACAGTTACATATATTTTAAGCATGATCTAACATAACCGGGTCGCTTGTGGCAGCAGCGTAAGCGGCCGCGAAACAGGAATTGCAGAACAGGAGATGAAACAACGATGAATTGTTACGGAAAGCTGCACGGCAAACTCGCGGATTGCCGGAAATGCAAATTGAAGCGTCATTGCCGGAACGCAGAGGATCCGCCGCTGCTTGCGTTGAACGCGCCGCCGGAGGAGCTCAACGACCGCATCCTCGAAAACCGCCGCCCTCCATCCGGAAACCGGATGCGGACAGCGGAGCGCGACCGCCGTTATTCCAGGGCCGACCTGCTGGAGGTCATCATCTTCATGGCCTCACTCGATTTCAATTCCGTTGAGCTTGTGATGCGGAAGCTCGAGCACCCCGACCTGAACCTGAGCAAACTGGCCGAAAGCCGCGGCGTCTCCCGCCAGGCAATTCATAAAATGGTTAATAAACGCCTTGAACAGATTCCGGAGCTGGCTGCCGTACTGACTTATCGCAAGCACAGGAACCGGCAGCAGCCCCGGGCAACCACAACAACATTCATGGAGGAAGTATGTCGCATCCGCAGACAAACACAAGAGAATCGATTGAAAAGACCAAAGCTCGCCTCGAACTGCTTGAGGAGATTGAGATCCTCGAAACCGAGTTTGCTCTCATCACCAATGAGTATACTCAAAGGCGCCGCCATCTGGAAGAGCGGCTCGCCGCCATCGAGCAGCCGGTAGCCTGAACACAGAGAGGCGCCGGGAATTTCACTTCCCGGCGCCTCTCTGTCGGCTTATTCCACACTCAGCTTCTTCACGTACTCAAGATCGCCGCGACTGACCTCGTAACGGATCCCCGGCTCGGGGCCGAACAGGATCGAATTGTCATCCTCCTGGAACAGCGTCCCCACCTCCACGCGCCCGTCGCGATACTTGATTTCGCAATTCGCGATCCAGACGTCGATCGTCTTGGGCCGGGTCAGCTTGCCCTTCTCCACCGTGACCGGTATCGTACGGGTCGCCGGCCGGGCACGCGGATGGGAAACCGTCACCTTATGCTCGCCGGGAGCCAACCCGCTGACGCGAATGACTTTCGTCACCGCTTTCGACTCCGGATTCTCCTCCGTCCTGCCGAGCTCCCTGCCGTCAAGCGCGACCAGCACGCCGGCGGGACGGACATCGAGCTCCAACTCTCCGGTGCTCGACAGCAGCACAAGCTTGATCTCATCTTTGTAACCGGAAGTAATTTCGACTTTGCGCGTGACCGGATCGAACCCATCCTTCTCCGCCCGCACCTCGTAGACCGCCGCCGGCAGGTCGGTCAGAATGCACGGAGTCACGCCGCGCTTCTTATTGTTGATGAACACCGCCGCACCGTCCGGGACGCTGCTGATCGTGATTCCGCCCGGAAGCGGCGTAAGCGCATACTCCATCTTGAAGTTCTCTCCGCGGCTCAGCGTCACGGTCTGCTCCTGCGGCGAGAATCCGGCCAGCTCGAAACGGAGTTTATACTTGCCCTCCGTCAGCTCCCCGCGGTAGGGGGTCGCCCCGACGACGCGGCCGTCGATCGTCAGCTGCGCCCGGGGCGGCTTGCTCAGGAATTCGACCTTGACCATATTCGCGTCGAGGTCGATCATCACCTGCTTCGGGCGAGCGCTGTCGACCGACCACTTCACCTCCCGTTCCGCATAGCCCGGCATGCGCAACTGGCCGGTATACTCCCTGCCCGGCATGACCTTTTCAAGCACGATCGGCGTAGCGCCCAGCACCCGCCCGTCAACCACCAGCTGTGCGCCGGCCGGCTTCGTGGCGATCAGCACCGCGGCGGTTTCCCGCTTCAGTGAAACATCGATTTTGCGCTTTTCGGAATCCTTCAGAACGACCGTCTCCCACTTGCGCTCGCAGCCCGGCGCATGATACTTGAAAAGATATGTCCCGCCGTTCAGCTTGAAAGTCACCGGCGCCCGGCCGACCCTGCGGTCGCCCACACTGAGCGTCATACCCTCCGGGCCGGTCACTGTGACGACCGCCTTTTCGGGAGCCTTCGAGCAGCCGGCGAAAATGCCGGCCGCCGCCAATATGCCTACTGCAATCCGAATCCCCACCTTCATCGTTTCCGCCCCCTCAGCCAGGAATCAAGTTTGAACAGCCGCTCCCGCGCAGTCTGATACTCCCTGGAGTCCTCGTCAGAGAGCTCCATCGCCTGCAAGAGGACATTGCGCATTCCGTCGAAATCCCGGATCTGCCCGAACCGCACCCGCTCAACCTCAAGGTTGTCGAGCTTACGCGCCCGGAGCGACTCCGCCTCTTCCAGCCGTTTGCGCGCCCGGTCCCAGAGCGGCGGACGCGGGGAGAACTGCTCCAATGCGCCGACCACAAGCCGGTAGCGGCGGATCGCGTCGCGCAGATTGCTGCCTTTCGCTTCGCGGTTCCCGTAATAATCCTCGGCTTTGGCGAAATTCGATTCCGCCTGCCGCTTCAGCTCTTCCGGCGTAAGTGAAATCGTCTGGAGCCCGTAATTCTCGGCCAGGTCGCTGACCAGGCTCTCCAGGAGCCCGAAGCTGCCGGGCGTATAGCTGCCCACGTAATGCAGCTCCCGGACCCGGGTGCCGTCGGCGATCATCGCGCTGCGCTTCTGCGTTTCGTCCGCTCCCGGCGACGGCTCCGTCGACACCTCGTTCCAGATCCCGGAGCTGTTGACCCGGCTCCGGAACACCTCCACCGTCTCCTCGCTCATCTTCTCCGTCCGGCTCACATGGCGCTGGGATTTGATGTCGTCAATCGTGAATTCCAACCGTTCCTCCTCCAGAAGCAGCGTAAAACGGAACACATTGTCCCGCGAAACGACCGATTTTTCGTAGAAGAGCGAGAACGGGCCGGAGGCGGCCGCAGGCGCCGCCTGCCGCACCTGCCCTTTCGGGGACATCGCAAGCATCGCCGCGCCGATGCAGATGATCGCGAGCGCGCCAATGAGCACATAGAAAAATCCCCCCGAAAAACGGCGCTTCTTTCCCTCCGTCGCGGGAGCGGCTTCGCCGGCCTGCTCCTTCGCCTTCTTCTTCGGGTCGAACAGCATATCGGATCCGGCGGAGAAGAGCGCGGAAAGCTCCTCCAGCTTCGTTCCTCCCTTCGGAGGCGCGGGCGGCGGCTCCAGAACAACCGTCTTTTCCGCCGGCAGCACGGAGGTCTTGCGCGACTCCGAGGACGCGGATTCGTCGCCCACCGTGCTGAACACAAGCTGCGGCGCAGTATCGTCAAACCCGCCGACCCGGATCATCTGGTCTCCGAATTCGACGGTGTCCCCCTCGGCCAGCTCCTGCTCGCCGTCGATCTTCACCCGGTTCACCTTGACGCCGTTGGTGCTGCCGAGATCCTTCACAATCCAGGCCCCGGAGCCGCCGCGGCACAGCTTCGCATGATACCGGGAGACGCCGGCGGCGGGCACCCGGAGGATATTATCCTCCTCACGCCCGACCGTGATCTCCGGCAGCGCGAATTCGATCTCCTCGTCGCTCCTCGGACCATTGACAAAAAATATTTTCATTCCTCTCTCCCGCCGGCTTTCCGCGGCACGATGGTTGCATTTTCAGCATTAAGAATAGCACGCCTGCGTAATTTTTCAATTGTTTCCGGCGACAATGTCGAATTTAAATTCAGATGGTGCCCCGCCTCCGTCGCACTCTCCGCAATTCCGCCCTCCGGCAGTTCAACCACCGTCACCGCGCCGCGGCAGGATACCGACAGCCGCCACGGCTTCACCCCGGGACAGACCTTCAGCACCTTCGAGCCGGCATCCAGGAAAATCACATCGATCGGCATTGCCATCCACATGGTATGGATGGCGCCGCAGCGCGGGAAAATCATCGCATCCATCCCCTCTTCCACGTCGAACCGGCGCCCGATCATCCCCTGGAGCCGCTGCCGCCACGAGAACGCCCAGAGCGGACGGCGCGCCACATAACGCAGAGAGTCGAGATTGAAAATCATATTTCCCCCTCCCTACTGGAACATCGACAGGACCCGCAGCGCGAACGGGCCGATCAGGATCAGCATCACCGCCGGAAGGATGCAGACGATGATCGGCATGATGATCTTCACCGAAGCCTCGTTTGCGAGCTTCTCCGCCAGCGTGAAACGTTTGTTGCGCTGCATGTCGCTTTGAATGCGCAGGATCTGCGCAATCGACACGCCGAGTTCCTCCGCCTGGATGATCGAATTCATCGCGGCCGTAAGGTCGGTTTGCCGCACGCGCTGCGTCAACGCCCGCAGCGCGTCGGCGCGCTTCCGCCCGAACTGGATCTCCTGGAACGTCCGCATGAGCTCCTCCCCGAGCGGGTCGAGCTTGCGCCGGGCGAGGATGTCGCGCAGCGCCGAAAGGAGGTCGCGGCCCGACTCCACCGAAAGCGTCAGCAGATCGAGCACATTCGGCAGCGCCTTCATGATCGACAGGTGCCGCCGCTTGATCTCGCCGGAGAGCCACAGCCCCGGATACATCGCAAACAACAGCGCCAGCAGTGCCCAACCCCAGAAATAACCGGCCAGCAGCCCCAGCAGCAGCAGGAGAAACGCAACGAGCAGGAATACCAGCCGCAGCGCAATGAAATCGACGGGGGAGAACACCTCGCCCAGCCCCGCCATCCAGAGGCGCGGCGCAATCAAATCGCGCCAGCCCGCCAGCGACGGCCCCGCCGCCAGCGGCCGGGTCATCGTGATGAACGGCAGCAGCAGCCGGACCAGGAGCGGCATCCGCCGCGGCATGTTTTCCCGCTTCTCCGAAAGGTCGACCGCCGAAAGGAACCTGCCGAAAAAGAGCGCAAGGCATCCGACCGAAATGGCGGCGCATATCGCCGTGACGAGTTGTATTACTGTTCCGAACACATGATACCTCTATACGTCGATGGTGGTGATTTTCCGGATCCACAGAAAGCCCAGCACGTCCAGGACCACAACCAGGATCACGGCGATGATTCCGAGCGGGCTCGCGTAGAATTCATTCATGAGCGCCGGGCTCGCCCAGGACATCATGAACATGAGGACGAACGGCAGCAGCGCGATCACGATCGCCTGCAGCCGCCCCATCGCCGTCAGGGCGCGCACCTTGTTCGAAATCTTCACGCGCTCGCGGATCAGCGACGCGACGCGCTCAAGCGTGCCGGTCAGTTCGCCGCCGGTCTGGCGGGCGGTCAGAATCGCGGTCGCCACGAGCTCGAAATCCTCGGATCCGAGGCGACGGTTCATGTTCTCCAGCGCCTGCTCGAGCGGAACGCCGAGCCGGATCTCCTGCGTAAGCAGCCGGAATTCAACCGATACCGGGTGGATGTTCTGGTCCGCAACCTCATCCAGCGCCTGATTGATGCTGAATCCCGCCTTGAGCGAGCTTGAAATCATCCCGAGCGCCTCCTCCAGCTGAATGTTGAATTTCTGCAGCCGCCGGACGCGGAGACAGCGCAGAATCAGGCGCGGCATCCAGAACAGCACCGTGCCGATCCCCAGGATGAGGAGCCACCCCCATTTCCATGAAAACGATTCCACCTGCGTCGAAAACAGGATCGCCGCAACGATCATCCCCGCCGTCGCAACGCCGAGGCTCAGGTCGAGCACCCGGCCCGCCGGCATCTGGATCAGCACATCGTCGAGCTCGGTGCTCGCCTCTTCCAGAAACCGCTCCCGGTAACGCGCCGCGACGTAAAGGCAGAATTCAATCAGGACCACCGTCGCGAAAAACACGCTGAAAAAAGCGAACAGGCCGGGCCAGAAAGAGTTGTTCAGCATTTACGCCTCCTCCCTGCGTTCCGGGTTGAACATCGAAATATCGCAGTCAAGCTTCGCGCGCTCGATCTCCTCCATGAAGGTCGGCAGGTTCCCGGTCGGCTCGAAGACGCCGGTGATGCGGTTCTCCGTATCCCAGCCGGTCTGACGGAAGACGAAAAGGTCCTGCATCGTGATGATGTCGCCCTCCATCTTCGTGATCTCGCTGACACTGATCAGCTTGCGGCTGCCGTCGCGTTCGCGGCTGATCTGCACGACGATCTGGATCGCCGAAGCGACCTGCTCGCGGATCGCCCGCAGCGGCAGGTCGAAGCCGGCCATCAGCACAAGCGTTTCGAGGCGCGCGAGCGCATCGCGCGCGGAGTTCGCGTGGATCGTGGTCAGACTGCCGTCGTGGCCGGTATTCATCGCCTGAAGCATGTCGAGCGCCTCGCCGCCGCGGCACTCGCCCACGACGATCCGGTCGGGCCGCATGCGCAGCGCGTTGCGGACAAGGTCGCGGATCGTGACCGCCCCCTTGCCCTCCACGTTCGGCGGGCGCGACTCAAGACGCACGAGGTGCTCCTGGTGGAGCTGGAGCTCCGCCGCGTCCTCGATGGTCACGATGCGCTCGCTGTTCGGCAGAAATGAGCTCAGCACGTTCAGCAGCGTGGTCTTGCCGGAGCCGGTACCGCCGGAAATCAGGATGTTCTTCCGGACCGCCACGCAGATCGAGAGAAATTTGATGATGTCGACCGAAACCGAGCCGAACCGGACAAGATCCTCCGCCTGAAGCGGCTTCCGGGAGAATTTTCGGATCGTGACCGTCGGCCCGACCAGCGACAGCGGCGGGATGATCGCATTCACGCGGCTGCCGTCGGACAACCGCGCGTCAACCATCGGAGAGCTCTCGTCGATGCGCCGCCCGAGCGGAGAGACGATGCGCTCGATCGCGGAGAGCACCTGCCCGTTCCCGGCGAACGCCGTATCGGTCCGATAGAGGACGCCGCCCTTTTCAACGAACACCTGGTCGGGTCCGTTCACCATGATTTCCGTCAGGTCGTCGCGTTCGATCAGCGACTCAAGCGGGCCGAGCCCGACCGCTTCCTGATAGAGTTCCTTCTCGACGACCGCGATGTCGATTCCGGGCGGCAGCTGGATCGTCAGCTGCGAAAGAATTTCGCGGATCATCGTCCGCGCCTGTTTGGAGAGATCCTCGCTGCTCACGCCGGATACCGCGAGTTTCTTCAGGTTCAGCCGCTTCAGCAGCTCCCTGTGAGCATGCTTCTTGATCTCCTGAACGATGGGGCGCAGGTTCTCCGGAACGCCGGAAATGCGAAGCACCGGAATCTCCTGCTTGCGCGGCGTAAGAACGTTCAGCGCCTGTTTCGGCGGCACCGCCGGGGCGGCGGGCAAAGCCGGTTTCGCAGCAGCCGCGGCGAGAGGGCGCTCCGCAGCGGCCGGCGCCTTCTCCTCCGGCTGCTGCCGGACCCGCAGGACCGCCTTGCCGATCCTGATCTTCGTCCCGAACGGAATCTCGTACGGCTGGTTCGGAAACAGCGTGCTGCCGTCCTCCATCTCCGTGCCGTTCCTGCTGCCGAGGTCCATGACGAGCAGCCGGTTGTCACGGACGATCAGCTGCGCGTGCCGGGTGGAAATCTCCGGCCGCTGGAGCCGGATATGGCACTCTTTGCCGGTCCCGACCAGATAGGCTCCGGCGGGGAGCCGTGCGGCCGTCGTCGGGGCGCCGGGCTGCTGAATCTCAAGTTCGAGCATCGGAGAATCCTCCCTTTCCGCTTACTTGAGCATCCGGCGCTCTTCGCGCTTCTGGTTGTACTTCGGTATCTCCTGCTCGAGCAGCTTGAAGTTCACGCTGCGCGACTCGATGTTGCGTTCGATCCGCTCATCCTCGAAGTTGCGCAGCGACAGCGTGAGCTTGCCCTTCTGCGCGGCGAAGACGATCATTTCGACCTCTTCGGGGTAGAGCAGCAGCGTGGCCGTCCCGTACGTGCGCGCCCCATTGGGGTCGAGCGCCCCCGCCCCCCAGCGGCTGCCGACGGCGAGGACCTTCACATTCTGCAGGATCGTGAGCGTGACCGTATCGAGCGAGCTGTCGCCGCGCACGTCCGGGAAACGGAACGTGCCGATCACGTCGACATTGTCGTTCGGCTGGATCAGGTTGTTGACCGAGGAAACCGGGTCGACCGGAATCGCGACCGCGCGGTAATCGCGCTGGATCACGCCGGAGAATCCCTGCCGCTGCGACAGCGGCTTCAGGTCGGTGCTCTGCAGAGTCTGCCCGGCCGACATCGAAACCTCGAGCCGGCGGCCGATCACACGTGAGACCTCGGACCACGGAATTTCGCGGCTCAGCCCTCCTTCGCTCGGGCGGCGCTCCGTCTCGAATCGCGCGAGGTCCCCCTGCTTGAGCTCGTCTCCTTCGACCATATTCCGGGTCAGGCGGATCAGGACGACGGTCTGCGAAGTGCCGCGTATGTTGCGCCTTTCGGCTTCCAGTTGCTGATACGTGAGAACAAACGCGATGACACCGAAAAGCACCGCACCGAGCAACAACATTTTCTGCCGCATATCCGTCCCTTTTTTTCCGTTCGCCGAATTCCGTTATCTGCAATATATACGCAAAAAACGGAAAAGTCCAGTCACCGCTTCAATTTCCCCGGCAAAAAGCGCGTGGATGCGGACGGGAAGCTGCGGCCCGGCACTTCCGCCGGAGGTGCGACACATCAACGGGTGAGATGATAGGCAAGGGTGCCGCCCGGAAAGAGCGCGGTATCGGCCCGAAAGCGGAAAAGTCCGTTTTTGAACGTTCCGCCGGCCGAACCGCGCGGGGAGCCGTCACAGTCAAGCGCGACGACGTCAAACGGCGTCTCCGTCGCAAGCTCGATTGTCGCGCTCCCCCGGAAGACCAGCAGAGGAAGTTTTCCGCTTTTCGTCAGAAGCGTCTTTGAATCGTTTGAAAAGGAAACGCCGCTGTTCACGGTATTCGTCAGATGGATGACCAGAATGGAGCCGCTCCGCGCCAGCGGCTTGCCGTCGAGCGAAATCGCCGCAACCGTCTGGAAACAGGTCGCGTCCCTGACCCGCAGCGTCCCGGCGGCAAGCGATCCGCCGTTCAGAGTGACCGATTCGGTGCGCGGCGAAGCGACCGTGAAGCTGTTCGCCTTCGCGTCGAGCCGGAGCTGGCCGGTCGCACTGACCGCAATCCGCTTTTCATTCGCCGTGCGCCAGAGCTCCGCGATGCCGCGCTCTTTCAGCAGTTCCGGAGCGGCGGCGGCGCCGGGGGAGAGCCGGACCGCGTTCCCGGCCGGCCCGTCCTGCGGGAGCGAACCGACTCCGGTGATGAGCCCGAGGTTCAGGAAACGGCTCGGGAACGCCCCCGTGAGGTTCCGCTCGAAACACTCCTCCGGAACCGTGTACGCATAGGTGACTTTCGCGGACTCCACATCGCCGCGCCGGAACATCGCGATTGCGATTCGGTCCGAGAGCTGCGCCATCGGATCGTTCGCGGCGTCGAAGCCGTAGGCGGGATCGAGCTTGCGGATGCTCCCCTCGGCGTGGCTCCAGGCAAAGCGGTAGAGCGCATCCCAGTCCTGCAGCGCGGCGTAGGCGCCGATCAGCGGGCCGCCTTCGGCGCGGTAAATGTTCGGGTTGCAGTAATTGAACTCCGTAATCATGAACGGCTTGCCTGGAATCCGACACGCCATGAGGTCGCGCGGCAGGACGGCCATTCGGTTGATCGCCGCCCCCTGGTGGTAGGTGATCGGCAGACTCCAGTTCTTTTCCGTAAAACGCGGATGGTCGAAGTACATGTGGTTGTCGACCGCGTCGAACCGCCGCCTGAGCAGTGTGAGCGGAATATCGCAGAGATAGTTCAGACTCGTGACAACCGCCTTCATGCCGAGCTCCTCCTTCACGAACCGGATCTGCTCGGAGATGACCTTCTCCTGAATCTCATGCAGGAAGCGGCGGAAAACGGGATTGCCGTTCGCGGGTGCGCTCTCCGGAAGCCGCCTTTCACGGCAGTATTGCCGGAACGCCGCTTCATAGAGCTTCGTCCCGTCGGCCGACCGGCTCCAGTGGTCCGAAAGGACCTCTTCATTTACGAGATTCACGCAGTAGAGCGCGGGATCCTCCGCCCATGTGAGCCCGGTGTACGGATTGCGGTGGCCCATCCAGCGGCGCGCGAATTCCTTCCAGCTCTGCATCGCACCGCGGCTGAAGGGGAGCAGGATCCGGAGCTGGCGCTGGTCGTAGAAGGTGCATTCCGGAATGCCGTCGCCGGGCCTGAAGGCACGGTTCGTGTAAAGATCGGTCGTGACATAGACGCCCTTTTCCTTCATCCGGAAGAGAAGATAGTCGAGCTTGTCGAGTTGTTCCGGGCTCAGCGTGAGGGAGTCGGGAGCATCCGGATCGAGCAGCAGCGTATCGTGGTGATGAATCCGCACGGAGTTGTAACCGCAGTAGACAAAGTAATCCGCCAGTTTGTCAACCTCCGCCTTGTCGAGATAGTTTGCCGAAAGGCAGAGGTTCGCGCCGTAGAGCCGGATCCGCTTCTCCGGGGCCTTTTCAAAGGTGAAGGTTCCCTGCGGAGACGCCTTGATGAAGCCGTATTTACCGGCGGGAGCATCCGCGAGAAACGAGAAATCGAGCGCGCCGCCCGGCGTGACGGTGCGCCTGTAGGCGAGCGGCTTCCATTCGCGCCCCTCCCGGATCTCGACGGGCCTGCCGCCGGCGGGCGCAAACCGGACGGGACGGTCGGAAAGCGCCGCACCGACAATCATCCAGGCCGCGCCCGGGGCCGCCGTTTCGAAACGCAGCGACCGCGGCCCCGGCTTCGGAAGCGCGAAGCTCGACGCATAGAGCCCGATCTGCGAATCGGGATTGTCCGCGCTCCACGCAATTGCGGCATTATCTCCGCGAACCGGATTCCACCAGTTGCCGCAATCGATGCGCGCGAGAACCGGGATCCGGACGGCGGAGCTGTCCGCATACTCCGCAACGATCGTTCCAAGCGGCCTGCCGTGTTCCGGCGTCCAGGCGGAGCCGTGCAGCAGGTTTACGGCTCCTGCATCATTCGGGGGGAGAGGCAGCGCAACGGCACCGGGGGCGAAGCCGCGCTCCGCGCCCGCAAGCACGATTGCGCCGCGGCCGCCGTTCTCCGCGGGGTCTGGAACATCGAATTCGAGAGAGTCCAGCGTGATTGTTCCGGACTTCAGCTTCCGCAGGTCGTTATCCGGCCCCTGATCGGTCCAGCCGCCCTTCCCGTCGCCGGCCCGGTCATCGGAGAAAGCACGGTTGACAACTTTCGAAAGGTCGAGCTTCCGGATCACAGGCGAGCCGACCCGGAGATCCAGCCGGAGGACAGCCTCACGCATGCGCCCGGAGTCCGGCGCGGCTCCGAACCGGAAGGAGAAAGTATCGTTGCCGAAAGCGCGGTTGTCCTGAATCGTCAGCTTCAGCGGGCTGCCGGCAACCGTAATTTCGTACCCGCCCGCCGCCGTAAAACGCAACTGCTTCGCATCGGGCTTGCGGAGCAGCGTCAGTTCCCCGAACTCCCCCGGCAGCATGAGCGGACTGCCGTCGACCGTGACCGCCATTTCGCGGGCGGGCAGCGTGAATGCGCCGTGCAGCGCATTCACAGTCGCCGGTTCCGTGAACCGGGCCCGGAAATCGAGCCGGAACGATTCCCGCCCGGCGGCGGTGAGCGTCTCCGTGACCGCGGCGGAGCCGCTGCCGTTCTTCATGATGCCGGAAACTGCAAGCCGCCCCGGGGAAACGTCCGTCCGGCGCTCCCCCCAATTACGGTTATCGGTGATGCTCCAGACGGGGGAGTAACTCTGAATGAAAAATCCGGCGTCACCGATCCGGAACGAGCCGTCGGGGGCGAACTTCACCCCGGGCGGCAATTCCGCCGCGGAAAGAACGAAAGCGGCGGCCGCTGCAAGAACGGAGAGAAAGCGTGTCGGCATGAAGGCACCTCTGCAATGACAATTAATAATGCGGATCCCACGGAGAGGCGGGATAATTTTCCCCGGTCACGGTGATGAACTGACGGATGTTCGTCGGGCCGTTGTAGAACTCCCCGGGGGAGCTGTTCTCCGCATGGCCGTCCATGAAAGCGGCGTTCGCGCGGTTCATGTGAGTCAGCATCATGCCGGACTCAGCCGCCTTGTTCGCCGTCAACTCCCAGCTGTGGGTCCCGAAGCCTGACTTCGAGTTGAGCCAGCCGCTGTCCGCAATCATGACGGTTCCGCCCGGACGCTTCATCTTCACGAGCGAATAATAGATGTTGTTCGTACTGCCGACCCGGTAAGCGAAACTGCCGAGCGCCTCCTTCTTCTTCGGCGGATTCTTACTCGCATAGTCGTAATCGTAAATGAAGTTCGGCATGGCGTAGATCTTCCAGCGCAGCTGCGACGCCTTCTCCGGAAGATTCGTCGTCATGGAGGGACAGGTGAGCACTTTCGAATAGAGCCCCTGTTCGTCCCCCAGCGTCAGCTTCACACCCGGCAGATAGCGGAGCTCCAGCAGAATCCCGCCCCAGGTGGAGTCGCCGTCGAGCTGCCCCCGGAAGACCATGAAATCCCGGTGATCGCCCGCATAGCCGAGATTTGCCGCTCCCGCCTGCTTCTGGTTGTTGAGGCAGGAAGCCGACTTCGAACGCTCACGGGCCTGATTCAGCGCAGGGAGGAGCATCCCCGCCAGAATCGTGATGATTGCAATCACCACGAGCAGTTCAATCAATGTGAACGGCCGCATGCCGGCAACCGGCTTTCCTCCCCGCATTTTTCTTCCCATCTCCGCTCTCCTTACCGACATTGTGAGGTTCTATTATTTTGCGAAAAATAATTTTTGTTATTAATTATATCTGAAAAATCCGGTTTGTCAACCCCGGGTCAATTATTTTGCGAAAAATAATTCCAAAGAAAAAAGAGGAGAGCAGCCAATGGAAAAAATGAATACAGAAAGGCGGAGGCAAAGCAGTTCCGCAATGACCTGCCGATCCGGGGAACCGGAAAATTCCTCTGTATCACCGCCGCAAACTCAGTCGGCCTCCGCGGGGTCGGCGGTGATGGCGAGCAGAGCCGCTTCGACCTTCTTCCGGTAGAGCTCGATCCCCTCTTCGTCGAGCTCCGGCGGAATCGCGATCATGTCGCCGAGAACGAGCGTCAGGGTGGAAAACGGCTTCGGGATCTGGAACCGGTCCCAGCTTTTCACGGACCAGCAGCGCGAGGCGTTCACCGAAACCGGCACGATCCCGGTCCCGGTCACCGACGCCAGCGCAACGGGTCCGCTCTTCATTACATAGCGCGGACCGCGCGGGCCGTCCGGCGTAAAGCTCACATTATGCCCTTCCCTGACCGCCCGGATTCCGGCCCGGTACGCATTCGCGCCCTTTTTCGAGGAGGAACCGCGCAGGCTCTTCAGCCCGAGGATCGAGATGAAGTCCGCAATATACTGCCCGTCGCGCGACGCGCTGACCACCGCGACGGTCTTCTTCCGCATCTCCGCCGGGAACAGCACGGCAAAGAACATCAGCCGGTTGTGCCAGGTGACGGAAACAACTCCCCGCGCATCCCGGACGTAATTGTTGGGGTCCACAATCCGGATCCGGAAGAAAAGGTGCGCGTACAATTGCAGCAGCCGCGCCGGCAGCCAGTAGATCCATGTCGGCAGCTTTTTGACGCTGCGGAATTTCTGCTTGAAATATCCCATCACCGGCTCCGGAAATATTTACAGCGATCGGTCAGCGGGCACTTGCCGCACTCCGGGCGGCTCCCGGCGTGGCAGACGCGGCGGCCATGGACAATGATGAGATGCGAGAAATTCGTCCAGAGCTCCGGCGGCGTCTTCGCATTGACTTCCGCCTCGATCCTGACCGGGTCGGGCGTGGAAACGTATCCGATGCGGTTCAGCACGCGGATCACATGCGTGTCGGCGGGAAAACCGGGAATGCCGAACGCGTTCCCGAGCACGACGTTCGCGCTTTTCCGCCCGATGCCGGGCAGCCGCGTGAGCTCCTCCATCGTCCTCGGAACCTCGCCGCCGAACTCCTCGAGCAGCATCTTCGCGCACTTCGAGAGATTCTCGCTCTTGTTGCGGTAGAGGCCGCACGCCCGGATGATCTCCGCGATCCGGGAGACCTCGAGCTCCGCCATCGCGGCCGGGTCGGGCGCGACCCGGAACAGCTCCTTCGTAATCTCATTGACCCGGTCGTCGCGGCACTGCGCCGAGAGCATGACCGAACAGAGCAGCCGGAACGGCGTCACATGGTCAAGCGGACACGTGAGATCGCCGTACAGCGCGAAAAGATCGTCGTAAAGTTTGCGCCACTGCGCTTTCGTCGCCATTATTTCACCTCCCCTGCGAAATGCAGAAAATTGGTCAGCAGCCGCAACCCGGAGCGCTGGCTCTTTTCGGGGTGGAACTGCGCCGCAAAGCAACGCCCCCGCCCGAGACAGGCGGAAAACGGCACGATATAGTCACACTCCGCCATGGTATACGCCTCCGAAACCGGGATATAATACGAGTGGACGAAGTAAAAGAAGCTCTCTTCCGGCAGGCCACCGCCGAGCGGACACTCCGGCCTGAAAACGACGGAGTTCCATCCCATGTGCGGAACCTTCGCCCTCCCCTCCGGAAAACGGACCGCGCGGCCCGGGAAAAGCCCCAGCCCCGCCACGCCGGGCGCTTCGTCGCTCGCTTCGAGCAGCATCTGCATGCCGAGACAGACGCCGAAGAAATACCCGCCCCGCTCCAGGAGCTCCGGAATCGCCCGGTCGAACCCGCGCGAACGTAAATTCTCCATGCCGTCGCGGAAGTGCCCGACACCGGGCAGGATGCAGCAGCTGAACCTCGCAAGTTCCGCGGCGGACTCCACAAGCTCGACATCGGCGCCGGCGAATTCCAGAGCCTTCCGCACCGAACCGAGATTCCCCATATTGTAATCGAGAAGCGCTACGGCCATTTCTCCCCTCCCATGCAAACCGGACAGATTAAACGATAATATAACACGACACAGCCGATTTTTCCACGGCGGCGGAAGATTTCTCGATTTTTCCGAAAAATATACCTGCCCGCTCTTGACATTCCGATAAAAACAGGTCATAATATGGATAGAAGATTGGATTACTCCATTTTGTAAAATTTCAAATTGACTCCATTTTGGCTACAACCACACAAAAGGAAGGCGGAAATGAGAAAACGGAATTTCACACTGATAGAGCTGCTCGTTGTGATCGCGATCATCGCGATCCTCGCCTCGATGCTGCTGCCGGCGCTGAACAGGGCGCGCGACCGTGCCAAGACCGCGAACTGCGCGAGCAACCTCAAGCAGATCGGCATTGCCGACGCCCATTACGGGCAGGATTTCGAGGGGTGGCTCTACGGTCCGCGGCTGAAAGCCGCTCCGAGGCAGGCGGTCTCCGGTACGCTCACCGTGAACTACTGGGCAATCAGCGTGGCGAACCTCGGCTACCTGCAAAGTTACAACACGACGCGCAAGCAGGTGAACTGGATCGGGGCGTGCCCGTCCGTGTATCCGTTCGGAAAATTCGAGCATGAGATCATGAGCTACGCCAAGCGCGGCATCCACTCCCAGGATAAGACCAACGTGGACCAGGACGGTTACTGGAAGGTCTCCGGCAACTCCTTCCGAGCGGTTGCGCCGGAAGGGCAGAGCTGCACGGACAAGAATGCGGATCTGCTCTCCCGCCTTTCGCCGTCGAAATTCGTGACGACTTTCGACAACGACCAGCCGAACGGCGCACGCTGGACCCAGGTCGGATATGCGACTTTCGAAAGCCTGAGCCTCTCCCACAGCGGCAAAGCGAACGTGCTCTTCTACGACGGCCACGTCGAAGCGACGCGCAGCGGATGCGATCGCACCTTCTCGGCGTGTGTGGATCCGGTTTCCGAAACCAGCCGCCTCTGGGTCGGTCCCTGACCGCCGGGAGTTCTCATCATGATTGCAACACCAGCCACACCCCGCAGCCAGGTCAAGGAAGCGCTGCTCGAAAATATCCGGCACCAGGACGTCGGCACCCGTCTCGCGCCGGAACGCAGGCTCGCCGAAGAGTTCGGCGTCAGCCGGTCAACCATGACCAAAGTCCTCGAAGAGCTTGTGAAGGAGGGTTATCTCTCGCGCCGGGTCGGCAGCGGAACCTTCATCATGCCGCATGACAGCGAGATCGCCTCGACCCGGCTGCCGATCCGGGCGCTCGGAGAGGTGCTCATCGCCTCCCCCGACTTCTTTTCGTTCCCGCTGTGGGAGAAACTGCACAACCTCGAAATCGGGGCGATGCGCTCCAACCTGCAGGTGGTCAACCTGAAAATCCACCCGGAGTCGGATTTCAATTCGCTCTTTGAACTGGCCGACGGCTGCCGGAACCTGCTCGGCGTGATCCTGAACGCGGGACTGCCGACTCCGAAACCGGTGCTGAAGAAGCTCGACGAACTAGGCGTGCCGGTCGTCATCATCGGCGAACTCGAGAGCGTCGGGCTCTACCGGAACATCTGCACGGTCGGCAGCAACCACTTCCAGTCCGGCTACCTGAAGATGGAGGCGCTGCTGAAGGCGGGCCACACCCGGATCGGCTTCATCCCGAACGAACCGCAGTCGGTCGCCCAGCAGGAGTGCATCCGCGGCATGAAGGAGGCGGTGCGGGAATACAAGCTGCGCTGGCGCGACCTCGTGCTGCCGGAGAGTTCCATCGAATTCTGGCAGGACCCGATGAAGAGCGGCTGCGTCCAGACCCGCGAGGTGCTTGAACGGGCGCCCGATGTGACGGGGCTCGTGGTCGATACGATTCCCGGCGCGATCGGCGCGCTGCGCGCGATCGCCGAAAGCGGCCGCAGTTGTCCGCACGACGTCAGCATCGTCACGGCGCTGAGTTATGCAGGGATCGAGGAGTACACCTTCCCGAGCCTTTCGAACGTAACCGTTTCCGGCGGGAAAATCAGCCGCACGGCGCTCGACATGATTCTGCACCGCGAACAGTTCCACTCCCGCGAGCTCATCATCGATGTGGAGTTCAACGGGCGCGAAAGCATCCGAAACCTGAATGGAGAGTGATCCCATGCCGCGAAGCCTCGCAATCCTCCCGGCTGTGTTTGCCGCCTTCACGCTGTGCGCCGTCCCCGGAAGCGCGCACCTCGAACAATATGCGAAAGGCGTTCCGGGCGACCGCGCCGTCGCCGCCGCTTCGAAACTAGACATCCATGTGCCGGTTTTCGCGCGCGAATGGCATATCTGGGCCGCCGTGCCATATGGGGAGAGCCCGTCCATTCCGCGCTGGACCCACTGGAACGGCGAGAAGAAATTCGGCCGGTACAACCCCGGCACCACGATTGAGCAGCTGCGGCCCGGCAGCTCGTGGCGGCGTTACCTGAACTGCGCCGGCTACCCGCTGACCGGCCCCTGCGACCCCGGCAGGCCCGGGATCATCCGCTGGCAGCTCGAAACCGCCCGCAACGCCGGAATCGAATGCATGTACCTGCACCTCTGGCCGTCGCTCTGGGACGAGGGGATCGACCTGACCCCGCTGCCGCTCTTCGAACGCGCACTCGACATCGCGGCCGAACTCGGCTACCCGATCGCGGTCCACGACGAGATCGCGTTCCGCCGCCCGAACGTCACCCGGGCGCAGCTCCTCGAAAACAGCATCCGCCGGACCGCGCTGCTGGTCAGGCGCTACGGAAAACATCCGGGCTGGTACAAGCAGGAGGAGATGCCCGTCTACTATTTCCAGAACTGGAACCGCTGGATCAAGGCGTCCGAACTCGAACGCTATTTCGCGGAGGTCGAAAAAGAGGCCGGCCCGGTCTACTGGGTCTACGAAGGGGCCGACATCGAGGAGATGTTCCGGATTCCGCAGATCAAAGCGGTCCTTTCGCACAATAACAGCTGGTTTTTGCACACGCCGCCGTACGGCTCGGGCCCGCACCCCTGGGAGAAGCTCGAAGCGTCGATGGAGCGCGCCGCGAAACTCGCCCGCAAACACAACAAGAAGTTCGGCATGATGGTCTACACCCGATTCAACGACAACTTCGACCGCGGCAAACCGGGCCGGTCGCGGATTCCGGCCGAAGACGGCATGTTTTTCGTCGATTCCGTCAAACGCACGATGAAATTCAAGCCGGACTTCTACATCTTCACCCAATGGAGCGACTTCGAGGAGAGCGCCTTCATCGAGCCGGCGTGGGACTTCGACGGCTTCAACGGCGACCCGTACCGCTACTGCCGGATCGTCGCGGCGGCGCAGGGGAAAACCTTCGCTCCCGCCCCGCTGCCGCCGCGCGGGGACGTCGACCCGTATATCCGCCGCAAGCTCTACGGCGACAGTGAACCGGGCGACCTCGGCCCCGTCTGCTCCCGTCCGCTCTTCCGGGACGGTTCGCTCGTACTCCGCCAGGCGCAGGACGGGCCGAAGCCCGTCGAGCTGCGGCTCGTGCAAAGCGAACTCGCCCGCTGGACGCCGGACGATATGGAGTACTCCGGGCAGAAGCTCCGTCTCGCGAACTGGAGCGCCTCCGATGCCGCCGGGGCCATTGAGAAGACGCAGGAACTGCGTTTCTACGCCCCCGGCCTGACGGAACGGACCGCGTCGCCGCGCTGGGTGGGGATCCGCCACACTCTGCCGGAAGGCACAACGTTGACCGTGAACTACCGCTCCGTCAATGAGAATTACCGGATCGACTCGCGCTGGGAACGCCGTTCCCTCAACCTCGCCTCCGGCGTCACGCTGCCGATGGCGGACGGCTCCGTCTTCAGCTGGATCCCCGCCTGGGGCGACCGTTTCTGCGGCGAAGAGGGGGATCTGCTGATCCGGCTCGCCGGAAAAAAGGAGAAGGGCCGCATCCATGAAGTCGTGGTCTGGTCGCCGGAGATGGCGGGGATCCCCGCCGCACTCTCCGACACAACGCCCCTCCCCGCCTCCATCAACCGGGCCGCACCGTTCGTGGCCGTGCCGTATGATGAAACCGGCAATCCGGGCATTCCGCATCTGCTCATCCCGTCACAGGAGAAAATAAAATGAATCTGTTTGCGAAACTTGCGGCGGCCGCCTGCGCTTCCGCCGCGCTGCTGCTCGCCGCCGCGGGGCCGGAGCTCGGTCCGGAAAGCTTCGGCGTCCTCAAAGACAAGCCGACCTACATTCAGGAGTGGCACATCTGGTGGGGCTTCCCGTATCCGGACCGTCAGCGGCCGTTCGCGCATATGGACTCCGCGCTGACCTCCGACCGCGAGCCGTGGCGGCTCGACTGGAACCGGAACGGCTACCCGCTGGTCGGGCTCTACGATTCGGCCAATCCCGAGATCATCCGCTGGCAGATCCGCTGCATGAAAGCGGCGGGACTCGATTCCGTGGCGGTCATGATCCACCCGGACAACGGCGGGGGAATCGCGTTTATCCAGGAGGCTCCGACCGACATGATCGGCGCCATCCTCGACATCGCCGCCGAAGAGAAGTTCCCGGTCTTCTTCATGGATGAAGTCGCGTTCCGCAAGGGCTCGGTCGCACAGAATCCGGAGGTCATGGCCGAACGGGTCATCCGGTTCCTGAAAAAGTATGCCGGGCATCCCGGGTTCCACCGCATCGGCGGCAAGCCGGTCTACTACTTCCAGACCTACGGCTGGGGCGTAAAGCCGGAGGAGCTCGAAGCGATGTTCCGGAAGGTCGAAACCGCCGCCGGCCCGGTCCACTGGATGGTCTTCGGCGCTGTCAACCGCTTCGGAGCCATCCCGCAGATCGCCTCGATGGTGGACGGCGCGAGCCATCACCGCCGCAGCAAGGAGACGCGCCGGTGGCAGTTGAAAGAACAGGATCCGGGACACATCTTCTCCGCCGGCCGCCGCTTCGGCAAAAAAATCACCGACATGCAGTATCCGAAATTCGACGGAACGAGCCAGCCGTGGCGGCAGACCGGCGTCTCCCAGTACGGGCTCGGCGGGCGCACACTCGAAACGACGATCCTGAACTCGCTTAAGAGCAACCCGGACTTCATCATGCTGTCGAGCTGGAACGACTGGGAGGAGGGCGCGAACTTCGAGCCGGGCTGGGATTTCGACGGCTTCTCCGGCGACCCGTACCTCTACTGCCGCGTCATCGCCCATCTGCGCGGACGTGAATTCGTCCCGCCGCCGCTGCCGCCGAAAGAGGCGGTCCACCCCTCCATCCGGGAAAAACTCGGCTACGGCGACGGGGCCGGGCCGGTCGTGGAGAAAATCGAACGCTCGCACAACCGCGGCGGCGCGCTCGCCGTGACCGTCCGTGACACCGCGTCGGAGGTCGTCGCGCTCGAAGCGGCCTGGAACGGCGACTTCTACTATCTTGCCGCGCAAAGCGCAGGCGGCAGACCGCAGGGGAACCTCATCCCCCGCGCCGAGCTGCCGAAAAGCGAACTGCTGAAAAATATCTTCGGCTACACGCCGGGCCGTGCGACGGCTGTCCGGAGCGGCGGAATCGCCTTCTCCGTGCCGGAGCCGGAAAAAGTGCCCGGGACCTTCGCCCTCGGCGTCGCAACCGCGTTTGATCCGGAGAAGCCGATGCAACCCGTCATCGTCCGCGCCGCGAATCTGCATCCGGTTCCGCTGCGTGAACCGATCGGCGGCCGACGCGCGGAATATGTGTTCCGTCTGACGCCCTATCCGCGCGACAACCGTTTTCCGGCCGAACTCTGGAACGGCTGGCGCACGGCCGTCGCGGTGAATCCGCGCCCGCTCGATCTGGCGGGGAAGCCGCTCACGCTCGAAGCCGACGGTGCAAAGTTCGGACTCATTTCGATCCTCGGAGATCCGCGCGGGGAGCGCATTGTCACCAGCGGCGTACCGTTCGACGAAGCGGGCCGGATCAAGACCTTTCACCTCACGCTGCCGGATGAGGTCCTCGGCGCCCCGGGCGCGCATTTCGTCTGGCTCCGCGCGAAGGACGCGGCGGGCAACTGGGGCAGCCCCGTGCTCCATGCGGTGCCGAACTACGAATTCTTCGACCGCGGTGCCGCAGCCCTCCGGGAGGCCGAACTCGACGTGCCGGGCGCGCTGCTCGCGGACAACTGCTCCCGTCCCGATGCGTGGAAGCCGCTCTCCGGCGGGAAGCCGGAACTCCGCGCGTTTGTCGAAAAGAAAAACGCGAACCGCCTCCAGATCGGCAACTCGCTGCTGTACCGCGACCTTCCGCAACCGGCGCGCAACGGATTCAAGCTCACGTTCGATGCGGCGCACACGAATTTTCAGCGCTGTCTGGTCGTCGCGCTGACCGATGCGGAGGGGAAACGGGGCTACGGCGTCGGTTGGGATTCCTCACGTCCCGATATCGCCGGCGGCACCGGTTTCGTCCGCCTGCTGAAGTTCAATGAAAAAAAGCCGCTTGACTGGAATCTGAGCGGCCGCCGACTCGCCGACGCACCCTCCGGCCACCCCGCGCTCGACGAATCTCCCGCCCGGTTTGAACTGTCGCTGCGCGACGGAGTGCTGACATTGAAAGTGGACGGCAACACCGTCGCCACCGCAAAGGAGAATGAATTCGGGGAATTCAGCCGCCTCTACCTGCGCGGCAACCAGCATCAGCTCATCGACAACATCATCCTCACGCCATAACTGACGGAAACAAAAAAATACCCGGCAGGCAAGCTGCCGGGCTCTCCGTCCTCACTGATCCGGGCGCACCCGGATTGAGCGGTTTTACTGTACTTTGACCTTGTGGACCTTCGCGCGTTCCGCCTTCGGAATCTCGAGGGTCAGAACGCCGTCCTTCGTCCTCGCGGTGATCCGTTTCACATCGACATCCTCGGAGAGGCGGAAATTCCGCTTGAACAGGACGGGGCGGCCATTGCGCCTGAGCGAGCTCTTCGCGCTCATCGTCATGATGCTGTTCAGCACCTCGATGTCCACGGTTCCGGAATTCGCGCCCGGCACCTCGAAGATGAGGGTGACTCCGTCACCGTTCTCCAGGATGTCCACGAGCGGGACGACCGTCACCGGATCGGGCATGACCTGAACCTCACTCTTTTCCTGCGTATCCTTTTCCATAAATCTCACGCTCCTCTCTTAATGAACCTTGACCACATGGGCCTTGTCGACGTTCTCTTCTTCCCGCGGCAGGGTCACCGTCAGGACGCCGTCATCGTAAGACGCGGTCGCCTCGTGTCCCTTCACCCTGGCCGGAAGCTTCACCGATTCTTCATAACTCATGCTCGACCGTTCGCGGCGGAGATAGCGTTTCTCTTCACCATCATCGCTTTTCTCCTCACTGCGTTCGGCGCGGACGGTCAGGATATCATTGACGACCTCGACCTCGATCTCCTCGGCTTCGCAGCCGGGGAGCGGGAACTTCACCGTCACCTCCCTGTCGCCGACCTCCATGTCAAGCGGATGACCGCCGATCCGGTCCGAAAGCCATTCCGGGCTGAAATCGGTCGTCGCGTCGAACACCGAGCGGAAAAGCTCGTTGAGTCCGCCGAGCGTGGCGGGCAGCAGCCCGTCATTCAGATTCCATCTTTGCATCATATTCATACTCACACCTCCTTGATTTCGACTTCCTCCAGTCGCTGCCATTGATTCAGCATAAGCCGTGCCAACCTTTTGCCGGGCGAAGTTTTCCGGCTTCTCCGGCGCCGCGGCGCGCCAAATTGTCACCCTCCGGGAAAAAATGGCCCGATCCCTGTCCCATACAGATCCCCGGAATCGCTGTATGATACAAAAAATTTGCTTTTTTTGTGAATCATACTTGCATTACCGTGAAAAATACGCCATAATATACACTGAAGCACAGGAAAGGGATCCGCATGAACCAGGCGATATTGAAAACCGACATTCTGTATGACCAGCTCCGCCGGGAACTCTCGAAATACGCTCCCGGCGACAAGTTCATCACGAGCCGCGAAATCATGAAGCGGTTCAATGTGAGCCAGCTGATCGTCGACCGGACGGTGGTGCGGTTCCGCTCGGCCGGGCTGCTCCGCGTCGTGCCGGGGCGCGGAACTTTCGTGACCGAGGAGATCGGCAAGCTGCACGAGGAGGTGCCGCCGACCTTTCTCTTCGCAGTGCCGCGCTGGAACTCCTCGGACCTGACGCTGATGGAGCAGTATCTGGAGAAGGCCCGGAAGAAGTACGTCCGGAACCGCATACTGGTCCACAGCTACGACTACAGCGAGCGCGTCCCCGCCGCCCTGCCGCTCGAAGAGGAGAATGTGGCCGGGATCGCAATGCTGACCAGCGCGGACTCCTGGGACTCCGGCGTACTGTACCGGCTTGAGGAGTATGCGTCGCGGGTTCCGCTCGTGGTCATGAACCGCCACCGCGGCGACATGCAGCTGCTTTCGGTCGGTGTGAACGATACGTTCGCGGGAAACCTCGCGGTCAACCATCTCTTCAACAACGGACACCGCAAAATCGCGGTGCTGATTTCGGAGCCGCACAACGGTGTCATCCGCGAGCGGCTGAACGGTGTGCTGAACTATGCCGAGCTCCACGGAATGCAGTGCCGGGTACTCGACTGCGGCATCCGCTCCGGTGATTACGCCCCGGAGAAGAGCTACCGTTACTTTGCCGAAGTTCTGAAAAACGGCATTGATTTCACGGCCCTGGTCGGCGTCGGCGCCGACTCATTCGCCGGTGCGGTCAACGCCTGCCACAACGCCGGAATCCGGATCCCGGATGAATTGAGCCTCGTCACCGTCGATTCGAAGCAGAACGCCGAAATCCAACATCCGCCCCTCGACTGCGTCGATGTGAATCTCGCGGGGCAGATCGAAGCGATCCTGGAAATCCTGAGCCATCCGGGCAACTATGCGCCGGACAGCAACCCGTACGAGTATTTCAAGCCGGAGCTGGAGATAAACGGCTCCGTAAAACGGCTGAACGTATCATAGCGTATAATGGAAAGTATGATTGCACCCGGCCCGGAAAGCGCGGCAGGAGCCGCGAAGCGGATGTGAACGAACTGCATGGTTCGGCGCAGCCGAAGCAGGCGGCGGAGTGCGGGAATATGTATTTTCTCCATGGATCCCGCGACAATTTAACATGCATAAAGCAGATAAGGCAAACAGGACATTTCAACCGCCAAAGGCCGAAAATCATATTCAACCAAAAGGAATTGCATCATGACGAATCAGCACTGCCCGTTTCACATACTTTCCATTATGCGTCTGAAATTCACCCTGATCGAGCTCCTGGTGGTTATCGCGATCATCGCCATTCTGGCGGCCATGCTGCTGCCGGCGCTGAACCAGGCGCGGGAACGCGCGAATTCCATCAACTGCGTCAGCAACCTGAAGCAGCTCGGAACCGGTTTCCAATCCTATTTCAACGAAAACGCGGATTTCCTGCCGTACGTCGAAAGCGGCAAGGGGCTCGACGGCAGCGACAAGCCGCGCTGGTACAGCATGATGTCCTTCAAGGCGGAACAGGCTTCGAACAAGGGGTTCCTCTGGTGCCGCAACGACCCGATGAACACCGCCCACAGCGGCACGGAAGATGTGATCTCCGAACTCCAGACCGGACATGTGAGCTATGCCTATCCCTGGCAGGTCTACGCAAAATGGTTCGGCCCGACCAAGCTCGGAAAAATCCGCCGCACCCCTTCGCGGCAGATCCTGCTGACGGACGGCTCCGACCCGAAGGGGCGCGGCTACCTCGTCGGCATGTCATACCGCGACAGCAACCAGCCGATGGCCGACCCGCGCCACGGCGGCGGAGCGTGCAATGTGCTGAATCTCGGCGGCAATGTCGATACGGTCAAGGCTCCGACGAAGCAGATTCTCTACAACAACGAACGGCTCGGCAACTTCTACCGGAACGATGCGGGCGCAACGACGACCGATCCGAACCGCTGGGATTTCCGCAGCAGCAAGTAACCCCCGGAAGCGACTTGAAATGAACAGAACACTCCTTTCCCTCGCGGCCCTGGCCGCCGCGCTTCTCCTCCCGGCAGCCGAAACGCCGACCGCCACGCCGGGAACCGCGCCGGATTTCCCGGAACGGCCGGAGATCTGGATCAACGGCGGAATCCCGGTCAAAAGCGATTTCAGCAGGGAGAAGGCCGCGGATTCCTTTTCGGGAACGATCCTGCGCAAGCTCGGCAAACAGCCGGAAACCGGAGAGTTCGCCGCGCTCTATGAATTCAACGCGCCGAAGGCCGGCGACTACGACTTCTTCGCGGCGCTCGTCACGCAGAGGCGCGCCCACGCCTCCCCGGTCGAATTCCGCTTTGACGGAGGCGAATGGCGGGAGGTGCCGGACAATCCCTCCGGCAAACCCGCCTGGGGCATATCGAACGCCGTAAGCTGGAATCCGCTCGGAAGCGTCAAACTCAAGGCCGGCAACCACACGCTGGAGTTCCGGATCACAAAGCGCGCGCAGCTCGGCAGCTGGAGCTTCATGTGCGACGGCGTCGCGGGGTTCCTGAACGCCCCCGCCCCGCTCGCTCCGGCCGCAAACGGCCCGGTGCCGACGCTGAAAGCGACGCCCGGCGCCCAACCTGAGCTCCCGAAGCAGGGAGCAATCTGGATCAACGGCGGAACGCCGGAGAAATCGAATATCGGAACCCGGAAAGTCGGGGATTCTTTTTCGAAGACCATCCTCTATATGCTCTCCCCCTCCCCGGCGGCCGGAGTTTTCGAGGCGGTCTACACTTTCGAGGTCCGGAAAGAGGCCGACTATGACTTCTTCGCAGCGCTCATCACACAGGGACGCGCCCACGGCTCTCCGGTCGAATTCCGCTTTGACGGCGAGCCGTTCCACACGGTGCGCCCGAATCCGGAGAGCCGCCCGGCCTGGGGCGTTTCGAACGCGATCTCGTGGGACTGGCTCGGCAGCCGCAGGCTCGCGGCCGGAACCCACACGCTGACGCTCCGCATGAACCGCCGCGCACAGCTCGGCAGCTGGAGCTTCATGTGCGACGGCATCATCGGTCTTGAGAAAGGAACCTGGAAAACGGCGGAAATCACCGGATTTGCACCGCCGTCCGCGCTGACGCCCGGAGAAAGCGCTGCACTCGCCTACCGGCAGTCGGGGCAGCCGTTCCCGGCGGAACTCCGCCTCACATTTGCGGGCGAGCCGGTCGTTTCCACCGGCTTCATGAGCGGCGAAGGAGAAAATATCGTCCCGCTCGAACTGCCCGCGATGCTCCCGGCGGGGGAGTACCGCCTGGAGCTCGCCCCGCTCGACGACCCCCGCAGGACGATCGCTTCCGCGGCGGCTTCCGTCCCCCGCGCCCCCTCCCCTCTCCCGGCCCGGCTGACCGGCGTCGAGCTGGACAGGCGCGGTTATACGCTGAAATTCGAAGACGGCAAAATGCATCCGGTCCTCGTCATGGCGTTTTACGACGGCAGACTCTATGGGGCGGCACGGCTCGAAACGGCCTCCGGCACGCTGCCGGAAGAGATCGCGAAGCTCGCGGCCGGACGCGGGCTCGAACTGCGTTTCCGCCCGCTCCCGGCCCGGCCGGACAACACGGTCACGCTTCCCTTCACGCTCGCCGGGCCGCGGAAGAAGCTCCCGAAACCGGTGAATTACGGCAGCTTCGAGGATCGCGACAAGATCCTGCACACGTGGTACATGAATCATGACTTCGAATACATTTTCGATGGCGAACGCTACTTTCCGGTCGGCGGCATGTGGTGCCCCGATACGCTGATCAACCGTGACGGCGCGCCCGCCGGAGTCGCGTCGCGCCTGGCCAGGGACCTCGGAACCATCCGCGCCATCAGGAAAGGCGGGCTCGACGACGTTTACCTGAATCTCTCGACCCAGGCGCCACTCTGGGTCCGGCAGGCGTTCGCCGACATGCTCGAAGCCGAGGGCATCCACTACGGATACCAGCTCACTGCGGGCGGGGGCGACCCGATCCCGAGTTTCTTCATCACGCGCGACCGGGCGGATGCGCCGGGCAACTACCGCGGACTCACCCGCGGTACATACGCCTCCGGCAGAGTGACGGGGCGCTTTCCGGCCGAACAGAAGCTCGCGGGACTGCTCGTCGTCGATCCGGCGCGCCCGCAACAGGGCGCGCGGTTTGCGGCCTTCACCGACAAAGTCGGCAAAGACCTGCGCCACGGCATCATCGACCTTGAAACCGAACAGGATTTCGGCAAGCTGCGCGAAATCACGTTCCCTGTCACGCTCGGCTCCCCTGATAACACCGAAGTGATCCTGATCCCGCTGCTGGAGTCGAAGATGCACCATGCGAACCTCTGGGACCAGGAGGCGTTCGCCGCGCTGAAGGAGCGCCTCTCCTGGATCGGCAGGATCAACTGGGGGAAGAACCTGCGCTTCATCGTCGACCCGATCAAGAACGAAACCGACATGGTCAACGGAACCGAGAACCTGCGGCAGTACACGCCGGCGATCAACCGCGCGTTCGCCGCATATCTGAAAAAGCGGTACGGCACGCAGGAAGCGCTCCGCAAGGCATGGGGACTCGATGCCGGATCGTTCGAAGAAGCCGCGCGGCTGATTCCGCTGGACACCGGGAAAGCGCACTTCTGGATCGACCCGGAAACGGGGAAAATCCTCACCGGCGATCCGGAGCAAAGCTTCGCCTGGATCGACTACCAGGAGATGATCCGCACGACCTACTCCGCCCTCGCCGATGAGATCGCCGCTTATTTGAAGTCGCTCGTGAACGTCCCGGTGATTTTCAAGAGCGTCGGTGTGATCGGGGAGAAGATGAGCGTGAGCCGCCGCTATCTCGGCTGCGACGGCATCGGCTTCGAATGTTACCTGAACCAGGGAACGCCGGGCGAAACCGGCGGCGGCGCGTCCCGTGCCGAAGCCGAAGCGTCGGAGCACACCATGTGGAAGGTCGGGACCGAAGTCGGCCACAGCGCGGCGGTCGGCAACGGCGGCACGAAATTCTTCAGGGATGAAGCGGAGCTGCGCGGCATGGCGGAAAACCTCGCGCGGCTCGGCGTGCGCGGATTCTACTTCTTCGGCTTCGACCTGAAGCCTGGAAACCTCTGGAGCAACCACAATTACCACGACTTTCCGGAAGGGCTCGCGTGGGCCGCCCGGATCGACCGCGAATTCGCCGCACCGGGAAAAAATCCGGTCACTGCGACGCCGCGCAACTACGTGTTCCCCGGCGGATTCACCTGGTGGTGGTGGACCACGCGGTACAAGGCGTTCCACGGGTATGAGCAAAACCTGATCCCGCAGTCGGCCCGGCTCGCCGGAGCGCCGCTCGAATGGTACAGCTCGACCAATACGCTGCCGGAGGAGTTCGATGCGGTCATCATCAACTGCCCGCGCCCGCCCTTCTCGCGCTACCACGCCGAGGAGATCGAAAAGGCGATTTCAGGCGGCAGGCCGGTCAGCTACGTCGGGAGCCGCGCCGACCTCGGCGCAATCCCGCTGCTCGACCGCTTCTTCACGGAGGAGACGATCCGCTTCGCGGACGGCTCCGCCGCGCAGGTGCTGAGGAGTCTTCCCGGCAGCGAAGTGCTTGCGGCGGAAGATGGAAAACCGTGGGCCATACGTTCCGGGAGCCTCACGATCGTGAGCCGTGCGCCGGAGACGCCGCCGGTCAACCATGCGGATGAATTCCTCCGCTATCTCTCGGAAATCACGGCAAAGAAGTAGCGCCGCCGGGGAACGCCGCGAGATGCGCCCCCGCTGTGTTCCGTTCGAGCCCGGGCAGCCCCGGAGCGCGGGTCACGCCGAACCGGCCGAGCAGGAGCGCGCCGAGCTCCGCCGCGCCGGCCTGCGGACAACATGCAAGGTACGCTTCCACGGCCCGGCTGTAGCGCAGCACGGTTTCGCGGCAGATTTCGAGGAACGCCGGGATCTCCTGCTCCGGCACATCTCCGCCATACGGCACGCACGCGTGTCCGCAAAGGATCCGCCTGACCCTTCCCCGCCGGAAAAGCGCTTCGATTTTCGCAACGCTCCGCAGATAGGAATCGGGGTCGGCGTAGAGCGCGACCCCGCTATAGACGGTTCCGAGCCCCTGGAGCGCGTCGCCGGTGAACAGTGTGCCGCTCTCCGGTTCGAGGATGCAGCAGCTGTCCGGCGAATGTCCCGGCGCATGAACGGCTTCGAACCGGAGGCCAGCCGCCTCGAGCACCGTTCCGTCCCCGAACAGGAGATCAGGATGAAACCCGTTCCGCTCCAAGGCGTCCGCCCCTTTCCAGTGAATCGCGAATTCCGCGCCGCAAAGCTCCCGGAGCCGGGCGTTCCCGCCCGCATGATCGCCGTGATTGTGCGTGTTGACAACGAGCCGGATGGAGCCGGCCGGGACCCCCGCCGCCGCAAGCTGCGGCAGCAGGAACCCGTCAATCGCCTCCGGCAGCGCGGTATCGATGAGCACGCTTTCACCGCCGGGGCCGGTAACGAGCAGCATGCCGGTGAATGAAACTCCCCACGGATAACGCAGATAGGTGAATTCAGCCTGCCCCGTCACGGCTCCTCCCGGTAGTGTGCGCACCAGCCGGGAGCGGCCGCATGGGCTCCGTTGCAGAATGGCTTGTTATCCGATCGGCCGCAGCGGCACAGCGTCTGCCTCATGCGCACCTCGTAGCTCCGGCCGTCCCCGCTCTCCACGCGGATTCCGCCCTGAACCCAGATCGGGCCGCTGATGCCGAGCTGCAGATCCTCGATAAGACCGATGCCGGGAGGAAGCCGGCCCTCCATGACGCACCCTTCGCGGTCGAGAATGATGAGCCGCCCCGCCGGGCAGAGGTCCGCCTCGCGCATCGCCTGCTCCGCCGCCTCGCGGCCGCCCGCCTCGACCAGATTCCAGATGCGCCCGGCCGCATCGCAGAAGCGGGCAAAAGCGCAGAGCTTTTCATTGTCAAGCAAGGTTACATCCGGCCCCTCAAGCACTTCGGCTTCATCGGAGAAGCTCCGGAATCCGGCGCTCTCATCCCCTTCGAAATGATTCGGTTTCGCATGTTCAGCATCGCAGAACGGAGCGCTCTTTGAGCGTCCGCACCGGCAGAGCGCGACCGGCTCATCCGGCTTGATCTCAAACACCCGGCCGTCGCCGTATTCGATGGAGACCCCCTCCCCGTCGGCGAGAATCTGCTTCTCAACGATCCGGTCGACCCCGAATACAAGATAAGGCCCGTCCTTCGTAATTTTGATATAAGGCTTCTTCGGCTGCATTTCCATTCTCCTCTCCGTCAGATGCGAACCCCTCATTCCTCCGCTTCGCACGGATGAAATATATCCCGGGAAACCGCCATTTCCAACCCGGATGAAGATTTCTCCTGTTTTTTTTACGGATCGGAGTTGACATACTTCACAAGCAAGTTTATATTCAGTAAACTTCATGGTAAACAAGGGAGGGATCATGAACGTTCGATATAACGGCGTGACCGGCCACCGGGGAAACCCGGAGGAGGCTCCGGAGAATACGCTTGCCGGATTCGAAAACGCGATCGCGCTCGGCGTGGATTTCCTTGAAACCGATGTACATGAGAGTGCCGACGGCGTGCTTGTCCTGAGCCACGACGGGACGACCGGCCGCTGCTGCGGAACCGATCTTGTGATCCGGGAAACCGGATTTTCAAAGCTGAGGAAGCTGAATGCGGCGCACTCGTTCGACCCGGCCGCGCATGCCCTGATCCCGACGCTCGACGAAGCGCTCGACCTGCTCGGACGGCATCCGGATGTGCGGCTCTCCCTGCAGCCGAAGTGCCCGGCGGTCAAAGCGATCTGCGACGCGGTCGCGGCAGCCGGACTCGCCGGCCGCATCGCCTTCAACGACGGGAACTTCAGGTGGCTCGCCGAAGCGAAGGAGCGCCTCCCGGAAGCGGTGATCTTCTACGACACCTTCTCCCCGGAACAGCTCGAAGCGGGCATCCCCGAAGCCGTCGCTGCCGGATTCTCCGGCATCGTCGCCCATATGGACAGCCTGAACCGCGAACGCGTCGAAGCAATCCGCGCGGCAGGGCTCGAACCCGGCGTCTGGACCGTGAACGACGAACCCGGGATGCACCGTTTCCTCGACATGGGCGTCTTCCGCTTTTACACGGACCGCCCCGCACTGCTTCTCAAGATCCGGAAAGGACGCTGAATAATGGAGAAACGGCTCGACGGCATCCGTATGGTGTTCCTCGATATGGACGGGACGATCTACCACGGCGGGACGCTCTTCCCGACCACGGTTCCGTTCCTCGACTTCCTGAAAGCGCGCGGCATCGGTCATGCGTTCCTCTCGAACAACTCCTCGTTCAGCACGGCGGAGTACGTCGAAAAGCTGCGCAGGATGGGAATCGAAAGCACGCCGGAGAATTTCTACACCTCAACCTGCTACACCATCGACTACCTGAAGCGCAACCATCCTGGCATCAGGAGGATCCACCTCTTCGGCATGCCGCGCATCCGGCCGGAGTTCGAGGAAGCGGGCTTCGAGCTCACCGATACGGAGCCGCAGGCGGTTGTGGTCGCCTTCCACCGCGCGTTCCACTATGACGACCTATGCCGGGCGGCCCGCTTCCTGCGGCAGGGGGTGCCGGGCTTCGCAACGCATCCGGACGTCTACTGCCCGACCGACCGGCCGACCTGGCTGCCGGACTGCGGCGCCATCACGAAATGCCTCGAGGTGTCGACCAATACGAAGCTCAGGGTGCTCGGCAAACCCGATCCGGGCATGCTGCGCGAAGCGGCCGCGCGCCGCGGCGTGCCGGTATCGCAGTGCCTCATGGCCGGCGACCGCCTCTCGACCGACATTGCGCTCGGACGGAACGCGGGGGCGCTGACCTGCCACATTCTCACGCCCGGCGCGGACCTCGTCGTGCCGGAGAACATCCGCCCCGATTTCCAGGTGAACAACCTCGGCGAACTCAAAAGGATATGGGAACATGTATGATGCAGTCATTGTAGGCGCCGGCGTCTCCGGCGCGTCGACCGCGTGGCAGCTGTCGCGATACGACCTGAAGGTCGCGCTGGTCGAACGGTGGGCCGACGTGGGGTTCGGCGTGTCGAAAGCGAACTCCGGGATCATCCACGGCGGCTTTCACCACTCCGCGCAGAAGACACTGAAGGCGAAGCTCGAAATCCTCGGGAACCTGATGTTCGACAAGCTCCAGTACGAGCTCGATTTCCCGTTTCACCGCAACGGGATCCTCGTGGTCGCGTTTTCCGAGGAGCAAATGGCGACGGTGCGCAAGCTCTATCAGCAGGGACTCGACAACGGCGTGCGCAATCTTGAGATGTGCGGCCGCGACCGGCTGCTCCAGCTCGAACCGAAGCTGAATCCCGAAGTCGTCGGCGGCTTCCACGCCCCGGGCGGCGGCACGATCGAACCGTACCGCTATGTGTTCAGCCTCGTCGAGGCGGCGCGGCGGAACGGCTGCGACCTCCTCTGCAACTTCGAAGTCGTTTCGGGCGAATACCGCAACAACCACTGGACCCTGACCGCGGCCGACGGACGGACGGTCAAGACGCGCCATGTCGTGAACGCCGCCGGACTCTTCGCGGACAATGTCTCCGCCGCCTGCGGCGCGGAAGAGTTCAAGATCCACGCCCGCAAGGGGGAAGAGTACCTGCTCGACCGTAACTCGAATGCGCGGCCGGAAAAAGTGATCTTTCCGGTTCCGAGCCGCGAATCCAAGGGAATCCTCGTCATTCCGACCGCCGAAGGGACCACGATGATCGGCCCGACCGCCGACCCCGCCGAAGACAAGCTCGACACCGCGACCAGCGCGGACCATATGCAGCGCATCGTCACGCTTGTGAGCCGCATGGTCAACGGTATTTCTCCCCGCGACGTCATCACCTCGTTCGCGGGGCTGCGCCCGGTGCTCGACAACGAGGACTTCTATATCGAGCTGTCGAAAAAAGTCCCTCATTTCGTGCAGGTTGCGGGCATCCAGTCGCCGGGGCTCACAGCCTCCCCCGCGATCGGTGAATATGTGAAGGACCTGCTGAAGCAGGACGGGCTCGAGCTCGTGGAGAAAGAAAGAATCGAATACCGCAACCCGCCGCGCCACGAACTCCGCCGCGAAACGCCGGAAACGCTCGACAAACTCCATGCCGGCGACCCGGCCTGGACCCATATGGTCTGCCGTTGCGAAAAAATCTCCGAAGCGGAGATCGTCGAGGCGGTCCGCAAGGGACACACGACACTGGATGGCGTAAAGTTCTACACCCGTGCCGGTATGGGCCGCTGCCAGGGCGGCTTCTGCTCGGCGAAAATCATGAAAATCATCAGCCGCGAAAGCGGCATTCCGATGGAAGAGCTGACCAAGAAGGGCGGCAGCAGCAGCCTGCTCGGCGGCAGACTCGGAGAGATCAGGGTCAACACGACCGGGGAGGCTGCGGAATGATTCACGAATTCAACTGCGACGCCGCCGTCATCGGCGCAGGCGCGGCCGGTCTTGCGGCCGCCGCCGAAATCGCGAAAAGCCCTTACCGCACGGTCGTCATCGACCGCGAGGAGCAGCTCGGCGGAATCCTGCGCCAGTGCATCCATAACGGCTTCGGGCTGCGCTATTTCAAGGAGGAGCTGACCGGGCCGGAGTATGCGGAGCGCGTCGCGGCGCTCGCGGCCGACCCGAACATCGAATACAGAACCGGCACGACGGTGTCGGAACTCAAACGACTGCCTGACGGAAGCTTCGAACTGCTCACATTCTCCGCCGCCGGGGGCGTCGCACGGATCCGGGCGCGCGCGCTCTTCCTCGGCATGGGCTGCCGCGAACGGAACCGCGGCAACCTCGCGATCCCGGGCAGCCGCCCGGCGGGCGTATTCACGGCCGGAGCCGCGCAGAAGCTGCTGAACATCGAGGGGATGCTGCCGGGAAAGAGCACAGTCATCGTCGGCTCCGGCGACATCGGGCTCATTATGGCGCGCCGCCTCCGCTGGAGCGGAGTCGAAGTCAAGGCGGTCATCGAGATCATGCCGTACCCCTCGGGGCTGACCCGGAATGTGGTACAGTGCCTGGAGGACTTCGGGATCCCGCTCCACCTCGAACATTCCGTCGTGAACATCGCCGGCCGTGAACGGGTTCAGTATGTGGATGTTGCGCCGCTTGAAAATGGGATCCCGCAGTTGGACCGCCAGTTCCGCATCGAGTGCGACACGGTGCTCTTTTCAGTCGGACTGATTCCTGAGAACGAGCTTTCGGCGCAGCTCGGCGTCGAACTGAATCCCGCGACCGGCGGGGCGGTCGTCGATGCAAACCTGCAGACCTCCGTCCCCGGCGTCTTCGCGGGGGGGAACGTGCTGCACGTGCACGACCTCGTCGACTTCGTCTCCGAAGAGGCGGCGGAGGCGGGGCGGTCGATCGTACACTACCTCGACGGGCGGCTCCGCTGCGACGCGAACGCCGCCTCCGTCGAATCGAACCTCAAGTATGTGATTCCGAACCGTTTCAATACCGGCGAAAAGTGCACATTCTCCTTCCGGCCGCTGATCGTCAGCGACAGCGCGACGCTCGAAGCCGAATTGAACGGGCGCATCGTCTGGAAGCGGAAATTCACCTATGTAAAACCGGCCGAGATGCTGAAAATCGAACTCCCGGCCGAGATGCTGAATGAGTCCGGAGACCTCGTATTCCGGCTGCGTGAGGAGGCGTAACATCATGGAAAAGAAACTGATCTGCATCAGCTGCCCGGTCGGCTGCCATCTGACCGCCGTGCGCGAAGCCGGTTCCGCCGGGTGGAAAATCGGCGGCAACCGCTGCCCGCGCGGCGAAGCGTACGCGCAGAACGAGCTGACCGATCCGCGCCGGGTCGTGACCGCGACCATGGCATGCGACTCCGCCGTAATGCCGCGCGTTCCGGTCCGCACCTCGGGACCGCTGCCGAAGCGGCACATCGACGCGCTGTTGAACCGTCTCTACGCGATGGAGGTGAAAATACCGGTCAAAAGAGGTGAAGCTGTGATCACCGATGTGGAAAACACCGGAATCGATGTTATATTCTCCTGTGACTGTATTAAATGAACAACGGAGCCTGCTGTCACCATGTCTGTTAAAATCGTAGCGCATCGCGGCGAATCGTTCGCGGCGCCGGAAAACACAGTCGAATCCTTCACCCTCGCCTGGGCGCGCGGCGCACTCTGCATCGAAGGCGACTTCCACCTCTCCAAAGACGGCGAGGTCATCTGCATGCACGACGACAACCTGCTCCGCACCTGCGGCGTGGATGCGCCGATCTCCTCCCTGACGCTGGCGGAGATCAAGCGGCATGACGCGGGGCTGAAAAAGGGCGAAGCATGGCGCTGCACGCAGGTTCCGACACTGCGCGAAGTGCTGGAAACCATGCCGGAATACGGTGAAATCTATATTGAGCTCAAGAGCGTCGGCCCGATTGTCGATGCGCTCAAGGCGGTCTTCGAATCGGGTCCGTGGCGGCCGGAGCAGCTGACCTTCATCGCATTCGACGAGCAGACCATTTCAGCAGTGAAAAAGCTGTTCCCGTCCCACCGGGCCTACTGGCTCACCTGCAACCGGACCGGCACGCGGCAGGAGCCCGGCTCCGCAGAGCTCTCTCCGGACGAACTCGTTGCGAAGCTGCGTGAACTCGGCGTCGACGGCGTCGACATCTGCGTGACGGATTTCCTCGGCAAAGCGTACGGCGACGCGCTGCACGCCGCGGACCTCGGGTTCCATGTCTGGACCGTCGACGACGCCGCGACCGCAAAACGCATGGTTGAGATCGGCGCCGATTCGATCACGACGAACCGGGCGAAATTCATCGCCTCGGAACTGGGGGTGATCTGACGACGGTATGAGGCTGCTGCACACTTCGGACTGGCATCTCGGGCACCTGTTCAACGGCCGCCGCCGCGACGCGGAATTCCGTGAATTCCTCGGCTGGCTCAAGGCACTGCTTGTGGAACGGGAGGTGGATGTCCTCCTGATCGCAGGGGACGTCTTTGACACGAATACGCCCGGAAACTCCTGTGCCGGAATGTACTACGACTTCCTCGCCGCCGTGTGCCGCGACACCCGCTGCCGCCGCGTGATCGTCACCGGCGGCAACCACGATTCGCCGTCGTTCCTGAACGCGCCCGGGAGTCTGCTTGACCGGGCCTTCCACATCAAGGTGTTCGGCTGTGCGGCGGAAGATCCCGCCGACGAACTCGTCCCGGTATATGGCGACGACGGAAAACCGGCCATGCTCGTCGGTGCGGTCCCCTACCTGCGCGACGCGGATCTGCACCTTTCGAACTGGGGGGAGAGCCCCGAAGAGCGCGAGGCCGCGCAACGGAGAGGCTTCCGGGAACATTACCGCCGCGTCGCCGAAGCCGCCGAAGCGATGCGCGCCGGACGGCCCGTGCCGTTCGTGCTGACCGGACACTTCGCCGCCGCCGGCGCGCCGGTCTTCGAAAACGACGGGGTCCGCGAATTCGTCGGCGGCCTCAGACTCGCCTCAGGCGCGGATCTGCCGCCCTCGGCGGACTACATCGCGCTCGGCCATATCCACCAGGCGCAGAAAGTCGGCGGAAAAGAGCATATCCGTTACTCAGGCTCGCCGCTCAAAATGAGTTTTGCGGACACGCGCCCGCGCGAAGTCGAGCTGATTGAATTCATCGGCCGGCAACCGGTCGTCACCCCGATCCCGGTCCCGCAGACGCAGCGCATCGTCACGCTTGAGGGCGACTGGCAGGCGATCTCACCGCGGCTCGAAATGCTCCGCGACGATCCGGAAGAGGTGTTCTGCCGGGTCCTCGCGAAGGATCTCGACCCACACCGTCTCGCAGCGGAACTCGGCCGGATCTTCGCGGAGAAGAAGCACAACTACCCGCTCATCGCGCAGTCTCTGCTGCCGCATCCGGACAGCCGGCGCGAGACACGCACGGTCGAAGAGCTCCGCGCCCTCACTGAAGAGCAGGTATTCCAGCTCCTGCTGGACCGCAAAGGGATCGCTGAACCATCTGAACGCGAATCTCTTATCTCGTCATTCCGGCAGCTTCTCTCCGAAATGCGCGAGCAGGAGGAACAGCCATGAGGATCGAGAAAATCCGCCTCAGGAACCTCGCCTCGCTCGAGGGGGAATGGGAGATCGACCTGACGGACCCGGCCTATGCGCGCAGCGGGATCTTCGCAATCACCGGCGCGACCGGCGCGGGCAAAACCACGATCTTCGATGCGATCCGCCTCGCGCTGTTCCGCCGCACCAGCCGGCTGGAGAGCTTCGCGATGAGCAACGAGATCATGACGCGCGGCACGGCGGAGTGCTTCGCAAAGCTGCAATTCAGCCTCGCGGGGCGGCGCTACGTCGCAAGCTGGAGCCAGTCGCGCTCACGCGGCAAAGCAGACGGACGGCTCCAGCCCGACCGCCACACGCTTGAAGAGGTGATGCCGGACGGCTCGCTGCGGCTGCTTGCCGAACAGCGCAAACAGACGGAAAAACAGATCCTCGATCTCCTGAAAATGGACTTCGACCACTTCTCCCGCGCGATGCTGCTGCCGCAGGGAGAGTTCGCGATCTTCCTCAAAACCCCGGCAGCGGAGCGTTCCGAGATCCTCGAACAGATCACCGGCAGCACAGTCTACAAACGGATTTCCGCCGAAGCGTATGCGAAATACCGCGGCATCCAGGAGACGCTCGACCTCGAAGCGGCGGGAGCAATGGCAATCGAAGTGATTCCTCCGGAGGAGGTTGCATCCCTTGAATCACAGAAGATGGAAAAAAGTGAAAACGCCTCCCGCTTCACTGCGCTTTCAGCCGCACTGCTCCGTATCAACGACCTGTCGGACCGGGTCCGCTCCGCCCGGACGGAACTGCTGGCGCTTGCGGCGGAGACGGAGGCGGCGGCCCCTGCGCTTGCAGCCGCCCGCTCCGCAACAGCTGAAGCAGCCGCCAATGCCGCGGAGCTCCGGAGCAGACGGGAAGCGGAGCGCCCCGCCATCGCCGCCGCACGGGCGTTCGATGAATCGATCCGCCTGGCGGAGAGCGAATTGCGAAGCTCCACGGAACTCATTCAAAAGGAGGAGTCCGCACTGCATTCGGCCGCGCAGGAGCTCAAAGCGCTCGAAGTTGCCGCCGCCGAAACGGAAAAAACGCAGGAGTGCGCCCGGGCCGTTCTCGACGCCCATCCTGAGGATGTCGTCCTGCCGGAGAATTTCGCCGCCTGGAGTGCAAAGCTCGACGATTATGAAGCCATGCAGACACAACTGGAATCGCTGTGCCGGAATTGCAGGCAGCGGGAAGCCGCGCTCGCGGAGCTGCACCGGCAGCGCAGCGGACCGGAAGAAGCGCTGCAGCGTCTTGACATCGAACGGGATAAACTGTCAGAGCAGAAGCAGAAGCTTGATGCTGAATATGACGAACTCTCCGGGGTAGCTTCGGAAACGCGGGAGGATTTCCGGCTGAATACGGCCCTGCGCTGCCGCCGGATCCGGGAACTCATCGAATCCGCCGGACGCCTCTCTTCCGGCCACCTCCGGCTCGGCAGGCTCGGCACGGAAAAACAGCAGCTCATGGAACAGAACGTACGGGCACACGCCGAACTCGAACAGCTCGAACCGGAATTCCGTGAACTCGAGCCGCTGTTCCGGATCCCCGACTTCGCCGCCGAGCGCGCACATCTCCGCGACGGGACTCCGTGCCCTCTCTGCGGAGCGCCGCACCATCCCTACGCCTCCGCCGCATCGCCGGATGAAACGGATCGGCTGCACAAGCGCTATCTCTCTGTTTCGGAGGAACTTCAATCCATACGACTCAGGCTCTTCGCCAATGCGGGCGAGCTTCGCCGCATCGACGAACAACGCATCGAGCTCGCAGCCGCCCTCGCACAGGAGGCGGCGCTCCTGAATACAAAGCTCCCGCCGGAGTGGAAGCTCTCCGCCGACGATCCGGAACTCATCAACTCGTTGGAGAAGAAAGGGATCACCTGTGAGCAGCAGCAGGCCGCCGCCGAACGGTTCGATCGTGAAAGCCGCGAACTCGGCTCCGCTCTCGAAGCGCTCGAAACCGACATCCGGCTCCGCCGGCAGGAACAGACCGCGGCGGAACACCGCATCGCCCTCGCCGCACTGGCGCTCGACGAAGCGGGGAAGCGCGAAGCGGAGCTCCGGGAACGGCTGCAGAAAGCCGGGACGGAGCTGGCCGAAATCCTCACGCCGTTCGGTTGTTCCCCCGCCGAAGCCCGGCTGTGCCTGGCCGGACGGCTGGAGCGTTTCCGGGAAGCCTCCGCCCGGGCGGAGACGGCGGCAAAGCACCTGGCCCGGCTCTCCGGAGAACAGGCAAGTTGCCGCGATTTCCTGAAGCGCCGGCAGGAGCGCATCAATGAGCTCATGTCCACGCAGGCCATTCGGCAGAAACAGCTTGCGGATCTGCAAAGCAAACGCGCCGCATTGCTCGGCGGCCGCTCCGCCGATGCCGTCGAAGAGGAGCGGGAAGCCGCGTGCAGCGCCGCGTCCATCCGGGAGCGGGAGGCAGCCGCCCGGCTCCGCGAACTCGAAGAGGCGCAAGTCGTCCGCGACACACGGCGCGAAAGCGCCGCACAGCGCCTTGCCGAACTTCTGGCGGAACTCGGCCGCAGCGCCGAGGATGGCCGGACACGCGAAGAACGCGCCGCCGAAGCCGCGAAACTGCGCGAAGAAGCCCGGCTCCTGAATGAAGAATCCGGCGCAATCGCCCAGAAGCTCCGCCACGACGCCTCCGAGCGTGAACGCCGCAGGGCCGCGGAAAACAGACTCGACCGGCTCCGGCAGGAAACCGCGCGCTGGCGGCTCCTGAACGAACTCATCGGCAAGCAGGACGGCGGCAAGTTCCAGCAATTCGCCCAGTCGCTCATCTTCGAACAGCTCATCGCCCGGGCGAACCTGGCGCTCCGCCGCTTCTCCGACCGCTATGAGCTTGTCAGCATTGAGGATTCGCCGCTCGATTTCAATGTGATCGACCACTATCAGTGCGATGAAATCCGTTCGGTCAAAAACCTGTCGGGCGGGGAAAGCTTTCTCGTGAGCATGTCGCTTGCGCTCGCGCTCTCGCGCATGTCCGGCGAACACCTCAGAATCGACACGCTCTTTCTCGACGAAGGGTTCGGAACGCTCGACGAGGAAACCCTGTCACACGTTCTGTCACAGATCCAGTCGCTCCAGAGCGAGGGCAAGCTCGTCGGAATCATCACGCATGTACCCAATATCGAAGCCTTCGTGCCGCTTCAGATCAGGCTCACTCCCGCCGAAAAGAGCGGCCGCAGCCGCATCTCCGGCATCGGGGTGAAAAGCCTGTAAGCCGTTTATTCGTCCGTCCCGATGGAACGCCTCATGGCCTTGACCTCCGCGCGGCGGCCTTTCGACTCGAGGCGGCGCGCCACCGACGCCTTCGTCGGCTTCGTCGCACGGCGCATCTTCCTCACCGTCAGCGCCTCCGCAATCATCGCGTCGAGCTTCGCCGCCGCCGAACGACGGTTCAGGTACTGCGACCGCTCTTCGCGCGCCGTCACCACGAGCTCCCCCGCCCCGTTCAACCGTCCGCCGAGGCGCGCGAGCAGCCGCTCCCGGAACGGCTCCGGGACCGACGGCGACTCGAGCAAATTCCAACTGAGCCGCACCGCCGTACAGACCTTGTTCACATTCTGACCGCCGGGGCCGCCGGACTGCGCGAACTGCCACTGGAGCTCCGAATCGGGAACGAAGATTTTTCCGGCCAGCAGCATCAGCGGACGAACTCCCGGAAAAGCGAGAGCCACTTTTTCCAGAGCTCCTCCGCCCCCGCCGCGCCTTCGGGCGCCTCCACGCCGGGGAAAACGCCCCACGCGGAGGCGAGAAACAGATCCACCCACATGAACTGCTCTTCGTTCAGGTACTTCATCGCCTCGCCGAAGCTCTTCCAGTCGCGCACCCTGTTCAGGAACTTCATGCTCATCGCATCGCGGCGCGCGGTCAGCACGCGGATCGAGTTGTCGGCGGGATCGTGAATCAACGTGTAGCGGTCCTTCCTGCGCAACTCCGAATCCGGGTTGAAAAGCCCGGGGTCATCAACGTATCCTCCCTCGAAAATCAGCTCGACCGGACGGCCGAGCGCGGCGGCCCCGGCGCGCACCTTCTCCTGCAGCGCGCCGGATTCGACGGCGGGATAGAACGTATGCCATCCCCACGATTCATCCATCAGCAACCGCCTCCCCTTCTTCGTCGGATAGACCTTCTTCAGCACCGGGTCGAGCCCCTTGGCGAGATAGAGGCCGCACCGGAGCGGGTTGCGGACCTTCTCATCCCACGTGAAAAAATATTTCCCGAACTTGAAAAACGGCAGCTCCAGCGACGGCACGATCCACCAGTCGGTCAGCGACGGCGAATAATGGTTGAACGGGCGGCGCACGATCCGGCCGCCCTCCGGCGGAATGACCGCCTCGATCCCCTCGCACATCCGGCGCGGAGACTGGTATACCGAGTATGGGACTTCCATAAAAAGCATCCTTCCAAACATTCATTCGCGCCGCTGCCCCATCCGGACGGCAGCCATCCCGGAAATCCGGGGCGCGGTACATTTTACAGCGAGATCCCCTTCAGCTTCTGATAGAGGCTGACTGCGTAGGAGTCGGTCATGCCGGAGACGTAATCGAGCACCCGCAGCAGCCGCAGATACGCGCTGCGGCACCACTCCCCGTCCGCGAGGTTCTCTTCCATATCCGGCATCAGCGCCGACAGCCGCCGGCTGCGGAACGACGCGCTCTTGCCGCCCGTCGCCTCAAGCGCCATCTCGTTCACACACGGCACAAAGATATCCAGCATGCCGGAGACCATCTCAAACCCGGCCCCGATCACCTCGGCGACCGCCCGGTGCTGGTAGATATCCATCGTGCTGCGCCGTTCGATGCGCCGCAGCGGCTCCTGGCAGTCGATATACGCGAGAAGCGGTTTCTCAAGCGTTCCGTTCAACAGATCGTCGTGACGTTCGATGAAAATTTCCGTGCACTTGCCGACCAGCTTGCCGATCACCTGCGCGCGCAGGAACTCCGCCTTGCGCAGCGGCGAATTGATCGAAGCGACATACTCCGCCGAACGCTCCGAATCGATGATATCGAGAAAAAGCCGTTCGAGCTCCTGATAATCCACGAGGCCGAGCCGCTGCCCGTCCTCGAAATCCACGATGCGGTACGCGATGTCATCGGCCGCTTCGACCAGATAGGCGAGCGGATGGCGCTGCCATGCGTCCGGCCCGACCTGGATCAGCCCAGTGTGCTCCGCCATCTCCCGGAACAGCGCCTCCTCGGAGCGGAAGAAATTGAACTTCTTCCCGGCCACGCCATACGGCTTCGCCGCGACATGCGACGCGCACGGATACTTCGCGAACGCCGCCAGCGTCGCGCAGGTCAGTTGCATGCCGCCGGTCTGGTCCGGCATCTCAAGCCGGGTCAGGACCCGGAACCCCTGCGCGTTGCCCTCGTAAAATTCGAAATCGGCGGCCTCGCTCTCGTTCATGACGTCCCGCATCGCCCGGCCGACGGCGGAGTGGGTGAACCAGTGGCGGATCGCCTCCTCCCCCGCGTGTCCGAGCGGCGGGTTGCCGATGTCGTGCGCCAGCGCCGCCGCCGCGACCGCGGCGCCGACGTCGCTCGGCTGAGCATCCCCGAGATCGAAGTTTTTACACAGAAACACGCCCGCCGCGCTGCCGAGCGAACGGCCGACCGAGCTCGTCTCGAGGCTGTGGGTCAGCCGGGTACGGACATAGTCGGTCTTCGCCAGCGGGAACACCTGCGTCTTATCCTGCAGCCGGCGGAACGAGCCGGAGAAGACAATCCGGTCGAAGTCGCGCTGAAACGGCGAACGCGCCTGGGAAATTTCGCCGGGACGGGAACTGCCGACCCGGTGAGGAGACAAAAGCTTTTTCCATTCCATCATCGTAAAATCACTCCGTGCCAAACTCATATGCATCCTCTGAATATAAATGCACACGCGCACGATTACAAGCAAATTGAGCGGAAACGGAACAAAAATCAGGGAGCGGCTTCCTCGCGGACCGGCCCGGTCCGATAGTCGTCACGGTCTTTGGTCATATTCAGAATCGTGTAGATGACCGGTTCACGGCCTGTGACGATCGCGAAATCCGCGCTGGAACCGAGCTTCAGAGGACGCCCCTGGCTGTCGATCGTAACCTCGACCGGGTAGCGCGTCGCATTCGTGCCCGGATCCTGGATCGGCGTATCGTAGATGCGGTCCACCCTGCCCTGAAACGAACCGTATTCCAACCGGTTGAAGACTCCGCTCGAAATCCGCACATCCTGCCCGCTGCGGACCTTGCGCACCACATTCTCATCGACGTAGGCGATCCCCTTCAACGTCGTGCCGGAGGACATCCGCGCGGCGAGCTGCCCCTTCTGGACATAAGTCGAATATTTGCACGGGACCCCGACCAGCCGGCCGTCGTTCGGCGCCACGATCCGGCATTCGCGGATCCGCCGCGTGATGAGCTTCAGCGCCTCTTTGCGCCCCGCGATCTTCGCCCGGACAAGGTCGATGTCGCGCTCCGCCTTCTCGATGTTCCGTTCGCCGATCCCGCTCTTCACCTTTTCCAGGTTTTCCCGGGCGCGGGCGAGCTCGCCCTGCGCTTTGATGTTCTCGATCTCCGCATCCTCAAACTCGCGCTTCGAAATCGCGTTGTTGGTCGAAAGCTGCAACGAACGGTTCAGCCGCGCCTGCGTGCGCTGCGCCTTGTCCGCGCTCTCTTTCAGATTCGTCTCGGCATACCACAGCTCCTTCGGGAGCGGATTCGTCCGGAGCGCCTCGAGCTCGGCCTTTCTCACTTCAAGCTCCGCTTCATATTCACGGATTTCCGACTCGATGCGGACCAGCTCCTCTTCGTACTCGATCGCGTCGACCTGCGCAATGACGTCGCCGGCCTTCACATCGTCGCCCTCCTCGAAGTTCAGCTTAATGACCCGGCCGTCGATATGGCTGATGATGTCGTAGGTTATCTCCGAGGCGATCTTGCCGCGCGCATAGATCACGTCCTCGATCTCAAACAGGAACAGCGAAATAATCCCGCCGAGAACCACCAGCACCAGCGAAAAGCCGATGATGGTCAGCAAACGGAGCTTCCCGCGCAAGCCGCCCTGATGTGTTTTCATTCTTCCGGATCCTCCTCGACGCCGAAACGCCCCGCCTCGTAATTCGGCGAGTCCTGTTCATGCTGCTCCTTGAGCTGCATCGCATAGAGCCTGCGGTACGGCCCGTCCTGGCAGAGCAGCTCCTCGTGGCGGCCGCGCTGGGCGATGCGCCCGTCTTCAAGCACGACGATCAGGTCCGCGTTGCGCACGGTGGAGAGCCGGTGCGCGATGATGATCGTCGTGCGGTTCGCCATGAGCTTGTCAAGCGCCTGCTGCACGACCGCTTCGGAGATGGTGTCAAGCGCGCTGGTCGCTTCGTCGAGAATCAGCACCGCCGGGTTGTGCAGCACGGTCCGCGCGATCGCGAGCCGCTGCTTCTGCCCGCCGGAGAGCGAAACGCCGTTCTCGCCGACCTCGGTTCTGAAGCCGAGCGGCAGTTCGCGGATGAATTCATATGCATTCGCCATCTTCGCGGCTTCGACGATCTCTTCAAAACTTGTATCCTGCTTGCCGTAACGGATATTCTCCTCGATGGTCCCCGAAAACAGGAACGACTCCTGCAGCACGATCCCGACGCTGCGCCGCAGCGAATCGAGCGAAAGGTCGCGGATATCCTCGCCGTCGAGCAGGATCCGCCCGTTCGTCACGTCGAAGAAGCGCATGAGCAGACTCGCGATGGTCGATTTTCCGGAACCGGAGGGGCCGACGAGCGCGACCTTCAGCCCCGGCTCGACGTCAAGCGTGAAATCCTGCAGCACCATCCGGTTCGACGCATAGCCGAACGAAACGGATTCGAACGAAACGTGCCCCTTCGCATGGTACAGGTGGATCGCATGCTCCCGCTCCTTGATCTCCGGCACGAACGACATCAATGTCAGCAGCCGCTCCGCGCTGACCGCCCCTTCGCTGATCGCCGGGGCGAAGCCGGTCAGCTGCACGACGGGGCCGAAGAACATCTGCATATAGGTGTAGAACGCCACAAGTTCTCCGAGCGTCATCTTCCCCTGCGAAACCATGTAGCCGCCGAAGCCGAGCACAGCGACCGAGGTGTAGATCGAAATCTGGTCCATGACGATGTTCAGCATGAAGCCGCGCATCGAAAGCTTCAAAGACATGTCGAAGGTCGGCTTCAGCCGCTCCATGAAGTTTCGGTTCTCGGAGCGCTCCTTGCCGAACGACTTCACGACCTTGATCCCGTTGATGACCTCCGCGAGGTTCGCGGAAACCTCGGACATGTGCTCGCGCAGCAGCATCGAGCGCGTCCGCAGCACCTTGCGGAACCGCGAAAAGACCAGATAGACCACCGGCAGCACCACAAGGCAGATCAGCGACAGCGTCGGACTCAGAACCACGAGCATGATGCCGACGAAAATCAGCGCGAACAGATTCGACGCCACGCCGACGATCACCGTCGAAAACATCGACTGCAGCGCGGCCACGTCGGTCAGGATGTTCGAGATCAGCTTGCCGGTCCGGTACTCCTGGTAGAAGCGCAGCGACAGGCTCTGCAGGTGCTTGAAGAGCTTCACGCGCAGATCCAGCAGCATCCGGTGGATCGGGTAGTAGGTCAGGTAGTTGCACGTATAAAAGAAAAATGCCCGGACCCAGTAGAGCAGAATCACGCCCGCAAGGAGGACGTAAAGAAGACTCAGGTCCGAGCCGCCCAGCGCCTTGTCGATGATCACCTTCAGCACAAGCGGCATCAACAGCCCGAGACATGTGCAGACGATGTGGAAAACGACGGCGACACTGAGAAGAGTTTGATACGGTTTTACGAAGCGGTACAGTTCTTTGAACTTTTGCGTGTCTCTGGTGGACATGGTTCGTTTCAGCTCTCGGAAGCCTTCCCCCCTGTTATCTTGTGCATCGAGCCGATCTCAAGGCATGCTGCATTGAAACCGGCTCTTTCTTTTAAGATATGCCGCTCTACGGAAAGATCAACCCGTTTCCGGATTTTTTTCCGATTTTCTTTCCCGGCGCGCGGGAAACGGGAAAACTACCTGCGCCCCCTGGAAGAGGGCCGCCCGCGGAAGCCACCGCTCCGGGGGCCGCCGGACCCGCGACGCCCGGCCTGCTTGGCCGGCTTCGCGCCCGGAATCGGCTCCGGCATCTGCAGCATCTCGTCGGTCGGCTGCGCACTCGGGAACTGCACGCCGAGCAGCTTCTCGATGTCCGGCAGGAAGTAGGCGCCGTATTCGCAGAGGAAGCTGATCGACTTGCCGGAGTGCCCGGCGCGCCCGGTCCGGCCGATGCGGTGGACATAATCCTCCGCCCGCTCCGGCAAGTCGTAGTTGATGACCAGCGAGACATTGTCCACGTGGATGCCGCGCGCGGCCACGTCGGTCGCAATCACGATCTTCTCGGTCCCGGCGCGGAACTTCTCGAGGATCTTGATCCGCTTGTCCTGCGGGATGTCGCCGGAGAGCACCGGAACATCGTAGCCGAACCGCGCAAGGTCATACTGCAGCCGCAGGTTCACATCCTTGCGGTTGCCGAAGATGATGATCCGCTCGTAGGCTTCGGTGCGCAGAATGTGCAGCAGCAGCGCGAGCTTCTCGTCGCGCAGCACCGAAAAGAAAGTCTGCTCGATATTTTCACTGACCATGTTCTCCGGTTCGCTCTCAAAGATGACCGGCTCAGCCAGCCAGTCGGCCGTGAAACGCAGGATGTGATCCTCGAGCGTCGCGGAGAAAAGCAGCGTCTGGCGCTTGCCCTTCTTCGGAAGCTGGGCGACGATCCGCTTCACATCCGGGATGAACCCCATATCGAGCATGCGGTCCGCCTCGTCGATGACCAGCACTTCGACCTTCGAAAGGTCGAGGTCGCCGCCGCGCGAATAGTCGATCACGCGCCCCGGCGTGCCGATCACGAGATCGACCGGGCGGGTCAGCGAACGGCGCTGCTTCTCGTGGTCCATGCCGCCGAAGACGACGACGCTGTTGAGTCCGGTGAAGACGCCGAGGGCCTCCGCATCCTTGTGGATCTGCATCGCAAGCTCGCGGGTCGGGGCGAGAACCAGCGCGCGCGGCTGCCCCGCCTTGCGTTCGCCCTCGAGCGGATTGTTCAGGAAGCGCGTGAAGGTCGCGAGCAGAAACGCCGCGGTCTTGCCCGTCCCGGTCTGCGCCTTGCCCGCGAGGTCGCGGTTCTCGAGCAGCGCCGGGAGCGCCATCGCCTGGATCGGCGTGCAATATTCGAACCCGGCATGCTGCACGCCGTACTGAACCTCTTCATGCAGCGGGAGATCGAGAAAGCGCACCTTCCCCTCCTCCTGCGGAACCTCCTTCAACGCGGCCGGATGCTCCGGCTTCGGCGCTTTCGGCGCATCCGGCGTCTCCACCTGGACGGGCCGTTCGGAGCGCTCGCGCTTCGGGCCGCGCTCGCGTTTCGGCCGCTCCGGAGACGCGGGACGCTCTTCGAAGCTCCGCGACTTTTCGCGGGGACGCTCCTTCGAACGCTCCCTCTCTCTCCGCGGCGGCTGCTCCTTCGCGGGACTCTTTTTCTTCTTCTCCTCCGGCTTTGCCGCCGGCTCAATTTTCACAACCACCTTGTGCTGCTCATCGACCCCGAGCAGCGTTCTCAACGCTTTTTTCAACTTTTTCAGCATGTTTCACTTCTTTCTTGCGGGCGCGGCATTATGGTTTGCGCCTCACAGATCTTTGACGATTTCCTTCAGGAACGCGGCGAACGCTTCGCGGAACTCGGGACGCCGCAGCCCGAATTCGACGGTTCCTGTGAGGAACCCGAGTTTGCTGCCCAGGTCGTAGCGCCTTCCGGCGATCCTGAGCCCGTACATCGGACGGCTTGAGAGCAGCAGACGCATCGCGTCGGTCAGCTGGATCTCGTTGCCCTTGCCGCGCGGCGTCCGGCCGAGCGCTTCGAATATGTCCGGTGTGAAGATGTAGCGGGAGGCGATCGCGAGATTGCTCGGCGCCTCCTCCGGGGCGGGCTTCTCCACCCACCCGTTGACTTTGTACAGCGCGCCGCCGGCGCATTCGCCGTCGACCACGCCGTAGCGGCTGACCCGTTCCATCGGGACGGGTTCGAGTGCGGTGACCGGAGATTCGACCTTCTCAAAGGCTTCGACAAGCTGTCCCGTGACCGTCACACCGGTCGCGGAGTCGAGCACCGTGTCCCCCAGCAGCACTGCGAACGGCTCGTCCCCGACGAACGATTTCGCACAGAGCACCGCGTCCCCGAGCCCGTTCAGCTCCTGCTGGTAGACGTAGTGGATATCCGCGAGGCCGCTGATGCCGCGGAGCTCTTCGAGCAGCTCGTTTTTCCCGGTCTCCCCGAGCCGTTTCTCCAATTCGCCGCTCCGGTTGAAATGATCCTGGATCGCGGTCTTACCGCTGCTCGTAATGATCAGGATCCGGTCGATCCCGGCCGCCGCCGCTTCTTCGACGACATACTGGATCACAGGCTTGTCCACGAGCGGAACCAGCTCTTTCGGAACCGCCTTCGTGAACGGCAGGAAACGGGTGCCGAAGCCGGCGGCGGGAATGACTGCCTTGCGAACCTTCATCGCGCACACCCCGTATTCACGATTTCCGGCTTGATGACGTTGATCTCCTCGTGCTTGAGAACCCGTTCAAGCTCCCGGAACATCGCCTCGTTTTCATAAGTTCCGATGATTGCGCCGCCGGAGCCGGTGAACTTCGCCGACGCACCGGCCGAACGGGCCAGCTCGACCATGCGCCGGTTCTTGGAGCTGACCGCATTCGGGCAGACTTCGCAGCGCAGATCGAAATTGCGGTCAAGCAGCGCCGGAATTTCAGAAAACGCATGCCGCTCGAGCGCCGTCTTGACCCGGCAGGTCAACTGCGCCCACTCCTCCATCGCCGCGACAACGTTCGGCACCCCTGCCTCGTAATCCTCCCGCAGCCGGCTGTGCAACACCTCGGAGCCTTCCGCAAGGTCGGTCCGGTAGGCCACATACAGATTCAGCTCCTTCGGGATTTCGATCGGCAGATACCGGCCGATTCCGTTCGCCGCCATGAATTCACGGTCGAAATCCATATATACCGGCGTGTTGTACGCCTGTGCGACCCGGTCCTGCAGCCCGGCGGGAATCCCGAGCTCATCGCGCTCGGTCGAAAGCACCACGTTCGCCAGGACCGCGGGAGTGAGTTTCACATGGTAGAACTCCATCATCGCCCGCACCGCCGCCGTGATGATCGCCGACGACCCGGCGAGCCCGAGACGGTTCGGAATCGTGCTGGAGTAACGGATCGTGAAATTCTTCTTCTCGAGGGAGATTCCCTCCCTGTGACAGAATTCGCTGAACTTCTTCACCGCGGCTTTCAGCAGCCGGATGCCGCCGTAATAACCGTACTGGTCGACATCTGCGCACAATGCGTCGATGCAGGAGAACACATTGTGGTCGCGCTTGGCCGGCAGGAGCTCAAGCTCCGGCGTCTCATACAGCTCGACCGCCGCGTGGTAGTTGCGGAACACGAATGCGATGGTTTTGCCATGGTAGCCGTCGGAGGGGTTCCCCACGAGCGCGGCGCGGGGGAACGCTATGGTTTTTATGATCATTTTTCCTGTTCCGCAAAATAACAAACATTACCGGTATCTGATTAATATACCGTTCAAGTGCTCTTTTTTCAAACGCTTTATCAGGATTTCACCGAAATGCGGAAAAACAGCCCGGCCCGTCTTGAAAAAATCCGATCCCGGCTGTATATTTAATAAATAAGATTTATAAATTAGGAGATGAAACGATGATCAGGCTGGTTGCCACGGATATGGACGGGACGCTGCTGAACAGCGCGGGTGAATTGCCTCCGGTGTACCGGGAAGCGATCCGGCTGCTCGGGGAACACGGTGTGCTCTTCGCCGTCGCGAGCGGCAGGCAGTACTACAATCTCCTGAACTATTTCGGCGACTTCCGGGATACGATCGTCATCCTGTGCGAAAACGGCGCGCGCGTGTCGTACCGCGGCGAAGAAATCTTCCTCGATAAGATCCCGGACGCCGACCTGGCCGGTCCGGCCGGCTTTATCCGGTCGATTCCGGGCGCCGATCCGGTGCTCTGCGGCGCCCGCGCCGCCCTGATCGAACGCGACGAACCGCTCCTCGTCGAAAACACGGTGAAATATTATGAGCGTTATGAGATCGTCCCCGACGTCCTCGAAGCCGCGAAATCCGACCGGATCTGCAAAATCGCCGTGTTCGACAAACGCGGCGCGGAAAACAACAGCTACCGGCTGCTGCAGAAGTTCCGGGAGCGCTTCACCGTGCTGCTCTCCGGCGAATGCTGGGCGGACCTCATGAATCCGGGCGTGGACAAGGGGCTCGGGCTCTCGAAGATCCAGGCGCATTTCGGGATCTCCCCGCAGGAGACGATGGCGTTCGGCGACTACCTGAACGACTGCGCTATGATGGAGCACGCTTTTTACAGCTATGCCGTTTCAAACGCGCACCCCGGGTTGAAAAAGCTCTGCCGTTTCGAAACGGCGTCGAACGACGAAAACGGCGTGCTCGCCGCCTTGAAAAAACATTTCTCATTTCTCTGAACACAGGTGTACGATGGTTTGCAATATGACGACCGGCACTCCGGCCGGACAGATTATCCGCTTCTCGATCCCGCTGTTGATCGGCAACGTCCTGCAGCAGTTCTATTTCATGGCCGACATGGCGATCGTGAGCCGCACGATCAACCCCGCGGCGATGGCGGCGGTCGGGGCGACCGGAGCGGTCACCTTCCTGATCTTCGGCTTCTATTTCGGGCTGACCAACGGATTCGCGGTCATCACCGCCCAGCGGTTCGGCGCACAGGATTATGAGGGCGTGCGGCGTTCGGTCGCCGTTTCGATGCTGCTCGGGTTCGCCGCAACCGCCGCCGGCATGATCCTCTCGCTGCCGACGGCGGACTGGCTGCTGCGGCTCATGCATACGCCGGCGGATATCCACGACGACGCGGTGATCTATCTGGTCGCGCTCTGCTGGGGGACCGGCGCAATGGTCTTCTACAACCTGCTCTCCTGCTTCATCCGGGCGCTGGGGGACAGCTGGACGCCGCTCTGGTTCCTCGCATTCGCGACCGTGCTGAACATTGTGCTGGATTTCCTCTGCATCCTGACCTTCGGGATGGGAATCGCGGGCGCGGCCTGGGCGACCGTCGCCTCGCAGGCGATTTCCGCGCTGCTGTGCCTCGGATACATGTACAGATTCTTCCCGATGCTGCGCCCGAAGTGGGGCGACTGGAAGTTCGACCCAGCCTGGGCCTGGCGCCATTTGCGGGTCGCGCTGCCGATGGCCTTCCAGTTTTCAGTCACCGCGATCGGCGTCATGGTCATGCAGCAGCAGATCAACGCATTCGGGACCGTGACGGTCGCCGCGTTCACGGTGGGAACCCGGATCGAGCAGCTCGCCGTCCAGCCGATGTTCACGATCGGGATCGCGATCGCGACCTTCGCCGCGCAGAACTACGGCGCGGGACGGTCCGACCGGATCCGGCAGGGAGTGAACCAGACGACGCTGATCTCCATCGCCTGGTGCGTCATCAGCGGCATCGGGCTGGTTTTATTCAGCCGCGCGCTGGTCGGGATCTTCCTCGATACGGACGCAATGCCGGTCGAAACGGAGCGGGCGCAATACTATATCCACATGGTCTCCGCGCTCTTCATCATCCTCGGGCAGCTTTTCATCTATCGGAACGTGCTGCAGGGGATCGGCCGCTCGTTCATCCCGCTCATGGCCGGCGTGGTCGAGCTCGTGATCCGCATCGCGGCTTCGCTGACCCTCGCGCCGCTGTTCGGCTACACCGGCGCGTTCTGGGCGACGCCGGCGGCGTGGATCGGCGCGACGCTGCTGCTGGCGGCGGCCTACTTCCGTGTGCTGCGCACAAAGGAGTTCAGCCGCGTTTGCGGTAGCGGCTCGGATTCATGCCGGTCCGCGCCTTGAAGCAGCCCGAAAAGTAGTACTGGTCGGAGAAGCCGAGCATCCCGGCAATCTCCTTGACCGACTTTCGCGAACAGGTCAGCAGCCTGCGGGCAGCTTCAATGCGCTGCCGCATCAGATACTCATACGGCGAGCAGCCGAACGCCTCGCGGAAGCGCCGGATCAGGTGCGCCGGAGTGAAGCCCGCCTCTTTGCAGAATTCCTCCAGCCGGAAACGCTTCCCCACGCTGCCGTCAAGCGCCTTCTTCAGCTCTGCGGCTTCGGGCCGCGCCGTCAGCGTCCGCTCGCAGAGGATCTCAGAGCACGCCTCGGCGAACTGGTGGAAAATCACCGCCGCGCGCCGGTTCAGCATGGGCCCGGCATAACCGAGCTCCATCATCGCCTCGAAATAGTGACGCAGCTGCGGAACGCCGTTGATCTGATACACGGCCGAAAGTCCGTGGCATTCGATCAGCATGTCGGCCAGCGCCCCGTCCACGACAAAGAAAAGCTTGTGCCAGAGGTCGGCGGGATCGGTGCGGTAATGATGGCTGCTGCGGCGGTGCAGAAAATAGATGCTCTCCGGTCCGCACTCGAACCGGCGGCCGTCGCTTTCGAGTACGCCGCGCCCGCGGACGACGTATTCGACGGTGCAGAACTCGTAATCGACGCGCTCGAACCCGCAGTCAGGCGTGTTCGCGATTCCCCACCCGGCATGGTTCAGCCGGAACGGGAAGGCGGCCTCATCCGAGGCCGGGGGAGGCAATCCGTTCAATATTCCACATCCTTATTTGATATAACACATTGAATTCCTGTAAAAAAAACTGTTTTTTCATTGCAATTACGTTTAAGTTAACGCATAATAGAATCAGATGCAAATCAACACGGAGCATATCATCATGAAATCTTCGAAAATCGGAATCATCGGAACCGGCGGCCGCGGCCGCCATGCATACAGGGCACACCGCCCGGACAAGGGGTGGGAGATCGCGACGGGGGCGGATGTCAGCCCCGAAGCGCGCAAAGAGTTCACCGAAGCGTTCCCGGACGCATCCGCCGTCGCGGACTACCGCGAAGTGCTGGCCAATCCGGAGATCAGCGTGGTTTTCATCATGGCGCCGGACTTCCTGCACGAGGAGATGGCCGTCGCCGCACTTGAAGCCGGCAAGGCGGTCTACCTCGAAAAGCCGATGGCGATCACGCTCGAAGGGTGCGACCGCATCCTCGAAACCGCCATGCGGACCGGCTCGAAGCTGTTCGTCGGCCACAACATGCGTTATTTCCCGGTCGTGCTGAAAATGAAGGAGGTCATCGACTCCGGGCTGATCGGAGAGGTGCAGGCCGGCTGGTGCCGCCACTTCATCAATTACGGCGGCGACGCCTATTTCCGCGACTGGCACTCCGAGCAGAAGAACACCTGCGGGCTGCTGCTGCAGAAGGGCGCGCACGACATCGACGTGATGCACTGGCTCATGGGCTCGCATACGCGGCGCGTGGTCGGCATGGGGATGCTCTCGGTCTACGACCGCTGCGCGCGCCGTCCGGCGGATGTGCCCGGCTGCGCGAAATGGTCCGACGCGCAATACCCGCCGCTGGAACAGGGAGGCTTCTCCCCTGTGATCGACGTCGAGGATCACAATATGATCCTCATGCAGCTCGAAAGCGGCGCGCAGGCCGTCTACATGCAGTGCCATTACACGCCGGACGCGGAACGCAACTACACTTTCATCGGGACAAAGGGGCGGGTCGAGAACATCGGCGACAACGGCGACTGCCAGGTCCACGTCTGGACCCGGCGCGGCCCGCGCTCAACGCCGGACATCATCTACAACCTGAAGCCGGAGAGCGGCTCCCACGGCGGCTCCGACCCGATGATCATCGATAATTTCCTTGCGTTCGTGCGCGACGGGGCGCCGACGAACGCTTCGCCCGTGGCGGCGCGCGACTCGGTCGCAACCGGGGTGTGCGGTCACAGGTCGATCCGCGGCGGAAACATGCCCCAGGAGATCCCGCCGCTCGCGCCCGAACTCATCCGCTATTTCGAAAACGGCCAGAAGCGGTAAGGCGCGCTCCCTTTTTCCGGACCTCTTTCCCGGCCGGGCGGCGGATGCGGCTGGCATTTTCCGCCCGGCCGCTGTATAGTACCGTCATTCACGATACAGAGAGGTCCATCATGAAAACTGTCCTTGAGCGGCTGCTTGAATATGTCCGGTTCGACACGCAGTCGGATGATTCCACCGGCGCCCACCCCTCCACCCCGAATCAGATGGCGCTTGCGCACCACCTCGCCGCAGAGATGTGCGGACTCGGAATCCGGGAGGTCCGCGTCTCCGAATACGGCTGTGTGACCGGCGTCCTGCCGGCGACGCCCGGGCAGGAGCAGACGCCCGCACTCGGCTTCATCGCCCACATGGATACGTCGGACGCGGCTTCCGGCAAAGACGTGAAGCCGCAGATCGTCCCTTACCGGGGAGGCGTCGTCCCGCTCGGAGAGAGCGGCAGAACGCTCGACCCCGCCCGGTTCCCGTTTCTCCCCCGGCTGGCCGGCCACACGCTTGTCACGACGGACGGCACAACGCTTCTCGGAGCCGACGACAAGGCGGGAATCGCGGAGATCATGACCGCCGCCGAACGGATCATTTCCGGCGGGCTGCCGCACGGCAGGCTCTGCTTCGGCTTCACTCCCGACGAGGAGATCGGTGAAGGCACGCTGCACTTCGACGTCGAAGCGTTCGGCGCGGCATACGCCTACACCGTCGACGGCGGGGCGGCGGGCGAAATCGAGTACCAGAATTTCAATGCGGCGACCGCCTCGGTCGCGGTGCGGGGCGTCTCCGTCCACCCCGGCTCCGCGAAGGATGTCATGGTCAACGCCCTCAGGGTCGCGTTCGAATTCGACTCCATGCTGCCGCGGGACGAGATTCCGGAACGGACGGAAGGGTTCCAGGGCTTCTATCACCTGATCCGCTGCGCCGGGACCGTTTCGGATGCGCAGCTCACCTATCTCCTGCGCGACCACGGCGCCGATTCTTTCGACGCGCGCAAAACCCTCCTCCGCGGCATCGCGGCACGACTGAACGACAGATACGGAGCCGGAACCGTCATGCTTGAAATCAAAGATCAGTACCGCAATATGGAGGAGGTGATCCTCCGGCACCCGTTTCTTCTGGAAGCCGCGAAAGCGGCGGTCCGGCAGGCCGGGCTCGAGCCGGTCGTCATCCCGATCCGCGGCGGCACCGACGGGGCCATGCTCTCGTTCCGCGGACTCCCCTGCCCCAACCTCGGAACCGGAGGGTATAACTTCCACGGCGAGTGGGAGTTCGCCTCCGTCGACGAAATGGAAAAAACGGTTGAAATCCTCCTCGGCATCGTCTCGCTCTTCCGCAAAAAAACGCCGGACAGGTAAAAACCGGCGCTTATCTGCCGTTCAGCATGCGGCTGAGGCGGCCGGGATAGGTCTCCGCATCGCGGGAGGCGGTCCCGGCGCCCTTGACGGCCGCGCCGAACGTGATGCTGTCGCCGATGCAGAGAATGCGCTTCGGGGACCAGTTTTCGGCCTTGATCCGCTTCGCGATCGCATCCGCCAGCCGGAAATAACCGGTCGGCGTCGGGTGGACGCCGTCCTCCGCGCCGGAGTTGGCCGGGTTGCGGAACAAACTCGCCGCGTCGAGCGTCGACTCTCCGAGCACGGTTGTGGTCTCGAGAAGCGGAATCTCCTGCTCCTTCGCGACGGCGGCGACAATCTCATTTGCGTGCTTCACCTTTTCCGCCGCGCTCTCCCGGCGGAAGAAGCCGTCCTTATGCCGTTTGACCATCAGCTCCTGGCAGGCGTTCGGGATTTCGCAGAGCAGCACCTTTGCGCCGGCTTTCTTCGCGGCGGCAATCATCGCATTCAGGTTGCTGCGGTACTCCGGAAGCGGAATCAGATTGTGGCTGTTCAGGTTGTCGTTGGTGCCGACCATCAGGACCACGAGATCCGGCCTGCTCCTTTCGAGCTCCGCATCGAATACCTCCTTCAGCTGACGGGAGTTCCAGCCGGAACGCCCGGCGTTGAAGACCTCGACGGCGGAAAGGAAGAAAGAGGTGACGGAAAGCGCGGCGGCCAGCAGAATTTTAAACAGTTTCATAGCATAATCTCCCCGGTTGCTCCGGTTACTATACCACACCGCAACGAATTATGCAAAGCGGAGTCACTGCTCCCGGCGGGAATATTCGATCCGGTTCGCGAATCCGCCATAGTGGTTTCCCGGCCTGTCGCGGAGTGCGGCGACCCCGTTTTCAACCGTATAGAGGTAGTCGGAATCAAACCCGCCCTGCCCCCGGGAAGGCGCAGAGCAGGATGGGCAACGGTAGATCGCCCGGTCGGTCAGAATGCCTGAATTCTCCAGCGCTTCCAGCCCCGGCGGCAGTTCCCCCTCGGAATCCTCCGCATACTGTTCGAGCGCGAGCCGGATCTGCTTCAGATTGCTCAGGCAGGCCGCCCGGCGGGCGCGCTCCGACACGCGGCCCAGCTGCGGAAGCGTGAACGCCGTGAAAAACGGGAGCATCAGGAAGAGAATGACCGCCATCGTGACATGATTTCGCCGCCGCCTGCCGTGACCGCACGCAAGGACGGCTTCAACCAGGATCCACAGGCAAAAGCCGCAGCCGCAGAGAAACAAAAAGAGATTGATCCAGCGCGCGCTCTCCCCGAGATCCTCGTTCAGGGTCCGGCCGAACGCCAGAAGCGGCAGCAGGAACAGAAACTGGAACAGCGGAACCGGCCAGCCCGCATCAACGCTCCTTTTCCGGGCAAGCGCCCGGCGGAGCATGAAGACCCCCGCAAAAAGCAGAAACGCTCCCCCGGCGCGCGGCCAGAAGAGCGGCGAGAACTCCGTCAGCACCTGGTCCCGGAAGAGCGCCCGGCTGCAGAAGATGCCGACAGCTCCCCAGCCGCAGAACAAAACACCCTGAACAGCCGGCAGGGACGCCGGCTCCGGCGGGAGCTCTTTCCGCCCCATGGCTCCGGAGAAAAACACCGCGGCGGCGAAAAGCACCCCCCAGACTCCCCAGCGCGGATCCCCTGTCAGGCAGAAAACAAGAAGCAATGCGGAAACCAGGGCAACAGGAGCCCCGGCCGCCGCCGGATACAGACTGCGTGGAATCGCCCGCACCTTCCGCTCAGCGGCGGGAGGGGTTCGGGCGCAGGAACGGAGAACTCGGCATGGAGCTGTTGCTCGGCCGCTCGGGACGTACGATCGGGGAAGGCCGGTTCTCGCGGACCGACGGCGTGCTCCGCGCCGGTTCGGAGCGACTCGACGCCGACGGTGAAGAAGAGCCGGATGACGAGCTGCCGGCCGGGTTCGGGCGCTGCGGCATCGGCTTCGTTGCCGGGGCCGGAGTCACCTGGCGCACCTGCCCCCTGCTGTCCTGCACATACTGCGGCGTCTCCCCTTTCGGAGAGGTGCTGAACGTGGAGGCCCCGCCCTTCTGATAAATGACCGTGTTCCCGCTTTGAATCAGGGTTTCAGTCTTGCCGTCCGGCCCGGTCTTGACCGTCGTGTCGCCGATCTTCACGGCTCCGGCGGTAAGATCCTGACCCGCCGGCTTCGCCTGCCGGGACTGGGCCGCGGGAGGTGCCGGAGAGACCGTCTCCGGTTCGGTTTCGGCGGCTCCCGCAATGCAGAGCAACATAACGGCACACAGAATTTCAAACGGATGTTTCATGGTGCACCTCCCTTTCTTAACAGTGAATATAATTCGGATTTTCGAACATTCAAGAGGTCAAGCTGAAATTCGCCGCATTTTCTTCCAGGAGCCGCAGGAACAGCGCGGCGTGCCAGCCATCCGCCGCGGCGTGATTCAGCCGCAGGGAGACCGGCAGCACGCACCTGCCGTCCTGCTCCGCATACCTGCCCCATGTGATGATCGGTGCGAGACAGCCGCCCTCCCGCAATTCGAGGGAGAAACTTTCGAACCGGACCCACGGCAGGCAGGAGAGGTGAACCAGGTTCGGCGGAAATTCGCCGAGCAGGATCCCCCGTTCCCCGCGGCGGCGCCCGATATCCGCCGTCACAGCGTCGTAAAAGCTGCGTGCGTCCGCATCATACGGCGTGCAGAGGCAGGAGAAGGTTCCGTCGTCCCCGTGAAAAACGGGGTAGGAGGGCGAAACGTAATCCCAGTATCCCGGCCTCCCCTCCGCATCGACGTCCGTGCGGAATTCCGGAATCCGGTTGACCGTCTGCGTCACAAGAACGACAAGCGCCGCATAGGTGCGCAGGCCGGTCCTGCGGCACCGGTCCAGAACGGAGGTGATATTGACCTCCGCCGTCAGATTGAACGCACACCCCGAAACGCCGTAGTGCTCAAAATGCGTACGGCGTGGCCAGCTTTCCGGATCGAACCGGTTGAATTGCGCTTCTTTCATCCTGCGGAACTCCTTCCGGAAAAAGTATAGCACCGTCCGGCGTCCCCGTCAAGCGCAAACGGGAGTTTTTCTCGGAAACTCTCCTTATTTGCTTGACTTCGCATGAGGCGGCAGTTATATTCCAGATACATGATAGCATAAATCAGGAGATTTGCGGTTATGGATAATCATTTTGACGGCCATCTGGCCGACGGCAGCTTCAACAATCACGATTTCATGCCGGTCGATTCGTGGCGGATCCTGCGGATCATGTCCGAATTCGTCGAGTCGTTCGACGACATGAGCCAGATGCCCGAACGGCTGGTCGCCGTATTCGGCTCGGCGCGCACACCGGAGGACACCAAGGAATTCAAGTCGGCCTGCGCACTCGGCAAGCTGCTTGTGGAAAACGGGTACGGCGTCATCACCGGCGGCGGCCCCGGCATCATGGGCGCCGCCTCCAAGGGAGCGTTCGAAGCCGGCGGGAAATCGATCGGGCTCAACATCGAGCTGCCGATGGAGCAGCACCCGAACAAGTTTCAGAGCAATTCGCTCTCGTTCCGGTATTTCTTCATCCGGAAGGTGTGCTTCCTCAAATACTCCACCGCGATCATCGTCTACCCCGGCGGCTTCGGTACACTCGACGAGCTGTGCGAGGTCCTGACGATGGTGCAGACCGGCAAGATCAACCGGATCCCGATCATCCTCGTCGGCAAGGAGTTCTGGAGCGGCCTGCTGCACTGGTTCAAAAACATCCTGGTCAGGGACAGCACGATCTCCCCCGAAGACATGGAGCTGTTCCATCTCGTCGACTCCGCGGAGGAGGCGACCAGCTATCTCCTGGCCTGCCACCGCTTCGGCTTCCGCACCACCGTGAAGTAAGTCCTTTTTCGGGAATCATTCTTGAAAAGCGAAAAATAGATGCTATATTGAACCGTAAGATCCGACGCCGAAGGTGAAAGCCTGAGGCCGGGGATCGAAAAAATATTTGAAGTGTCGTTCTGAAAGCGAGGGTTCGTCCCGGGCTCAAGAGGCAGGTCTAACCGGTTGGCGTGTCGTACATACCCTCCGTGTCTTCCCCTCCTTTTCCCGGGAAACACGGAGGATTTTTATTTGATGGAAAACCGCATTGCCCTGATCGGCATCATCGTCGAAGATACCGGCGTGAGCCCCGAAATCAACCGGATTCTGCACGACTATCAGGATTACCTGGTCGGCCGTATGGGGATCCCCTACAAAAAACAGAACGTTGCGATCATCAGTGTCGTGGTGGATGCCCCCGCCGACGTCACAAGCTCGCTCTCCGGCAAGCTCGGAATGCTGCCCGGGATCAGCGTCAAGACGGTCTATTCGAAGAAATAACAGGAGAACGAGGAAAATGTACGATCCGAAATCATCCAGAGCCGAAGAGTTCATCGACGACGACGAGATCCAGGCGACCATCCGCTTCGCCCGCGAGAACAAACACAACCGCGAGCTTATCGACGCCGCCATCGAAAAAGCGAAGGAGTGCAAAGGACTGAGCCATCGCGACGCCCTTCTGCTGCTTGAATGCGACCTGCCCGATGAAAATGAGAAGATCTTCTCCCTCGCCCGCGAGATCAAGCAGAAGTTCTACGGCAACCGCATCGTGATGTTCGCGCCGCTCTATCTGTCAAACTACTGCGTGAACGGCTGCACCTACTGCCCGTACCACCACCAGAACAGGCACATCCGCCGCAAGAAGCTCACGCAGGACGAAATCCGCGCGGAAGTCATCGCGCTGCAGGATATGGGCCACAAGCGCCTCGCGCTCGAAACCGGCGAGGACCCGGTCAACAATCCGCTCGAATATGTGCTCGAAAGCATCAGGACCATCTACTCGATCAGGCACAAAAACGGCGCGATCCGCCGCGTGAACGTGAACATCGCCGCAACCACCGTTGAAAATTACCGGAAACTCAAAGACGCCGGAATCGGCACTTACATCCTCTTTCAGGAAACTTACAACAAGAAGGCCTATGAGGAGCTGCACCCGACCGGCCCGAAGCACAATTACGCCTATCACACCGAAGCGATGGACCGCGCCATGGAGGGCGGCATCGACGACGTCGGATGCGGCGTCCTCTTCGGCCTGAACCTCTACCGCTACGACTTCGTCGGCCTCCTGATGCACGCCGAACACCTCGAAGCGGCCAAAGGGGTCGGCCCCCATACAATCAGCGTGCCGCGCATCCGGCCGGCCGACGACATCGACGCGGGCGCGTTCTCGAACGCCATCTCCGACGACATTTTCGAAAAGATCGTCGCCGTCCTCCGCATCGCCGTGCCCTATACCGGGATCATCATCTCGACCCGCGAATCGCAGACCGCGCGCGAACGCGTGCTCAAGCTCGGCGTCTCCCAGATCTCCGGGGGGTCGCGCACCAGCGTCGGCGGATATGTCCACGAGGAAACCGAAGAGGAGAACTCCGCCCAGTTCGACGTCAGCGACACCCGCACCCTCGATCAGGTCGTGAACTGGCTGCTCGGGCTCGGGCACATTCCGAGCTTCTGCACCGCCTGTTATCGCGAGGGACGCACCGGCGACCGCTTCATGTCGCTCGTCAAAAGCGGCCAGATCGCCAACTGCTGTCTGCCGAACGCCCTCATGACGCTGAAGGAGTATCTCGAAGATTACGCCTCCCCCGACACGAAGCGGAAGGGGGAAGCCGTCATCAGGCGCGAACTCGAAAGCATCACGAACCCGAAGGTCCGCGCCATCGCCGCCGACCATCTCCGCGAGCTTCACGACGGCAAGCGCGACTTCCGTTTCTAGCAACGTCATGGGAGTGAGGGAGGCGCTTCGCCGACTCCCCGTCCTCCGGCAGTCCGCCTGCTTCGCAATGTTCCCGCCTGCGGCCCGCCCGACCGGCAAGGTGCCGGCCGCATAAATTTTATACCCGACGAGGACAAGGCCGGGTTACGCGGGGTCGTGTCTGCGCCAGATACCGCTCCTTCCGGCATGCCTCTCTGTTTTTCTACTGAGAGGCAGCACTCTCTCCGCCTGTTTTGGCAGTTCTCGTTTCCTGAAGATCTTTGCAGGGTCTTGTCAGGCTATTTTGTATAGCTGATGGAACCGCGCTGATGACTCATGACCGTCCGGGGAGTTTCTGTTTTTGCGGCTCATGCGTGGTGTGCGGCTTTTTTTGTGCTTCGCGCTTTTTTGCCGGAAAGAGCGGAAATCCCGATCTCCTGCGCGATTTGCCGCCCGAAACTCTTGAAAAGAGCGGAACGCATGGTATAGTAGCCTCAGAGAATCAGCAGGAAGGAGAAAGGGAATCATGAAACCGTTCGTCAATTACATTCCGACCAGACTCTATTTCGGCGCGGGACAGCTCGGCATGCTCGGCACCCTCCCGATGCCCGGCAAACGCGCGCTTATCGTCATCACCTCCGGCAAATCGATGCGTTCCTCCGGGACGCTCGACCGGGTCGTCAAGCTGCTTGAGCACAATCAGGTCTCCTCCGTCGTCTACGACAAGGTGCGGGCCAACCCGACCCGGGAACAGGTCATGGAAGGCGCCGCACTCGCGAAACGCGAAAAGTGCGACTTTGTCATCGGCCTCGGCGGAGGCAGCCCGATCGACGCCTCCAAGGCGATCGCGGTCATGGCCGCGAATCCGGGCGACTACTGGGATTACATTTCAGGGGGAAGCGGCAAAGCGCTGCCGATTCCGAACCCGGTGCTGCCGATCATCGCGATCACCACGACCGCCGGAACCGGCACCGAAGCGGATCCGTGGACCGTTGTCACAAACGGCAACGAGAAAATCGGCTTCGGCTGCGAACAGACCTTCCCGAAATTCTCCATCGTCGACCCCGAACTCATGCTGACCGTACCGCCGCAATTGACCGCGTTCCAGGGCTTCGACGCATTCTTCCACGCGGCGGAGTGTTACCTTGCGAACTGTGCAACGCCGATCAGCGACCTCTACTGCCTGAAGAGCATCGAGCTGATCTGCAAGTCGCTGCCGAACGCGGTGCGCGACGGCGAAGACCTCGCGGCCCGCACCGATGTGGCGCTGGCCAACACGCTCTCCGGTATGGCGGAGTCAACCTCCTGCTGCACGTCGGAACATTCGCTCGCGCACGCGATCGGCGGATTCCACCCGGACGTGCCGCACGGTGCGGCGCTCATCATGATTTCGAAAGCGTGGTTCAAATTCTACGCACTGCGCGCACCGAAGCAATTCGCGGCGCTCGCGAAAGCGGCGGGGCAGAGCAATTTCCTCGGGGCGCTCGACAAACTGCAGCGCGACTGCGGCGTCGACGAGCTTAAAATGTCCGATTACGGCATCAGCCGCGAAGAGCTCCCGGCAATCAACCGGAACGCGTGGGAGACAATGGGCGGCCTCTTTGAGCTCGACCGCGTAAAGATGACCAAAGCGGAGTCGCTCGGAATCCTTGAGGACTCCTACCGCTGACCGGCCCCTTCCAAAAGGATGTCCGAAGCCGCGCCTCCGGGGCCACAGCCCCGGCGGCGCTTTTTCATGCGGCTGCCGTCACTCCGCCTTTTCCAGAGCAAAGTAGAGATCGGACTGCGGGAGCTCCTGGGCGCCGGCGGAAAACAACCCGACCCCCGGAACAAGAATCAGGATGGTTCCGACCAGGTCAAGCATCCCCAGCTTGCTCAGAACGGGGCGCATGGTTCTGGATTCCGTCTGATAGCCGTCCTTCCGCACAACGACAGCCAGCGGTTTATCGGTCGGCACCTCAGCGGAAGCGGGAGAGCGGCAGGGCTTGCTGTTGATGATGACCTCGGCGTCGCCGGGCTCGGTCATAACCGTAATCTGCTGGGTCTTGCTCCCGAAAAAAGAGCATCCAGAAACAAACAGCGTCATTCCTGCGGCAGCGATTGCCGCAACAGCCAGTTTCATCATAACAACACCGGATCCTTTCTTTATTCAACGAAAACAGACAGAAAAACGGCAGGCCGCGAAACCGGCCTGCCGTGGGAAACGGATGCGTCTTACTGTTGTTCCTCCACCGGAGCGCTTCCGGTTTCCAACGCCTCGATTTTCTCCTTGACGTCGCGGAAGCGCGGCTCAAGGTCATACAGCTCTTTATAATACTCCAGCGCGCGCGCATTGTCCCCCGTGGCCTCCATGATGCGGGCGAGCGAATAAGCTGTGGTCAGCCGGTCCTTATCCAGGCGCGGAATGATCGACAGGACGGTTTCGAGCTCATCGACCGCCGCCTTGTAATTCCCCTGCTTCTCGTAGCACTCCGCCAGAGCGATGCGCGACATGACTTCGCAGCGGGCCGACTGGCGCGAAAGCATGAACTGCTCGATGGCGAGGTCGTATTCCCCGCGTTCGAGCCGGAGCTTCCCGAGATCGTACACAAGGCCGATGTCGTTCGGATAATGCTCGATGCGGCTCAGGGCATGCTCGAGCTGAAGCTGCTTGCGCTGCTCCTCCAGTTCCGCGATACGGGCGGCCGGGTCGGCGAGCTCTTTCGGCGGGCGCCGCCTGATCTGGGCAAGCTCCTTGTCGATCTTGCCGGTTTCCGCCTCTTCCAGGCGCTTGTCGAGCGCCGGATCGTACGCGGCCGAGGAGGCGATGACTTTGTTGATCTCCACAATCGCCTTGTCGAATTCCCCCATGATGACATAGGCGGATGCGAGCTTGCGGCGGACGTCCATCGATTCGCCGGAGGCGAGCACCTTCAGCAGCTCGTTCGCAACCAGCTTCGCCTGGGCGGCGTCGTGAATCGTGTTTTCAAGCAGCTGCAGAATCGCGGCGGATTTACTGCCGATCGCGTTCGAACCGCCGCCCGCCTCGACGGAGGCCATGCCGACCGTTTTCGCCTGCTCACGCTGCTTCGCGTCGATGTTGATCGCCTGACGGTATGCGTCCTGGATCTCCTTGTTGCCCGGATTGTGGGTAGCAAGCGCATTCAGCCGTTTCAGCGCCTCTCCGGCCTGACCCGCGTTCTGGAGATAGGTCGCCATCTTCAGTTCGAAGCTGAAATCATCCGGCTTGAGCTCCGCGGCGCGCTCCATCGCCTCCGCGGAGATGAACGGCGCGCCGGCCTTGTCTGCGGCCTCCGCCAGCAGCAGGAGAACCGGGATATTGTCCAGTGTCTTGGCCAGCGTGTCCTCGCACAGGTTCATCGCCTGCAGCGGGCTCGTGCGGATCAGTCCCCTGATCCTGCCGGCCGGACTCCCGAGCCGCGCGAAAAACCGGCCGACCGCAGAGGTGCTCATCACCTTCTTGCGTTCGAGGTCGCGAAGCTTCGCGCGCGCCTCAAGGAAAGCGGGCTCCTGGTTCAGCAGGTCTTTGAGTGCGAACAGCCGTTCGGACTCATTCATGATCCGCAGGGCTTTGTGATAGGCCTCGCGGAGCTCCGGAGTAACATTTGCAGCGGTCTTTTTTTGCATAAGTCATCCTTGCGGCATCCCGGTGCGAAGAAGCTCCCGGAATTCCTGCCCCCTTTTGAGTTTGATTGTCATTCATGAATCCAATAGGGAAACTTACAACCGAAATTGTAAATTGTCAAGTCGTACAAGCATACTTGTTCGATCTTTTCCCCTCAGTATCCCCGGGCGGAACACAGAAAACGGAAATCCTTCCGGAAAAATTCAGACTCCGCCATTGAAATTTCATCCGGCCGGGATATAGTATAGCATGAATGCCATGAAACGGTTTCATGGTTCAAGACTGAAAACAAGGTAAGGAGCCGAAAGATGGCACTCGTTCGCTGCGCTTCCAACCCGGTCCTGTCGGCGCGGGACATTCCGTTCGACGCATCGCTGATCTTCAATGCGGGGGTCTGCAAATTCAACGGCAGGTATGTCATGGTGTTCCGCAACGACGTCGGCTTCTCGCCGGCCGGATGGGGCAAAACCTACACGAACCTCGGAATCGCCTGGAGCGACGACGGCGTGAAATGGAGCGTGGAGTCCGGGCCTTGGAAGGTCGCGGCGGAGATCGTCGAGTCCGACCCTGAAATCAGCCGCTTCTACGATCCGCGCCTGACCGTGATCGACGGCCGCTGCTATCTCTGCTTCGCGGTCGACACCCGGCACGGCGTTCGCGGCGGCATCGCCGTCACCGACGACTTCGACAACTTCAAAGTGCTTTCGATGTCGGCCCCGGACAACCGCAACATGGTCCTCTTCCCGGAGAAAATCGGCGGCAATTTCATCCGCCTCGAGCGCCCCTTCCCCGAATACAGCCGCGGATACCAGGAGAAATTCGACATCTGGTCGTCGAAATCCCCCGACTGCCGCTACTGGGGAGATACGGAACTCGTCCTCGGCATGGAGGATGTCCCCTACGCCAACGCGAAGATCGGCCCGGCCGCCCCCCCCGTCAAAACGGACAAGGGCTGGCTCTGCATCTTCCACGCCACCTGCAAGGACAAGAGCCGCAACCTCTTCGGCTGGGAAACCGCGAACCGCCCGGAAGCCACCTGGAACAAGGAGTACTTCGCCGGACTCATGCTGCTCGACCTCGAAAATCCGCAGAAGGTCATCGGCCTCGCCCCGGAGCCGCTGATCAAAGCCACCGAGAAATATGAGCTTGAAGGCTTCCGCGGCAGCGTGATCTTCCCCGGAGGCATGATCCTCGAAGAGAGCGGCGAAGTCAAAATCTACTACGGCGCGGCCGACACCGTCGAATGTCTCGCCACCGCCTCTGTCGATGACCTGCTCGGCATGATCAAGCCTTACCGCCGCTGACCGTGCCGCGGGAGTGAGGGAGGCGCTTCGCCCTCCCCCAACCCTCCCGACCGGCTGGGTGCCGGAGCCGGCCGCATAAAAGGCTGCGCTTTTTATGCTCGACGGGGACAAGTCTGGGTTATGCAGGGCGGAAAGGCAGCACTCCCCTCCGCCTGTTTTGGCAGGAAGTTTGAGAACAAACCGTCAGATGCTTGCGGAAAATTTGGGATAATTCTCGTTTTATGGAGATCTTTGCCGGGTCTTGTCAAGCCATTTTGCATCACTGATGGAACCATGCTGATGATTCATGGCCGTCTGGGAAGTTTCTGTCTTTATGGGTTATGCATGGCGTGCGGCCTGTTTGATTGCGTTTCGCATCGACCGGGAATCCGGAGGCTCATCAACTGATTTAAAGAGGTGGTATCATGCTGCGCTATGAGGAACTTGCGTCGCGCCTGGCGGAGTCTCAGTTCCGGAGCCGCTTCCGGCTGCGGAAAGCGGAACTCGCCTGTCTGGCGGAAAAGGGATACGCGGCAATCGAAGCGCAGTGCGGAAAATTCATCCGGCAGCGGCTCGCGCCGGCGGTCATTCCGAATGACGGAAAACAGACGCCGATGCGCGGGCATCCATGCTTCATCGCCCAGCACGCAACGGGCTGCTGCTGCCGCACCTGCCTGGAAAAGTGGCACGGAATCCCGAAAGGCCGCGCGCTGACTGATGAGGAGATCGCCGGAATCGTCGCGATCCTGATCGGTTGGCTCCGCGCCCATGACAAGGGGATCGGCGACATCCCGCACACACCCGACCTGTTCTCATGAAAAACGGACCGGGGGATTTGAAATCCGCCCGGTCCGTCCCAAACGCCTGAGAACGGCGTTATTTCTCCGGTTTCTTCGGGACCGAAACCGGCTGCTCTGTCGGCGTATTCACCGCTTCGACGATGTTCTGCGGGAGCACAGGAGTGTTCTGGTTGATCTGTTCGATCTTCTCTTTTTTCTTTGCGTCAGACATCATTCATTCCTCCTCATTATTGAATTCCGCGGAATGCGGAACCCTCTCTTCATAAGAAGTAATATACCGCAGAAACCGGATTTGTCAAATCGTCACTCCGACTCCGTATTCCTTTTGCCGAACAGATTCGCAAGCGGGCTTGTGAGTCCGTTCATCACGTCCGCATCGGTGTAAACCTCGCGCGCAGGCGACAGCTCGAAATCCGCCCCGTCGCCGCTGCTGTTGATCGTAACCGAACAGCCGGCAAGAAGAAACAACACTCCGCACATTGCGGCGGCGGCGGCCTTTCCGATCCGGCCGCGCCGTCTGAAGCACTCGGCGCGCCGCCGGTCGCAGACCTTGTAGCTGACCTTGTGCTTGTCGATCCGTGCCATCTTCTCAAACATGCGCGCCTGTCCTTTTTCAATACGCCGCAGCATCCAGACCATGCCCGAGAGAATCGGGATCAGGATCGACAGCAGCTTTCCGATATCTTCAAGCGTTTCCATCTTCCTCTCCTTTCCACGCCCAGCCGCCGAATTCGCGCAGGATCGCATAAAATTTCCTCATCTGCATCCGGACCAGATAGCGGCGTGGATCGTACCAGCCGTAACGGTAGTCCGCGAGCCTGATCCCGTTTGCAAGCATCTCGTCGTCGGCGGCCTTGCGGCCGGCCTCCGTGCCGCCGGTTTCGTAGCGGATATCGTGGATGTCCGCCGCGAGCACGAGCGTCGGGTTGAGGGTGCAGATCCAGTCGCGGAGGCACTCCGGCATCCACGCCGCGCCGATTCCGTTACAGACGCGGACCGCCCGTTCGCGATCCTCCAGCAGCTCCGTCCCGGAGAGCTTCGCGGCCTTCGCGAGCTCAATCTTCTCTTCGATCTCGTTCAGGCTATACATCGGCCGCCTCCTCCCACTGCCACATCCCCGGCGTATCCGGCGGCCAGACACAGGCCGGCATGTCGGCAGCCGCGCGGTAGAGTTTGCCGTCGTATGAGTAGTATTTGCCGGACTCCACATCCATCCCGTCGAGATACGGGATCGGATCCTCCGGCGTTCCGGCGTGATCCGGCGAAAGCGGGCGGTAGACCGCGAGCATCCCCTCCGACTCCGGCGGCTGATGCTCCTGCGCATCCACGGCGAGGGTCACCCGGTACGGCCGCCCCTCGCGGTTCACGATGTCGCCCGCTTCGTACCGCGCCCCCGCCTCCCACTCCGGACAGAGCGGCGAAAGCGTCAGCGCCGAAGCGTCGTCGCCGAGCGGAATCATCCGCGCCGCGGCCGGGGCCTGGAGGCTCATCAGCATCGCGGCGGCCGCCGTGTTCGCGCTCTTTTTGACGTAGGTCGCGGCGATGTTGTTGCCGTCGCCGTCCGCCACCGCCTTCTGCGCCGTGCCGTTAATGTCGCACACACCGGTTGCAAGGGTGATCCGAAGCGGGCGGGCGGCGGTAAATCCTCCCACCGGATTGCCCTGGGCAGTCACCATGATATAAAAAGAAGAGGAGTCTTTGCGGGTGAAAACACCATAATTGCCATCGATCATGCGGAATCCGTTGTCCGCCGCCGTCAGCAATTCCCCGGTCATGGTTCCGCCGGAGAGCGACAGCTTGTCCGGGTGCGAGACCGTATTCGAGTTATGAGCGGAAATCAGCCCGGTTACCATCCCTTCGGCCACACCGGGATCTCCCTGCGGCCCCTGCGGACCTTCCGGCCCGGTCTCGCCCCGTTCCCCCTGAACTCCCTGCTCGCCGGGTTCGCCCGGATCGCCCTTGTCGCCCTTCGGACCTGCCGGCCCCTGTTCTCCGGGGTCGCCGGGGTCGCCCGGATCGCCCTTCGGACCCTGCGCGCCGATCTCGCCCCGTTCCCCCTGAATTCCCTGCGCACCGGATTCTCCGGGTTCACCCTTATCACCTTTCGGACCCGGTTCGCCCTTGTCGCCTTTCGGACCCGGTTCGCCCGGGTCGCCCTTGTCGCCTTTCGGGCCCTGCGGGCCGGCCGGCCCTGCGGGCCCGGTTTCACCCTTGTCACCCTTGTCGCCTTTCGGACCCTGCGGGCCTTGCGAACCGGCCCCTTCGCCGCCGGCGGGAACCCGAATCGTCTGGCCGTCAACCGCCAGCGGTTCTCCAGTGGAATCGGCGAGGATGACCGCTCCCCCCAGGCCATTCACCGTCATGCCGGAATAAACGGCGCCGGTTCCCGGTTCTCCATTGCCCGGGCGGACGGCGGCCCGGAAACCGAATCCGGCCAGCATCACCGGAGCAGAAGCGCCGTCCGGCCGCGCTTCAATCGTCATCACGCACCGTTTCCGTCTCTCCGGATCGGATGCTATCTCATGGAAATGCCGCAGGTTCACGACAACCCGGAAGGTCAGCCTGCCGCGCTCCGGGTCGGCATCCGACCCGTCCGGCCAGTCGCCGGGCAGGTTCATCGCGTCCCCGGAGCTCTGCAGCATCAGTTCACCGCTGCTGTCCGCGGCGCAGGCCCCCGACAGGATATACGTGCAATTCCCGCCGAGCGGGTGCTCCGCAAGCTCCCAGGAAAGATCCGGCCTGAGCCTGCGATCCTTGAATTCGACCGCAAAGACCGCGGCCGTATTGAACTCCACTGTCGGAAAGTTCTTCGGAAATGTGACTTCATCCCCCTCCGGATAGAGCAGCCGCCCCGTTGCGGCGTCCACCATCAGGGGAATATGACGAATCGGTTCGGACATAAAAAATCCTCCTTGTTGTTGCTTTCCGGCGGGTCGCAGCCGGGAATTCACAACAGGAGGATCTTGTCAACCTCTGAGGCGGATCAGCGCCCCATGGCCTTCCAGACCGGCTCGAGGTCCACAATCTGTTTCGTACGAGCGGCTTCGTCGAGCGCAAGCGCGTAAACCGCGCTTTCGAGCCCCTCGTTGCCGCTGCACTTCGGCTTCGCGCCGGTGGTCATGGTTTCGTACAGCTCCTTCATGATATAGCTGTCGCCGCCGCCGTGGCCGTCTCCGGCGATCGCGACCTCCATCGTGCCTTCGCCCTCGATGCAGCGGTAGCTGAGCTTGCCCGTGTAGAGGTCGAGCTTCATCGTACCTTCGCTGCACGAGAAATACATGCGCCGCTCCGGCATCGCGTTGCTCATCGTCGCCATGAAGGAGACCCGGACCTCATTGCGGAACTCCGCGATTGAAATCGAATTGTCCATCAGGTCGGTGTCGCCGGAGAACGGGGAGTCGATCGCGTGCGGATCCCACCAGGTGCAGAACGCCTTCCTGCCGTACTTCTCCATGAGTTTCCCATTCTCCGGGACGAAGAAGTTCCGGCCCCCGAACGACGCGACCCGCGACGGCAGCGAACCGACGAGCCAGTTGATGAGGTCGAGATCGTGACAGCACTTTTCGAGAATATGCGGCCCTGCGTACTTCGTGAGGCGCCGCCAGTTGCACATGATGTAGCCGCCGTGCTGCGGAGTGATGTTCTCGGTTCCGTCGATCGCGATGAGCCGGCCGAGCTTGCCGGAGTCGAGCAGCTCCTTCGCCTTGCGGTAGATCGGCGCATAGCGCAGAACAAACCCGGTAGCGAAAAGCTTTCCGCACTTCAGATGCGCGTCGTAGATCTCGCGGCAGTCGTCAATCGACGTGGCGAGCGGCTTTTCGGAGAACACGTGCTTACCCGCCCTGAACGCCGCGAGGATCTGCTCCCTGTGACAGATGTTCGGGGAGAAGACCATGACCCACTCCACGCCCGGCGCATTGATCGCCTCTTCGACGCTGCCGCACTCCTTCGTGACGCCGGAGTGCTTCCAGACGCCGACCGTCTCGGCCATCACCGCCTTGTCCGGATCGTACGCAGCGAGGATTTCAACCCCGCCTTCGGAATCCCGCAGCAGATTGCCGACAACTCCGCGCCCCCTGCTCCCGGTTCCGAGTACAGCAACGCCGATCTTTTTCCTGTCCGCCATGTTTCACCTCTTGTTTTAAGATGGGTTCCTTGACAAAAAAATCAGTTACAGTGTATATTATACAACAGGAAAATGAAACTCAAATGGATAAAAACCGCATGAATAATGACAAAATCATCGCATTCGACCGCAACACGGAGCGCCCGGACGTACACCGCCTCCTGCGGAAGCTTCCGGAGTTTCACAGCCGCTACGGGCTCTGGATCATCAATGCGGGAACGGCGGGGCGTTCGCCGGAAAACGGGTTCAACACCTGTCATCCGCGCAAATTCGAATTTTATTCCATCTCCCACCTCATCGAAGGGGCCGGGCGCTGCTGGATCGACGGGCACGGCGAATGCGATGTAACCCCGGGCCGGCTCGTGATCATCACTCCCGGAACCCTGAACCGCTACGGCGGGACGGCGGAAAAACCGTATATCGAGGATTCCATCCGCTTCACCGGGCCGGTCGCGGATATGCTGCGCAACTCCGGCATCCTGCAGGACGGGGTCTGGGAGTTCGGCAGCGCGCGCAGGCTCCTGCCGATCGCGGAGCTGATACAGGATCCCTCCAACGACGCCCAGATCAATGCGAACATCACGCTTCAGAAGCTGCTTGTCGACCTCTACTTCGAACGGCGCAAGACCTCCTCCGTCACTCCCGTGGAGGAGCTGCTCGAAGCGGTCAAGGCGCGCCCGGACCACTGGTGGACCGTCGAAGAGATGGCCGAATACTGCAACCTCTCCGCCGACCAGTTCCGCCGCAATTTCGAGCGGCATACCGGAATGCGCCCAAAAAAATATCTGGAGGAGTTCAAACTCCGCCAGGCCGCGGAGCTCCTCGTCTCAAGCCCCCTGCCCATTGCGGAGGTCGCCGTCCGCCTCGGATACCGCGACCCCTATCACTTCAGCCGCCGTTTCAAACTTTTCGCCGGCGTCTCCCCCGAGCACTACCGCCGCGAATTCCCCAACTTCGCCTCCCGTTGAATGAAGAAACCGCGCCCGGGAGTGCAATGCACGCCGGCGCGGGGGGGGGAAACCGGAGGGGCAAAGCGCCTCCTCCGGGGCTCATATCATGGTCAACGGCCGTCGGGAAGGGCCTGGCCCGGGAGGATCCCGGCATCCTGTCCCTGGACGGCGACGGCGACTTTGCGGTCGCGCCACTCCTGCGGGGTCAGGAGCTTCCACTCCGGGAGCTCATCGGCATAGACGGCCAGCGGTTCGTTTGAGACGGTGATCGAGCCGTCGGCGTTCGCCCTGACGGGGTCGAGCCGCCAGGAGACGGCCTCCCTGACGCCGCGCCAGCCGGGAACATCGACGCTGCGGGCTTTCTGAACCGAGTGCATCCCCTCTTCGGCGCGGTCGAGGGCCCAGCCGACGATCACGTAACGCGGGCCGTATGCGTCGCCGGACTCCTTCTCAAGCACATACGCTTCGAGCCCGGTGGCGGGATCGGCCATGCCGACGAGCTTCCGGCCGCGCATCGCATCGGTCGACGCCGCGTAGGCGAGCAGCCGGAGTTTCGGCTGCCAGTCCAGGTCGAAAAGCCCGGAGTAGAGCAGATTGCCGACCTCCTGAAAGTCGCGGGCGAGAAAATAGGTCACGCTCTCCATATCCTGCAGGAAGAGGTTGCGCGCGAAGAGCTTCATAAGATCGCCGGGGTGGCCGTAGCATGACTCCTCGCTGTTCAGCAGCGGTTTGGGGGCAAAGCCGCGTTTCGCGCGTTCGGCGCGCATCCAGTCCGCGAAGCCCCACTTCGGGGGGCTCCAGGTGTAGTGCAGCGAATAGGCGTCGAAATACCGGTCGGCTCCGGCGTCGAAGGCGCGTTCGACCCAGGCGCGGCCGCGCCCCTGCGCCCGGTCGCGTTCGACGCTGGCCCAGGTGGCACTGAAACCGAGGAACGGGAATTTTCGCTCCGGATATGCCTGTTTCAGCGCATCGAAGGTCATCTTCGCCTCCTCGGCATAGTCCTCGGGCGTGCTGTCGCCGACCCACCAGACATGCGAGGCGTCGACTTCGTTCGCAAGCTCGACGGAGTGGATCAGCTGCTCCGGGACATGGCTGAAGAGATCTTTCAGGTAGTCGCGGTAGAGTCCGTAATACTCCGGCTTGCAGGCCGCGAGCTTGTTGCCTTTGCCCTTGCCGTACTGCGCGGGGGCGAAGCCCATGGTCAGCATGAGCTTCATGCCGTTCCGCTTCGCAAGCGCCATCTCATAGTCGAGCTGGCGGTAGTCGAAGGTACCGGGCACGTTGCCGAGGCGGTGCCAGCACGGCTCGGCGGTGCGCAGGAACTCCACGCCGGCCCGGGCGAGCAGATCGAGCGCGGCGGAAGTCCGCTCCTCGTCGACGCCGACCTGAACGAACGGTTTTTCGATCCCGTGCAGTCCGAAGCGCAGCCGCTTCCGGGCGGCGATGGCCGACGGGGCGGGCAGCGGGCGCGCCTTCATCTTGCGCAGGACCTCGGCAGTGGTTCCGGGGTTCCACTCTTCATTGGTTTCGGCGAGCTTGGCCGGGTAGGTCCGCATCTGCACGTCGTAGAGCGCCTTGCGGAAGTTCGCCTTCTGCTCCTCGGGCGTCGCGCCTTTCGGGACGCCTTTCCACGGCGATCCCGGCGGACGGTTGCCGCGCGGAGCCCAGGCGGGATCGGCGGCGAGCGCAATCGCGTCGAGGAAGACGCGGATATTGTCCGTGTTCCCGCGGGGCCGGTCCGCGATGATGCGCAGCGTGTGCTTTCCCGCCTCCGTGAAGTTCTTCACGCCGGCCTTGGTCCAGAAGAAATAGGAGCGCGGATGCGGAAAGCCGTAGGGCGGGCTGTACGGCTTGCGCCCGGCGAGATCGACCGGCTGTTCGCCGTCCCACTGGATCGAACAGGGCGAGGCCCAGCCGGCGTTGAACGGCGTCGAGGCGATCCAGACATGATAGGCCCCCGGCGCGGGGATATCGAGCTCATACTGCGCATAATATCCCTCCGGCGCCTTCTCCGGGTCGACTTTGCGGTCGATGTTGAAGTACATGCCTCCGGAGGCCCCCTGTCCCTTGTCATTCAGGAAGGGCACGTTGGCGCGCACACTCAGGTTGCCCGCGTCGGGCAGCTCGGCCTCGCGCCAGACCATGGTTCCTTTCGGCGGCGCGGGAAAGCTGCCGGGAGAACCCGCCGGACGGTTCCCGGCCGGGAGGAACTTCGGGTCACTGGAGAGTGCAAGCGCGTCGATGAAGACCACGGCTTTGGAGTCGGAGGCGCGGGGCTTGCCGGTTTCGATGCGCAGCGTGTAGGTCCCGGCTTCGGCGAAGTCGCGCGTTCCGGCGTCGTGCCAGAAGAAGAACAGCTCGTTTCTGCCGCGCCCGTAGGGGACGCCGCGGTATTTTTTTCCGGCCATGCCGGTCCGGTCGCCGCGGTCAAGCCAGCCGATCGAATAGGGCGAGGCCCAGCCGGCCACGAGCGGCGTGGAGGCGATCCAGAGCCGGTAGGTTCCCGGCTCATTCACCTTGAACTCATATTCCGCGAAACGCGGCGCTTCTTTGCCGGAGGCGTCGGCGCGCTCGTTCCTGAGGTAGAGCCCGCCGGAGGCCCCGGCGGCCCCGCCGTCGGAGAGCGCCGCGACGCCGGGGGCGAAGCTGCTGTTCCGGGCGTCCTCGCCCTCGACCCAGATCGTTTCGGCGGCAGGGAGCGCAAGGGCGGAGGCGATCAGCAGCAGTGCTGCCGGAAGTAGTCGAAGTTTCATAGCTTGCATCCTTTAAGGGTTCAATACTGGTCGGTGGTTTTCCAGTTCATTTCAAGGTTCTTCGCGCGCTCGCTGGCGCCGAGTGCGCCCTGTACGATTTTCTCGCGCCCGATTTTGCCGACATGGCCGTCGAGGATCAGCACGTTGACTCCGCCGTTGTGCCCGTATTCCCTGCCGTAGAGATTGCCGACGATGGTGTAGTGCCCGGCGCAGCTTTCATACGGCAGATAACTCATATGCGCGTCGAAGCAGACTCCGGTCGAGGAGGGCCGCCGGAACTCCCCGCGCTTGTGGTATTTCAGCAGTTCGCCGCCCGAATTGTTGCTGAGCTGGGAGATATCGACGCTCTGCGCGTAGCTGATTTTCGCTTCCTCCGGGAATTTCGGATTGATGCCGACATACCATTTCATCGATTTGCTTCCCGCATCCCCGGTGCCGGGGCAGAAGAAGATCTTCTCCGCGCTCGAGCGCGTCAGATAGGGCGTCAGGAACACCGGCCATGCAATTTTGGTCGTTTTCTGGAACCCGGCCGCGATCATGTCGTCATTCGCATCGGAATAAGCCGCGTGACCCATGCCGATCTGCCGGAGGTTGCTGACGCATTTTGACCCCTTTGCCGTGCTGCGCGCCCGCTGCAGGGCCGGGAGCAGCATCGATGCGAGGATCGCGATGATGGCGATAACTACGAGGAGTTCGATCAGTGTGAAACGTTTTTTTCTCATGATAAAGCCTCTTGTTTTTGAGTGGGCGTAGTTTCGCGTTCAAGCAGCTCCGGAGCGAGCCGGACGATCTGGCCCCGGTAATCGGAGTTACTGAATATCCGGTAAATCTCCGCGGCCATCTTCTCCACAGGGAGCCGGACGGTGGTCGGCTCGACCGGATCGAACCGGCCGCTGTAGCCGTCGACGCCGGTGACGGCGATCTCCTCCGGCACCCGGATTCCGGCCAGCCTCAGTTCCAGCGTGACAAGCTGCGCGATCTGGTCGTTGTAGCAGACGACCGCCTGGGGACGGCAGGGGTTCCCGGCGAGGGAGGCGACATACGCGCGGCAGTCGGCGCTGCGGGAGAAGCTGGCCCGCTCCGCAAGTTCGAGCCCCGGATAGAGCGTAACCGCGTTTTCCAGGTGGCTCAAACGCCAGTAACTCGAACTGTTTTCGCGGGTTTCGGCGCCCGCGTAGCTGATGCGGCGGAGCCCCTTCCGGTACAACATGCCGCAAACCTGCTGCATGACCTCGGCTTCATCGAAGCTGACGGCGGCGGAGTTGGGAAAATCCGGCTCGCGGTTGCGGATGTTGATGATCGGGATCCCGCACCGTCCGAACTGCTCGCGCAGATCCCCGCAGCTCTCGTAGTCGTACCAGGCGATGATGACGCAGTCGACGCGCCGGACGAGGAAGTTGTTCAGGATCTCACGCTCCCGTTTCGCATCGTTTTCCGACGATTCGGAGATCATGAGATACCCGTTGCCGACGAAGAGCCGGCTGCATTCCGAGATCAGCCGCTGGGACATCAGGGACTTGTTCGACTGCAGCAGCAGCCCGATATTCCGGCTGCGCCCCGAAACGAGTGTGCGGGCGAGATCGTTCGGAATGTATCCGAGCTCCTCCGCCGCCGCGAGAATCTTGCTTTTCGTCTTTTCGCTGATGCCGACCGTCGTCTTTTTATCGGGATTGAACGCCGCGTAGACGGCGACACGGGAGACCCCCGCATGTTTCGCGAGCATCGCCACCGTCACCTGACGCCCCTGCTGTCTCACTGCTTCCATCATATCGATCACCCGTTATAGTTCGTGCTATACACTGTTATTAAAAAAATGCAGGAGCCGTTTGTATTTTCATTATAGCTCGTGCTATGTATATTATGAACCATAACGGGTAAAAAGTCAAGACGATTCCTGAAAAAAAGTCTTTTTTTTGCGGCCCGGGAATTGAAAAAGTAAATGCCCCCTGAATCCAACCTCTTGCATTCAGAGTCCGTTAACATTGTTGCTTTTTCCTTAGATGGTGCCAATTGTATAATTGGCAATTAAATAACTTGCCTTTGTATTTTCCCGTAATATATTTACTGCTGTGGAAACATCAGATGCCAGAAAATTAGTCAGTGCCGCACTTGAAGAACGGCGTAAGCTTGTCATCCGACTCTATCGGAGTGGCAAATACAAAACGTATCAGGAAATAGCCGAGGTAGCCGGAGTCCACCGTAACACAGCCAGCCAATGGATTCGTCGCCGGGAGAAAGTTCTCCCTTCTCCGAGCCGCTGACGGTCGCGCAATGCATCCACTACGCCCTGACGCGCCCGGCGGTGGTCTCCGCCCTGATCGGCTGCCAGTCGGCGGCGCAGGTAAAAGAGGCGGTCGGATATCTTGAACTTTCCGACCGCGACCGCGATTATGCGCCGATCATCGGCAGCCGCCGCAATGACTTCAAGGGGCACTGCGTGTACTGCAGCCATTGCCAACCCTGCCCTGCCGGAATCGATATCGCCGCAGTCAACAAGTACCTCGACATCGCCCGGCTGGACGAAGCGAACATTCCGCCGAGCATCGCGCAGCACTACCGCGCTTTGCCGCACGGAGCCTCGGAATGCGTCGGCTGCGGAAGCTGTGAGGAACGCTGCCCGTTCGCCGTCCCCGTGATCGGAAACATGAAACAGGCGGCAAAGCTTTTCGGCTGCTGAGCGTTCACCGCTTCCCGGCGGAGATGCGCAAAGCCCCCGCCGGAGAAGCGGCCTGAAACGGCATCATTTGCGACAAATCAGGGTTGGGAAAAGGTGATGCCGTCCACGAAATCCTGCTTGAAGGCTTTATACTTTTTACCGCCGCGATAAAAGCTCCTCCCCCGTCTGCCATAGCCATGCGCATTATCACTCTTCGCATTCGGGATCTTCCACCGTCTTCAGGAAATCATCGTCAATATATTGCTCCCGGGGAATGTGGAATACCCGCTTGAGCCCATTCAGGCGATAATGTGCATCCTTCAGTCCCTGGTCCACCGACAACTGGTACAATCTCAGGGCCTTCTTTCGATCGACCGGGACGCCGCGCCCCTTTTCATAAGCCATCGCCAGCGTATACTGTCCGGCGCGGTTCCCGGCGTCGCTCGACTCCTGCGTCAATGCAATGCCCCGCCTGATATCGACGCTTTGCCCCAGATAGGATGACGCCAGATAGGCTTTGGCCGTCTGATTATTTTGCGCCACGGCCTTGTGCAAATAATCCATTGCCTGGGCCTGGTCCCTTTCGACTCCCAATCCTTTCTGCAGTATGATGGCGGTTTCAAGCTGGGCATCGGAATTTCCCTTATCCGCCGCTTCCTTAAAAAGCGGAAGAGCCTCCGATGGCCTCAGTTTATAGTACAGGGCAGACAATCCCATGTAAAACAATGACTTGCCGTCCCTGCTGTTCTCCGCAGCGGCCCGCTCCCCCAACAGTTGGAAAAGTTCCCGGGACAACTCCGGGTTGGCTTCGACGCCTTTCCTGCCTTCCCGGCAGTACATCGCCATAAGAAACAATTCATTGAGCGGCAATTTCTCCGGAGAAGAGGCGCGCATCAATTTCCACGCTTCGGAAAAATTCCCCTGCCGGTTCAGGGAGAGGATATCGTCCGCTGCGCCCGCCTTCATTCCGGCAGACAGGCATAAGCACAATATAATGAGAGTTGCTTTTGCTGCAATAGCATTTATTCCCGACATTTTATTCCTCCCCCATTTCAATCGCCCGGTATCCCCATGGAGACGGCTTCACCTTGCGAAAATCATCATCCTGTATGACTTTGCCGCTCGTGTCGTATACTCTCATATAAACCAGTTTGCCTTTTATATACGGGTACCCCACTCGTTTCAGCTTTACTGGAGAAAAATACAGCATCCCCCACTCCGCCGGTGCATAATCATCAGGGATTTCAAAAAATGCAAGCTTTCCAGCCAAAGGGTCACCTTTTTTGACATTAAAGCTTTCGAGTGATCCTATGCGATCCTGTTTTCCATCCTTGTCAATGAAGATTCCCAACTTCCATACTCCATTTACCCCAATGGTATAAGCCGAAATGAAATTGCCGATCCTGAGATCAACATAATAGGAACCATATTGCTCCCGGGCCGCCAAAATATGAACAACAATCTTATCCCCCGCTTTTTTGTCCATGAGATATCGGCTTATCGTGAATCTCTTCAAGCCGGTAAAAATCAGTTCCTCAATGCTTTGTGGCCATTTTCCCCAAAAATTGGTGGGAAACAGTTCCTTTCTGCTGTCTTTCAGAGATACGGAAAAGCTGGGTTTATCCCGATAGACAGCTTTGGCGGATAAAAGGATTCCCTCCGGATTAAATGAATATTCCACCTGGATATCATCCGGAACGATCTTCACCTTTATGACATAAGCGTCATCCTCTTTCTGATTGCTGATGACCTCCACAATATGCTCGGAGCCGGTCTTCATTGTCGGCAGAGGGAATAATGTGGAGGCCGTCAGATAATTGTAATCCTCCGGGAGAAAATAATCCGATAATGAAACTGCGCCGCAGGATATTGCGGACACAAACACAATAAGGCAATATATGTACTTGATCATTTTAAGTCCTTCTTGTTATTCCGGCATTTTATTACATTGCGTTAAAAAGCGCCAAAGGGGTATTCCCTTTAAAATAATAGTCTATCCCTGCTTCGTCATATTTTCCATCGGTCAAAGTGTTGCCGATGCTTATGCCCGCTTTTGCCGCGGCCCCCTTTGCAACGGTCACACAGTTTTTTTCACCCGACATCGTATAGTTTGCTCCTGTAAAGATGCGGTTTCCATATCCAAGCATATTCAGAGTAACCTGAGTAGGCCCCCATACTTTAATAAAATCGACTCTCTGCGCCAACACATAAGTTCCAGGAGAGGTTCTTTCGTCTTTGGTATATTTCGCAACCTTTTCAAATTCAGCCCGAGTCAATTCCTTTTCCACATACTTTTCTGCCGAGCCATTATCTTTCACCTCCAGCTTACCCGAAGCGGAAAAATTGGGCGGCAATGTTGATTGGGTCGGATAGTAGCCGACGTTGACGCCAATATAATCCGCATTTTTGTAATCCGGCAGCCCGATGTCGTCCAAATTGATCTCACTATTCGTAACTTCAACTTTCCACCACGCGTGTCCCACTGACCGGAAGCCGTTGAACGTATCCCACGGGCCGATATTTATGGGTTCACTGTTGGACGCTTTTTTCACATTCAGCCGGAACTTATATTTAAAGGTCCTCACAGCCACCGTTTTGCTCGATGTCCCGCAGGAAACCGTAACCGTGATATTATCGCCGTCTTTGCCGGTATCGACCGTAGTGACATCGTTGCTCCCCGCCTTTTTCGCCACATAGTTCAAAAAGAGCCAGGCCCCGCCGCTTGACCATACAGGCCGGTCTTTCGGCCAGGTCGGCCCTCCGTCCGGATAGGCTTTCAGCTGCAGGGAATTTCCGGTTTCGATGCATACCAGATAATCCGTGTCGGCGTCGGACAGCGTTTTGAAAAACGAAACATCCGATGCGGCAATATGTTCAACACGGTCTATCCCGATCACCGTCATTGAGCCGGAATCGCTTTTTTTCTTATTGTCGGTCGGACTGGCGCTGATGCTGTAGGATCCCGGCTTCGGGGTCCCTTGTGAAGCAGAGAACCAGCCGGGAACATTCCACCAGTTGCGGTTGAAAATAATACTTGATT
>JABLYX010000047.1 GCA_018265615.1 Lentisphaeria bacterium
CTCGCTGACCCGCGATGAACTTGTTGACCGGTTTGAAGAGGCATTCAGGATCGAAGCCGAAGCGACACCAAACCTGATCTACAAGGAGGACGAAAACTTCGATACGGTGATCGACCTTGCTGTGAAGATGCTGGATGCGGCACTGGCGAACTGGTCGGATTACTACACGATCAAAGGTGTAGCACAGGCATTCAAAGTTGATGTTCCCGGTCTGGACAAACCGTTGATTGGCGAATACGACATGGTAGTTCAGGATGGGCGTGATACCTGTATTTCGGACTGGAAAACATCCGCGACCCGCTGGGGGGCGGGCAAGGTCAATCGGGACCTTCAGGCGACCGTATTTTCGTATGCCTATGAGAAGCAGAACGGCACGATTCCGCTCTTCCGCTTCGATGTGATCACCAAAACGAAGAATCCGAGTTGCGAGAGCCACTATACCAGCCGGAACTTTCACGACTTCCGGCGCTTCGAGGCGCTGGCGAATCGGGCGCAGTACGCGATTAATAAAGGCGTGTTCCTGCCGAATGAAACGAGTTTTGCCTGTAACGAGTGTCCGTATCGGGATCGTTGCAGGCAGTGGCATTTAAAAAATGGAGGTAAAATCATGGGATTGATGATGAGTGAAGGCAAGTTCGTCGGGCGCGATGAAATCGCACTGGTTCCGACTCCGATAGGGACGGCCAGTTGGAAGCCGGTGCCGCACATGGAGGTGATCGATGCGGTCGGTGCTGTAGTGAACTCGCGCGGCTGGCAGATTCTCGATGAGCAGTACGGATTGGCCCGTGACGGTCAGCGGATGTTTGGATTCATGCGAATCAATAAAACATATTCGCCGGAATGGAGTCGGTGCATCGGCATTCGCAATTCGCACGATCAGAGTATCGCTGTTGGACTGGCGGCGGGGCTCTGCGTAAAAATGTGCAGCAACCTCATGCTGGGCGGCAGTATGTACTAAAAAGACGGCACACATCACGGATTGAGTTGGACGGCCTCGTCCTTGAAGCGGTCGAAGAACTTGAAACGGAGTTCCTGACTTTGGAAACTGTGGCCGAAGACCTGAAGATTCAGTACGTCAAGGACGATGTTGCCCGTATCGCCATTGTCAAAGCGGCGGAAGCAGGAACGGTCAACTCCTGCAACATTGTCCCGATCTTTCGGGAGTTCAAAGAGCCTCGCCATGAAGAGTTCGCTGAACCGACTCGCTGGAGCCTGCTGAATGCCTTTACGCAGAACGCGAAGAAGTACAGCCCGGCCCGCGCCGATCAATGCTATCGCGGACAGACCCGGCTCTTCGGTCTCGACGGCCAGCCGCCGACCTTGTGGAGATGAGAGAATGAAAATCTCCTGCCCGCATTGTGGCGCATCTGCCCGGCCAGTCACCCGGGTGCAGGAGGCGGCTTCGGTGCTCGGCATTGTAACCGGAGGTGTTGCCGGTTTTATCGCTGCATTGCGTGAAACAGACGGTTGCGGTTCGATTGAACGTTCCGCTGTCGTCATCTTGAGCGTATTGGGGAGCGCGTCTTTCGGCGGGATCACCGGCTCCCGAGTCGGCAAGCTGATTGATGAGCAAGCCGTCAGGCAGTATCGGTGTCCGAAGTGCCTGAAAGAGTTCCGGTTGTCTTGATTTTCAGGCCCCGCCAACGGAAAGGCTTCCGCTTTTTCGGACCTGCCTGAATCCCGTGTCGTCCGGGGCCGCAAGGCAAAGACGGCAAGCCGTGCGGACAACCTCCGCGCGGTCTTTTTTCACAACCATTTGATACTGTAACCTTGACAACAGAATGAAAGGAGGTTATGTTACGAGCACGGCTTTCTGAAGCCGGTTGATTTAAAACCGTATATTTTCAGCAAAATACACTCGTAAACCCGCCAAGTGAACCTTGTTATTTTGCCCTTGCAAAGATTCTGGAAATACCGGTAGGATTGTGTCTTCACATCTTACCGGGCGCTTCCTCATGCTTGCAAGGCAGGTTCTTGGCGGGACCTTCGAGTGTACATCTGGAAGCGTCCGCCTTTAAAAATTGTACCTCGGATTGCTTCACGATGATCGTTTATCGTGAAGCTTTTTTATATCCATATTTTACGCTTCACGGATACCCATATTATCACAAAGGAGGTAATGAATTTCTATTGTTTGGTCCCAATGTGTTTAACTTAAATTGAAAGGATGTTATTATGCTCTCACAAAGTAATACAGAAACCGAAAACGCGTCCAAGCAAGACCGGGTTTTGGTCGTCACTGATGTAAAATCGCAGACCTTTTTCGTCATGCTCGGAGTCGGTGCGGTAATCGCATCATTTATGGGACTGTTCATTATCGGTATTCCGCTTGCCATCATATGTTTCTATCGTTACAAAGTACTAAAGGATGGCATTGTATTAAATCTTGATACGGGAAGATTGCAATTTCCCGGAGGACAAATTGCGGCTAATCAAATTACCGATTATCTGAGTAAGGATTTTATCTTACAGATGTTCAAGCGTTTCGATATAGCCGTCAATGATATTCAGATTATTAACAAGAAAGTCAATGTCAGCGTTGATGATAAAGGGAAACCGACTTATCGGTACACGTTACAACTTTCCGGTAAATTTGGCAGTGCTGCAGTTACCTTCATCGATGAGGGTAAATGTGACCAATGTTTTGCAATGATCGCTCAAGCTAACAATATGGGTATTCCGGTTGTCAACCGCTGATACTTCTCTTGCGAGCATTCAAGCATAGCTTAGAAATATTTTGGACACATTGCTGATCCGGCAGCAGCCATGATGTTCTTCGCGCCTCCCGGCTGGTGTGATATTTTCTCAACGCACCCATCTTGTGAACGGCGGATCGAACACCTGAGACAGATTCTTGGGAGCCGATAGAACAAATCAAACATCAGTAAGATACTGCGGTTTTCTCAACAGGGAAACGCAGTATCTGTTTTATTTTTACCATCGATCCGGATGAGGACGGCGATGCGAAAGTTGAGGATGCTTGCCGACAATCACTCGCCAGTCATCGTCCGAAAATTGATGAATATACGGGCATAGTGCCGCCAGAAATGGGCAACCAAGCAGCAGGCTCAACCAGATTTCCGAAGACAACTCGCAAAGAATTTTTCTTGGGCAGTTCCAAGCGAAATCAGGTCTGGCTTTCAATAGGAACCAGAGCTCACATTCATCAAATTCCTGCCAGGGGATATCATATTCCCGGAGGTCATCGCTTTTACATAGTTCTCTGGTTCGTTTTTTTCGGCAGATTTCGTCTATAATCCCTTCCATCCACGGGAGCATACGGTTAAGAATCGGTCTGGAAGATTGTTTGCATTCCAAGAGGAATGAAATAGAACCTTGGTTTATCGAATTTGCTGATTTTTCAGCTTCAAGCAGGCTGTAGAATTGATCTTTTTTCATCGTTTTCCATCATATTTGTCATTGTGCTTAAGAGTAAATATAAATTTCACACAAAAACAGTAAATATTTTCTGTAAATTGTACTCATTTTTTTATTTAAAAATGATCTCCGCAAAGCGGAATACGGCTGAGGCCATAACTTCGGACGCCTTCTGATTTGCTATTCAGTTTGGCCCGATAGCTGATCCAGTTCAGGGCATTTTCCATTTGCTCTTTCGCTCCCGGTTTGTTCTTTCGGATTGTGATTGCCGACAAGGACCTCGATGAACGCTGATCCTGCCTGTCATATCGTTCGGCCTCGGGAATGTCGCAATGAACATACCGGGAACAGGAATCCACGCCTAACCTGCCTGTGATCAACTTGTTCAATCTGTCGGCCATTCCAAAGCCGTTTTGAACATGTTGTCCATCTGCAATGACAACCACGTGTGCGTGATCCTGTTTCTGTTTATTTCCCGGAGCCGTTTCCCTTACCCAGCCTGCCTGTGTAAGAATCCCGCGATTACTCTGAGTTTTGCGCAAAGCATTCAAACTTTCTCCGATGATCTTGCCGAAATCATTCTTATCCACCTCCTCCGGCGTGGAAACCGTCATGCAGACGACCGTCACCTTGGAACGGTGCTCAAGCATATATTCCAACCTCTTCTGCAAGCCCTCCTGAATCGTCCCGTTGATCCCTTGTTCCGCATTGGCCTGAACCGGATAACCATGGAACTCCGACGAGTAAACCTTTTTGCTCCTGCCCATATTTTATCCCTTATAATTCATTATGATCCAACTTATCTATTATCTCTTATATCTTAGCTTTTATATTAGCTTATATTACTTTATATTAGCTCTCTATAAAAACCTGCCAACGCAATCCCTGTATCGATAGGCAAGGAGAAATCCATTTCGCTGTACAGCCTCATAAAAATAAGATTATGCCTTTTCCGACTTAAGTACATATTATAGATGGAAGAATGAAAAATAATTCAAGGGAACAGACGGGCTTTTATTAATTACTTCCGGCTGCCATCGCATACGCCGCTAGGAGGGCGTATGCATGAATCAATCAACCATATCCATGAAAACCGTTCGCATGTTTAAACGCATTATGCGCCCATTGGCAGAGGAAGGCATTATTTCTCTTCCAGAATATAATGAGGCCATTTCACAACTGACAAGCCTGGCTGAGCACGGGATAGCCAGACCTGCCATTGTTCCCAAATTGGTCGATCAACGGGAAGCCGCTGAAATGCTGAAGATAGGACTCTCAAACTTCAAAAAGCTGGAAGCAGCCGGAGCTTTTTCGTTCAAACGCAAGATGGTCGGATCGGCGGTCCGTTACCGCAACACCGACATCATCGCCTATATCGAGTCAACTGACGATTCGGCTGATCTGGCTTGAAGCGCCTTTTCTATCGAACTCTTGCTTACCCCGAAATGCTCCGCGACTTCCTGCACCGTCATTGTTCTGCGCAAAGCCGACGCCTGCAGTCGCCGCCCTTCTTTCGACAGGGATTTCCAAGCCCCCTTGCCGGCCTGCTCGGCTCCAATGATCCAATGGGGTTGACGCCCCAGTACCAAAGTTATCGTCATCGGCTGACGTTGATCCTTACCGCCGCGATTTTTGGGAATGGAAATATCGAAGGTAAGATGATCGGAAACCATATCCGGAGAGCTTGGCCTTTCGATACTAATGCGGGCCGGAGCATCGTTGGCGATAAGGGTGGTTCCCTGCATACGCGCGCCGCCATACTCGTGGTGAAGCAGTAGAACGGTAATGCCCTGACGATTCAGTTCTTCGATCCAGCGCCGGATTTGCGGCCAGTTGTCCCGCTGATCCCCCACAGTGCCAGAAAGTTTCAACAGATGATCCAGAATCAACATGCCAACCGGAACAGGTGTTTCACCGCTATTTAACGCTTTGTCGATAAGAGAATTGATTTTCTCCATCCCGTCCGTAAGCAAATTCAGGTCACGAACCGACTCGATCAAAAAGTTCTTGCTCTTCCGATATATTTTACCCAGAAGGTCACGGCGTTCCATCAGAAGGTCAGGTGTCATTTCGTCATCCGTGATATAAAGGACTTTTGTCCCGCGGGACCGTACGCGCCAGTTATGGAAGAGTTTTCCCCGCGAAGCAACTGCCATGCCGACTGCCATTGCCAGATAACTTTTACCGACTCCGGCTTCTCCGCTCAAAAGCGCCCAGGAATTTTTTCTCAGAAATGGTTCAATCAGGTAGGGGCTGGCGGAATTCTTTTTACCGATCTGTTTCAGGTAATCATTCAACTCATGCAGCAGAACGTCCGGAATGTCAACTCCTTCTCCTTGGCAGCGGCAGAGCAATTCGCCCGGGCTCAGAATTCGGATGTCGTTTTCCTTGTAATTCCGGTTTGTCCTTCTCGGAAATACCACAAAGCGAATTTTCTGTTCTGCGCTGCGCGGCATGGCGGCATAGAGAGTCGCTAATTCCGTTAGACTGCGTTTTTCATTTTCCTCACCAAATTTAAAAATATAGATGTCGCGATCCGAAACTGGTGCCCAATCCGTATAATCAGGGATGCTGAACCCGCCCACGGGCACACACCAAATGGCATCTCCAAGCGGATATTGAGCCAGATAGTGATCCTGGGTCAGCTTCAGGACAAGATTGTGGAGCAAATCGCCATATGATTCCGGCATTGTTTTCGGCGGATATGGATGCGAGGTAACGCCGTTCCGGTCAGTCTGGAAGAGTTGGTCTGCATACATCTCTTCTGGAAAATCCAACCTCAAATCATCGATCAGACGCCGCAGGGGCACATGAAGCTGATTGTTCCAGAGATCCCGTTCAAGTTCGTATGCGATCTTGAAGTTTTCAGTGAGCAGAATCGGCCGTTTTTCAGCCGTTGCGCCGCATTCAACAAGCTGATGGTTGAACAACGGAAATCTCTCGCCAGAGTATCCTTTTAGCCAGCTGTAATGTGCGCCGGACTTTGTCGAGAAATCGGCCCATTCTTCATTGTTCCGCAAACTATTTCTGATATTAAAACAGTTGCAGTTGGATTCAAACAAATCGGAGAATCTGGCTTCTTCATTAATTTTTTCCGCGAGACGAGCTTCCCCAAAGTGACGCAACAGGTCTCTCAAGGCGTCAGTGAATTCCAGATGATTGTCCACCGCATAAATCTGGAAATACGGGAAAGTATTTCCGACAGGCTGAATTGCTGCATCATAAAACGAAGGGTTGCGTACGGATTGCCAATCCGACTGCCCGGCTCTGAGAGCACTCAATCCTGCTTGAGTTTGCGGGCGGCTTCGCGTTGCTGCAAAAAGGGACGAAGATAGAGGAGTTGACGCGAGCTTGCTTTCGACGATATGCAGCCCGAGATAGCATCGCTGAAGATTCTCATCAACTTTGGAGGCGGCGGTTATCGTTTCATAGATTCGGCAGGCATATTCCCGCAGCCGTTCCGGGATCAGGTTTGCCCGCGAAAGATCCAGTAATTTATCATGTAATATATTCATATTCCGTACATATGAGCTTGATGCTGGTAATTATTAATTAAACCATACCATAAAAAGCCATATTTTCAATTATAAAACCCGTAAATATATTTTTTTTATAATTTAAAATCCGTAAAATTACATATAAAACCCATAATGATAAACTATTTTTCCAGAATTTCTTTTACATAAGACAGCTCCGGCGAAAGTGCTTGAAGCGACTCAATATACCTCAATGCCGCTTTTATTCTGGCACTGTCCGAGGCATTGGAGATCCCTCCGCTGACCGCTTCGATGGCGGCCCGCTGAGCGTCTTCGCCGACATGTGTGTAGAAACGATCAATGATTTCACTATTGGCTCCGAGGATGGAAACGACTACCGCCTTGGGTACCCCGGCCTCCGCACAATGACTGGCGAAGCTGTGTCGGAGGCTGTGAAAGCCGTAGACCGTCGCTTTTTTCTTTCGCCCCGGCACGGTTACTGACGGCTCCAGGCCTATCCATTTGATTACACGCAAAACATCGATGTTCACAAGTCCGTCACCAACACCCTTTCCCCGATGATCCACAATCTGGTAACGCTCGGCAACGTTGGGGCAGACATAGCCGTTCTCTTTCCACGCCAAAGCATCCTGCAAAACTTTCATCAACGGTTCCGCAATCGGGATGGATACCTCTTTGCCGGTTTTGAATTGTTTCACCCAGATGCGACGCTGCTCCATGTCAATATTCTGCCACTGCATCAAAACACAATCCTTAAGGCGCTGACCGGTATACATGCCGATGTAATAAATGACTTTGATCTCGGCTTTGTTGAGCATCTGGCGTTTCGGGTTGTCCAGTTCTTTGCGGATAGCGTCTTCCTGCTCCCGTGTAAAAGCAATTCGCCGGATCAGAGTCCCTTGTTCTTCCCGTTCTTTACGCCGCAATGCCGCCGGAGCAAAAGGATTGGCGTCACTGCGATAATCTTTGAGCGTTTCAAAAATCTTGCGCAAACGGATGATCTTGCGATTGTGCGTCGAAACGGAAATGCCGGTCGTCTTCAGGCGTTCGGCGAACTTGAGCGCCGTATCATAGGAAATGCTGTCGAACTCTTTGATCGTTTTAGGCAGAAAACGGAGAAATTCATTTAAGGTAGCTTCGTAGGAGAGCTGTTCGCGGACGGTTTCCGGCAAAGCCCGATGCGGGTGCGAGGAATAGACCTGCCAGATGCTGCCGATCGGAAGAGTCTGTTTCTGGAGCGCCAGCTTACGCGCGACTTTGACATGTGCAGAGATCACCTCAACGTTGGTGGCGTTGATGATCGGCTGATACGTTTTGGCCCGTTTGACGGCTTCCTCCCGGTCGCGTGTTTTAAGGCTGACGCATTTGCGTTCGTGGTTGACCTGATAACGGAAGTAGTAGGTCCCGCCTTCTTCAGTCTGATAAACGGTTCCGGTGTCCAGCTTGATTCTGACTTTCTTTCCCATGTCGTATCTCCCAGATACAAAAATCCCGATTTTGACTTAATTATAGCCGTAAAAAAGGGAAATGAAAGTCTGAATGGTAAAAAACAGTAACGATCGTTATCATTTTGAGGTCAAAAATGGTGGTGGGAGATGGATTCGAACCATCGAAAGACGTGCTAGCAGATTTACAGTCTGCCCCCTTTGGCCACTCGGGAATCCCACCATAATTTGGAGCGGGTAACGGGGGTCGAACCCGTATAACCAGCTTGGAAGGCTGGTGCACAGCCGTTATGCCATACCCGCATACCGCTCGACCCGGCCGTTTTGCCGAACCGAATTCATAACATTGGTGCCGTCGGAGGGAGTTGAACCCTCACTCCGGTGAAGGAACTAGGACCTGAACCTAGCGCGTCTGCCATTCCGCCACGACGGCATTTCCAATCAGCCTATCGACCCGTTCATCTTAACTTTGTTGAAAGTCCGGTTTTCCGGGGCTCGATAAAACCTAATGTACACGTATTTTTTTAAAATGCAAATCCGCAACCTCAGAAAAAATAAAAAAAAGATTCTTTTGTCTTGGACATATCCCCCTTTTGGCGCTATTGTATAAAATGAATTAATTTTGGAAAGAGAAACATGGGTGTAAAAAATTGGAAACTTGCCGGGAATAATCTGGACAGCCAAATCGACGCGATTCAGCGAAAATTCGCTCTTCCGCGTCCGATTGCTCTCTTTTTTGCCGCGCGCGGCATCAAGGAAGAAGAAGTCCAGGATTTTCTGAATCCGCGTCTGGCCAACCTCACTGACCCTTACCGTTTTCCTAAAATCAGGGAGGCGGCCAAGAGGCTATGGGATGCCATCGCAAACAAAGAAACCATCCTGATCCATGGCGATTACGACACTGACGGCATTACCGCCAGCGCGCTTCTCGCACTTGTCCTCAGGCAGAACGGGGCGAATGTCCATTCATTCATTCCGCACCGGTTCGATGACGGATACGGGTTCACTCCGGAATCGCTTCAAAAGGCTCTCGATACGTTCGGTCCCGCCAGCGTCCTCGTCACCGTCGATTGCGGCATCACCAGCTGCGACGCCGTCGACGAGGCCGTCAAGCGCGGCATCGACGTCATTGTCACCGACCACCATGAAGCCGGAGCACAGCTGCCGAACGCCATCGCAATCATCAACCCGAAGGTTTATCCCGAGCTCGAGGACCTTCAGCTCCTCGCGGGAGCCGGAGCGGCTTTCAAGCTCTCGCACGCATTTATCAAATACGGCCGCGAAAACAACCTCGGCGGATTCCAGACCAGGCTCGAAGAGGTGCTCGACTATGTCGCGCTCGGGACCGTTGCGGACATCGTGCCGCTGCTCGGCGAAAACCGGGTCATGGTCAAGTACGGCATCGAGGCGCTGCGACGGCAGATCCGTCCGGGCATCCGGGCGCTGATCGAGAGCTCGAAACTGCGGTCGGAGCTGACGCCCGCCGACATCACGTTCCGCATGGCTCCGCGCATCAATGCGGCGGGCCGGGTCGGCGATGCGAATGTCGCGCTGCGGCTGCTTGAATCTGAACATATCGTCGATGCCTACAGCTGTGCCGCACAACTCGAATCGTTCAACCGTGTCCGGCAGGAAAAGGAACAGGAGATTTATCAGGAGGCGTGCGAGCAGATCGAGCGCAACCTCGCATGGCAGAGCGAATATTCGCTGCTTGTCGCCGGCCGGGACTGGCATCAGGGAGTGATCGGGATCGTGGCTTCGCGCCTGGCGCGCGACTACAATCGTCCGACCATTGTGCTGACGATCCAGGGAGACGTCGCTTACGGATCCGGCCGCAGCGTCGCGTGTTTGAACCTCGTCGAGGTCCTGAGCCACACCGCAGATCTGCTCGACCGCTACGGCGGGCACCCGATGGCGGTTGGGATCGGGCTCAAAGCCGACCGCATCGCAGACTTCTTCGAAGCGATGGACCGCGAAGTGCGCAAGCAGATTTCGTCCGCCGATCTCGAGGATTTCATCCGTTATGACGGCGAGGCGCAGCTGCATGAAATGACGCCGGAGTTCTTCCATTATCTGAGCATGCTTTCGCCGTTCGGGCACAGCAATGTCAAGCCGGTCTACCGTTTCAATGAGGTGCAGGTTGTGCGTTGTTCGACGGTCGGAGGCTCCCATACGCGCGGGATTGTACGCAGCCGGACCGGCCAGAGCGATTTCATCGCATTCAACCGCCACAGCTCGCAGTTTTACGGCCGGACGCTCGACATTCTTGCGACTCCGCAGCTCAATCTGCATCAGGGGGCCGAGGTGCCGCAGCTGAACATCATCGACATCAGGGAAGTGTACTGATCCTTCCCCGGACATGAAAGGCGCCGCTTTCCGGAAAATTCCGGGAGGCGGCGTTTTATTTTTCCCGGCTGCGGAACGCCGAGGGCGAAAGGCCGGTGCGACGGCGGAACATGCGCGAGAAATGCAGTGGGTCGCCGTATCCGCACCGCGCACCGATCTCCTTGATGCTCAAGCTGCTGCCGCGCAGAAGGTGGCGGGCGAGCTCCATGCGGCCGTCGATGAGGCAGCGGATCGGCGAGGTGCCGAAGTATCTGCGGAATCCGGCGGAGAAGGCCGGAACCGACAGATTGACCGTCGCGGCGAGTCTGGTCAGATCGAGATCCTGTTCCGGGGCGGAATCGATGCGGCGGCGCACTTCGAGCCACGGTTCCGGGATGCGCCGTGTGCTGCCACCGCCGGCGCGTGCGATTTCGAGGAACAGCGATGCGATATGGTTCCGCAGCAGCCGGGAGTCCGGGGTGAAGCCTCCGGTGATTTCGCGGTAGATGAGAGACAGGTACGATTCGAACAGGCGGATATCGCGCCATCCGATGCAGAACTCCTCTTCGAGTCCCGCCGCCGCGAGCAGGGCAGGGATGTCGCTGCCGTGGAAGTGAATCCAGCTGTGGAGCCAACGCGTTTCCGTATTCCCGTACCAGTGTCCGGCCCCCTCCCGCCAGAGGCGGAGCGTCGGGCCGGAGGTTGCAGTTTCATCATCTCCGACCCGCAGCCGGACCGGTTGATAAAAGAGCATCAGCAATCGGTCGCCGGTTCCGGCGGGACGGTCCACGAGGCAGGGCGGCATCTCCTCCTGTACGCCGGTTCCTGAGACGGCCACCGGGCCGCGGTGCGGCGGCGATTCGAAGCGCAGGATGCGGAATTTCATCGTTTCTGCCATCTGTTCAATCGTTTCTTCCATATGGAATTGATGAATCATGTGGTATAATATAACCGGAATGATCGAAAATGCCAACTTAACAAGGAGGTTTGTCATGTTCGGTTCCCTCGATGCCCTGATGAAGCTTTCGAAAGCCCGTTCCCGCTCGATCACCGCCGAAAACGTCTACGGAGAGCCCGGCCGGGGCGGGATGGCGGAGGTCAGCGACACGCCGCAGCCGGAGGTTGCCCGGATCGGCCAGCAGTGGGAGAACAACAGCTGTGCGCGCGAGCTCGGGCAAAAATGGAAGGTGCGCCCCTGTATCACGCTTGCGCCGGAGACGGTTGTGACGCTGATGGATGTGGACGGGCCGGGGTGCATCCGCCACATATGGATCACGGTGGACAGCAGGCATCTGCGCAGTCTCATCCTGCGGATGTACTGGGACGGCGAGGCGTCTCCGAGCGTGGAGGTCCCGCTCGGGGACTTTTTCTGCAACGCCTTCAAACACAACGCGGAGATCGGGGCGATTCCGGTCAATGTGAATCCGACCAACGGTATGAACTGCTATTTCCCGATGCCGTTTGACCGTCATGCGAAGATCACGGTCGAGAACCTGCTGCCGGACGAAGCGGTCAGGGGGTTTTACTATGCAATCAACTTTGAAGAGCTTGACGAACCGGCGGGGGAGGCATATTTCCATGCCCGCTTCAACCGGACCAATCCGCTGGCGTACGGCGACGACTATGTGATTCTCGACGGAGTTGAGGGCAGGGGAAATTTCGCGGGCTGCTACCTCACATGGCAGCAGAACAACGACGGCTGGTGGGGCGAGGGCGAGGTCAAGATGTTCATTGACGGGGACGATCGCTTCCCGACCATCTGCGGAACCGGGACGGAGGATTATTTCGGCGGCGCGTGGTGCTTCAACAAAACGTTCAGCGCGCCTTACCTCGGTTATCCGTTCGGAGGAGAAAACCGGACGGGGGCGCGGCACAGTTTATACCGCTTCCATGTGCTCGATCCGGTCCGCTTCCGCGAGCGGCTGAAAGTTACGATCCAGGCGGTCGGCTGGCGCTCCGGCGGACGTTATCTGCCGCTGCAGGACGACATCTCATCCGTGGCATATTTCTATCAGAGCGAACCGCACCGCCCGTTCCCCGCACTGCCGGACCGCAACGGGCTCGAGATCATATGAGCAGGTAAAAAACTCCGCCTTGCCGGTGGTCCGGCCGGGCGGAGGGCCGGGGCAGGTTTGAAACGGGAAGGCGCGGCAGGAGGAAGATGAAATTTTCTTCCCTGCCGCGTCTTCGTTTTTTCAGAGCTGCCGCGCAAGCTCCGCGATTGAGGCGGAGGCTTTGAACGGGAGCAGCCAGAAACTGAAGCGGTGGCAGCCCGCATGGATGCGGTATTGCAGCCGGGTGTCTTCGCCGCAGCTGTTGGTCCCGAGCCCGCGCTGGCCGAGATCGAGGTTGAAGAAGGTCTGCGGGCGCGCTTCGAGCTCGTTCGTATGGCTTGCCGCGAGGAAATCCGCCGGCGTGTAATGCAGCGCCGAGCACTCCATCAGCTGCGGGGCGACGGCGAGCAGGCCCGCTTCGCCGTTGTCGACGGCGGCGAAACGGACGGCCGTATGGTTGCCGCACTCCTGCGGCAGGATGTACGGCTCGTACTGTTCCGCAACCGTCTGCCTGTAGAGCGAGACGAGACTCCCGGCGCGGCGGTCGCAGTAGTTCTCCTGCGGGCCGTTGCCGTAGAACGTGAAGTTCTCGAACCCGGCGGGCATGGCGACGGTCCAGCCGAGGCGCGGCAGGTCGTCGAGCTCGGGCGGAACGTCGAATTCGAGGTTCACCGCGAGCGCCCCGGACGGCAGCAGCGTAAGAGTGCGCCGGACGGTCAGCTTCGCTTTGTTCTTCGCCGTGCTGACTGCCTCGGACTCCACTGTGAGCGCGCCGTCGTCCGTGCGGAATTTCGCGGCGGAATCCTTGCGTTTCAGCTTATCGAGGCCATAGAGCTCAAGCCAGCGGTAACCCGTCTTGCGTTCGTCGGTGCGGATGTTGCAGCGGATCGCGTCGTTGTCGGTCGCGCCGCGCAGGAACTGCTCGGCCGGAGCGGCCTCCAACAGCTCGACGCCGCGGAATTTCCATGAGACCGGGAGCCCTGCCGCATCGAACATGAGCTCCGAGTCGCCCGCCGCGACCGCGCACCCCTCCTGGCGGAGCTCATGCACGGGGAGGCCGCTGCGGATTCCCGTCGGAGGCGGCAGCTCAAGCTTGAACTGCTCGTGGCCGACTTCGAACCCGGCTTTCGCCCAGAGCGTCGCGGACTTCTGCTTCGCGGTGAAAGTGATGAACGCCTCCTGGTTCCGGCCGAGCGCCGGGAGCTTCCACGGCACTGTGAACCGTACCGCCGCCTGCGGGGCGGCGGAGGGCATCTCGAGCACGCCCCGGTCCGTGATTTTGCCGTCCGCTTCGATGCGGTACGAGAAGGCGAAGCCGTCGAGCGTTGTGAAATAGTTGTAGTTCACGAGCTCGAAGATCCCCGCCGAAAGCTCGACCGGACGGATCGTGAACGGCTTCGCGAGGTACTTGAATTCATACATCGACGGGTGCGGCACGCGGTCCGGCCAGATCATGCCGTTGCAGCAGAAGTCGAAGTCATTCGGGAAATCCCCGAAGTCGCCGCCGTAGGCGAAGAATCTGCGCCCCTGTTCATCGCATTTTTCGATTCCCTGGTCGACCCAGTCCCAGATGAAGCCGCCCTGCATGCGGCGTTCACGCCGGAAAAGTTCGAAATAGTGCACGAGCGAGCCGTTGCTGTTACCCATCGCATGCGTGTATTCGCACATGATGAACGGACGCGGATCGTTGCCGGCGAGGTATTTCGCGACCGAGTCGAACGACGGGTACATCGGACAGACCGAATCGGAGATGTCGGAGTTGATGCCGTCGAGCGCCTCCCATGAGGACCACTGGTCGCGCTCCCAGATGTGCTTGCGCATCGCGCCCTCGTAATGGACGAGGCGGGTCGGGTCGTAGCGGCGGATCCACCCGGCCATCGCGCCGAAGTTTGCGCCGATGCCGGATTCGTTGCCGAGCGACCACTCGAAGACGCACGGGTGGTTTTTGTCGCGCACGACCATGCGGGTCACGCGCTCCATCATCGCGGGGAGCCACTCCGGGTCGTCGGTGATGAAGTCGTAGAATGCGTGGCACTCGATGTTCGTTTCGTCGATGACATAGAGCCCGTACCGGTCGCAGAGCGAGCAGAAACGAGGATCGTTCGGGTAGTGGCAGGTACGTACCGCGTTGAAGTTGAACGACTTCATGAGCTCCACGTCGCGCCGCATCACCTCGAACGGGACGGTCTTGCCGTGGACCGGGTCGAAATCGTGGCGGTTTACGCCGAGAAACTTGACCGGCCGGCCGTTGATGAGGATGTTCCCCCCTTTGAGCTCGACGGATTTGAAGCCGATATCACAGCCGGTCGACTCGACGATCTTTTTCGACGGGTCGAGCAGTGTGACGGTCAGCCGGTAGAGGTTCGGCGTTTCGGCCGACCAGAGCGCGGGCGCGGGGACGGCGATTTTCCTGAATCCGACCGGAACTCCTTTGTTGACGACGAATTCAACGCTCTCCGGCTTCTCCAGGACCATTTTGTTCTTTGCGTCGTAGAGGCGGACGACGGCGGTGTAACCCTCCGGATGGCGCTCCGTCGGGAACCCCGCGTCGACGGTCACTTCGAGGATGCCGTCGGTATAGTTGTTCACGAGCTTCGTTTTGGCGAAAACGTCGCGGATGTACTCTTTTGCCGTGTGATAGAGATAGACGTCGCGGTAGATGCCGGCCATCCACCAGTGATCCTGGTCCTCGAGCACGCTGCCGTCGGACCAGCGGATCACGATGACGGCGAGCGTGTTCTCCCCGGTGCGGATGAACGGGGTCACGTCGAATTCGGCGCAGGTGCGCGAATCCTTCGACATGCCGATCTCAATGCCGTTCACATAGACGAAGAAGCAGCTCTCGACTCCGCTGAAGTGCAGTACGAAGCGGCGCCCCGCGAGCGACTCGTCGATCCGGAAGGCGCGGCGGTAGACGCCGGTCGGATTCTCCTTCGGCACGAACGGCGGCTGGTGCGGCCACGGCATCTGAACGTTCGTGTAGTGGGGCTTATCGTAGCCCTGCATGGTCCAGTTGCCGGGGACGGTGATGTCGTCCCACTTCGCGTCGTCGCATTTGTCCGCGGTGAACGCGGGTTTGACCTCTTCGGGGCAGGGGAGAAAGTGGAATTTCCACTCTCCGTTCAGGTTCATGATCTGCGGGCAGTCGAACGGCTCGAACGAACTTTTCCGGGCCTCTTTTTCCGCCGGGAACGGGAAGAGCGTCGACCGGCTGCGCATGCGGTTCACGCTTGTGCAGAGCGGATTTTCCCAGAGCCGGACCGACTTGCAATCGAAGAGTTTCATGATATATTCCTTGTATTGAATTCCGGTTGCGTCCTGATGTTTAAAATATCACGCTTTCTGAGGAATGAAATACGATCTTTGGGGAAGTTGAATATGTTTTCCGGTAATTTCCCGGCTCCGTTTATGGTTTTCCGCTCCATCGGGGCGGCGGGCGAGCGCATCGGCGTCGGCGTGATGGACAAGTCCGGGGTCAGCGCCGATTATGTGAACCGCGCGCATCCCGGATATGTGATTGTGCTGCTGCTGCGCGGCCGCGGGGTCTACCGCACCTGCGCGGGAGAGTCGTATGCGCTGGCGGCGGGTTCGGTTTTCCAGCGGTTCCGCGGCGTTCCGCATACGACGGAGATCGACCCGGCGAGCGGTTGGCTCGAATGCTTCCTCGAGCTCGGCGAATCGGCCGCGAAGCTGCCGGCGAATTACGGGCTGGCGGTGCAGGCGAAGCCGGTTCTCGAAATTACGCCCGCACCCGCGCTCGTGGAGCGTTTCGTCGAACTCGGCGAGTGCTTCCGCACCGCTTCGGATGCGGAGCTCCTGCGCCGGCTGCCGGACGTGATCGCGCTCGCCTGGGCGTGCCTCGGCGGCGGAGATGTGCATGGGGACGGAGATCCGCGCCGGGAGCTCATCGCCGCCGCCTGCGCGTTCCTCGGGCGCGACTTTCACCGCCCCGCCGACCTCGAAGAGTTCTGCCGCCGGCGCGGCTGCGGCTACGAGAATTTCCGGAAGCTCTTCAAGGCGGAGCTCGGGGTTTCCCCGCACCGCTACCGCATCCGGCGCCGGCTCGACGCGGCGTGCGCGCTGCTCACGCGCCCGGAGCTGTCGATCGCGGAAATATCGGAGAAGCTCGGCTACGCTTCGCCCTATGAATTCTCGGCCCAGTTCAAACGGTACATGGGCTGCCCCCCCTCCGGCTACCGGCAGTGACCGGGAAAACGGTTCTTTTTTCATTTTTTTTACGATCCGCTCTTGACTTTTCGCTGTTCTTCGCCCATAATATTACCGGGTGATAACTGGTGATTCATGAATTGAATCTCCTGCACTCGCAAAGGAGAAACGATGAAAAATCAGGCACTGGCGTCTTTTATGCGGATCCGGCATTATGTGTTCGACTGGCTTGCCGCGAGCAAGGGGTCGGTCATGCGCCTGCCGTCGAGCCGTGAGTTGGCGGAGAAGTTCGGCGTGAGCCAGCCGACCGTGGTGCGCGCGCTTCAGGAGCTCGTGAAGGAGGGGTTCCTCACGAACCGGCCCGGAGTGGGTTTGTTCAGCAACCCGGGCAAGCTTGCGACGCGCGAAGGGCGGATCTGGGGCGTGGTGTTCGGCGACGGGCGCTGGGCGTTCCTGAGCCGCGACGCGTTCCATATGGCGAGCTGCATCGGGCGGGAGCTGCTCGAACGCGACAACCACAATCTGCTCAAGCTGATCACGATGGGGGAGACGCAGCAGGAGGAGTTTCCGGAGCTTTCGATGCTCTCCGGCATCTGCTGGTGGGTCGGCGAGGAGAAGGTGATTCCCGATATGCGGCGCATTGCGGAGACGGTTCCGGTTGTCGTGCTGAGCGGGCGGATTCCGGGATTCGACTGTTATTACTATGATTTCGAGGCGGAAAATTACGAGATCGCCCGCTGGATGATCGCGAACGGCTCCCGCAGGCTCGCGCTGGTCATGTCGGGCTCCCACCCGGAGGCGATCCGGGGCGTCGAACGCGCCTGCGAAGAGGCGAATCTCGCGTTTCCCGCCGGATACATCCTCGGTCCCGACCGCGAGTCGGAGCAGGAACTGGACCGCATGGTGTCGCTCGGCTGCCAGCCGGACGGCATCATCTTCAACTGCAAGGCGATCGGTTTCCCGGAGGCGATCCGGCGGCATCCGGAACTGGACCGCTGCCTGATCGCCTGCGACGAGCTCTGGGTTGACCGGAAGTGGCAGTTCACCGGGCTGCGGGTCCGCACGCATTTCGAACGCGTCGCCGCGGAGGTCGTCGATCTTCTGGAGTCGGGTGTGAACGAAATGCCGCGCCTTGAGCGCCGGCTGCCCGTCACCCATGAAATTGTGACAAAGAGTGTTTCCGAAAGCAACAGGAGAGTGAAACATGAGACGGCATCACTTTACATTGATTGAGCTCCTCGTCGTAATTGCGATCATCACGATTCTGGCGAGCATGCTGCTGCCCGCGCTGAACCAGGCCCGCGACCGCGCCAAACGGATCAAATGCACAGGAAATCTCAAGCAGATGGGGCTGGCCGGGATCATGTATGCGGACAGCTACGACGGCTGCTGGGTTCCGATGCGTTATCTGGGGACGAACGGCAAGGCGTGGTATCAGAACCTCGCGTTCCGGCGGCTGCTGGGCGGAATCGTCTATGAGAATCCGGCGGTGAACCACAGCGACGAGAGGATCGCGCCGGGAATGCTCTGCCCGATGTCGAGGGCGTTCATGAAGGTCGGCGACAGCGCCAAATGGCAGCATCTCGAGGCCAGCTACGGGCTCAACTCCGACTTCCACACCTATCTGGACTCCTCCGGCAACCAGACAATTCCGATCAAGACGTCGCGGCTCGCGCACCCGACCCAGTCGGTCGCGTTCACGGACGGCCTCGACTGGCGCGTGTCGCAGTGGACCGCGGAGTTCGGCAACTATCAGGGGGAGACGGAGACCGACCCGAACATCTCTCCGGTCGCTTTCCGCCACGGTGGGAATTCATACACCAACGTCGTCTTTTTCGACGGGCACGTCGAGACGATGTACTGGCATCCGCTCCGCTGGCAGATGAAATGGAACAAACTCTACGACAAATAGGAAAACCGCGTTATGAAATTCATGATCCTCGCAATGCTGTTCTGCGCGGCCGCGCTGCTTCCCGCCGCGGAAGAGGTCGTCTACCGGAACGATTTCAACTCGGAAGCTTCGCTCAAGGGGTGGCATCGCGCCCCGGCCATGCGCCGTCTGCCGTCCGGTGGAATCGGCAATTCCGGCTGTGTGCTGTTCGACAACACGAAGGAGGACGACAGCAGCCTGGCGTCCATTCCGCTCAATGTGGAGCTTCTCCGCGGCCGCGCCGTCCTGGTCGAAGGCTGGATGAAGGCGGAGGATCTCACGAAGCCGAAGCTCGGCTATCTCGGCCCGAAGCTCATGCTCGGCATCACCGGCGGCGACGGCGGCAAGAGCCATCCCGACCAGGAAAAGGCGTACGGAACCTACGACTGGCGGAAATTCACGGTCTTTGCCCGGATTCCGCACTCTGCGGCGAAGGTCGATCTCTGCATCGGCCTGCAGGGGTGTAAAGGCAAGCTGTGGATCGATGATGTGAAGGTCACGCTGCTCCCGGCTCCTGCCCAGCCTGCCGGCGCGGTCCGGAACACGAAGCCCGTGCAGAAGGAGACGAAGTTCCGCGGCGTGATGTCGGGCGGCGACCTTTCGCCCGCGGCGTTCCGCGAGCTCCGCGAGGTGTGGAACGCGAATCTCATGCGCTACCAGATCAAGCGGCTGAAGAGCGAGGATCACACGACGAAGGAGGGGTTCCGCAAAATCATCGAGCGCAATTTGAAGGAGCTCGACGAAGTCATTCCCATTGCCCGGCAGAACGGGATCCGGCTGCTGATCGACATGCACGTCGGCCCCGGAACCAGCCTGAACGAGCTCCTGAGCAACAAGCTGAGCTGGGAGCCTGAGATGCAGCAGCTGCTGGCCGATGTCTGGCGCGAGATCGCGGAGAAGTACAGGGATGAGCCCGTGATCTGGGGATACGACCTCCTGAACGAGCCGCGCGAGGAGAACTACGTCTATACGCCGGACGGCGGACTCGACTGGAACCGCCTTGCGGAGAAAGTCGCGAAGGCGATCCGCGAGGTTGATCCCGACACGCCGATCATCGTCGAATCGGCACAGTGGGGCAGTGCGGCCGGATTCGAAAATCTTGTGCCGATCGATGTGCCGAACGTGATCTACAGCTTCCATATCTACAGCCCCGCCGAGTATACGCACCAGGGGATCTACAACCGTCCGGAGGGGATCGCCTACCCCGGCATGATTGCGGGGAAGATGTGGAACAGGGCGGCGCTCGAAAAGGAGATGGCCCCGGTGGTCGCGTTCCAGAAGAAGTACAATGTTCCGGTCTACGTCGGCGAGTTCGGCGTGGCCCGCTGGGCGCCCGGCGCCGAGCAGTGGCTCGACGACGCGATTTCGGTCTTCGAAAAATACGGATGGGACTGGACCTACCACGCATTCCGCGAGTACCAGGGGTGGGATGCCGAGATCGGCCCCGTCAAAGCCGATACCCGGAAGATCGGGAACACGCCGCGCCGCGAAGTCCTGATCCGGCATATGAAGCGGAACCGGCCCTGATTCCGCCGGCATCGCCGGCACACCGGACGCAGCGGATTATCCATGCCGCTGCGTCCGTATTTTTCCATGCGGATTTTTTTGCGATCCACGGTATATTTTTTTCGATTTCATTATATATTAATGGGATTGAGATTGAAGAAAGGATTGCATCATATGTTCGAAAAAATACAGATACGCGGCGCGTCGCAGCACAACCTGAAGAATATCGACGTGACGATTCCGCGCAATGAGCTTGTCGTCATCACCGGCCTCTCCGGCTCCGGGAAATCCTCGCTTGCATTCGATACGCTTTATGCCGAGGGGCAGCGCCGCTATGTCGAGAGCCTCTCCGCCTACGCGCGGCAGTTCCTCGACCGCATGCAGAAGCCGAAGGTCGAGCACATCGAAGGGCTCTCGCCCGCGATCGCGATCGAGCAGCGCACAGCGGGCGGCACGCCGCGCTCGACGGTCGCGACCGTGACGGAGATTTATGATTATCTGCGTCTGCTCTATGCGCACATCGGCATTCCGCACTGCCCGCATTGCGGCCGGGTCCTCGCGTCGCAGTCGGCCGAGGCAATCGCGAAACAGCTGCTCGCCCTGAAGCCCGGGAGCAAAATGGTCATTCTCTCGCCGTTTGTCAGCGGGAAGAAGGGCGAGCACCGCGACGTGCTCAACACGATCCGTACCGAGGGGTTCGTCCGCGCCCGGATCGACGGGAAAATCGTCCCGCTCGACGAGGAGGAGCTGCCTCTTCTGGAGAAGACGAAGCGCCATACGGTCGAGGCCGTCGTCGACCGCCTGATTACCGGCAGGATCGACCCGTCGCGCCTGACCGACTCGGTCGAGCTTGCGCTGCGCCACGGCGGCGGCACACTGACCGTGCTGCTCGATGCCCCCGAGGGGGAGGAGCCGGAGTTCAGGGAGGAGTCGTTCAGCGAAAATCTCGCCTGCATCCACTGCGGCGTCTCCTACGGCGAGCTGCTGCCGCGCAATTTTTCGTTCAATTCGCCGTACGGCGCATGTCCGCACTGCAACGGCCTCGGCGTCCAGCAGGTCATGGATCCGGCGAAAGTCGTGCCGGATCCGTCGCTTTCGATCAGGAACGGAGCGATTCCGGGTTGGCGGCGCGGCCCGCGCCACCTCATCATCTATTACAATCTCCTGCTGCGCAAGCTGGCCGAGTGGCTGAACGAACCGGCCATGCTGACGACTCCGTTCGAAAAGCTGCCGGAAAAGGTGCGCGGCGTCATCCTGTACGGCAGCGGGAAAGAGCCGCTTGAATTCGATTATTGGATGCACGGCAAGAAGTACCGCTGGAGCAAGCCGTTCGAGGGGGTGCTCGACAACCTGCGCCGCCGCATGGAGGAGACGGAGTCCGACTCCGTGCGCGAGCGTCTCAGCGAATACCTGAGCCCGCAGGAGTGTCCGGTCTGCCGCGGGGCGCGGCTGAATCCGGTCAGCCTCGCTGTGACGGTCGGCGGGCTCGGGCTGGACAAGTTCAATGCGCTGTCGGTCGAGTCCGCACGCGACTTCGTCACGGAGCTGAAGCTCGACGGGGAGCAGGCGGTGATTGCGGGCGACATCCTCAAGGAGATCCGGAGCCGGCTGACCTTTCTTTCGGACGTCGGCTTGAATTACCTCACGCTGAACCGGGTGTCGAGTACGCTTTCGGGCGGCGAGGCGCAGCGGATCCGGCTTGCGACGCAGCTCGGCTGCGGGCTGGTCGGCGTGCTGTACATCCTCGACGAACCGTCGATCGGGCTGCATCAGCGCGACAACGACCGGCTGCTCGACACGCTCGAAAAGCTGCGCGACATCGGCAACACGGTTCTTGTGGTCGAACACGACCTCGACACGATCCTGCGGGCGGACTATGTCCTGGACCTCGGGCCCGGGGCGGGGGTGCGCGGCGGCGACCTCGTCGCTTATGGCGTCCCCTCGGAAATTCCGTCGTTCCCGCGTTCTCTGACCGGCGACTACCTCGCGGGGCGCAGGGAGATCGCGGTCCCCGGGACGCGCAATCCCGGCAACGGCAAGTTCCTCCGGATCCGCGGCGCGGCGCTGAACAACCTGAAGAAGGTCGACGTCGAAATTCCGCTCGGAACCTTCACCTGCGTGACCGGCGTCTCCGGCTCCGGCAAGAGCTCGCTCATCAACGGGATCCTCGTGCGGGCGCTGAACGCGCATCAGGGGATCCAGGATCTGCCGCCCGGAAAACATGCCGCGCTCGAAGGGATCGAGAACGTGGACAAGGCGATCGTGATTGACCAGAGCCCGATCGGGCGCACGCCGCGTTCGAACCCCGCCACCTATACCGATGCCTTCGGCGGAATCCGCAAGCTCTTTTCGGAGCTGCCGGAGTCGAAGGTGCGCGGCTACGGGCCCGGCCGGTTCAGCTTCAACGTCAAGGGCGGGCGCTGCGAGGAGTGCAAGGGGGACGGCATCAAGAAGATCGAAATGCAGTTCCTCTCCGACGTCTATGTGGAGTGCTCCGCCTGCGGCGGCCGGCGGTTCAACAAGGAGACGCTCGGCGTTCACTACAAAAAAAAGAACATCGCGGATGTGCTCGACATGACCGTGAATCAGGCGGTCGATTTCTTCAGCGCGATCCCGTCGCTCGCGCGCAAGTTCAAGACGCTGCAGGACGTCGGGCTCGGGTACATCACGCTCGGCCAGCCGGCCACGACGCTTTCGGGCGGCGAGGCGCAGCGGGTCAAACTGGCGGCGGAGCTCGCGCGGATTCCGCGCGGCCACACGGTCTATATCCTCGACGAACCGACCACGGGGCTGCATCTTGCGGATATCGATCAGCTGCTCAAGGTTCTCTACCGGCTGCGCGACATGGGCAACACGGTCATCGTGATCGAACACAACCTCGACGTGATTAAAACGGCGGACCACATCATCGACATGGGGCCGGAGGGCGGCGACCGCGGCGGCAGGGTCATCGCGTGCGGAACACCGGAGGAGGTCGCGAAGGTGAAAAAGTCCCATACGGGCCGTTACCTGAAAAAATATCTCGCCGCGGGGAAGTGATTTCCGGCAAACCGGCGGAAATCTGCCCGGAACGGCTTGCATTTTTTTTCGGATCATGATATATTGCCCTCAGAATGTGAATACCGAATTGCGGAAACTCCGGAATGAAGAGGGGGGAGACCGCTCCGCCGTCGCTCAGGGAGGGCTGCGGCAGGCAGTTTCCGGTTCAACATATCAACAAAAGGATCAATGAAATGAAGAAAAAAATCGCGTTCCTGTTCGCCCTGGCAGGTGTGGCCGTCCTGTTTGCCGGCTGCTCTTCGCTGCAGACCGCCGACTCCTCGAAGTTCAACGGCCAGAAGATCACTGCCGCGGGTACCGGCGTTGCGCACGTCTCCGGCTACAGCAGCGGCCTCTACCTTCTCTGGATTCCGCTGATCGTCGGCTCCACCGAGAACCCGGGCACCATCGCGTTCGGCGAGGACTCCTGCAATGTGAGTGCCGTCACGAAGATGATCACCTCCAAGTCGAAGGAGATGAAGGCCTCCGCGACGGTTGATATGGTATCGACCAGCGGCAGCTTCAACATTCCGGTGCCGATTCCGTTCATCTTCAACTGGAAGTCGGTCACTGTTTCTGGCAATGCGGTGAAGTAATCCGCGCCGGCACGCATAATATTTAACTATTCAGGAATGTACTCATGAAAAAGATTGCACTTTTCCTTTCCGTTGTTGCTGTCGGCCTGCTGTTTGCCGGGTGTGCCAGCGTTGAAGCCGTCCAGAACGAAAACCTGAGCGGCGAGCGGATTTCGCTCAACGGTACGCCGGTCGCTCACCTGAATGCGCAGAACTGGGGTATCTACCTCTTCTCGATTCCGCTCCTGACCGGTTCGACCGAGGCTCCGGGCAACATCGCCGTGATGCAGGACACCGTGAACGTCGAGTCGATGATTCCGGTCATCACCGCGAAGAGCAGGGAACTGAAGGCGAGCCAGACGCTCGACCTCGCGTCGCAGTATTCGGTCGGCGGATTCATCTTCTACTCCCGCTCGATCAATATCTCCGCGAACGCCGTGAAGTAAGCTTCCGGGGTTCCGAATCGAAAGCCGCTTCCTCCGGGAGGCGGTTTTTTTATGCGCCCGCCATTGCATTCGGGCGCTTTTCCCGGTATATTACCGGGAGTGATTGAAACTGGGGATTTGAATGGCTGTTGCGAAAGTGATCGTCGACCTTGCCCTCGACAAGGAGTTCGACTATGAGATTCCGGCGGAGCTGGAGGGGCGCGTGAAGGTCGGCACGATGGTTTCGGTGCCGTTCGGCAACTCCCGGCGCGACGGCTATGTGCTGAGCCTCGCCGGGACAAGCAGCTTTGCGGGGAAGGTCAAGGCGATCCTCGGGATCTGCGGCGACCGCGCGCACGTTCCGGAGCATCTCGTGACGCTCGGCCGCTGGATGGCCGATTATTACTGCTGCAGCCAGGAGCAGGCGATCCGCACGCTCCTGCCCGCCGCGGTGCGCAGCGGGAAGGTCAAGCCGAAGAAACGCAGGCTGTACCGGATTGCGGACCGCGAGGCGGCTTCGTCATTTGTGGCGGTCAACTCCGCGAAGCCTTCCGCCGCGCTCCGCGTTGACCTGTTGAAGGTCCTGCTCTCCGACGGCGCGCAGCCGGCCGAGTCGCTGAAAGCGTCGGTTCCGGCATTTTCGAGCTCGTCGCTGCAGACGCTGATCCGCAAGGGGATGGTCGAGACGGTCGAGGAATTCGTGCGGCGCGATGTGTTCGGCGAGAGCAAGGTCATTCCGAACAGGCCGCTCGAGCCGTCGCCGGACCAGAAGAAGGCGCTTGCGATGATCCGGAAGATGCTGGACAAGGAGACGGAGAGCCACGTCCTGCTGCTGCTCGGTGTGACGAATTCCGGCAAGACCGAGGTGTATCTGCAGGCGATCGCGATGGCGCTTGAGCTCGGGAAATCAGCGATCGTGCTGGTTCCGGAGATCTCGCTTACGCCGCAGACCGTGCGCCGGTTCCGGGCGCGGTTCGGCGATGAGCTGAGCATCCTGCACAGCCGCCTCTCCGACGGCGAGCGGTTCGACGAGTGGAACCGGATCAACGACGGCGAAGTGAAGATCGCGGTCGGGGCGCGCTCCGCGCTCTTCGCGCCGTTCCGGAACCTCGGACTCATCATCGTCGATGAAGAGCACGAGTCAAGCTACAAGCAGTCCGAAGCGCCGCGCTACTCCGCCCGCGACGTCGCCGTGATGCGCGGCAAGCTCGAGGGGGCGGCCGTGATCCTCGGCTCCGCGACCCCGTCGGCGGAGAGCGCGTACAATGCCGATACCGGGAAATTCCTGCTTGCGCGCATGGCCGCGCAGGTCGACAACAAGCTGCCGCCGCATATCCGCATCGTCGATCAGCGGCGGGACGGTCCGCCGGAGCCGGGCAAGAGCACGTTTTTCTCTCCGACGCTGATCGAAGCGGTGCGCGACCGGATGAACCGGGGCGAGCAGAGCATCCTCTTCCTGAACCGGCGCGGTTATGCGCGGGTCATGATCTGCGAAGAGTGCGGCTTTGAGGCGCGCTGCCCCGACTGCTCGGTGACCTACACCTATTCGAAGCTGCACGAGATTCTGAGCTGCCACCTGTGCGGCGGCGTGATTCCCGCCTATTCGGTCTGCCCGGATTGCGGCTCGACGAAGATCCGCTACGCCGGGCTCGGGACGGAGAAGATCGAAGCGGTTGCGGGCGCGGTGTTCCACCCGGCCCGGATCGCGCGCATGGATTCCGACACGATGCGCGGCGCGGACGACTACGAAGTCGTGCTCGAACGGTTTCGCCGCGGCGAGCTCGACATCCTGATCGGCACGCAGATGATCGCGAAGGGGCTGCATTTCCCGAACGTGACGCTGGTCGGGATCATCAACGCGGACCTCGGGCTCACGATGCCGGATTTCCGGGCGAGCGAGCGGACGTTCCAGCTCATCACACAGGTTGCGGGGCGGGCCGGACGCGGCGACGTCCGCGGGGAGGTCATCATCCAGACCCACAATCCGGAGAACGAGACGATCCTCTACGCCGCGAATCGGGATTTCGACGGCTTCTCAAAATTCGACCTCGAATTCCGGGAGCTGCTCGACTATCCGCCGTATACGCACCTGATCACGGTTTTCTTCCGCGGCGAAGACGAGTCGAAGCTCGTCGGATACGCGACGGCCTTCACGAACGAGGTTCAGGCATACGTGCATGACGAAATCAAGATTGCCGGGCCGTCCCCCGCGCCGATCGAACGGATCAAAGGGAAATTCCGCTATATGCTCGTGATCCGCGGGCGCAAGCTGAAGCTCATGAAGCGGGCGCTGCGCATCCTCGCGCTGCACCGTCCGGTTCCGAAAGGGATCGACGTCTATGTGGACGTCGACGCGCAGTCGATGCTTTAATCCGAAAGGGGGAGGGCGATGAAACGTCCGGATTTTACCGAACAGGAAGAGCGTTATCTGGCACAGGCCAGGACGCCGGCGCGGAAGGAAGATACCATTCTCTGGTATGTCACGCTGCTGACCCCGATTCTGTTTTTTGTTCTGGCGTGGCGGCTGGACAGCTGGATCTGGGGCGCGATCAGCCTGGGGGTTGTCGTCTATTACAATGTTTATTTCATGCGGCTTGGCGGGCGGGAGGCCGGGACGCTCTGTTCGATTCTGGACAAATTCGAGAACGCATTCAGGAATGGAGCGGAGCGGTGATGCGCAATCCGGAGAACACAATCGGCAATCTGATCGACCGTTCCGGCATTGCGATGGTCGGGTCGATCGATGGGGACGGGTTCCCGAACGTGAAGGCGATGTACGCGCCGCGTCACCGGAACGGCATCCGCGAGCTCTATTTTACGACGAATCTTTCGTCGCTTCGCGTTGCGCAGTTCCAAGCGAATCCGCGCGCGTGCGTCTACTTCTGCGACCGCCGCTTTTTCCGCGGCGTCATGCTGCGCGGCACGATGGAAGTCCTGACCGACGCCGCGCACCGTGAGCTCATCTGGTGCGACGGCGACGAGCGGTACTATCCGGCGGGCGTGTCTGACCCGGACTATTGTGTATTGCGCTTTACGGCGCGGGGCGGACGGTATTACAGCAGCTTCCGGTCCGGGGATTTTTCCATTTCCGAATCCGGATGCTCATGATTTCGCAGGTGCACTGCCGGTGGAATTGCTCTTTCATTACCTCCGGTTGATGCATGACACAGGGCGGCGGTTTTGTCAAATGCTCCCTCCGCTCCAGCGTCCGGATATCGTAAATCCTTCAAAATAATTGAAAATTCATGTTTTTTTCATTTGCATTCGCGGAAAAGGGGGGTATATTCAATACCAGTTGCGGAGTTTCCGGGCGGACGATTTGCCGACGTCGGCATTTTGATGGAATGGCGCTCCCTCCCCGACAGTTTGCAGAAAGATTTTGATTTGGGTTATTCCTACCGACAGCCGGCGTTGAAAAAAACGCACGCGCCCAGGGTCCTCCGGCCATAACGGCCGTTTGATATTCCGCAGGATCATTCCAGATGGTTGCAGATTCATTTCTCTCCCCCTCTGTCCGGTGATTTCAATGCGGAAGTATATGCAATTGATTCAAGTTAACACGGGGAGAGAAAAAAATGCGTGCAATCAGCCGCGGAAAAGGAAAAAAATGAATATCTATGTGGGAAACATGCCGTACTCGATGAGCGAAGACGACCTCCGGAACCTCTTCGGCACCTATGGCGCCGTCACGAGCGCCCGTCTGGTCACTGACCGCGACACCGGCCGCGCGAAGGGTTTCGGCTTTGTCGAGATGGACAACTCCGGCGAAGCGCAGGCGGCCATCGAGGCGATCAACGGCATGAAGCAGGGCGGCCGCGAACTCGTGGTCAACGAAGCGCGTCCGCGCGAAGAGCGTCCGCGTCGCGAAGGCGGCAGCCGCGGCGGCTTCGGCGGCGGTTTCGGCGGCGGCCGTCGCTTCTAAGCGAACGGTTTACGAAAAAGGGCTCCGGAATTCAGTTTCCGGGGCTTTTTTTATGCGTACCGGTTGCGTTTTGCCGGGAGCGGGATATTTTATGTTGGAAACAGGTTTTGCCGGAGCGGTTATTGAGTGACATGACGCACATTTGCGGGCGCTTCGCCCCGAGTCCGACCGGGTCGCTGCATCTCGGCAATGCGATGACATTCCTTGTCGCCTGGCTGTCGGTGCGCAGCCGGGGTGGGCGGATGCTTATGCGGATCGAGGACATCGAGGGTCACGGGCGCGATCCCGCGGTCGTCGACGGGAACTGCCGCGACCTGCTCCGCCTCGGGCTCGACTGGGACGAGGGGTATGGCGCCGGCGGCCCCCATGCGCCGTATCGGCAGAGCGAACGCGGAGCGTTTTACCGCGAGGCGCTTGACCGGCTTCTGGAGCATCGCCTTGTTTATCCCTGCATCTGTTCCCGCCGCGACGTGCAGCGGATGGCGGCGGCTCCGCACGCGGGGGATTACCATCCGTACGACGGCCGCTGCCGGGGGCGCTTCTCTGATTACGCCGGGGCGATGCGGGCGCTTGAGGGGAGCGGCAGACTGCCTGCGTGGCGGTTCCGGGTGCCGGAGGGGGAGATCGTGTTCCGCGACCGGTTGTGCGGGGAGTTCCGGGAGAATCTCGCGGAGACCTACGGAGATTTCCCGATCGCGCGCCATCCGGATGGAATCGGCTACCAGCTCGCGGTGGTGACCGACGACATTGCGATGGGGGTGACGGAGATTGTGCGCGGCGGGGACCTGCTCGGCTGCACACCGTGGCAGATTCTGCTGTGGCGGGCGCTTGCGCCGGAGCGGCCGCTTCCGGAGTACTGCCATCTGCCGGTCGTGGTTGACGCGGACGGGAAGCGGCTGGCGAAACGGAACGGGAGCCTGACGCTCGACGCGCTGTTTTCGCGGGGAGTCCATTCGGAACGGATACTGGGACTGCTGGGTTATTGGGGCGGCTGGGCGGAGTTCGGCGAAGAGCTGAGGACGGACGAGCTGCTGAAGCGATACCGCTTGGAAACGCTGAAGGAGAGCCGCCCGAAGTTGGATGAAAAAGCGTTGGCACTGTTGCTGAAATAAAGGCGGCGAGAGCCGCCGACGGCGCCGGCGCCCCGCCGGTCGGGTTCCAAGGGCGAAGCGCCTTGGCCACCGGAGGTAAAGTTGTGCGCGGAGCGAAACAGCTGCATAGCAAAAATGAAATTTTTGCCGTGGAGCGCACACGGTCTGCTGCGCCGCAGGCGCATTAAGACCGCGCGTGCGCGAAGCGCAGGCATCCGGGCCAGGCACGAAAAGAAAACAAGAACAACCTTTTGTGGTACGCAACAGAGCCCGGAAAGAAGCGAATGCAATAACAGCATAGTTTTGCGGCACGCAACAGAGCCCGGAAAGAAGCGAATGCAATAACAGCATAGTTTTGCGGTACGCAACAGAGCCGCAAGGCATTCTTCTGCGCTGCGTCTGCAAACATTGTTGTGGGATTCGCGGGGGAAATACATTTCCCCCGCACCCCCATTTCTTACACTCATGTGGCGGGCGCGGAGCCGTGGGTTGTTCCCTCCCGTTCGCGGCGGGGGGCTTTGCCCCCCTTACTTGTCCGCCTGCGGCGGCCAACTCTTCACCGCCCGCTTCGCGGGCTGCGCCAGAGGGGCTTCGCTGCGCTGCGTTCACCTGCGTCACTTTCGTTCCTTGCAACGCGCTTCGGCTGCGCCGAACCGCGTTGTTCGTTCACATCCGCTCCGCGGCGCATACCGCGCTTTTTTTGCCGGGCGGCAAGGTCAGACGGCAAGGTGGCAACGCGGTATTTGGCGCAGACACGACCCGGCATAACCAAGCCAAGTAAAAGTCAGCCTCAAAAAGCTGCGCTTTTTGAGGCGTCGGCACCGGCGCCCTGCCGGTCGGGAGGGTTGAGGGAGGGCGAAGCGCCTCCCTCACTCCCGCGACGTTGTTGCAGGAGGAGCACGTCAGAGCATCCGGCTCATTGCTTCGGTGATGCTGCTGACTTCTTCCGGCGATGTGATGAATGGGGGCATGGTGTAGAGCCACGGGCCGAAGGGACGCAGCCAGACGCCGGTTTCGCGGACGAGCTGCTGGGCGCGTTCGGGAGTCGGCGGCGTTTTGAGTTCGACGACGCCGATTGCGCCGAGGACGCGCACATCCGCCACATTCGGATGCCCTCGGAGCGGTTCGAGCTCGCGCCTGAGCTGCGCTTCGATGGCCTCGACTTTTGCCTTCCAATCGTACTTTTCGAAGAGCCGCAGAGAAGCGACGCCTGCGGCGCAGGCGATCGGATTTGCCATGAAGGTCGGGCCGTGCATGAACTTTCCGGGCGGCGTTGCGGAGATGGCTTCGGCCACGTGCTCCGACGCGACGGCCGCCGCGAGCGTGATTGCACCGCCGGTCAGCCCCTTGCCGACACACATGATGTCCGGTGTGACTCCGGCGTATCCGCAGGCGAAATAGCGCCCGATGCGGCCGAAGCCGGTCGCGATTTCATCGATCACGAGCAGGATTCCGCGTTCGCTGCACGCCTCGCGCAGACGCTTCATATACATCGGATGGTAGAACCGCATCGCATTTCCGCCCTGGAATACCGGTTCGATGAATACCGCCGCGATTTCACCGGCATGGCGGTCGAGCATTTCCACTACCGGGGCGAACTCCGTTTCATCCCATGCCTCACCGAAGCCGATGCGCGGCTGCGGCAGGAAAATATTCCGCTGAAGGTAGCCGTGGAACACCTGATGCATGCCGTCCGGATCGCAGAGCGCCATCGCGCCCGCCGTATCGCCGTGATATCCGCCGCGCAGCGCCGCGAGCCGGCAGCGCTGCGGTCTGCCCATTGCGTACTGGTACTGGATCGCCATCTTTGCCGCACACTCGACCGCGACGGAACCGGAGTCCGCGTAGAAGACCTTGTTCACTCCGGCGGGCGTATGCCGGACGAGCGCGGCGGCGAGCTCGATCGCGGGTTCGTGCGTGAACCCCGCGAACATGACCTGCGCGAACTTCTCCGACTGTTCGCGGATCGCCGCGACGATATCGGGATGATTGTGGCCGTGCGCCATGCACCACCAGCTCGAAATTCCGTCGATGAGCTCCAGGCCGTCGTCGAGGCGGATGCGCGTCCCCTTCGCCGCAACGGCGAGGTTGACGGGCGGCGGCGCGGAGATCGAGGCATACGGGTGCCAGAGGTGTTTGCGGTCGAATGCGAGGAGCTCTTCCCTGTTCATTTTGCCGCTCCTTCGAAAATCGCGGAGAAATCGACCTCCGGAAACGGCTCCTCCACTTTCGGCAGCTCGACGAGCACCTCCGGCATATTGTGGCGCTTCAGGTATTTGCGGATCATGCGGGGCGAATCCGCGTCGATGGTCGGATCCGCCGCCGGGTAACGGTTGTAGACGGTTCCGGCGATCGTGATTCCGCGGTTCGCCGCCGCCTCGATCGACAGGATCGTGTGGTTCAAACTGCCGAGCCGCCCGGAGGTCACGAGAATCAGCGGACAGCCGAGTTCCGCCGCGAAATCGACGGTCAGCAGCTCTTCGGTGAGCGGAACCGCGAGCCCGCCCGCCCCCTCGAGCAGGACGACCTCATAACGCTTCGACACCTCCGCGACGGCACGGCGGATCGCATCGAGGTCGAGCTCGCGCTTTTCGAGCAGCGCCGCAAGGTGCGGAGAAGCCGGAAAATGGAAGATCTGAGGCGCGGTCAGCCCCGCTTTGTCCTCCGGGAACGGCGGTACGCCCATCATGGCGCGATGCTTGTCGAGGTCCTCGGAGAAGCCGTCGTTGCCGGTCTGCACAAGTTTCATGGTAATGACTCGCACGCCGCGCCGGTGAAGGTCGCGCGCCATCATGCCGACCGCAACGCTTTTGCCGATGTCGGTATCGATTCCCGAAATGAAATAGACGCTCATAATCACTGCTTCTTTCCCGCCACAAGGGCGATCGGATGATAAGTCAGCGGGAACTTTCCGCCCGGCAGGCGGAAATTCCCGGCATACGCTTCACTGAATGCCGCGAGTTTGCGGCGGCTCCACGGCTCCGCCGGAGCGACGGCGGTCACGCCGGTCGCTTTCAGGCTCTTGAGCACGTCGAGCGGGGAGTCGAACTCCTGTGTCTGCAGCTCTTCGCGGGCCGCGAGCACGTCGAAACCGTTCGATTCGAGAAGCCCGATGAGCTCTGTTCCGGTCCGGTAGGGGAGGCCGTTTCCGGTCAGGGCGGAGACTTCGCGCAGCGTTTCGGGGCCGAAGGTCGTGAATGCGAGGAAGCCGCCTGCATGCAGCCTCTCCGCGATCCGCGCGAAGAGCTTTCCGGGGGCGGACGCCCACTGGAAGACCGCGTTCGAGAGGAAGAGATCCGACTCCGGCAGATCGATCGCTTCAATGTCGCCCGTGAGGAACCGCGTATTCGGGCGGCCGTGGTGGAACTCCGCGCACTCCGGGACGAGGTCGATGAGCGTGAGGCGCGCGAAGTCGAACCGTTCCGCAAGGCGGTCGGTCAGGATCCCGGCTCCGCAGCCGAGTTCCGTGATCTCCGCGAACTGCCGTTCGAGCGTGGCGGTGGTGAACAGGTCGAGCAGCAGCTCCGCCATTTCGCGCTGGACGACCGCGGAGCTGTTGTAGGTTGCGAGGCTGCGGCTGAACCGCCGCCGGACCGCGTTTTTATCGATTCCGTCCGGCATGGATGATTTCCTCGAACGACTGAAAATGATGGAACGGGAAGTGCGGCGAATCCGCCTCTTCCGTGACGGCGGCGGACTCGCCCGCCCAGAATCTGCGCTGCGCCGCCGCCGGGATGATCCGGTCGCGCCCGCCGATCCGCGCGGCCCGGAACGGATTGACCGGAACGGGCGCGGAGAGAATATGCCTTTCAAGCGAAATTAGCTCCGCCTGCTGAGACACCCAGCCGCGCTGCGGCGGGCGGAACTCCGCGTTTCCCGCGAGACGCCTGTAAAACCGCTCCCGCGCGCGTTCATCGTTCCAGTTCGCGGCGGTTCCGGCGAAAACGGCCGGGTCGATGCCGAACTCCGCGTCGACCGGGCGCAGCGTGCCGTTGAACGCGGTGGCGGTTTCAAACCGGTAAGGCGCATGCTCCAGCAGCTCCGCCGCGATCCGCACGCCGAGCGACCATGCGGCGAGGTGCAGCTCGCGATACCCCCCGAGCTCCGGCAGCGGCTCCGGGACGGTATAGTCGCAGACGGTCATCACGTCGAAACCGGGGGCCTTCCAACCGTCGAAGAGCGTGTCGTCCATGCTCCAGCCGTTGAAGAACAGCAGGAGCTTTCCGTTTCCGGCGCGATGGAGCAGGCGGATCTTCAAACCAGCCTCCGCAGCTGTTCGACGGACTCCTCCGGCAGGGCGGCCGAAAGCGAAAAACGCAGCCGCGCCCCGTTCGGCGGAACCGTCGGGGGACGGATCGCGAAAACAAGGATCCCGTTCTCCTGGAAGCGTTTCGCCGTTTCGACCGATTCGCGGTCTCCGCCGATCAGGAACGGCACGATCTGCGAGTTGCCGGGTACGGTCCTGTGCCCGAAGATCCCGCGCAGCGCTTCGCCCATGCGGCGCAGCTTCGCGCGTTCAGCCTCCATCTCCGCACAGCGGTCGAGCACGAAACAGCTCCAGTTCAGCACGGCCGGGGGCAGCCCCGTCGTGAAGATGAATGGACGCATGTGGTTGATGAGATATGTCCGCACCTCCGGCGCCATGATCGCGTAGGCTCCGGTCGAGCCGAACGCCTTGCCGAAGGTCCCGATGAGGATGTCGATTTCGTCCGCGACGCCGAGCTCGGCCGCAAGGCCGGTCCCTTTCGGGCCGCGCACGCCGACCGAGTGCGCCTCGTCCACGACGAGGATGCAGTCATATTTCTTTTTGAGTTCAACGAGCCTGCGCAGATCCGCCGCGTCGCCGTCCATGCTGAAGATAGACTCGGTCACGAGGAAGACCCGGCGGCAGGCCGCGCGTTTTTCGGCCAGGATTTTTTCGAGCTGCTCGCAGTCGAGGTGGCGGAAACGCCGGAACTCTGCTTCCGCGAGCCGCATTCCGTCGATGATGCTCGCATGGTTCAGCTTGTCCGAGAGGATCAGGTCCCGGCCGGTCGAGAGCGCGGGCAGGATGCCGATGTTCGCGTGGTAGCCGCTGTTGAAAACCAACGCGGCGCGGTTGCTGTAGAGCGCGGAGAGCTTCGCTTCGAGCCGCACACAGGCGGGTGTGTTCCCGGTCAGCAGCCGGCTCGACGCGCTTGAGAGCGCGAGCTCCGGCGTGGCGGCGTCGGGATACTGCGCGTAGAACTGCCTGCGCAGCTCCGCGTCGGCCGCGATGCCCATGTAGTCGTTGCTCGAAAAATTCAGATACTTTTTGCCGTCGCAGCAGCAGAGCCCGCGCCCCTCCGGCGCGATTTCGTGCAGGACGCGGAGCCGCCCTCCCGCTTCGAGCTCCGCCGCGTCCGCGGCCAGTTCTTCCCGGAACTCCATGTTCAGAACCTGTTCAGTTGTTCGATGAATTTCACGTCGTCCCCGACGCTGCGGCCGCGGGTCGTGAGGTATCCGCCGGTGATCATGCTGTTGAGGCCGGAGAGCATCAGCAGCCCCTGAAAATCCTTCATCGTGGTTTCGCGCCCCGCCGCGAACTTGATCATCTTGGCCGGATTCACGAGCCGGAAAATCGCGAACGCCTTCGCAACGTCGGCCGGAGCCATGATTTCGCGCCCTTCGAGCGGCGTTCCCTTGATCGGCAGCAGGACGTTCAGCGGGGTTCCCTCCACGTCGAGCTCGCGGATCGCGAACGCCATATCGACGCGGTCCTCCCAGTTTTCCCCGAGGCCGAAGATGCCGCCGGTGCAGTTTGTCACGCCGAACTCCTGGAGATGGCGGATCGTCGCGATCTTCTCCTCGACCGTGTGCGTGTCGGAGATGAGCTCCGCATACCGTTTCGGGCTGGTCTGGAGATTCATGTTGTAACGCCAGGCGTGATGCTCGGAGAGCAGCTTTGCGGTTTCGCGCGACAGGATGCCGATCGAAACGCAGATTTTGAGTTCCGGCAGTTCCCTGTGCAGCAGGTCGAGCGTGTCGAGGATCTGCCGGAATTCCGGCGTGGCCGTCTTGTAGCCGAAGCCGCTCGTGACGTAGCCGAAGGCGCGCACGCCGTTCTCATACGCCTGTCGCGCGGCTTCGAGCACCTCCTCCGCCGGGAGCAGCTCATAGGTTTCGATTCCGGTGCTGTGGTGCCCGCTCTGGGCGCAGAATCGGCAGTTCTGCGAACAGACGCCGGACTTTGCGTTCAGGATCGAGCACGGTGCGATTTCGCGCGCAAATTTTTTGCGCACCTTGTTCGCGAGGGATATGAGGTCGAGGATATCTTCGCCGTCGATTTTTTCGGCGATTTCAAGCGCCTCTCCGCGGGTCAGGGCACCGCCGTCGAGCACCTTGTAGGCATTTTCTATGATCGGATTCAGCACTGGTCCAGTCCTTTTCATTGTTGGTATTCCGAATTAATATAGCACGGCAAACCGAAAAAATCGAATCGAATCCTTGCAATCCTGTTGATGGGGTGGTATTTTATATTATGTTAACTGATTTAACAAAGTTGCATTAAGGAGGCCCGGCAATATGGATAAGGTCAGGATCGGCATCATCGGCGTCGGCAATATGGGCACGGCGCACATCACGAGCGTTCAGAACATCCCGGAGGCGGAGCTTGCCGCGATCTGCGACCGCGACAAAGCGCGTGCGGACGAAAAGGTGAAGCTCGCCCCGAAGGAGTGCAGAGTATTCTACTCGGTCGACGAGCTGCTGAGCTCCGGCGCGGTCGACGCGGTCATCATTTCGGTTCCGCACTACGATCACACCCCGATCGCGATCCAGGCGTTCGAAAGGGGGATCCACGTGCTTTGCGAAAAGCCGGTCGCCGTGACGAAGAGCCTTGCGCAGAAGATGATCGACGCGCATGCGAAGCATCCCGAGCTGCGCTTCGCGCTGATGTTCAATCAGCGCACCCGGCAGGCGCACAGGAAGATCAGGCAGATGATCGAGAACGGCGAATTCGGCAAGATCGTCCGGGTCAACTGGACAGTGACCGACTGGTTCCGTTCGCAGAGTTATTACGACAGCGGTTCGTGGCGCGCAACCTGGGCCGGCGAGGGCGGCGGCGTGCTGCTGAACCAGTGCCCGCATCACCTTGATTTGTTCCAGTGGTTTTTCGGTCTTCCGGTCAAGGTGCGCAGCACGGTTTCGATCGGCAAATACCATGACATCGAAGTCGAGGACGATGTGAACACCTACTGCGAATTCGCGGATGGTTCGACCGGTAACTTCATCACCTCGACCGGCGAGTTCCCCGGGACCAACCGGCTTGAGATCTCCGGCACGCGCGGCCGCATGGTCTACGAGGACGGCGTGATCAAATTCAAGCGCACGGAAGTCGACGTGAACGAGTTCTGCCGCACAACCGCGGAGTCGTTCCCGAGCATGGATACGTGGGATATCGTCGTCCCGACCCGCAAGGACACCGGCCATGAGCACCAGGATGTGATCGCGGCATTCGTGAAGGCCGTGCTCGACCCGAAGGCGGAGCTCATCGCGCGCGGCGAGGAGGGGATCCGTTCGGTCGAATTCGGCAACGCGATGCTTTATTCCGGCTTGAAGGGCGAAGAGGTCGCGATCCCGATGGACACAGAGAAATTCGACGCGATGCTGCACGAGCTGATCAAGGGGTCGAAGTATAAGAAAAGAGAGATCAAGGCCGCCATCGTCGATATGGGCAGCTCGTTCTGATGCGCCGCACGGAGCGGGAAATGACGGACGCCGCCGTCCTGGCCGGAATTCTCGACCGGGCGGCGTATGCGAACCTCGCGTTTCTCGATTGCGGAGCTCCCGCCGTCATTCCGGTCTCGTTCGGATACCGGATCGAGCGTGGGAGCTTTGTGTTCTACTTTCATTCGGCGGGCGCGGGGCGCAAGATCGAATGCCTGAAAGCGGATGCGCGCGTTTCGTTCTCCGCCGTCGGGGAGAACCGCATCGTGATCGCGGAGCCGGCCTGTCGCTCGACCTGTCACTATGAGAGCGTGATTGCGGCGGGGCGCATTGAATTCATCACCGCGGCGGACGGGAAGCGCGACGCGCTCGACTGCATCATGAACCATTGCGGCGCCCCGGGCTCCTTCGAGTATCCGGAGCCGATGCTCGTGCGGACCGCGATCCTGCGGCTCGTTGCGGAAACTATCTCCGGCAAGAGCAATATCCCGCGCTCAGCTGTGTGACGTTCCCGCGATCAGGATGATGAGCAGCGGAACCAGGAGTTGGATCAGGATGAAGAGCGTGAAGAGCACGGAGAAAACAATGGCGGAGATCAGCGAATAGCGCTTCGAACTCCGTATCGCCTGCTCCGCGGCGGCCATATTCCCGGCAGCCGCATAGCTCGATGCCTGGCAAGCGTAGATGATCGCCACGATTCCGAACGGCATACAGCAGAAAAGCGTCGTTAGGATTCCCCATACGAGCCCGCTGTCGGTTGCCGGCATCAATGTATTTTGCGGAGAAGAGGCCGCGCCGCAGTGCGGGCAGCTTTGCCTGTTCCCGTCAAGCTCCATGCCGCATTTCTGACAGAACATCATATACTCCTGCTAAATGGATGAAAAAGCGCCGAGCAGCGCCATAGACAGATAGAATCCGCCCCATATGAACCAGAATGTGAGCCCGGCGATGAGCGCCCACATCAGCCATTTGCCTGCCATTGAAGCGGTGCGGGCCGCTTCCTCATACCTGCCGGATGAGAGATGGCCCGTCGCCAGTGCCGCGAAGACCAGTGCGACGACTCCGAGCGGCTGACAGCAGAATGCCGTCACGAGGATTGACGGGACCAGCCAGGTGTTGATCGCCGGGGCCGGGGCCGCCGGACAGTAAGGGCATTCCGTCTGCCCGTCATCGAGCCTGTTTCCACATTTCGGACAATACATGAATCCCTCCTTTGCTGTTGGCTATGAGTCAATATAAGCCGGCAAGGGAACAAATGCAAATCAGTGCGCGGAAATTGCCGCCGCCGCGATTATGACGATGACGGCCGGCAGAAGCAGGGTCGTGATTCCGCCGAGGATGATGCCGACCCAGGCGTGTATCGCTCTTTGGCCTGTGGATTCCGCTTCGCGCAGCGTACGCCGAGAATGCCCGTGATGAACGCCGGAATCCCGGTGATTCCGCAGATCTGGGAGCCGATTTCGAGGTAATATGCCCAAAGGGCGCAGGCGTTGCGCGGAATGAGGAACTCCAGCCGCCGGGGGCGGCTGCTGAACATCGGCCGTTCCGCATTTCGGACAGGATTTTTCGGTTTCAGTACATGATAACTTCAGGCGTACTTACAGGCCAGAATGACGACCGTCAGGGCCACGGTAATCAGCGACCAGATATATGATTTCCCGGTCGCTTTTCTCTCTTCGGACAGGTATCCCGTGCGGCGATAGATCGAGGCTTCCGCCGCGTAGATCACCGCGATGATCCCCGGTACGGTACAGCCGAGGAGCGTAACCAGCAGCGCGAAGATCATCGCAGTGTTGAATGCTCCGCAGCACGATGGCAGCGCCTTGGAGCTGTCTTCCAGAGAGACGCCGCAGGTTCGGCATCGCTTCGATGTTTCCGCATTCTTAAATCCGCATTGAGGACAGTACATGGCAGACTCCCCCGCTCCTCTTGCGTTATTCGCTTACGAACTCGACCGGCAGGTTCGGGTTGCTGCCTTTTGTGACCGAAACCATGTGCGGGCCGCCCCGGTTCGTGTCGTAGAGCACCACAATGCGGTTCAGTCCTTTCCGGGTCACGATGGGGGTCGGGAGCGACTTGAGTTCGAGCTTCCGGCCGTTCAGGAAAACCCCCTTGACGTTGTTTCGCGGGATATGGAGCTTCCAGCTGTCGATCACGGCGTCCGCGCGGAACGACAGTGCGACGGCGGCCTGTTCCTTCTCCTTCTTCGGAACCTGCACGATGTACGGCAGGCTCCACTTCCCGGCGGGGAGCGGCGACCAGCCGGAGAGCGTTTCATCCGGGTTCGAGGCCGCCGCCAGGAGCTTATCGGAAAACTGATCCGGCGCGAGCGGGCCGAGCACGAGCGCGGTGTCGCGCGGAACCGCTTCTGCGAACTGCGGAATCTCATCGGTCGCGCAGACCCAGAGCCGCTGCGGCTTGCCGTCGAGTTCGAAGTTCAGCTCTGCCGCCGCGAAGAGCGGTCCGCACTGATAGAGCGCGGTGCGGCGGTGCTCCGGGAAGTAGTGCGAAATGGTCCGCGTGACTTCGGGGTTGATCATTTCGAGGTCGTTGCGCGGAACCCGTTCGTCGGAGGTGAAGAGAAGCGGCAGCCGGAATGCGACCGTCACATTCGTCAGCGGCTGCTTGCCGCGGTTCGCGATCGTGAGGATGACGCCCGGCTCGTCCTTGACGTTCAGCACGAGCGACGCGGCGAGGTATGGGAATTTCTTCGACTGCTTCACCTCGGGGCCGCTGCTCATGATCGCGTCGATCTTCTCCGGAAGCTTCAGAGTGTGCGGGAGTTCTATCGCGGTTTTGCCATCGGCCATCGCCGGGGTCACCTTCCCCCAGAGCGGCGTGTCGGAGCCGAGCGCCGCCGGCGTCGGCCCGGTCAGCTTGAACACTGCCGTACTGCCGTCGACCCGCTTTTCGATGCGGGTGTGCAGCCGCCCGTAACGGTAGGCGTTGTATTCGTTTTCGTTGCAGTACCACCAGTCAGGGCGGTTCGCGTACCGGGCGAAAAGCTTGTCGAGTGTTTCGAAGCCCGCGTCGTCCTGCCAGGTGTGGAGCCCGAGCGTGGCGTGGCGGACCTCCCCGGGTTTCATATCCTTCAGGCGGTTTTCGATGGCTTTATCGAACTTTTCCGGGGAGGGGTTCCGGTCGTCGATCGAGAAGAGCCGGCTCGTTCCCCAGCTCCCTTCCGGCATGCCGTACTCCTTTTCGAGCTCCTGGTGGTATTCCGGCGAGCCGAGTTCGCCGGAACGGTAGAGCGCCTCTCCGATCCGCAATGGGGAGAGGGTGTCCGTCCCGTTCCTGTAGGCGCAGTACGGCAGGACGAACGAGTTGACCGGCTGGTCGGTGCGGGTTTCATACTCGACCCGGTTCTGCAGGATCTGCCGCGCGACCTCGTTCGGAATCAGCGTCGCGAGATTCGGGTGGTTCAGCGTATGGTTGCCGACGGAGTGCCCTTTCCGGGTCAGGTGCGGCAGGACGTCGCCGTAGAATCCCTTCCGGCCGGTCGAACAGAGATAGAAGGTCCCCTTGAAACCGTGTTTGGCGAGGAGTTCGGCCATGCGGAGATGCTTCGGATTGCTGTCGTCCCACCGGGTGGAAAAAGCGAAGCTCTTCCCCTGCGGCAGCGGCAGCAGCTCGAGCTTCGCCGCCTTTGCCGCTTCTTCGTTCGGGAACACCAGCTTGACTTCGCGTTCGTATTCGGGCAGGGAAAGCGGGTTGGCGGCAAGGGTGAACGCCGCCGTCAGCAGGGCCGTCAGCAGGGAAAGTTTCATGCGCATGGAATTGTTCTCCTTACTTGTTAAGGCTGAGTATCACATATTAAGATAGCACGGGTTCCATCCGGCGGCAAGGATTTTCCCCGGAACGTTGACCTTTTTTCCGGCGGGGCCGTTGGCAAGGAGAGAACACGGGAGGAAAAAGCTTGCAGTATGGCAGACTCCGCCAACACTTCGGCTCTACGATGGCGTTATTGCTTATAGTATATTTTGATTTTTCTCGAAATCGGCTTGACAATCGTGTGAATGCGGCCCATAATTAAAACATGTTGTTCCCGAAATGAAGTGCGAGGTTATGCCATGTTTCCGTGCCGACTGCTCTTCGCCGCCTGTTTCTGCCTGACGATTGCCGCC
>JABLYX010000048.1 GCA_018265615.1 Lentisphaeria bacterium
CACGCGACTTTTGCGGAAATTTCGCATTTATGATTTCTCATTCAGGAAATCGTATGAGCTGCCGGTTACTTCAGGGCTTCCGCCTGCTTCGAGAGCTCCCCGATCTGCTGTTTGAAGCGGTCGGCGAGTTCCGGCTGGTTCCGGGCCTCAGCAACGGTGACAAACCGCTGGAGCGCGACGATCATGACCTTTTCAACGGTGTGTTTCCGGTTTTCCACGGAGACGCCGGAGTTTTCCAGATCCTCCCGGGCGGATTGGCAGGTGCCCTGAAATCGTTTTTCCAGATCCGGGATGTATTTGTTGACGAGGTCGAACGCTCCGGCGTCGATGCATTCGCTTTCGATGAAGAACCAGGCGCCGGCCGCGAATTCCGGGTATTTCCGGTCGAGTTCGCGGAACAGCTCGATGCTGCGTGGAGTTTCCCCGAGATAATGGTCGATGGCCGCGATCTCGTGCACCATGACGGAATCTCCGGCGGAACAGCGGAAGAATTCGTTCCACTCCTCCTGCGACTCAGCGCCCAGGTTCCAGTCCCGCATGGTCCCGTCCGGATTCCAGTACGGAAGGCTCGTGCGCCCCTTTCCCGCCAGCAGGTGGGCGGCCCGTTCCTCCCGGATGCTGCGCAGCTCTTCAAGTGCGGGCTGATACTTTTTTCCGGCCAGCGCCCACTGGTTGAGCGCATAGGAGAGGCGTACACCGGTCGCGTACGGCTGATATTCCAGTGCATGGTGGAAATACCAGCGGCAGCGTTCGAAGACCTTGCGGTACTCCTTCCGCGCCATCAGCTCGCGGTTGACCTTGAAGTAGGCGTTCCACTCCCCGGTTTTCACTTCAGGCGGGACATAATCGCCCTCGCGGTTCCTGAAATCCGGGCCGGGGTACGCATTCCCGTAAAGCCGTTTCTGGAACTCCGGCGCCTCGCGTCCGATCGTTTCGGCGAGGGCGGTGTCGCCGTCGCTGCGGGCGCGGGCGGCGAGCTTCAGCGCTTCGCCGAGCAGTCCGTTGTAGACGGGAGCTTCCCGCATTTGTTCCGGATTCCGCTGGAACTTCTTTTGCGCTGAACTCTTCCAGTTTTCGTACTTCTGCGCGATTTCCGGCAGCGGATCCGCGAGGACCGGGGTCAGCGCTCCTGCCGCGGCGACGAACAGCAGCAGGGCGCAGAGGATCATCTTTCTGTGCCTGAACGGTTTATTCATGGTGAGCTCCGTGATTCGTTGTTTGAGTTCCTGCGCGCTTCCGCCCAGTCCCGGACAGGGGAGGGGCGCCGTGCCGCCCGCGCGCAGATGGGAGTCGAGGATCAGCCGGGCGTAACGGCGGCGTTCGCCGGCGTCGAGTCCGAGTTTCCGTACGACTTCAGCGTCGCAGTCGACCTCCCAGGCGCGCCCGAGCCGTTTCCGCAGCAGGCGGTAGGCCGGGTTGAACCAGTAGAGGGCGTCGGCGAAGTGGAAGAGAAAACCCAGCCGGGAGTCGCCGCGCCGCAGGTGTCCGAGCTCGTGGACCAGCAGCATCCGTATCTCATCGTCGCTCAGCCGTTCCCGGTCCGGGACCGGGAACAGGATGCACCTTCGCCGGACTCCGCAGCAGGCGGGGCCGTCGAGGCAGCCGCTCCCGTCGAGGAAGCGCACCTTTTCCGGAGCCGTTCCGGCAAGCGCGCATGCTTCGGTGAAGAGCCGCTTCAATCGCGGGTCGTTCACTGGGACGCATGCGGCGAGCCGCCGGCTCCAGGCCCGCAGCCGGTGCAGCCGGAGCGCGAGGAGAATAAGGGTGACTCCTATGTAAACGGCCGCGAAAAAGCCGGCCAGGCCTTTTGCGGTCGGAGGTCCGATATGGAACCCGGCGCGTTCCGGCGCGGGACGCGCCGCCGGTTCGGCCGGGGAGACAGCCGGCGGTTCTTCCTGCGGAAGCGGGGCGGGAGCGGGGAGCCGGGCAGGCGGCATGGCCGGGGCGGCGGAACTCCGGGGCGGAGAGGCGGGCGGCGGCAGCGGCAGCGTGAAAATCCCGAACGGGACGACGAGCAGCGCCAGCAGCGCGAGCCAGAGCCGCCGGGTGCCGGGGCGCGTGAGGCTGATCCGGAGGAGCCGTTCCACCGCGAACAAAATAAGCAGGAAGCCCGCGCCGCGCAACATGGTTCCCGCAAGGTAGAAGCCGAGTTCACTCATGCTGTTCCGCCTCCTCCAGAAGCTGCCGGAGTTCCGCCACTTCCTCCGCCGACAGCTTTCCTTTGCGGACGAAGAAATTCACGAGGGCGCCCGGACTGTTGTCGAAAATCTGGCCGAGCAGTCGGCCGCTCGCCTCTTCGCGGTATTCGTCGCGGCTGATAAGCGGAGCATACGTGTAGTTCCGCTTGCGGCCGTTCTGTTCGACGGCGCCTTTTTTCACAAGCCGCATAAGCAGTGTCCGGATCGTGTTCTCCTCCCAGCCGCAGCTCTCCTGAAGCTTCTCGACGAGTTCAGGCGCACTTTGCGGCGCACGCTCCCACAGCAGCTTCATCACCTCAAGTTCACTGTTCGAAACTGAAACCGGATCCATCATTCGCCCTCCCGGGGTTGGTCTTCTTATTATAAACTACAAGCGTAATGAAGAAAGTCAAGCGTGTTCCACTACATTTGTAGTTTTTTTGTTGGAAAAGAAGAGACGCGATCCGGGGTTCCATTTCCTCCTTCTGCGGATAAGATGCCGGGAGCCCGGGATTCTTATTTCGTTTTCGGGGCCGGGATCCGGTAGAAGACCAGCACGCCGCCCGGATGGTTGACGACCCCGTATTCCGGATCCTCCGCCAGTGATTTCAGGAGCGCATTGACGGCCGAGAAATCCCCGCCGTCGCCGCAGTAGTTGCCGCGGTCCAGCACGAAGTAATCGGCGCGGAACGGGCGCGTATTGCCGAACCCGATCTCCGGAAAGTCGAAGACGCGCGCTTTCGGCAGGAAGTAGACGCCGGGCTCGTTCTGGCAGATCATCGTGCTCTCCGGCGTGACCGGCAGCTGCTCGAATACGGCCCGCGCCCCGTCCGCGTGCAGCAGCCGCCGCAGCATCTCCTGCCAGTAGGCCGGACGCAGCGGCAGCGAGAGGAGCCCGCCCTGATAGGGCGGCAGCCCCTGCGTGTATTCCATATAGCGCGAAAGCGGCAGGTCGCAGCAGGCGATGTGGCAGCCGAGCATCACGACGGCCGCAGCCGCGAGCGCCGGCTTGCGGAGTCGGAGCAGGCTCTTCCGGCGGCGGAGGCGCGCGCGAAGCGCCCGCGCCCCGTACAGGGCCGCGACCGGTGCGACCGCCAGCAGCGCGGAGCCGTAATGGCTCATCAGGAGCTGCTGATGCGGGTGTTCGGAAACCAGCTGGATGCCGATGACCGGCAGCAAGAGGAGCACAAATGTTTTCCAATTGCAGAGCGGCAGCAGCGCGAACGGCAGCAGCACGCTCAGCACGACACCGAACGACTGGGCGCTGAACACGCGGCCGAGCATGATTCCGGCGTTGTGCATCGTCCCTGCGAAGGTGGGCGCGAAAAGCTCATAGCGCCCGTAGTGCCAGTAATCGACCTTCAGGATGTGCGGATAGTAGATTTTCAACACGAAAAAAGTCCAGAAGAGCGCCGCGGCGACCGCGCCGGCCCCCCAGTACCGTTTTCCCCGCTGCGCCAGCAGCCACAGCCCCGCCGCGCCGACCGGGATCACGAAATCCTCCTTGACCAGCGGCGAGAGCGCCAGCAGCAGGAAGAACGGAACCGTCCGCTTCCGGCCGTAGAAGTAAAACGCCCCGAAGAAGAGAAGCGGGAAGAGACACTCCGCATGGAAGTCGAAGAGCGCAAGCCGCGAGTAGTACGGGTTGAAGAGGTACATCGCCGTCAGCAGGAGCGGAACCGGCCCCGTCCGGAACCGCCGCCGCGCCGCCGCGTGCAGCAGCGGAGCCGCGAATGCGAGCGCCGCCGACTGAATCAGCACGAGCCAGAGCTGCGTGTCGCAGATCCGGTAAAGCGGCGCAAAGAGAAGCATGACCGGTGAAAAGTGGTCGAAAGCGCCGCGGTAGTCCTGCATGAGCCCGCGGCCGTTCGCCGCGTTGCGCAGCATCGAATCGTAGATGCCGAAGTCCCAGTTCCCCATCTGCATCGCTTCGAGCTTGTACCAGCCGAGGGCGGCGTAGACGAGAAAGAAAGCGAGCGTCATGCCCCACAGCAGGTACGGTTCCCTCTTCTCCGGAAAGCTGAACCGGAGGCGCGGAGCGCCCCAGGCCGCCGCGCCGGCCGCCGCAAGTATGATGGTCAGGCAGAAATAGTAGTTCATACCGGTAATTTAATGCCGGAATCCGTTTTTTCCAGTTGCAAACCCGGAGCACCTCCGCTATTTTATGAGAAGTATGAGATTCGACTGGAAAAAATTCGATTTTTTTCTCCTGTTCGCCGCCGCCGCGAGTCTGCTTGCCTTGCTGTATCCCGGCAACACGGTCTGGCTCGGCGACGAGGCGCGGCTGATGGCGCTGGCGCTCGACGCGAACGGGGCCGGGCGCCCTGCCGTGCAGGGATTGTCCGGGGACATCTACGGCCTGCCGGTCGTCTGGCTGAATCAGGCGCTGCTTCTCTTCAGCGCGGATCCGGTGACGGTCACGGCGGTCAAGACGGTGCTTCTTCTGCTGCTCACATGGGGGGCGCTGCTGAAGCTGGCGCGGCTGTTTTATCTTCCGGCGGGGCCCGGGGCCGCGCTCTGGCTCTGTTCGCCGTTCGTCTGGTTTTTTCTGCGGATGCCGTGGAGCCATGTCTGGCTGCCGCCGCTTTCCCTCTGGAGCGCCGTCTGCTTCGGGCTCTGGCTGAGGGAGGCGAAGATGTTCCGGCTGGCGGCGCTCGCGTTCCTGTCGCTCCTGATGTTCGTCCTCTCGCCCGTCTCCGTCGTCATTCCGGCCGGATTCCTGGCGGGGACGGCCGTGTTCCGGCCGGAACCGTTCCGGGCGAGGCCCCGGCGGGCATGGAGTCTCTTCGGCGGCATGTGCCTGATTGCGGCGGCGGGATTTCCGCTCAGTTTCATCTCCGTGCGCTCCGCCGCGCCGCAATATGCGCTGCAGGGGGTGCTGGCCGGCTGTGCGTGTTGCTGGCGGAATTTGACCGCATTCGGATTCTCCGACCGGTTCGCCCCGGAAACCGGGCTGTCGCTGCCGGGAATGGCGGTTATGGCGTCCGTGCCGGTCCTGCTGTTCTTCGCGGTGCTTGGAGCGGTGACCGCCGTGCGCCGCTGGCGGCGCGGAGAGCTCAATTTGTTTGACCGGCTGACGGTCTGCTGCGGTTTTTCGATCCTGATTTTCTGCGCGCTGTCCCTTGTTCTGCATGTCGAGCTGCTTGTGCACCAGACTGCCGTGGTGGCGTTCGCATGGCTGCTTCTGGCATGGCGCGGGTTTGCCGCGTTCAGGAGTGATTACCGGAAAACCGCGAATGCGTTGCTCGGCGGCGCATTGCTGCTGGAGCTCATTTTCATCGCGGATTTTTCCCGGCAGATCGAAGAGTATGCAGGCGGCGGGTCGGAGTATTTCGGGACGACGCTTTCGCGTCAGTGGCAGGTCGCCCGGAGCCTGACCGCGGCGCGGCAGGCGAACCCGGAGCTCTCCATTGAGCTTGGGGTCGAACGCCTGAAGAACGACCCCGCGCCGCTTCAGGTGCTGATCCGGCTCGCGCTGCAGTCGGGAACTCTACCCGAGGTCGGGAGGGTCCGGGAGGCGAAGCTGCTGCCCGCCCGCCGCGGCAGCGGCATCGATCTCGTCCTCATGCAGTAGGCGATAGAGCATCAGGAGCGCGTTCCCGCAGCTGCGTTCCCGCACCGTATTGCGGTCGCCGGGGAAATGGAATTCCTGAACAGTTCGCTTCTTTCCCGCCCGGACCCCGATGTAGACGAGCCCGACCGGCTTAGCCGTGTCGTCGCTCGCGGGGCCCGCAATTCCCGTGACGGCGATTGCACACTCCGCGCCGAGTTTTTCCGCCGCGCCGTCAACCATCGCTGCTGCGCACTCCGCGCTGACCGCGCCGTGGGCGGCGAAGATCTCCTGCGGCACGCCGAGCAGCAGGTGCTTCATCTCATTGCTGTAGACGACCGTGCCGCCGCGAAAGCTCTTCGACGAGCCGGGGACCTCGGTCAATGCGGCGGCGATCATGCCGCCGGTGCAGGATTCGGCAGTCACAAGCTTCCAGCCACGCCGTCCGAGTTCGGCAAGGATGGGGCCGGGCAGTTCGAGTTCGCCGCAGGGCAGGGGCGCCGGGCCGGACAGGGTCCGCGCGAGCTCCGCCGCCGCTTTCACCTGCCCGGAATCCGTTCCTGAAACGAAGACCCGCGTCCCCGCCGGAGTCGCACAGTATGCGAGCTCGACCGGGAACGGCTCAAGTGCCTTTTCGAGCCGCACCTGAAGCTGGAATTCCGGTTCCCCCGCCGCGAGATAGCCGAGTGTGTATTCGTGCCCTTCGGACTCTGCGCTGCGGGCGAGCTCCGGCAGCAGCGCCGCATGGGCCATCGGCTCGAATTCGCGCGGCGGCCCCGGCAGCAGGAAAATACGGCGTTCGCGGTTCCCGTAGAGCGTGTCGATCCGGAAGCCGGAGGCGGAGCCGTTCGGGTTCGGCAGGATCACCGCCCCCTGCGGCGCCCGCGCCTGCCGCAGAACCTGTTTCGGGACCCGCCCGCGGTGGCGCCGGCCCCAGAATGCCGTCACCTTTTCCACCAGCTCAGGATGCGGCGTGAGCGTGAGGCCGAAAAAACGCGCTGTCGCATCGAGCGTGATGTCGTCCCGGGTAGGTCCGAGTCCGCCGGTCACGATCAGCGTGTCGGCGCTGCCGAGCGCTTCCGAGAATGCGGCGTACAGATCGCGCTCGTGATCCCCCGCAATCAGCGCGAGGCGGATCGCGAGACCGAGCGTTTCAAGCTCCCTGCCGAGGAATGCGAGGTTTGTGTTCAGAACCGTCCCTTTGAGAAGTTCGGTTCCGGTGGAGATGACGGCTATGCTCATGAATTGCCTTTCAGGATTCCGGCGAGGCTGCGCCCCATGCGGCGCAAATTGGCCGGTGTTTGTTCAAATGCCTGCTGCAGGGGTCCCGGGCCGGAGCCGATGGCGAAGCAGCCCGCGAAGCATGCGGCGTGAAAATCCGGTTCGAGCGAGCCGGAGCAGAGGATGGTCCGGACCCCTTTTCGCGCCGCCCGCGCGGCGACGACGGCGCAGAGTTTGCCGTCGAGGCTCTGGAAGTCGGTGCGTCCCTCACCGGTCACGACCCACTGCGTTCCGTCGAGATGCCGGTCGAATCCGGCGAGGTCGAGCAGCAGCCCGGCGCCTGACTCGGAGTATCCGCCGAGCTTGCGCAGCAGGAAGCCGAGGCCGCCCGCCGCGCCGTCTCCGGGAGAATCCCCTGTGTCGTTCCAGAGCTCCGCCCAGCGGCGTAGCCCGCGTTCGAGCCGTTCGACTTCAGCCGGGCCGGCCCCTTTCTGGGGCGCGAAAACCCGCGCCGCGCCGCGCGGGCCGGTCAGCGGGTTCGTCACGTCCGACGCGATGCGGATGCGGGCGCCGCCGAGCGCCGCGTGCAGGCCGGAACAGTCGATGGAGGCGGCCTCTTCCAATGTGCCGCCCCCGGCTCCCGCCGGAAGCCTTCTGCCCGCCGCATCCCGGCAGACGCCGCCGAGCGCCTGAAAAAGCCCGAGGCCGCCGTCGACGGTCGCGCTGCCGCCGATGCCGATCACAAAGTCGCGGATCCCCGCGTCGAGCAACGCTCTTACTTGTTCGCCGACGCCGCAAGTCGTGGTTCTGAGCGGATCGCGTTCGGATTCCGCCAGCCGCTCGAGCCCGGCCGCTTCCGCCATTTCGAGCACTGCGCATCCGGACGGCAGCAGCGCGTGATGCGCTTCGACCGGTCTGCCGAGCGGCCCGCTGACGGAGAGTGACGCAATGCTTCCTCCTGCGGCGCGGGCGGCGGCCTCGACCGTACCCTCTCCTCCATCCGCGAGCGGGAGCTCGACGACCGTATCGCCGGGCGAGGCTTCACGGATCCCTTCGGCAAGGAGTGCGGCGACCTGCGGGGAACGGAGGCAGTTCTTGAACGAGTCCGGGGCGACGATCCACTTCATTGGCCGCTCTTCTCCGAATCGTTGTCCGCCGCCGGCATGTAGACCTGGTTCGCCGGACTGCTGAGCAGCTGGTTTTCGCGGATCCGGACGCCGAACCATTCGTGGAACGCATTGCGCATCGCCCCGCTGGTGTTCTCCTTGTAGCCGGCGTCGAAGTTGCTGACCGGGTCGATCGCGGAGCTCCCGGAGCCCTGAACCAGCACGGCAGCGTCGAACGCGTTCGACAGTTCCCCGGTAAAATCGTTGTCGAGCCCGGAATCGAAGGAGCGCGGGCTCATCCAACTGTAGGTGTAAGCCGCGTTGTCCGAGGAGTAGGCGTCGCTGGTCGCGGCCGGGAGGACGCCGTCGACCGACGACCCGAGCCGGCTGCGGACCGTGTAATCGTGCGCTGAAAAAGGCGTGACCAGATTGGTGTCGGCTCCCGCGTCGGTCCTGGTGTAATACCAGCCGGCCAGCTCGGTCTGCCCGGTCCGCGGCTCGGCGCCGTTGCGCGCGCCCCTTTCGGCGCTGGCCTTGGCGGAGAGCAGTGTGCGGTTGTCGGCGAGGCTGAGCCCGGCGACGAAAATCATGCCGAGGGTCATGGCGATGAGCCCGACCAGCATGGCGGTCAGCTCAAGCATGGCCTGGCCGGATTCCGTATTTCGCCTGTTCCTCATATCAGATCCTCGGAGGTCCGGGCTGGGTGTCCGGACGGTTCTGGGTCCCTTCGAAGCCGGGACCGCCGCCGCCCGGATACCCTCCGGCACTGTAGAGCACGGTCGGGTCCTGCTCGTCGTTCGTCACGATATGCCCCTTCGAGTCGACCACGATGTATTCGCTGCTGCCGGAGGAGCGGAAGAAGCGGTACGCGATTCCTCCGTTCCGATGATCGGTCACCTCCTTGACCCCGCGTTCCGCCGACGAGAACACCGTGAAGATCTGCGGCTCCTGCAGCCAGCCGGCCCCGGACGGATTGCTTTGCGAATAGACGAAGCTCCGGTCGGAGAAGAGGCGGTCCGCCCGGGCCGCGTAGGCGCTGTCGAACGACGAGGCGTTCCACGACGGATTCCAGCCGTAATAACGGAAGCCGGCGCCGTCGGTCAGATATTGCAGTGCCCGCAGGTAGATTTCGGTTCCGAGCGGAGGAGATTCGTCGTAGTCGAAGAGCGACTCCTGCCGGGAGAGCCAGTTCAGGAACCGGTCCAGCGCGGAGTTCGCGGTCCGCAGCACGCCGAACCCGTAGGGCAGCGGCATATAGGTCGGTGTCAGCGTCGTGTTCGTGAAGACCGGCAGGATGACCGGCACGGTGATGGGCGGCATGTCGCCGTCGAGTTCGCCCAGCACCTTCGCGATCGCGCCGGGGCGGTAGTCGGTGGTGTTTTCGCCCGAAGCCGTCGAGGTCCGGCGGGTTCCGACCCGCCGCCGGAACAGGTTCTCCCCGTCGCTGTCGTTCTTCCAGCTGCGGTGGCGGAACCGCTTGTCGAGCTCCATCTGCCGTGCGCCGGAACCCCGGGAGGAGTCGTAGTCGTACCGCGAAACCATGTCCAGCAGCACCGAGCCCTCCGCATAGGCGGCCGGCCCCTCGTACACATATTGCCGCCTGACCGGCTTGCGCAGCACGCCCGCATCGTACCACCAGTTGAAATGGTCGTCGTCGTAGCCGCTGTAATTCTGCCGGTAGTAGCTCGGGTACCAGAAGTTGTCGAAGAGGCAGAAACGTATGGACGGCAGGTCGTTCGGGTGGTAGAGCGTCTGGTCGGGGAGCATGCGCTGGATCAGGTCGCGGGTCGTGTCGTCGTAGCCCCACGAGCTGTATTGCACGCCGAGCGTGAAGATCTCACTCTCGTTCGGAAAATCCGACATGGCATAGTCGATGTTCCACCACTTGCCTTCGTAATCCGCGTCACTCTTGTTTTTGACGAACGGATAGATCACGCCCAGCCAGCTGCTCTGCGTCGGCGGGTCCGCTGCGCTGATCTCGGAACGGTGCTGCAGGATCTCCGCGTAAAGCGCGCTTTTGGCCAGTCCGGCGGGGTCCACGATCGGATTTCCCGCGACGCGCGCGTTCGGAAAGACCGCCACCATCTGGTCGACGATGCTCTGCACCATGTTCCGGTATGGCTCGCGCCATCTGAAGTTGTTGACCGTTTCGACGTTGAGATAGCGGCGGTTTTCGTCGAGCAGGTCCACGTAATCCTGCAGCGGCTTGCGCATCGGATTGTATTGGTCGAGGCTCACTCCGCCCGGATTCAGGCCGTTCTGCTTCGCCGCCTGCTGCGCCGCCGCAAAGCCGACCAGCGGGCCGAGGAATGAGATGCGGGTCTGCATTTCGGTCAGGATGCCGATGCGGGCCTGCAGCTCCTGACGGCGCTGGTCACCGGCTTCGAGTTCCGGATCCGGCGTGGACGCGGGCCAGCGGTCGTCGGCCTCGAGCATGGTTTCGCACGCCTTGATGAGGTTGATCTCCCCGATCAGGTTCAGCGACTCCTTCTGCCACTCCGCCCCGGCGAGCGCGGCGGCCTGATGGGCGGTCTCGACCTTGTATTTCGCGCGGATCACATTGTGCACGTCGAAAATCAGCAGGATGCCGAGCAGGAGGATCAGCATCATGATGATCCCCGTCAGCAATACCTGCCCCGATTCTCCGCCGCGGCGGCTCCTGTGGATTCCGGTTGAACGCATATGCTACTCCATATACAGCCGGGAATAGTTGTAGGTCTGCACGTTTCCGGAAGGCTCCGGATTCTCCGCGATTCCGAGCATGGCCGCGAATCCGGGCCCGAGCAGCGGCGCATTCAGCAGCTTGATCGAGCCGCTCGCCATCGGGCCGGTTCCGGCGGTGAGGTAGAGCTCAGGGTCGTCGGCCTTCTGCGGATACCAGTATTCGTAGTAGACGCCGCTCGCGTCGCCGGAAGTCATGTAGCTGGCAGCGCCGTCCTTCTCTGACAGGTTGCTCCTGCCGCGCCGCTTGCCCGAAATACTGATCGCCGCGACGCGCGCCGCCCGCAGGCAGAAATTCGGCCGGTAGCCGAGCGCCGCGGATTTCGCGGTGTAGAATGCGGCGTATTCGCAGAACTGCTTCTGGATGCACCAGTAGAAGATCTGCAGCAGCCCGAAGAAGAGCAGACAGAGAATCAGCAGCGCTGCCACCGATTCGAAGATCGCGGCGCCGCGCTCGCGGGAACGCTTGCGGTTTTTTCCGGCCATGGGACCCCTCCCTCCCGGACTCACTCCTCCCAGCTCTGCCCGGTCTGGGCGTGACGGCGGAGCGCGTCGCGCTTGATTTTTCCTGAAAACGTCTTGGGCATGCCCGTCGTGAACTCGATTTCACGCGGATACTTGTACGGGGCGGTTTCGCGTTTCACGAACTGCTGGAGCTCGCGGACCAGGCTTTCGGTCGCCTCGAATTCGGGCCGCAGCACGATATACGCCTTGACCTTTGCACCGCGCAGCGGATCGGGCGCGCCGACGACGGCGACTTCGAGCACAGCCGGGTGTTTGGCGAGGACATCCTCGACCTCCGACGGGCTGATGCGGTAGCCGGAGCTCTTGATGATGTCGTCGCTGCGCCCGATGAACCAGAAATAGCCGTCCTCGTCGCAGTAGGCGCGGTCGCCGGTGTAGTAGTAGTCTCCGATAAAGGAGGCGGTGTTCTCCTCCGGCTTGTCGAGGTATTCCTCGAAGAGCCCGACCGGCCGGTGGGTGTCGAGGCAGAGCGCGATGCGCCCGTCGTCGCCCTTTTTCACGGGGTTGCCCTCATCATCATGCAGCTCGACGTCCCAGCCCGGGGCCGGTATGCCCATCGAGCCGGGCTTGACCTTCATGCCGAGGAACGTGCCGATCATGCAGATGGTTTCGGTCTGGCCGTATGCTTCGCGGATCGTGAGCCCCGTGCTCTCCTTCCAGAGCCGTATGGTTTCGGTCTGCATCGGCTCGCCCGCGGTCGTGCAGTGCTTCAGCTCCGAGAAGTCGAACCGCGAAAGGTCCGAGAGCGTCAGCATGCGGTAGACGGTCGGGGGCGCGCAGAAACTCGTGATCTCATAGCGTTCGATGAGCGGCAGCAGCTCGTCCGCGTGGAATTTGCCGCGGATGTCGTAGATGAAGACGCAGCAGCCGATGATCCACTGGCCGAAATAGTTGCCCCACAGGTTCTTGCCCCAGCCCGTGTCGGAGACGGTCATATGCAGGTCATTCGAAGAGAGCCCGTGCCAGAGCTCGGCCGTGACGCGGTGTCCGAGCGGATAGGAGTGTGTGTGCAGCACCATCTTCGGATATTTGCTCGTGCCGCTCGTGAAAATCAGCAGCATCGGCATATCGGACTTCGTGCGGATCTTGACCGGGCTTTTCACCTCGCGGCGCGAGAGTTTCGCATTCGGCCCGGCGATTTCGGAGCGGTAGCTGATCCAGTTCGGCCGTTCGCCGTCGACGAGCAGCCGTGACGCGAGCGTCGGGCATTCGTCGTAGATCTCGTCGAACTTGTAGGCGTTTTCGGCATCGGTGATGATCATCTTGAACTTGCCGAATTTGACCCGGAACTCGAGGTCGTGCGGCGTCAGCAGCGTCGGAGAGGGGCACTGGATCGCGCCGAGCTTGATGAGCGCGAGCGAGAAAATCCACCACTCCGGCAGCCGGGGCAGCATGATCATGACCCGGTCCCCGCGGGAGATGCCGTGCTTGATCAGCAGGTTCGCGGCCTGGTTCGAGAGGCGGGACATATCGTGAAACGTGAACCGTTTCTCTTCACCCTGCTGGCTGCGCCAGATCATCGCGAGTTTATTGCGGTCTTTTTCGGCCCAGCGGTCGACGACGTCATAGCCGAAGTTGAAATATTCGGGAGCCTCTACCGGAAATGTGTCCGGAAACGGCGGAATCACAACCGGCTTCTCACTGTTTTTATTCATTCTTGTCGTTGTTCGGATTGAGTTTCTGCGGATTCCTTCCGCTGTTACAATGATTCTGAAAATACTATACACCGACAAACCCAAAACGCAACCGCCGCGCGGGGGAGTTGGAATCTGTTTTGCAGAAAAAAGAGCGCGATTCCATTGAAAAAAAACGATTTTCAGGCTATTGTAAAATATTTTGAACGCCGGAACGAAGAATTCAGGAGGATTTGTTTTTATGGAAAAGATTCGTGTGATGATCGTCGGGTACGGCAATGTCGGCCGCGGCGTGAAGCTTGCCGTCGGCCGCAATCCCGATATGGAGCTGGCCGGCATTGTCAGCCGCTCCCCGGGGCGCGTGGAGAAGGAGGTTGCCGGGGTTCCCGTTATGGCGATTTCGGATGTCGAAGGGTGGAAGAAGGCGTTCCGTCCCGACGTCGCGATCCTCTGCGGCGGCTCGAAGAACGACCTCCCGCAGCAGGGGCCCGAGTTCGCGAAGCATGTGAACACCGTCGACAGCTTCGACAACCACAGCCGGATCCCGGAATATTTTGCGGACATCGACGCGGCGGCGAAGGCGGCGGGGCATGTATCGGTCATCTCCACCGGGTGGGACCCCGGTATTTTTTCGCTTGAGCGTGTGCTGGGCGGGGCGTTCATCCCCGGCGCGCGCGCCTACGGCTTCTACGGGCTCGGTGAGAAGGGGGGGCTCAGCATGGGCCACTCCGACGCGCTGCGGACGATTCCGGGCGTGAAGGATGCGCGCCAGTTCACGCATGCGATCCCCGAGGCGATCGAACGGGTCCGCCGCGGGGAGAACCCGGCTTTCGAGCCGGGCGACATGCATACGCGCGAATGCTTTGTCGTCGCAGAGGAGGGCGCGGACCGGGAGGCGATCACGAAGACGATCCTCGCGATGCCGGGCTACTTCGCCCCGTACAGGACCACGGTGAATTTCGTGACCCAGGAGGTGCTTGACGCGAACTACAAAGGGTTTCCGCATGACGGCCTCGCGATCGCGGTCGGCGAAACCGGCGACCACAACAGCGCGCGGGTCGAATACCGCTGCATCTGGGGGAGCAATCCGGAGGCGACGGCGAACGTCCTCGTCGCCCATGCGCGCGCCGCGGCGCGGCTCGCGAAGGAGAAGCGCTCCGGCGCCTTCACGATCCTCGATATCCCGCCGGCCTACTTCACGACGCTTTCCCGCGGGGAGCTGCTGAAGCACTGGATGTAATAACCTGTTGCCGTCAATCGCAGAATCACCGCCTGAAGTGTTGCCGCGGCGCACTTCAGGCGGTTTCTTTTCGGGGGCGGACTCCTCCGGCCGTTTGCAAAAGCAGGAACGACAATATATATTAAAATAAGGACGTGTTTCAATATTGTTTGCATAGTTTATTTGTGATTTTATTAAGCGTGGCGCAATGACCCGAACCGGAAAATCTCGAATTGCCCTGGTTTTGCCCTGGTACGGAAAATGGCCCGTCTACTTTCCGTTTTTTCTGGAGAGCTGCCGGCGCAACCCCGGGCTCGATGTGCTGCTGGTGACGGATCTGCCGGAAGTGCGGAATCTTCCGCCGAACGTGAAGCATCATCATCTGCCGTTCGAGGAGCTGCGCCGCCGGATCGACGGCCGGCTCGGGGTGACGAGCTCCGTTCCGGGAACCGGCAAGCTCCGCGATTTCCGGCCGATGTACGGGATCCTGTTTTGCGAACTGCTCGGCGGCTACAGCCACTGGGCATGGGGCGACTGCGACCTGATCTACGGCGCTTTCGACAGATGGCTGGATTCGATCGGATTCGGCCGGTACGATGTGGCGGGGATCGACCGGCTCTGGCTTTCCGGATCGTTCTGCGCGTTCCGGAACGTGGAGAAAGTCAACCGCCTCTTTGAACGCAGCCCCGACTGGCGGCTGATTGCTTCCATTCCGGAGTACCGGAATTTCGACGAATGCGGCGGCCACTGGCGGAAGCTCATGGCCGGGGCGGAGCCCGGCGAGCTGCCCGGCCCGGTTTCGATGACCCGGGTCTGCCGCGAGGCGGAGGAGGCCGGAGAGCTCCGCGTGTTCCGCGGGGATGTCGTCTGGGAGGGGCTGAAGCCGCGGCAGTTGATCGAATACCGTGACGGCATTCTTCGTTCACGCGGAGAGGAACTGCCGGTTTTTCACTTCCTCTGGGTCAAGTCGCGTTCGTTCTTCTTTTTTCCCGGCTGGAAGCGCATCCCGCGGCATTACCGGTTCGACGACACCGGATTTTACGGGCCGTTCAGCATCGGTTTCCGGGTTCCGCTGCGGGCTGCGCGCAAGCTGCGCGGCGCAGCCGTTTCGCTGCGCCGCCATGGGCTGAAGAACCTGGGGCGGCGACTGCGGAACCTCTCGGAAAACGGCTGAACGCCGGAAATCAGCTCCTGACTTCCCGGATCCTGGCGCCGAGCCCGGCGAGCTTTTCCACGAGATTTTCGTAACCCCGGTAGATCACCTCGGCGGAGTTGATCGTGCTTTCGCCGCGCGCGCACAGAGCGGCGATGACCATCGCCATGCCGGCGCGGATATCCGGACTCGACATCGTGACGCCGTGCAGCTGCGCCCGTCCCGTGATGACCACGCGGTGGGGGTCGCAGACGATCGCGTTCGCACCCATGCTGATGAGGCGGTCCGCGAAGTAGATGCGGCTTTCGAACATCTTCTCGAAAAACATGACCGTCCCCCGGCACTGGGTCGCCGCAACGATCGTGCAGCTCATCATGTCGGAGGGGTATTGCGGCCACGGGCCGTCCGAAATCTGCGGGATGTGGCCGCCGAAGTCGCATTCGATCTGCGGATTTTGCCCGCCCGGCAGGAAAATGCGGTCGCCCTCGAGCTCCATGCGGACCCCGAGCCGTTCGAACACGCGCCGCAGCATCCAGTAGTGGCGGACCTGCGTGCCTTCGACCGTGATTTCGCCGCCGGTCGCCGCTCCGAGCGCGAGGAAGCTGCCGGCTTCGATGTGATCGCCCACGACGGTGTGGGTGCAGCCGTGCAGCTTTTCGACGCCGTCGATTTCAATTGTGTTGCTGCCGGCCCCGCTGATTTTCGCGCCCATGGCGTTCAGCAGGTCCGCGAGGTCGCGCACGTGGGGTTCGCCGGCGGCGTTGTAGAGCGTGGTCCTGCCGTGCGCCGTGACGGCGGCGATGAGGATCTGCTCGGTCGCGGTTACGCTCGCTTCATCGAGAAAGAGCTCCCTCCCGGCGAGGCCGTGCGGCGCGTCGAACCGGTAGGTCTCCTCCCCGGACATTGCGGCGCCGAGCTTGCAGAGGCCGTAGAAGTGGCCGTCGAGCCGCCTGCGGCCGATCACGTCTCCGCCCGGCGGATAGAGTTCGGCTTTGCCGCAGCGCGCGAGCAGCGGCGCGGCGAAGAGGATGCTTGTGCGGTTCCGGGAGCAAAGCTCGCGTGAAATCGTCGTTGTCCGGACGTCGGGGCAGCGCAAAACGAGCGTGTGGTTCTCGAACGTATATTCCGCGCCGAGTTCGCCGGCGATGTCGAGCATGGTCCGCACATCGAGGATGTCCGGCACGTTACGCAGCGTCATTTCCTCGTCGGTCAGCAGCAGTGCCGCGATCATCGGCAGCGCCGCGTTTTTGTTGCCGCTGATCCTCACCCGCCCGCAGATCGGGGCGGATCCTTCCACTTTCAAACTCTGCATATATTCTCCATGGGGGTTCGTTTTTGAATTATAGCGCCGGAAACTGTGATTTCAAGCGGAAGTGAGATATTTTTTTACGTGTAAAACTTGAAAATAATCAGGACGGCTGTATGTTAAGGAGTGCCGAAAATCTTAACCACGGGAAAACTCAATGAAAACTGAAGATGCAACCGTTTTCTGGCGCCAGATGTTCTCTCTTTCGGACCGTATGCGCGACATCGGCTCGAGTGACTACAAACAGCTGCTGGTGAACATGACCTTCAACCAGCTGCGGATGATCAAGATCGTCTATATCCTGAACCGGGAGTATCCGGAGGGCGTGACGCTGAAGGTGCTGGCCGAGTCGCTCTCGATCACGCCTGCCGCCGCTTCGGAGATGGTCGATGCGCTCGTGCGGAAGGGAATGCTCAGGCGGGATCACAATCCGCAGGACCGCCGCGCGGTCGCGATCAGCCTTGCGCCGATGAGCCGGAAGAAATTCCAGGAGTGCGAGCAGACGTTCGACCGTCTGGCGACTGGATTCTTCGAAACATTGAGCGAAGAGGAACGTTGCGTTTTTGCGGGGACGATGGCGAAGTTCCACGATTACATCTTCACCCACTGCGGCGAGCAGGAGTAGCATCACGGGCGGAGCCGCGGCCGGCCGGAAAGGATAAATCCTTGCCCTTTCAGGCCCTGATCAGATTTTTTACGGAGCCGGCTTTGACCAGGCGGACGTCGATGTTCGTATGGATCGGGGAGCGGGTCCGGAGGACGGGGCGGGTCGTGACATAGTATTCGACCCAGTCGAGGATGTCCTGCGCGGAGAATTCGATGCGGTCGAACGGGTGCAGGCTCCGGGTGTCGTCGAAAATATCCTCGGGGCGGTCATAGCTCATGATGCTGAGCTCCCGGTATCGCTCCGGCCCGGGTTCCGCCACTTCATTCCAGAAAGCCTGCGCATATCCCCCGGCGACGAAGAAAAGAGCGGTCGGCATGACGTCGACTTCGTCGAAATAACGCCGGAACACCTCTGCAACGCCGGTTCCGGCGGGCTGGCGGACCGTGTCGATGCGGGAGCCGGGGTCCAGTGCCTTGAGTTCTGCGAAGAAGCTCTTGTACCGTTCCATGCGGGTCGGCTGCTCCTCGCAGAGGTGGACCGCGATGTGGCGGTGGCCGTTCCCGTGCAAATGACGGGCGGCGAGTTCGCCGCCGCGCGTGTTGTCGGCGGTGATTGTCACATCGGCGCAGCTGCGGGTCGTGATGGTCACAGTGTAGAGGTTCGGGTTTTCGCCGCGCACCTTGCGGATCAGATCATCCTCCGGGATCGAGAAGAACACGGCCACGTCGCTTTCGGCGGCGGCGTTGAAGAAGTGTTCGGGATTTTTGCGGTGTTCGGTCAGGACGCAGCTGTTTTCCCCCGAAACCTTGTTCATGAGCCTGAGGCCGAGCCCGCGCAGGTAGAAGTGATCGGCCACGTCGAAGACGATCTGCTGCTTCCGCGTCCGGCGGTGGGCGTAACAGCCGCAGCGGTTCAACTCTTCGAGGACGCGGCGCGCGGTTTCTGGCCTGACCGTCGGCACGTCGTTCAGCACGCGGTAAAGCGTCATGATGCTGATGCCGAGCCGCCGCGCGACGGCGCGTAAACTGGCTGCGCTGCTGTTCGATCCGGTTTCCATGTTTTTCTCTCCCTGCCACATAGTATATCCGGCGCGGCGCGGAAAGTCAATGGCGGGTTCGAAACAGGTGAAGATTTCATTGTTTTTTCAGAAAAGGACTTGCTTTTTACGTGGATGTGATCCATAATATAAACAAATGTCCGACAATGTCCGATCTGAAGAAAGGAGCATGCCGATGCCGGCTGCGATCGACGGGACCCCGACGCCGGAGGGGGTGAAAATCCGGCACTACATTGTGAGTTTGATCTACAGCCATCCGGGAGAGGCGTACCGGATTCCGGGTTCGGCTGAGCTTGCGGCGATGTTCGGTGTGGCGCGCAGCACGGTCACGCTCGCCCTGAAGGAGTTGACCGGGCAGGGGCTCATCATCGGCCGCCGCGGGATCGGGACGTTTACGAATCCGGCCTCCTCCTACCTTTCGCCGGAGCCGGACCGGGCGGTTCCGCTGATCGGGATGCTGGCCGGCGACGGGCGGATGTTCTATTACGAACACTACACCTGGAGCATGCTGTCGCGGATCGGCCTCGGCCTGACGCCGCACCCGTGCAATATCCGTTTCCTGACCGAAGGCGCTTCGGATCCGGGCGAGATCAGCGGCGACCTCCGCCGGATTTCGATGGACGGGCTCGTCTGGGTCATGCCGCCGGAGGAGTACGCCGGGATTCCGGCCCGGCTGTCGGCGGAGGGAATGCCGGTTGTGACGGTCGAGCAGCTGGTTCCGGGCGTCTCCGGTGCGATGTTCGACTTCGAGGAGACGGGGTGCCGGATCGGGAAGCTCCTGCTTGCGGAGGGGAGGCACACGGTCGCAGTCGTCCTTTCGCACAGCGCGACGCGGCGGCAGGAGGAGGGGATGCTCCGGGCCGCCGGCGAGGCGGGAGCGGAGCTTGAGCTGATCCGGTTTACGCGGCCCGGTGACGGACCGGCGTTGCGGGAGTTCGGGGAGCGGGTGCGCGGCGGCTGGGTTCCGGACGCCGTCTATGCGCACGGGCTGTACATCTGCCAGGTGCAGAAGCTCTTCCGGGAGCTCGGGATCGATACGCGGAACCGCTGCAGGCTCATTGCGAACCGCCATTCTCTTGTGGAGCCGGGGTTTTGCGGAATCGTCTTCACGCACCCCGAGGAGGAGCACGCCGCCGCCGCCGCCGGGCTGCTGCTGAAGCGGCTGGAAGAGCCCGGCTCTCCGCCGGAACACTGTTTGATTCCATGCGACGTGTCGCTGATTCTTTAACTTGCGGAAAGGGAAAATATCATGAAACAACGGTTTTTCACGCTGATTGAACTTCTGATTGTGATTGCGATCCTCGCGATCCTCGCATCGATGCTGCTGCCGGCATTGAATAAAGCGCGCGCCAATGCGCGGACGGCGAAGTGCGCGGGGAACCAGAAACAGCTTGCGCAGATCCAGCAGATGTACACCGACACGTTCGGAGCGGCGGCAATCAACACGCTGTGGAGCCTGAACAACGGCATCGACAACCGCGGCTGGTGGAACACGCTGGCCGTGACGAAGTTCCTGCAGCCGCAGGATGTTCCAGAAGGGAGCGGCTGGCATGGCAAGGGGGTGACGCTCTGCCCGGAACAGACCTATTCGCTCAAACCGATTCTGTCGATCTATTCGCTGAACCATTTCCGCGGGCAGACGGGGGGCGCGCCCGCCGGAAACTTCGCCAGGCTGATGACGCAGCACTCGAAGAAGGTCATGCTGATCGACGGCTGGCACCACTACGCGAATTTCTCCTGGGCCGGGATGTGGGTCTGGTTCGACCCGATGACCGAAACCGAATCGCACGGCGCGATCGACCGCCACAACGGCAAGGCGAACTACGCCTGCTGGGACGGGCATGTCGCAGGTGCGACCCGCCGGCAGCATGTGTCGTGGAGCCGCAAGGATGAAATGTGCGTATTGCGCTGAATCACAGGAGAAGTACGATGAAACTGAAACTGATTGCGGTCATTCAGGCCGCCTTCGTTGCCGCGCTTGCGGCTTCCGCGTCGGAGACGCTGGTCTGGAAGCTGGATTTTTCGGAACCCGCCGTCCGCAAAATCGTCGAAGCGAATCCGAATGCGTCGCTTCGGCAGGAGAAGGACGGTACGTGGGTGCTGAACGTGACCGCTCCGAAAGCGGATTCCTCCGGCGCCCTCCGTTTTCCGCTCGATGCGGCGGCGCTCGGGCTCGGCGGGTCGCAGTTCCGGTTTGAGGCCGGTATCTCCTACCGCGGCGTATCGCGCCCCGCCGGCTCCTGGAACGGCGTGAAGTTCATGGCGCCCTTCACAGCGGGAAAGCTGAAAACATATCCGCAATGGAGCGGCTTCCCGGATGCGCCGCGCTGGGGATCGCATCCGCTCGGGACGGCGACGTGGCGTTACCGGTTCCGGGAGGGGGCGCGCGATGCGTACCTCACGCTCGGGCTCGAGGACGCGGCCGGAAGCGCCGAGTTCCGCAATGTGAAGCTGTTCCGCACGGACCAGCCGGTTTCGACGCTTTCGCTTTCTCCGGTTCCGCAGGCGCGTTACACGGCGGGGATGCCGCCGCGCGGACGCGGCATGATGTCGCCGATCATCTCCTCCGCCGGCGAAGTGAAGGAGGAGGATTTCCGGGTGCTCAAGGCGTGGAATGCGAATCTGCTGCGCTGGCAGATCGCCTTGCCCTGGAGACTGCGTTCCGGGAGCGGCGGCAAGGAATACGCGGAATATGTGAAGTCTCAGTATCCGGTGCTCGACCGCGTTTTCGCGCTCGCGGAAAAGTACGGCATCTGGATCGTCGTCGATCTGCACCTGCACGAACCGTCGTTCTGCCTCCAGACCGGGGAAGGACGCGACCGGCTCCATGAGATCTGGCGGGGGCTGGCCGCACACTGCAGGGGGAAGGCGATGCTGTGGGGCTACGACCTGCTGAACGAGCCGTCGACCGCGAGCGCGAACCCGGAGCTCGAACCGATCGCGGCGCTCTACGATTCGCTGATCCGCACGGTCCGCGCGGCCGATCCCGAGACTCCGGTCATCGTCGCGTCGGACAACGGCGGTTCGCTCGACCATCTCGAATACCTGCCGGTCTACCCGTACGACAATATCATTTACACGATCCACTTCTACCGCCCGAACGCGCTGACCCACCAGCTCGACCGGAAGGCGGCGCCCCATATGGGCTATCCGGACCGTGAAAAGGGGTGGGACAAGGCGTATCTGCGCAGGCAGCTCGAGCGGGTGCGCAAGTTCCAGCTGGCGACCGGCGCGCGGATCTATGTCGGAGAGTTCAGCATCATCCGCTGGGCGCCGGGCGGCGAGGAGTATCTGCGCGACGCGACTTCGCTTTTCGAGGAGTACGGCTGGGACTGGAGCTATCACGCATTCCGCGAATGGGACGGCTGGAGCCTCGAGCACGGCGATGACCCTGCAAACGCCGCCCCTGCGGAAAGCGGGCGCAGACGCGCCATGCTCAAGGCGCTGCGGAAGAACGTCACGGCATCCAGTCGAGCAGCGTCGGCAGCGGATGGAGGCGGCGGAACTCGGTGAACTGCGCGAACGTGCGGACTCCGCCCTCCTGCACGGCGTGGTAATATTCGACCCCGGGGATCTTTTCCGACTCCGGGGTTTCATATTTCAACCGCAGGACGGCGAGCTTCATCTCGGGGCTGAAGTGCTCCGCGATGCGGTCCGCGACGCGCTCGAAGTGGCCGTCGTAGCGCGAGCCGGATACGATGTGGATCATGTCGATCTGCCACTCGTCGCCCTTTTCATCGGGCAGCCAGGCGTGGTATTCGAGGCAGTGCTCCGGCGTGTTGAGCAGATTGCCGTATTCGATCCGGTGGACCGGGTTGTTTTCGGCCAGTGCCTTCATGGCGGCGAGGCCGTCCGACGGTGACGGATGAGCCGAATAGATGTGCAGGTCGATATCGCGGTGGGTCATGAGGAGGCCGTTCCGGAGCGAGCCGACCAGGTTGACCTTCATGCCGAGCATCTCCCAGATTTCGATGATGCGGCACATGGCGAGAAGTTTGCGGGCGCGCTCCCGGCTGTGCGCGGCAAATTCGAGCAACTGAGTATCGTTCATGCGGAATCCTCCTCTTGTGTTGAAAGGCAAATATACCGCCGGAGACGCCTCTTTCAAGCCTCACCGCGATTTTTTCGGAAAAATGGTTGATTTTGTCGCCATGCCGTACTATGTTACGCTCAGAGAGAGATATGCATAAATCGGTTGAATTTATGTAACTGTATGGGAGGCAGTTTGCTATGACGGAAAATAAGCCGCATCTGCTGTATGACGGGGGAGTGAGCTACGTTGTCCCGTTCATTCTGATCACCGCGTGCTTTGCGCTGTGGGGATTCGCGAACGATATCACGAATCCGATGGTGAAGGCGTTCTCGAAGATCTTCCGGATGAGCGTGTCGGACGGGACCCTCGTGCAGGTCGCTTTTTACGGCGGCTACTTCGCGATGGCGTTCCCCGCCGCGATGTTCATCCGCAAATATTCGTACAAGGCGGGCATCCTGCTCGGGCTCGCGCTGTATGCGTTCGGCGCGCTGCTGTTTTTCCCGGCGAAGATGACCGGCAGCTACTACCCGTTCCTGCTGGCGTACTTCATCCTGACCTGCGGGCTGTCGTTCCTCGAAACGAGCGCGAATCCGTACATCCTCTCGATGGGCAGCGGGGATACGGCGACGCGGCGGCTGAACCTTGCGCAGTCGTTCAACCCGATCGGCTCGCTGCTCGGCATGTACGTCGCGATGGAGTTCATCCAGAACCGGCTGAATCCGATGGGAACCGCCGAGCGGGCGGAGCTCGCGGCGCAGGAGTTCGCGGCCGTGCGCGACGCGGACCTCACGGTGCTGATCCGCCCGTATCTGCTGATCGGCGTGGTGATCGCGCTGCTTTTCCTGCTCATCAAGTTCACGCGGATGCCGTCGAGCCACGACAATTCGCACGGGATCAACTTCCTGCCGACGCTGAAGCGGCTCGTGAAGCTGCCGCGCTACCGCGAAGGGGTCGTTGCGCAGTTCTTCTACATCGGCGCGCAGATCATGTGCTGGACCTTCGTCATCCAGTACGGAACCCGTCTCTTCATGGCGCAGGGGATGGAGGAGAAGGCCGCCGAAGTGCTTTCCCAGAAGTACAACATCGCGGCGATGGTGATTTTCTGCGTGAGCCGTTTCGTCTGCACGTTCCTGCTGCGTTACCTGAATCCGGGCAAACTGCTGCTGATCCTTGCGGCTGCGGGGAGCGTGTTCACGCTCGGAACCATAGGGCTTCAGAATGTTTACGGCCTCTATTCGCTGATCGGGATTTCGGCCTGCATGTCGCTGATGTTCCCGACGATTTACGGCATCGCGCTCGAAGGGCTCGGGGACGACGCGAAGTTCGGCGCGGCCGGGCTCATCATGGCGATCCTCGGCGGCTCGGTGCTGCCGCCGCTGCAGGCGGAGATCATCGACCGGGGAGTCCTCTTCGGAATGCCTGCGGTGAACCTCTCCTTTGTGCTGCCGCTGATCTGTCTGGTCATGGTAGCGGTCTACGGCTACCGCACACGGAAGTTGAAGGCATGACGTCGTTCCGCGCACTCGCTCCGGATTATGCGGAGGATGCGGCGAAGCTCGCGCAGAGTTCGCTGATCCGGCAGTGCGCGGCGACTCCGGCGCTTCCGGCGGCGGAGCGTGTGCCGGTTTCGGCGGAGCGGCTGGCCGGGATGTTCGCCGCCGGGCCCGGGTTTGCGGCTTTTGAGCGCGGCAGGCTGGCCGGATTCCTGAGCTTCCTGCCGCCGTTCCGGCAGCATTTCGGCAAGGTGCGCGGCGTTTATTCGCCGCTCGGCGCGAATGCGGCGGCGGAGGGGCCGGGGCGCGGCCGCCTCCTGTCGCGGCTCTTCGAGCACGCCTCGCGCGAACTGGTCGAAGAGGCGGTTTTGAGTTTCGCGCTGACGAACTATGCGGACGACCGCGAGGGGAACCGGAGCTGGATCCTGAACGGTTTCGGGATCCGTTGCGCGGACGCGGTCCGGCTGCTCGACGGCACGGAGCGCTTCGATCCGTCGGACGGGCTTGTGTACGAAGAGATTCCGTCCTGTGAGGCGGGGCACCTCTACGAATTGAAGTGCGGGCTGATCCGGCACCTGCGGAATTCCCCGGTCTGGTTCCCGGTTCCCGGGATCTTCCGCGAGGCGTTCGAGGCGGAGTGCCGGGAGGGCGGCGACCGCTTCTTCGTCGTGCGGGACGGCGCGCGCCCGGTCGGCTATCTCGAAGTGACGGAGGAGGGCGAGAACTTCATCTCCGAAAGCGGCGAGATGCGGAACCTCTGCGGCGCGTACGTCGAACCGGAGTACCGGGGCAGGGGAGTCGCTCGGAACCTGCTCTTTTTCCTAAGCGAAACCCTGAAGCGCGAAGGCGAGACCCGGCTCGGCGTCGATTGCGAGACGCTGAACCCGGCCGCGCTGCGCTTCTGGGAGAAATATTTCACAATCTACACCTACGGATTCGTCCGGCGGCTCGACGAGCGGATCCTGTAACGCGGAAGGTGCGGCCATGAAGCGGTTATCCGGCGCGGGGAGTCCGGCGGCGGGGGTGGTGTTTGCCCTGACGCTGCTGTGGGGAGGCGGTTATGTCGTTGTTTCGCTCTTCCTGATGTTGTGGATCTCCAACGCCATTCCGGCGGTCGCCGGGCTCTGGTTTGCGATTGTGCTGCTGCTTTTCCTGTTCTGGTATCTGATCGCGGCGACGCGCTTTTACCACCTTGCCTACCGGCGCGTGTTCGGAGGGCATCCGCTGCGTTACCTGCCGCTCGGCGCGGTGTGCGCGATGCCGTTCGCCTGGGGGGCGCTCTGGTATTTCGGGCGGTATTGGGATCTTTTCTGGCTCTTTATCTTCCTGTTCGCGTGGCTGCTGCCGCTGTCGCTCGCGCTGCGTTCGGTGAAGAGCGCGGTCACGGCGCACCTGTCCGCCATATCCGGGTTTTTCGGCCTCTTCCTCCTCGCGTTCGTCGGGGAGCATATTTACGGGACCGTGATGCTTCCGTTCGTCGTCATCGAAAAGCTGAACGGAACTTCCGCTTATTGCCGGCCGACTCCGCTGATGATTGCCGTTCAGCAGCGTTACGGCGTCACGGGGGGCAACTGGTGCTGGTTTCTGGCGGCGGCGGCCGTCCTGATCGGAATTGCGTATTTTCTCCGGATCCGTTTGCTCGCATGGATGGAGGGGAGCGGGATGCGCCGGGTTCTGGGGAAGCGGGTTCCTGTGCTCTGGGGAATCATGGCCCTGACTTATGCCGTGTCGCTGTTTCTCGCCCGGCAGGGGGATCGCGAGGTGGAACGGATGCATATCCGGCTCGAACGCCACTTCGGCCGGCCGGTTACGGCGGAGGCGCTGCGGACTCTTTATATGGCGGGGCGGAGGAGCGACCCCGCTTTCCGGCGGCAGTTTCAGGAGAAGTATTCTTTGCTTTCCGAGCAGTTCAGCCGGAAATGGAGAGCAGGTAGGGAAATCCCGGTCTGGGATTATTACCCGAATAGCCGTTTTGCACTTCTCCCGGAGCAGGAGCAGCGGGAGCTGAACGGGATCTTCCGGAAGAATTCCGATGCATTGGCGGAGTTCGACCGGTGGTTCGAGGCGAACGCCTATCCGGCGCGTTTCATCGTTTTCGAAGCAGGCACCCTGCAATCGCAGTATTCCGGGGGATCGGCCTATTGGCTGTCCGGATTGGAGACTCTCCGCATAAGGCTGGCGTTGGAAAACGGCGATCTGGCGGAGGCCCGGAACGGCATGCGGCGAATGCGGAAAAATGCGGACTTTTATTTTGCGGATATAGAAGCCTGCAACCTGCTTTCCGGAGTGGCGGTGCTTTTCCGCGAATTGGATTGCATGGAACTGATGCTGGAGTCGGGGCTGCCGGACGATGCGCTGCTGCATCAGTTGATGAAGGAACTGGCGGATTACGGGAACCGAATTCCGCAGCTCTCGGATTATATGCTCTATTGCGATGCCGTTATGGGGATCGATGCGATGGAAGGAGTTCTCCGGTTCGGCAGCGGGTATGGGGAAGGTGCGGAATTGCCGTTTGAACTGGTCGCGTTGCGGGATGTGCGTTACTGGTGCCCGCCGGCGTGGTGGATGGTGCGCCGCGACGAGGCGGAGTTCATGCGTTACTGCGAATCGTACGGCCCGGCGTCCGGGAAAGGGCCGGAGTGGCCGGAATGGGCGTGGCAGAGCCGCCTGCACGGCTCATGGAAACCGGATATTACACTGTGGTGCAATGTGATTACGGCGCGCCTCCGCGCCGAACGGGCGCTGATTGCGGCGGAGCAGGAGTTCCGGCGCACCGGACGCTACCCGGAAAAGCCGGATTTTCTGCCCGCAGACCCGTTTACGGGTAAACCGATGCTGTACCGGGTCGGCCCCTGCGAGATCGAGGTCGAATATATGACTAAAGGCAAGAGCGGCACGTACCGGAAAGACGTCACCGTCCGGGCGGTCCAGGTGTGGAGCGTCGGGGAGGACGGCCGCGACGACGGGGGGCTGAAAGCCTATCGGAACGGCCGGAGGCCGGACGACATCCGGGCGATCCGGCTGCTTGAAGCGCCGCGGATTCCGGATGAGAAAAAATAAAATCCCGGCGTGTTTTCATTTCGGTGTTTCCGTGGTATATTTTCCCGGCACCACATTTTACGGCGTGAAAGGAACTGTCATGGGCATTCAATTGAACCATATCGACCACGGGAACGGATTCGATTTCGGAAAGACCGCGGCGGATTACGCAAAGTACCGGGACATCTATCCGGAGAGCCTCTACCGCAAGCTTCAGGCGTTCGGCGTCGTCGTTCCGGGGAGCCGCATTCTCGACGTCGGGACCGGAACCGGCGTCCTGCCGCGCGCGCTGAAAGAGTCCGGTGCGATATTCACCGGAACCGACGTCGCCGCGGAGCAGATCGAAATGGCGCGCGCCCTTTCAGGGGAGGGGGCCGCGGAGTATCTCGTCTCCCCCGCCGAAGAGACGCCGTTTGCGCCGCACAGCTTCGACGCCGTGACCGCCTGCCAGTGTTTCTGGTACTTCGACGCGGAGAAATTCGCGCGCGAGCTCGAACGCATTCTCGTGCCCGGCGGACTCTTCTGCAAAATCGCGATGGAGTGGCTGCCGTTCGAGGATGAGACCGCCCGGCTCACCGAGGAGCTGGTCCTCCGGTACAATCCGCACTGGAGCGGCGGCGCGTTCCGTCCGGAGCCGTATCGCTTTCCGGCGTGGGCCATCGGACGGTTCGAACTGGAAACGCTGCATGCGTACCGCGAGGAACTGCCGTTTACGGTGGACGGCTGGTGCGGCCGGATCCGCAGCTGCCGCGGCGTCGGCGCATCGCTCCCGCCGGAGCGCGTGGCGGCGTTCGACCGCGAGCTGCGCGGCGCGCTGGAGGCGCGCGGGCGGGAACGCTTCACGATCCGTCACCACATCCGGTTTGAAGCCTACCGCGGCATCATTTCGTAAGATGGGAAGGACAACGGTTTCGGCGGTTCATCGCGGGGCGGCCGTCTGCTCCGGGGGGAGGCCGAGGAGTATGTGATGGTCCGCGAATTCCCTGCCGGGCAGTTTGTTGCGCTTCTGGCGGACGATCCGCAGTTCGCCGGGCAGCGGCTCTTCGTCCCTGGAGACCTCCGGAACCCGGCGGTGCAGATAGAAATAGGCCGCGCCGCTCGTGCGCTCCGGCGGGGAAAGCAGCGTGATCCGGAACCCCTCCCGCTCGCGGGCGAGGCACTCCTCGAAGAGAGGCCGCAGCGAGTCGCGCGGATTGAGGAAGGTGGCCGACGCGGTGTCGATCGAGGCGAAAAGCAGCGCCGCCATGCCGCCGGCGAGCGGCAGGCTCCAACCGCCGCGCGGCCGGCGCAGGAACAGCGTCAGCAGCAGCACTGCCGCAAGTGGATAGGCCATCGCCCAGCTGCGGGAGCAGGCCGCCAGTGCGAACAGCAGGCAGTAAAGCACCGCGATCAAGTAGATGCAGAGAGGGCGGCGGTATTGCCGGGCGATTTTCCGGATGAATTCCGGAAGGTGTCGGAGATAATCCGCGCAGAGCAGCGCTGCGGGAGCATAGAGCGGCAGGAGATAGACGGTGCGCTTTCCCGATGCGCAGGTGAAAAGCAGGAACGGGACGAGCAGAAAGAGCAGCACCAGGAGCTCCCCGTCCGGACGCTTCCGCACTTCCCGGAATGCCCGGAACAGCGCGAACGGCAGCAGCGGCAGCCACGGCCAGAACAGCGATGGCAGCTTGACCAGATAGTAATAGAACGGCTCCACGTGATCGCCCTGCGAACCGGTGAAGCGGCCGAAGTTGTTGACCCATAGGACGGTGTGCAGCATCTCCATCCCCTCTGCGCGGTACAGCAGGAGATACCAGATCCCGACGCCTCCGACGGCCGGCAGCGTGCCGGCGCCGAGCAGGAAATAGCGCCGGAAGGAGATCCGCCGTTTCAGGAAATCCCCGGCGACGAGCCAGCTGCCGAGCACGGCGAGCGGCAGCACCGCGCCGAGCAGCCCTTTGGTCAGCATCCCTCCCGCCAGCCCTGCGGCGAACAGCAGGAAGAAGATCGCCTTATCCCGGAACCGGCCGGAGTGCAGCAGCATGTAAAACGCATAGATCGCCAGCAGGATGAAAAACGCGAGCACCATATCCACCATGCATTTCCGGCTGTTGCCGAAAAACTGGGTGCTGGTCATCAGCATGACCGCCGCGGTGAGTGCGTTCCACGGGCGGAACTTCATCCCCGCCGCGAAGAGGAAGAGCAGAATCCCGCAGCCGGCGGCGGCGAGGGCGGCCGGCAGCTTCGCCGCGAAGTCGTTGACTCCGAAGATCCCGTACGACAGCGACGCGCACCAGTAATAGAACGGCGGATATTCCAGGAACGGTTCGCCGTTCAACCGCGGTACGAGCCGGTCCCCTTCGAAGAACATCTCGGCCGCGATTCCGGCGACCCGGGTCTCATCGCCGCTTTCGAGTTCGCGGACATTCAGCCCCGCGACGGTGATGAGAAGGCTGAACATCAGTATGAGCCAGAAGGCCCGGCGGTAGGTCAGGTGTAGAAAATGCTGCATGATATCTCTTCCGTCACCGAAGGTCGGTTTTCAGCTCTTTGTAGTAGTATTCGCGGTCGCGCTCGTTGATTTCGCGCAGGACGCGGCAGGGGTTGCCGACGGCCACGACATTGGCGGGAATGTCCTTTGTGACGATGCTGCCGGCGCCGATTACGCTGTTGTCTCCGATCGTGATGCCGGGCAGGAGGACCGCGCCCGCGCCGATCCAGACGTTGTTTCCGATGCGGACCGGGATATTGAACTGCGCGACTTTGCGGCGGAGCTCCGGATCCACGGGATGCCCTGCCGTGGCGACCGTGACATTCGGGCCGAACATCACGCTGTCCCCGACATAGATGTCCGTATCATCGACGAGCGTGAGGTTGAAGTTCGCGTAGATGTTGCTGCCGAAGTGCGTGTTCCGGCCCCAGTTCGCATGGAGCGGCGGCTCGATGTAACAGTTTTCGCCGACCTCCGCGAGGATGACCTTCAGAAGCTCGCGCCGCTTCTCCATCTCAGTCGGGCGGGTCCGGTTGAAGTCATACAGCAGATCCAGGCATTTCAGCTGCTCCTTTGCAATCTCCTCGTCGGTGCAGAAGTAGAGCTTGCCGCTTTTCATCCGTTCTCTGGTATCCATGAATCCGTTCTCCATATTGTTTTTTGTGTTATACGAGCTCATAGCTGTAGGGGATTGAGTCGAGGAAAAGCTTTCCGTAATGCTTCGAGACGACCCGGCGGTCGAGGACGACCACGATCCCGCGGTCGCTGCGGCTGCGGATCAGCCGCCCGACGCCCTGCCGGAATTTCAGCACCGCTTCCGGCAGGCTGTAATAAGCGAACGAGTTGAGGCCCGCACGTTCGAGCCGCTCCATGCGCGCCGCGATGAGCGGATGGCTCGGAACCGCGAACGGCAGCTTCGTCACGATCACGTTCGACAGCGATTCGCCGGGCACGTCCACGCCGGTCCAGAAGCTGTCGGTCCCGAAGAGCACCGAGTCGATGTCCTCGCGGAACTCGCGCAGCAGCCCGGACCGGGTCATGTTTTCCCCCTGAACCAGCAGCTGCCACCCTTTGCCGCGGAAATATTCGCGCAGGTCGTCCGCCGTCCGCCGCATCGACGAGTAGCTTGTGAAGAGCACGAAGGCTTTCCCCTGCGTGAGCTCGACGAAGCGCGGAATCTCCTCTTCGAGCGCATCCTGGTAGCCGTCGTCCTTCGGATCCGGCATGTCGCGCGGAATGTAGACGCGCGCCTGGTCCGGGCCGAACGGCGAATCGAGCAGCAGCGCCCGCCCGTTGCAGAAGCCGGTGCGCCCGATGTAATAGTCGAACGAGTTCCGCACGGTCAGCGTCGCACTGCACAGGATGACCGGGAAATCCTGGTTGAAGAGAACTTCCGACAGCAGGTCCGCGACGTTCAGCGGCGTGGCGTGCAGCGTCACGCTGCTGCGCTCGGACTCCGCATAGTAGACCGCGTCCGGGACGAGCTTCCGGGTGAACTGGTCGATTCCGCTGATGAATTCGCGGCAGCGGGTCAGCTGCGCTTCGACTTCGGTGCGGAAACTGGCATCCTCCTGCTCCTCGAGGAACATCGCGAGGTTGCGGTGCAGCTGCTCGAGTTTCGCGCTGAGACGGTTCGGAAAGCGGCCCGGATCCTGGATCTCAAGCGCGCTCTCGTTGCGTTCGCGCAGGAGGTTTTCAAATGGCGTGAAGAAGCCGTACGCCTCGTCGCGGCTCTCCGCCACGGCGCCGCGCAGCGAGGGATCGGCCCCCTTGCGCATCAGGAGCCCGCGCGCCCCCTCCTGATTGTAAAGACGGTTCAGCGTCGAGACGATTCCGAAGCGCGAGAGATGCAGCCCGAGATGGTCCGCCGCATTGTCTTCGAGCGTATGCGCCTCGTCGAGCAGCACGACGCCGTAGTTCGGCAGGAGCGACCCCGCCGCGCCGCTGGCCGCGCGCATCCCGAGATCCGTGAAAAAGAGCGCATGGTTCGCCACGACGATGTCGGCCGACTCCCACGCCTGGCGCGCGCGGTAGTAGAAGCAGTTGCGGTAGAATTCGCACTTCGGCCCGAGGCAGCTTGCGCCGTCGCAGCAGGCGAGCGACCAGGTTTCTGGCTCGAGCCTGAAGTCGATCGAATCGCGTTCACCGTCGGTCGTGCGCTCCATCCAGCGGCCGAGCCGGTCGACGTCGAGCGCGAGGCCCGGGGCCGGCAGCAGCGCATCGCGCTGTTCCCCTTTGAGCAGGGAAAACCGTCTGCGGCACAGATAGTTGTGCCGTCCTTTCGCAAGCGCTGCCTTGAATTCGATGCCGGTCAGCTTTTTGAGCAGCGGGATGTCCTTGTCGATGAGCTGCTCCTGCAGGTTGATCGTTTCGGTCGATACGAGCGCGGGGCGGCCCGAGAGCCGCGAACGATAGATCAGCGGGATCAGGTACGCGAAGCTCTTGCCGACCCCGGTGGGTGCTTCGATGCAGAGGTTCTCGCCCTTGCGCAGCGCTTCGGCGATCTCTCCGGCCATGTCGAGCTGCTGCGGGCGGAACTCGTACGGGCGGCCGCCGTGTTCAGCCGCGGCCTTGAGCGGGCCGCCCGGCGCGAAGAACGCCTCGCATTCGGGGCGGATGTCGATCTCGGCGGGTTCCGGGAGCGGTTCGTAATCGACGGCGAATTCATCCGGGTTGAATCCGGGGAACGCCTCTTCCGGCACATCATCCGGCTCCTCCCGCGGGGGGAGGCTGAAGTCGATCGGCATAATCATCTTCGTCAGCGCTGCTCCAGATAGTCGTCGATCATCTCGGGCAGGTTCTGCAGATAGTGATCGGAGATGTTGAAACGTTCGGCGATTTCGGCGGTCATGCGGGCGGCATGGGCGGCGTCGCCGCTCGCGAGGTCGGCGGCGCTGCGGGGCATCTCAATCGAGATTTTCGGGATCCGGCAGAGGAACTTCGCGCGCGGCTTGTGCGGCAGCATGAGCCGCACATCTTCGGTATTTTCGAGCGTGAGCGAAATCGTCAGCAGCTCTTCGACGTACCCGAGCCCGGCGTAGAGCCTGCCGAGGAAGCGGAACGCCTCGGCGATTTTGCGCACGAGCAGCGTGAAGTCCAGCTCATGCTCCGGCACCGGCAGATATGCGATATAATGGAACATGCCGCTTTTGAATACCTGCCACATGCGCATGCCTTTCCGCGACAGGGCGCGCAGCGACGTATTGGTGACATACGCTTTTTTGAGCTCGTCCGAGTCGAGGAACTCCGGCGTCGGCAGCGACGGCAGCGCCGCATCGACCGCCCGGCGCAGCGCGCTCAGGCTGAACGCCTCGGAGTGGAACTGCGGCGGCGTGACCGTGAAGTTCACCAGCAGCGACGGCACGCCGGCGGGCGGATTTTTGCGCCGTTTGAAGAATACGGTGGAGTTCGCCTGCGCGGCCTTGAACTCTTCGGTGCTCCCGGACTCGGTCGCGAGGCGGCTCTCGTAAAGGATGCCGCGCAGCATGCGGCCGAGCTCCTCGCGCTGGTTCCGGAGCGCGCGCTGGATCAGCATCTGCATCTCGATCGCCCGGTAGGCCGGCCGGCTCGATGCGTCCGGTGTGCGGATGTAGAACACGCCGGTCTGGAGTTCCCCCTCGATCCCGTTTGTGCAGACGTGCGGCAGTGTGCGGAACGGGCGGACCATGAAGATCGCGTACCGTTTGCCCTCCACAATGGGGCGCTCGATCGTGAGTTCGATCGGCGGTTCGACATAACGGTTCACGAACTGCCCGACCGTCGTCGGGTCGAAGGAGTGGACCTGCTCGCGGGTGAGTCCGGTATAGACCGACGGGTGCCCGGAGGAGTCCTCGCCGACGCCGATCACGATGCAGCCGCCCTTCGTGTTCGCCAGTGCGAGACAGTGGCGCACGATCTTGCCCTTCGCCTGCCGGGTCATCTTCGTCCAGCAGAGCGCGGCCTTGTAGTCGAGCACGTCGGATTCGACGCCGCGGTAGACCAGTTCGGCGAAATCGTTCGACAGTTTTCCGGGCAGCTTCTCCATGGCGGCGGTTTACTCCGCGTCATCCTGATAAATGAAGTGCATACAGTTTTCACAGCTTGCGACGGCGCCCTTCTGGATATTGGTCATCGCCTGGCGCGTGACCCGCAGATGGCAGCTGCCGCAGATTTCATTTTCGACCTTTACGAGCGGCGCGACGCCGTCCTTGCCGGCGAGCAGGCGGTTGTAGCGTGCGAGGGTTTCGCCGTCGACGCCGCGGATGTCCGCCGGGCGCTCCGCTTTCAGCTGCGCGATCTCCTTTTTGAGGTCGCCCGCGAAGGTGACGAGCTCGTCGAATTCCGCACGGATCGCGTTCACGACGGCCTCGTTGTTCTGCTTGAGCCTGCGGTACGCCTTTTTTGCGGCCTCGAATTCATCCATGAGCTCAAGCTCACGGCTTTCAAGCTCGCCGATCTTCTTTTCGTTGAGGGCGATCGTGCCGAGCATCGCCTGGTACTCGGTATTCTTCTTGACCATGGCGGTCTGCTGCTGGAGCTTCTTGTTTTCGCCGTTGAGCTTTTCGATTTCGGATTCGACGCCCTTGCGGTCGAGCTCGATTTTCCGGGCCGCGTTCGCGGCGGCGTTGACTTCGGCCACGGCCGCGTCGCGTTTGTCCTTCAGCGCGCCCATCTCCTTCGGGAGCAGCGCCAGACGGGTTTCGAGTTCACGGATGCGCAGATCGACCGTCTGCAGTTTCAAAAGAGCTTCCGCCCACCTTGCCGCCATCGGCTGCCTCCTTTTCGGTTGATGTTAAAACAGTGTCTGCTGGTCGCCGCCGCGGAGCGGGGAGAGCCCGAGCTTTTCCCATGCTTTCGGGGTTGCGACGCGCCCTTTCGGGGTGCGCACGAGGAACCCCCGCTGGATCAGGAACGGTTCATAGACCTCCTCAATCGAATCCTCCTCCTCTCCGACTGAAACCGCGATGTTCTTGAGCCCGACCGGGCCGCCGCGGAAGTTCGCGATGATGGTTTCAAGGATCCGGATATCCATTTCGTCGAGCCCGTCGTTGTCGATCTGCAGCAGTCCGAGCGCGTCCGACGCGACCTTGCCGGTGATGACGGAGTCGGCCCGGATCTGCGCGTAGTCGCGGGCGCGCCGCAGCAGATTATTCGCGATGCGCGGGGTGCCGCGGCAGCGCCCGGCGATCTCTCGCGCGCCTTCCTCCCTGATTTCGATGTCGAGGATTCCGGCTGAACGCTTCAGGATCTTCGTCAGGCTGTCGGCGTCGTAGTAGTCGAGCCGGATATTCAGCCCGAAGCGCGACCGCAGCGGCGAGGAGATCATCCCCTGCCGGGTCGTTGCGCCGACCAGCGTGAAGCGCGGAACCGAGAGCCGGACCGAACGCGCGCCGGCCCCCTGTTCGAGCATGATGTCGATGAAAAAGTCCTCCATCGCGCTGTAGAGATACTCTTCGACCGTGGTGTTCAGCCGGTGGATCTCGTCGATGAAGAGGATGTCGCCGGGTTCGAGCGCGGTCAGCAGCCCGGCGAGGTCGCCCGGCTTCTCGATCGCGGGGCCGCTCGAGCTTTTGAGGTTCGTGCCGCGCTCGTTGGCGATGATGTAGGCGAGCGTGGTTTTGCCGAGCCCCGGCGGTCCGCAGAGCAGGATATGGTCGAGCGCCTCGTCCCGTGCCTTGGCGGCGGCGACGAAGAGTTCGAGCTGGTCCTTGACTTTCTCCTGCCCCGGGAAATCCGCGAATTTCGGGGGGCGCAGACTGGTTTCCTTCGCGGGGTCGCGCTTGTTCAGGGTCGATGTGATGAATCGTTCCGTCATAATCTCATAAAATTGTATCGCCGCATGACTTGTTTTCCGGCGGAAGAGGTGTTAAATTTAATATCGTATCGTCATATAAAGAAGATAGCGCAACAACAGTAAAATTTCCAGTTCCTCAAAAGAAAAAGAAAGGAATTCCAGCAGATGTACGATCTCAAGAAGGCGCTCCTTGCCGCCAACACCGTCCGGATGCTTTCGGCGGAGGCCGTCCAGAAGGCGAAATCGGGCCACCCCGGCATGCCGCTCGGTTGCGCGGATTACGCGATGACGCTCTGGTACAAGTACATGCACCACAATCCGAAGAATCCGGCGTGGATCGGACGCGACCGCTTTGTGCTTTCCGCCGGACACGGCTCGATGCTGGAGTATTCGCTGCTTCACCTCTTCGAGTACGGCCTTTCGATGGATGAAATCAAAAATTTCCGCCAGTGGGAGAGCAGGACGCCGGGACACCCGGAATTCGGTCATACGGCGGGCGTCGACATCACCACGGGGCCGCTCGGCACGGGGTTCGCGTCGGCGGTCGGCATGGCGATCGCAAAGCGCCGCTTTGCGGCGAAGACCGGTCTCGACAAGGCGGGTCTGGCCGACAATAAGATCTACGTCATCTCCGGCGACGGCTGCATGATGGAGGGCGTCTCGAGCGAAGCGGCGTCGCTGGCCGGACACCTGAAGCTCGACGAGCTGGTCGTCTTCTATGACGACAACAGCATCACGATTGAGGGGCAGACGAACCTCGCATTCTCTGAAAACGTCGCGGCGCGTTTCGCGGCCTACAACTGGCGGGTCATCACGCTCGAAAACGCGAACGACATCGCGCTCTGCGACGCGGCGCTCGCCGAAGCGCAGAAGTCCGACGGCCGCCCGACGCTGATTATCGGCAGGACGCAGATCGGCTTCGGCGCGCCGAACAAGCAGGGCAAATCCAGTGCGCACGGCGAACCGCTCGGCGCGGAAGAGGTCGAGGCGCTGCGCAGGAACCTCGGGATGCCGGAGGGCGAATTCACGGTTCTGCCGGAGGTCACGGAGTTCCTGCACAAGCGCGTCGAAGAGCTCGTTGCGGAGGCCGCCGCCTGGGATAAGAAGTTCCAGGCGTTCCTCGAAGCCGACAAGGAGCGCGCGAAGTTGGTGGACGCATATCTGAACCGTACCGTTCCGGCGGACATCAGAGAGCAGCTGATGGCGGTCGCCCCGCTCGACAAGCCGGTTGCGAGCCGCGCTTCGTCGGGCGTTGTGCTGCAGAAGGCGGCGGAGCTCATTCCGGCGCTCTTCGGCGGTGCGGCGGACCTCTCGCCCTCGACCAAGACGGACATCAAGGGCGGCGGGGATTTTTCGCCGGAAAATCCGGCCGGGCGCAATCTGCACTTCGGTGTTCGCGAATTCGCGATGGGCTGCGCGGGGAACGGCATGGCGCTCTACGGAACCGCGATCCCGTACACTTCGACCTTCTTTGTGTTCAGCGACTTCATGAAGCCGGCGATCCGGCTGGCTTCGCTCATGAAGCTGCACGAGATCTACGTTTTCACGCACGACAGCTTCTATGTCGGCGAGGACGGCCCCACGCATGAGCCGATCGAGCAGATCGCGATGCTGCGGACGATTCCGGGGCTGACGGTCATCCGTCCGGCCGAGGCGCACGAAGTCGCGCAGGCGTGGGCGGCGGCACTCGAAGCCGACGGCCCGGTCGCGTTGCTGCTGACCCGTCAGGATCTCCGTCCGTACGATGCGGAAATGGCGAAGAAGGTCGATGTTTCGAAGGGCGCGTTCGTGCTCGAGGACGACGAGGATTTCGACATCATCCTCGTTGCGACCGGCTCCGAAGTGAATCTCGCGCTCGACTCCGCGAAGCTGCTTCGCGAGAAGGGCGTGGGCGTCCGCGTGGTCTCGATGCCGAGCCAGGAGCTCTTCCGGAAGCAGGACATCGATTACCAGGAGGAGGTGCTGCCGTCGTGGTGCATGTGCTGTGTCTCGATCGAGGCGGGTACGACCTTCGGCTGGGAGCGCTTCATCGGACGCGACGGTCTCGCGATCGGCCTCGACCACTTCGGCGCGTCGGCGCCGTACAAGGTGCTGGCCGGGAAGTTCGGCTTTACGCCGGAGGGTGTGCTCGACCGGATCGGCGACCACTTTGTCTGCACCGAGGACGACGATGACGATTGCAGCTGCGGCTGTGAAGACGACGACTGCAGCTGCGGCGACGACTGCGGCTGCGGCAGGTAACCGCTCCGTACGCAAAGGGGAGGGGCCGTTTCCGGCGCCCTCCCTTTTTTTCTATCTTTGTCAGGTCAATAACCCCATTGGCAGAGGCGGTGGTTCGAAAAAAACAGACTCAAGCGGGATGAAAGTCTCCCGGCTCATTGCTGCTTTTTTACGGTCTGCACGGTTAACTTCGCGTCGTCAAACCGGGCTGTTCCCGTTGCGTTCCCGAGGAAGAACGAGAGAAGAATGTACTTCCCGTCGGCTGGAATCTCTGCGAGGTCCAGCACCAGCCTGCGCTCCGTCCAGTCCGCGTCCGGGGCGAGGCCGGAGCCGTCCTTGTGCACCAGGCGCCTGTGATCCTTCGTGCGGATTTCAACTGTGCCGAATGCGTGTCCCTTCAGTGCTTCGTTTTTCTGGCGGTACGAGAATTCGATCCGGCAGACCTCGCCCTCTTTCGGCACCGGCAGCGCCTTGATATCGGCCGGAGCGAGGTAGACGGAGTACCATTTCGTTTTGCTCTCTGCCTCGAGCTTCAGTGTGCCGTCTTCGATTTTCGCGGAGAAGTTCGGGTCGTTGTTTGCACTGACCCCCCACTTCTCCGGCGTACCGTCGGCTTTGGCCTGCGTAAAATCGGCATTGGCGACGGCGATGCTTCTGACAGGCCCGGCGGCGTTGACGGCGGCAAACGCCGTCGCGGCGATCAGTGAACTCATGAGTTTTTTCATTTTTGTCTCCTTATAATTGATCCAGCGCGGATTTGACACGGAAAATCGCAGATGTGAGCCGGGTTTGGCCCAGAGCGGCAGCTCGAAGCTCGTGAGTTTTTCCACATCCAGCTTCCCGTTCGTATCCTTTTTGCGGAAATTCGGATTTACCATCGACGAGAGCGGGACGATGAAAGTTCGTCCGTTCCTCAGCTCTTCCATTCTGAAAGGCAGCGTGGCAAAGTAGGTCGCTCCGTCGGCTTCAACCAGGTTGAGGCCGAGCGTTTCGAGCCCTTCTCCTTCCAGCAGGCGCAGCTCAAAGGCGAACGCATCCGGTACGTGCCCGGGGAAATCACGCACGTTGAGCGGCAGCGTCGGCGAGGCCCATACGTGGCCGACAACCCGGTTTTCTGCTTCCTGAAACCGGTAGTCGAACCGGATGCCGTCATTTTCGGCGGAAATTTCCATCCCGGAACCTTTGATGAGCGATTTGCGCCAGTTTTCCGCTTTTTTCCACCCCGGAACCGGAGTTTCCACATCTCCCAGCAACAGGCGGGTGCGGATCGGCGTGAAATTGGCGGCCAGCACACTCTCTCCCTTCCCGCCGAAGTCTCCGCGGATGATGAGCCGCGACGGAGACGCATTGCCGGAGAGCCGGTCGAGCTTGAGTCTGAGCGGCAGTTCGATGCGTGAATCCGCGGGGAGTTCGATCCCGGCCAGTTCGAACGAATCGGCTTCGCCGTTCGGGAACCCGACCGAAATCTTTCCCGACAGCGGAGCGTCGGAGAAGTTGCAGACCGCGAGCGGATAGCTTCTCTCTTCACCGACCGGCAGCATAAACGTATCGGCGGCCGAATTCTTGATGCCGTCCGGCAGTTCGAGGTTCAAGACAACCGGGGAGGGGACTTTCAGCGGTTTGGGAGCGGCCGCGGGCCGGAAGTCGATGCCGGGAGCCGCTTGAAACAGGTAAACCGGCATGTCGGTGAGGAGAATTTCCCCTCCGGAGAGATCGACCGGGCGGCCGAACGCATCCCGGGCGGATTGCGTCTCGGCTGTTTCGATCGTGATCGGCTTGCCGGAGTCGTTCCAAAGCAGCCGGACGCGGTGCGGCACGCCATCGCGGAGGACGACCGCCTCATACCCGGTCACGCCGGACGGCACTCCTTCAAGCTGCCGGATTCCGCCGAAGTTCTGGAAGTAGTTCGCAAGCACGGCCAGCGTGACGAAGCCGGGGCGGGGCGAAAGATCGCTGTGCCGCAGCAGACCGAAGCTCATGCCGCTGACCTCCGTATGGTTGAAAAGGAAGAAATAGAAAAGCCGGTCCGCCCCCTCCGCCAGCAGCGCCGCATAGAGTTTCGGGATATCGAGCGCCTGTTTCCGTGCCGTTTCGGCCGTGAATTCTCCGGTTGCCGGGTCGATCGGGAAACTGCCCGTGGAAACTTCGGTCAGCCAGACCGGGAGCCCGTCCGCCGCCGCCGTGAGCTTTGCCGCCCGCGCCGCCGTATTTTCGAGGCGCGAATGCGAGTGGAAGCAAAAGACATTCTGATAGTCGTTGAAGCGGTTTTCCGCCAGTGCGGCCGGATGCTCCGGCGTGCCGCTGCCCATGAAGGTGACAATCGCGGGATTCGTGCGGAGCGCGCCGAGCGCCGCTGCCTTCTGAGCCGCCGCGATTTCGAACGAAAGCAGACTGCCGCCGATGCCCTCCGGCTCGTTCCAGCTTTCGAGCGCCGGCATGGTTTTCCCGAAGCGTGCCGTGACCGCTCTCGCATAATCATGCAGCTTCGCAAGGTTGAGCGGCGGCTTCTTGGCGCCGAGCGCGGAGAGCGCGGAGGGGTAGCGGTCCTGTTTCGGCGTACCGTACAGGCTCTGAACGACTTTGATGCCGTGTTCCGCATAGGTCGCCATCAGCTCATCGACGAGCCGGTTGGACTGGTTCGGGTCGAGGTAATCAAAAGCCTCCCACATGATTCGTTCGCGGACACAGCCGAGGTTCGCTTTACGCAGGAGCCCGGCAACGTCGCCCGGCGTGTAGCCGAACTTCATGGAACCGATCTGCTGCAGGTAAAACGGGTAAAAAAGAGCGGCGTCAACCGCGACCGGAGATGCCGGATTCAGCTTTTCTACCGGGCGGACCAGAACCGCTGCTCCATCGACTGCCGGCCTGCCGGCGCCGTTTTTGTATTCGATGCGATAGAAGCCCGCCGGGAGTTTACCGGGGCTGAGTTCGGAATTGCCGGCGGCAGGAGCGGAGAAGCAGATTTTCCCGTCAACATCGGCCACGCGGATATCCGTCGCGCCGGATGGCAGGGGAATTGCAACCGCTTCTCCTTCGATGAAGACATTTCCCGGCGCGGCGGCGAGAGCTGTCGCGCAAAGGCAGGAAAAGAGAACGGCATTAAGATTCTTCATCAGTTGACGTTCCAATAAAGCACCCGGGTGCTCTCGGTGGGTTCGGAGCTGTATATGAACGGCACCACATCGAACGGATTGAGCGGATTCTTTGTGGCATTGCCGACAGCCGCATGTCCGTCGAGATAGAGCAGGTTCGCACGGCTGGAATGGCGTGAAGCCGGGCGGCCGAAGTTCGCATTGTCCCTTGCCGAAGTGTCGAAAGCAGCCCGGAAGTAGCCGTTTTCCTCCACCGCTCCGGTCGAACCGCTGTTTTGCCAGGCATCGAGGAAGTGGAGTTTGCCCGAGGCATTCTTGATCATCGTCATGCGCCGCCCGGTACTGTTATCTCCGTTGACGCCGACATTGACGGCATAGTGGGCGAACCAACCGTCTTTGTTCTGCTTGTAGGAACCCTGCTGCATGGAGGGGCAGTCGAATCCAGTGGTCGGCACATATTTCGTTTCGGTATAGAGACGTCGCGGCAGCGTCCAGCCGTCCGCATAGGTGAGCGGCAGAAAGTCACCGTTGTCACCCACATATTGGTTGACTCCGAGGCCGAGCTGGCGCAGGTTGCTGATGCAATTGGCTGCTTTGCCGCGTTCGCGCGCCTGGTTCAGCGCAGGCAGCAGCATCGAGGCGAGGATTGCGATGATCGCAATCACGACGAGGAGTTCTATCAATGTGAAGTGTTGACGTATAACAATTGGTATGTGATGT
>JABLYX010000049.1 GCA_018265615.1 Lentisphaeria bacterium
CCGCCACATGAGTGTAAGAAATGGGGGTGCGGGGGAAATGTATTTCCCCCGCGAAGCCCACGGCAATGTCAGCAGACGCCACGCAGAAAAATGTCTTGCGGCTCTGTTGCGTGCCATAAGACACAGCAGCAGCATTTGCTTCTTTTGCGGCCTTGTCGCGTGCCGCAAAGCGTTGCTGTTATATTATTTTCGTACCCGGCCCGGATGCCTGCGCTTCGCGCACGCGCGGTCTTTGTGCGCCTCCAGCGCAGCAGACCGTGTGCGCTCCACGGCAAAAATTTCATTTTTGCTATGCAGCTGTTTCGCTCCGCGCACAACTTTACCTCCGGTGGCCAAGGCGCTTCGCCCCTGGAACCAGACCGGCGAGGCGCCGGCGCCGTCGGCGGCTTTCGCCGCCTTATCTTCAGTGCGATTCTGTTGCATCATTCGCACGTGTAAATGCTCCGGCTTCACCCTTTTCATCCTCCGCCCTGAAAATCTTCACTTTATCAATTCGATGACATGCTCCGGGGCCGTGTGGCGTATTCCGCCCGGTTCCAGCAAAATCCGGTACTTTCCCACCCGGTAGTCGAACATGCTCAGATCAAGCTCAGGATGCGTCTCCACCCCCGTCACTGCAAGCGCAGCCACATCGAATTCAGCCAGCGTTAGCTTATTGATGATCCGCAGAATTCCGCTTTTGATTTTTGCGACAGGGTCCCTGCCGGAGGGAATGGCGAAAATCGCTTCGGCTGTCGTGCCGAAGAACAGAAATTCGCTATCCGGCAGCTTCGCCATGCGCAGCACGAGGTTCCGGGCGCTATCTCCCACGACCATTTTGTAGCAGACGATGATTGACATGGTTTTACGGTGCCTCCGTGGATAAAAAGAGGGGCGACCCTCAACATCCAATCTGGGGCTCCGCCAAGAGCCTACTTACGAATGTACGAGGGCGCCCCAAGCGAGGCACCCTGTCCATTTATCGTAAGTGTAGAAATTTGGCGGATTTCAGATTGATAAACTAGACAAAGTGAAAAAAACTATAATTTTCAGGTTAAAATTTATTTATTACTGATGATACCTCCCGGTTGGTAATGCACTTTTCAATAATCTAACCGACATATTCTCCATTTGCAAATGCCCTCCAACTATTTTTCCGGTTTCGTGCGCGGCAATGTTGCCCGGTTTCAAAGCGCTGTGTTCACCTGCGTCGCGGGTCGCAAGACGCTGTTTCTGCATTCGCTTCTTTTGCGGCCCTGTCGCGTGCCGCAAAACGTTGCTGTTATATTATTTTCGTGCCTGGCCCGGATGCCTGCGCTCCGCGCACAACTTTACCTCCGGTGGCCAAGGCGCTTCGCCCCTGGAACCAGACCGGCGAGGCGCCGGCGCCGTCGGCGGCTTTCGCCGCCTTATCTTCAGTGCGATTCTGTTGCATCATTCGCACGTGTAAATGCTCCGGCTTCACCCTTTTCATCCTCCGCCCTGAAAATCTTCACTTTATCAATTCGATGACATGCTCCGGGGCCGTGTGGCGTATTCCGCCCGGTTCCAGCAAAATCCGGTACTTTCCCACCCGGTAGTCGAACATGCTCAGATCAAGCTCAGGATGCGTCTCCACCCCCGTCACTGCAAGCGCAGCCACATCGAATTCAGCCAGCGTTAGCTTATTGATGATCCGCAGAATTCCGCTTTTGATTTTTGCGACAGGGTCCCTGCCGGAGGGAATGGCGAAAATCGCTTCGGCTGTCGTGCCGAAGAACAGAAATTCGCTATCCGGCAGCTTCGCCATGCGCAGCACGAGGTTCCGGGCGCTATCTCCCACGACCATTTTGTAGCAGACGATGATTGACATGGTTTTACGGTGCCTCCGTGGATAAAAAGAGGGGCGACCCTCAACATCCAATCTGGGGCTCCGCCAAGAGCCTACTTACGAATGTACGAGGGCGCCCCAAGCGAGGCACCCTGTCCATTTATCGTAAGTGTAGAAATTTGGCGGATTTCAGATTGATAAACTAGACAAAGTGAAAAAAACTATAATTTTCAGGTTAAAATTTATTTATTACTGATGATACCTCCCGGTTGGTAATGCACTTTTCAATAATCTAACCGACATATTCTCCATTTGCAAATGCCCTCCAACTATTTTTCCGGTTTCGTGCGCGGCAATGTTGCCCGGTTTCAAAGCGCTGTGTTCACCTGCGTCGCGGGTCGCAAGACGCTGTTTCTGCATTCGCTTCTCTTGCGGCCCTGTCGCGCGCCGCAAAACGTTGCTGTTATATTATTTTCATACCCGGCCCGGATGCCTGCGCTTCGCGCACGCACGGTCTTTGTGCGCCTCCGGCGCAGCAGACCGTGTGCGCTCCACGGCAAAAATTTCATTTTTCGCCGCCTTTACCGGTTCACGCGAAAGCGTTTTCCGGCTTCCGCCAACTCTTCCGGCGTCGGGGAAGCCGCTTCCGGCATCGTGTCGATCCTCCCCACCGATGCGTACTTCGAACGCGCAAAGCTATGGTAGGCCAGCACCTTCACCCGCTTCACCCGCGGCAGGCCGTCAAGAAACGCCGCCGCCGCGTCAAGCTCCTCCGGCGCATCGTTGCACCCCGGAACCAGAGGGATCCGGATCTCGATCGGGATATCGAACGACTGCAGGCGCCGCAGGTTCTCCCGGATCAATGCATTGTCCATCCCCGTCAGCGCCCGGTGGCGCTCCGGATCCGGGTGCTTGAAGTCGATCAGCAGAAGATCCGTCTCCGGCAGCACCGCCTCGAACGCCTCCCACGAAACCGCCGCAGACGTGTCGAGCGCACGATGGATCCCCTCCCGGCCGAGCAGCCGGAAGAGCCCGCTGCAGAACTCCGGGTAGAGCAGCGGCTCTCCGCCCGAAACGGTCACGCCGCCCCCGGAGACCCGGTAAAAATCGGCGTCCTCAAGCAGCTCGCCGAGCAACTGCTCCGGGTCCGCCCGCATCCCGCACAGCGTCAGGGCATCGGTGAAGCACGCCTCCGCGCACGCCCCGCACCCCGTGCAGAGCCCGCGCCGGAACTCATGCCCCGATTCTCCGAAACGGTGCGCACGGCCCGGACAGGCCGCTTCACAGCGGCGGCACCCCGTGCACCGCGCGGCCCGGTAAATGATCTCCGGAGCCGCCGAAAAGCACTCCGGGTTGTGGCACCAGATGCAGCGGAGCGGGCATCCCTTCACGAAAACCGTGGTCCGCATGCCCGGCCCGTCGTGGACCGCCATATGCTTGATTTCTGCGATGGGAGCGGAATCCGTCATGCTTCCTCCCCCGCAATCGCGATGAACGCCTCCTGCGCCTCCGCCGAAAGGTCGATGAAACGTGAATTCCAACCGCAGACCCGCACCTGCAGATTCGCGTACTTTTCCGGATTGCGCTGCGCTTTCCGCAAAGTCGCCGCATCGAAGATATTGAATTGGACCGACTGGCCGCCTTTCGCGAAATAGCCGCGTACAAGATCGACAATCACCTCCGCACCGTCCTCCCCGGACACCGCGCTCGGATGCAGCGTGATGTCGAGCACAGATCCATCCGGAAACGCGGTATGATCGAGCTTCGCGGAGGAGTTGATAAGCGCCGTCACGCCGCGCCGGTCCAGCCCGGCCGAGGTTCCGATATTCTTCGAGAGCTCCTCGCCGGCGCGTCTGCCGTCCGGAAGCGCCCCGGTCGCCTTGCCGAACATGCGGTTCCAGTCGATCGACCACAACCCCATCTGAAAGGTCCCGTTCTTGCCGTTCGGCTCACGGTTGATGAGGTCGGCGGCGAAGCCGGAGACGACCCGGGCCAGCTCATCCGGCTCCGTACAGTTGTTCCCCCACTTCGGCAGCCGCTTCTTCACATACATGCGCAGCTCCTCGTGCCCGGCCCAGTCGGAACGGAGAATCTCCGCCAGCTCGCCCAGAGAACAGCGCTTTTCCTCGAAAACGAGCTTCTTCACGGCCAGCAGCGAATCGGCGACGCTGCCGATCCCGGCGCACATGACGCCGGACTGGTTGTACTTCGCCCCCGCCTCCGACACGTCGCGGCCGCTTGCGATGCACGCCGGCATCGTCCCGGAGAGCAGCGGCGACGGATTGATCCGGCTCCATGTCGCTGTCCGCATCCGTTCGATATGCATCGCTCTCAGCAGCAGCCTCTTCAACACGTCGAGACAGGCGTTGAAAAATGATTCGAAGCTCCGGAACTCCCGCTCCGGCGCATCGAAGAGACGGATTCCGGTCGCGGGATCCTCTCCGCCGTGCAGCAGCAGCTCCAGCGGCTTTGCGAGGTTGAAGATAATCGTCATCGAGCAGCACATCTCCCTGCCCATGATCGCGGGTTCGTAACAGCCGATCGCAACGTAGTCGTAGACATCCTCCGGAGACTTCCCGCGTTTCAGGAAAAGAGGAAAAAGCACGTCGTCGTTCATGAAGACAGTCGCAGTGAGCCCGCCCTTCAGGCAATCCGCGACCTGCCGCAGAATCGCGCCGGGAGAACCGGAATGAACCCGCATCGTGAGCTTCGGGTCGACGACCCGCATCTCGCGGTAGGTCTCATATGCGAGAACCGTCAGCTCATTGACCGCGTCGGAACCGTCGGGCAGCACGCCGCCGAAGCAGAAATTCTTGCCGGCCTGCAATCCCTGCGTCCTTGCGTAAAACTTGATCCAGAAGAATTTCAGCAGCTCCTTCGCCTGATCCCGCGTGAGGGCTCCGGAGTCGATGTCGCGCCGGTAAAAATCGATGTACAGCCGGTCGAAACACCCCATCGAGCGCACCAGCTCCCCCTCCAGTTCCTGCACCTCGTGATAGAGGTACGCAAGCTGCAGCGCCTCGTGGAAGCTCCGCGGCGGCCGTTCCGAGAGCGCACGCAGCACGGGGGCGACCCGGACCGCGTTCTTCTTCTCCGCCAGTTCCGCGAGCCGGACAATATAGACTCTCATCGCCTCGAACGAGCGCGCAGCGGCCCGGAAAAACTCCGCCGCGTCCGTATCCTTCGCCGTTTTCTCCGCCGCGAGCGCCCGGTCGCGCAATCCGCAGACGCCGAGCGAAAGAATGCTGTTCCAGTCCGGCGTGGTGTGGCTGAGGTCGAGCCAGCAGTCGAAGCAGCCGGAGCGCTGCCCGTCGCAGCGCTGTCGTTCCTCCGCATCGGGAAACGACTCTTTCACCTCGTTCGACAGCTTCCAGCGGAAATCGCGGATCCCGTCTCCGGCCTCGAGGTGATCCGCAAACCAGTCGTCGGGATCGACCCCGATCCTTCCTCCGGTCAGCGCAAGCTCCAGCAGCGCCGCACGTGTGCGGATCACCGGCTCGCCGGAATGGGCTGCGACATACTCTCCCGAGCGCCGCGTCAGCTCCTCCGCATCGGCTCCCGTCGAAGGGTCGAAATCCGGTTCCAGGTACTGCCGTTCAAGCTTCGGGCGAACCCTGTCGAATGTGTTCCAGAGCGTATCCATGTTCCTGCCTTTCCGCATTGACAAAAATCACTTTCTGCCGTATAGTATACCAGAATTCAGGAAATCAGCCATACAGCAACGTACCGAAAACATATCGTATCGTACATAAATGCTCGAAGGAATCTCGGCAAAGCTCTGCTGGTGCTCGCACCTTGAACTCGATCCGGCCCGCCGGAAAGAGTGGGTGCATCCGCCTCTCATGGTGCTGATGCTCACGCATCGCGGCGCCGGCACGCTCGTGATCCGCAACGGCGGCGAACACCCGGTCGACGAGGAAGAGCACAGCCTTTTCCTCCTGACCCCGCAGATCTGGCGGCACGTGCTCTCCGATGCGGACAACCCGCTCGCCGTCCTCGCGGTCGGCATCGCCGCGGAATTCGCGGACGGCACGGATTTCTTCGACCGCTGCCGCCCCGCCCTCCTGGAATTCCCCCCGGACCCCCGCCGCGAAATCGCCGCCATGATTCGCGAACTGCGCGGACTCTACCCGGTCTCCGGCCGGACCGCGTCGGTCGAGATGCAGCTCCTGACGCTCCGCCTCTGCGCCGCCGCCGCGAAGTTCTGCCCCCCGCGGCCCGAAGCCGAGCTGCCGCGCTCCGCCGAACGCTGCCGCAAAGCCGTTGAATTCCTCTCGGACCATTTTACAGGGGAACCCGACGCCGACGCTCTCGCCGCCATGTGCGGCATGTCGCGGACCCTCTTTTTTCGCGTCTTCCACGCCGAAACCGGCATGACTCCCGGAGAATTCCGCACCCGACGCCGCCTCCGCGAAGCCCGCAAGCTGCTGCTTCAGGAAAAACTCAGCATCTCCGAAATCGCCAACGCCCTCGGCTGGGAGAGTCCCTTCTTCTTCTCGCGCATCTTCAAGCGCGAAACCGGCCTCTCCCCCCGCGACTTCCGCCGCCGCCGTCTGCTCTCCTGACCTTGTCGGGCTGCCGGCAGCGTCATGGGAGTGAGGGAGGCGCTTCGCCCTCCCTCAACCCTCCAGACCGGCAGGGTGCCGGTGCCGGCCGCATAAAAGGCTGCGCCTTTTATGCTCGATGAGGACAAGGCTGGGCCATGCAGGGTTGTGTCTGCGCCAAATACCGCTCCTTCCGGCATGCCTCTCTGTTTTTTTACAGAGAACCAGCACTCCCTCCGCCTGTTTTGGCAGGAAGTTTGAGAGCAAACCGCAAGATGCTTGCGCAAACGGTTTGCTTGTTCTCGTTTTTTGGAGACCTTCGCAAGGTCTTGTCTGGCCCCTTTGAATAACTGATGGAACCACGCCGGCGATTCATGGCCGTCTGAGGAGTTTCGGTTTGTGTGGGTCATGCGTGGCGGGCGGCTTTGATGCGCGCTTCGCGTCTGCCGGAATAGAAAAACCGGGAGAGAGCGACAGGCTCCCTCCCGGTTTTTCAGGGATGCGTTATTCCCACTCGATGGTCCCCGGCGGTTTCGCCGTGATATCGTAGACCACGCGGTTCACGCCGTCGACTTCGCGGACGATCCGCTCCATCATCGTCTCGAGCAGCTCCCACGGCAGGCGAACGACCTGCGCGGTCACCGCATCGACGCTGTTGATCGAACGGATCGCGATCACGTAATCGTAGGAGCGCTGTCCGTTCTTGATCCCGACCGTCTTGACCGGCACGAAGATCGCGAAGGTCTGCCAGGTCTTGTGATACCAGCCGGCCTTGGTCAACTCTTCAGTCACAACCGCGTCGGCCTCGCGCAGCATGTGCAGCGTGTCGCGCTCGATCGGGCCCACATGGCGCACGCCGAGCGACGGGCCCGGGAACGGATGGCGGTCGATCAGCTCCGACGGCAGCCCGAGCAGCCGCCCGACCTGGCGGACCTCGTCCTTGAACAACCGCTCGACCGGTTCGACGAGCTTGAATTTCATATTCTTCGGCAGGCCGCCGACATTGTGGTGGCTCTTGATGACGCCGTTCGGGTTCCCGTCGAGCGGAATGCTTTCGAGGATGTCCGGATAAATCGTCCCCTGCCCGAGGAACGGCGCATCGACCTTCGCGGCCGCTTCGGCAAAAACTTCGATGAACTCCTTGCCGATGATCTTGCGCTTCTGTTCCGGATCGGCCACGCCCTTGAGCTTGTCGAGGAAACGATCGGAAGCGTCAACGTAGCAGAGGTTCATGTCGAAGTTGCGCGCGAAGATCTCCTGGACCAGCTCCGGCTCGTTCTTGCGCAGCAGCCCGTGGTTCACAAAAACGCAGGTCAGCTGCCTGCCGATCGCCTTGTGGATCAACGCCGCGACGACCGAGGAGTCGACGCCGCCCGACAGGCCGAGCACGACTTTCGCGTCTCCGACCTGGCGGCGGATGTCCGCCACGGCTTCGTCGATGAATTTCTCCATCGTCCAGCTGCCGGTGCAGCCGCACTGGCAGCAGAATGCGACGGCCGCGTCGACGTCTCCCGTTCCGGCGCCGGAGGTGAGGTCGAGAATCGGCAGCTTCAGCGCTTCGAACTTCTCGCGCGCGCCGGGCCGCTCCGGCGTGTCGGCGTCGGAACAGAGAATCAGCCCGACCGGCTGCTCCTCCATCACGCGCTCCGCCGTGACGGTGTAAGGCATGACCATCGTATAGATGTGACGGTCACGGATCGAACGGGCGAACTTCTGGATCTCTTCGCATCCGAAATTCACCAGCACGATGGTTTCTGGGGTTTGCTTCATTGCATCTCCTTGTCGTTACAAACAGAATATGGAAAATATACTCCGTTTTCACGGCAAAGGCAAGCGGCGGGGCCGGCTTTCCCTCCCGGAATCAGGAAATTTCCGCAAACGGGCAGGCCGCAAGATGATCCGGGCCGACCGCGCACAGCTCCGGGCGCTCCGCGCGGCAGCCGTCGTGCGCATGCGGGCAGCGCGGCGCGAAAGCGCAGCCCGCGGGGAGGTTCCCGGCGTCCGCGACCTCGCCCGGATTCGGCGGAAGCGTCCGGTTATCCGGATCCGGCGTCGGCGCGGAGGCGAGCAGCAGCCGCGTATACGGGTGGACCGGGCATCCGAAGAGCTCCTCCGTCGGCGCGATTTCGACGATGCGTCCCGCGTACATCACCGCGACCCGGTCGCAGATATGGCGCACCACGCCAAGGTCGTGCGCGACGAAGATGTACGACAGCCCCATATCGCGCTTCAGGTCGTCGAGCAGGTTGATGACCTGCGCCTGCACCGAGACGTCGAGCGCCGAAACCGCCTCGTCCGCAACGACGAAGCGCGGATTCATCACAAGCGCCCGCGCGATGCCGATCCTCTGCCGCTGGCCGCCGGAAAACGCATGCGGGTAGCGCGTCTTATGCTCCGGCCTGAGCCCGACCTTCACGAGGATCTCATCCACCCGCTCCTCCAGCGCTTTCCCCTTCGCCATGCCGTGGATCACCAGCGGCTCGGCGACGATGCCGCCGACCGTCATGCGCGGATTCAGGCTGGAAAACGGATCCTGGAAGATCATCTGCGCAGCGCGGCGCAGCGGAACGAGTTCCCGCGCGGAGAGCTCCCCGAGATCCACATACCGCCCGTCCCCCGCCGCATCGAAATAGGCGTGCCCCGAGGTAAAATCGAGCGCGCGCAGGATCGTCCGCACCGTCGTCGACTTCCCGCAGCCCGATTCTCCGACCAGCCCGAGCGTCTCATTCCGGCGCAGGTCGAACGAGACGCGGTCGACCGCCTTCACGTCTCCGGTCTTCCGCCGGATCAGCCCGCGGCTCCGGATCGGAAAGAATTTGCAGAGCTCCCGCACCGCCAGCAGAGGCGGATCCGCGGCGGAGCCGCCGAAATGACCGATGTCGCAGTAATTCATGTTCCGCCTCCGTTTCACCGTTTCAGGAGTCCGCCCATCTCGCCCGCGCGGAAGCAGCAGATGCTCCGCCCGTCCGCCGTCTCCTCCGGCGGCGGCCCGCCCGTGTCGCACAGTCCCTTCTTCGCGAAGTCGCAGCGCGGATGGAACGGACACCCCTCCGGAAGGTCGAACAGCCCCGGAACCGTCCCCCGGATCGACGGCAGCCGTTCGCGGCGGCCGTGCAGCCCCGGCAGCGATTCCAGCAGCCCGTGCGTGTACGGGTGCAGCGGCGACCTGATGATCTCGCGTACGCTCCCCTGCTCCACGATCCGTCCGAGGTACATCACCGCCACGAAATCCGCCACCTGCGCCACAACCGCAAGGTCGTGCGTGATGAGCAGCACGCTGCTGCCCGTTTCTCGCTGCAGCCCCTGCATCAGCGCGAGCACCTGCGCCTGGATCGTCACATCGAGCGCCGTGGTCGGCTCGTCCGCAATCAGCAGCTCGGGACGGCTCAGCATCGCCATCGCGATCACGATCCGCTGCCGCATCCCGCCCGAAAGCTCGAAGGGATACTGCGCATAACGCCGCTCCGGGGCCGGGATGCCGACCCGCCCGAGCATCTCGACGACCCGCGATTTCGCCTCGGCCTTCGACGGCTTCCCGTGCGTGAACAGCACCTCTTCAAGCTGGTTGCCGACCGTATGCACAGGAGAGAGCGCCGTCATCGGCTCCTGAAAGATCATCGAGATCCGGTTGCCGCGGATGTCAAAGAGCCGCGGATCATTTTCGCGGAGCGCCGCGAGATCGGTCGAACTGCCGTCCGCGCCGTGGAACAGGATGCGCCCGCCGGTGATCCGCCCCGGCTTCCGGATCAGCCGCAGCACGGAATAGCTCGTCACGCTTTTCCCGCAGCCCGACTCGCCCACGAGCGCCAGCACCCTGCCGCGCGGCACCGCGAAGCGGACCTTGTTCACGGCCCGCGCCTCCCCCTCGTCGGAGAAGAAGCTGACCTGCAGATCCTCGATTTCAAGAACATTCGGATTCATCTCTTCCCCTATTTCGATGCGTACGGATCGGCCGCGTCGCGCAGCCCGTCCCCGAGAAAGTTGAAACAGAGCACCGCGAACACCAGCATCAGCACCGGCGCAAGCAGCCACGGATAATCGATCACGGCCTTCACGTTCATGCACTCCTGCAGCATCACGCCCCAGCTCACGACCGGCGGCCGCAGCCCCAGCCCGAGGAACGAGAGACTCGTTTCGCCGAGGATCATCCCCGGAACCGTCAGCGTCAGCGTAACGATGATATGGCTCGTGAACGCCGGCAGCAGATGACGGAAGAGGATCCGCCCGTGACTCGCGCCGAGCAGCCGCGCCGCTACCGCGTAATCCTCCTCGCGCAAACTCAGGATCTTGCCGCGCACGACGCGCGCGAGCCCGGTCCACGAGAGCAGGCTCAGCGTCACCGTGATCGCGAAATAGGTTTCGAGCGGCCCCCAGTCCGACGGCACCGCCGCCGCGAGCGCGAGCCACATCGGCAATTGCGGGAACGAGTTGATGATTTCGATCACGCGCTGGATCACCGTGTCGGCCGCGCCGCCGCAGTAGCCGGAGATTCCGCCGATCACCACGCCGAAAAGGAACGAGAGGAACACCCCTGCCAGCCCGACCGACAGCGAAATCGTCGAACCCTGCACGATCCGGCTCCAGATGTCGCAGCCGAACTTGTCCGCCCCGGCCATGAAATAGACGCGGCGCTTTTCGTCGCCGGGGCGGAAATCCGGGATGCGCCCCGGATCGACCCCGAAGAAATGGCGCTCCGCCGCGAAAAGCCCCCAGAGCCGGTACGGTTCGCCCTTCACGAAGAAGCCGAGCGGCGCATCGTTCTCCGGCGCATCGACGTAACGGCTGTTCAGCGTGACCGGATCGACCGTGCGTTTGAGCCCCTTTGCGTAGAGCCCCTTCTCCCAGCTGAAGCCGAGCTTCTGCGGCGGGCAGTAGACGTAGTCGAGATTGCGTTCGTACCTGCCGTATGGGGCGAAGAACGGCGAGAAAATCGCCATGATGTAAAGCCCGGCCAGCAGAAACCCCGCCGCGACCGCGAGCTTGTGCCTGCGGAACTTCAGCAGCGTAAGCTGCCGCTGGTTCAGCATGTCGTAAGTCAGCGCCGGACGGCGCGCGAACAGTCGGAATGTCATCGGGTATTCCCTCCTTCGAGCCGGATGCGCGGATCAACCAGCATCAGCAGCAAATCGCTGACCAGCGTGCCGAAAACGCCGAGCAGACTCAGCACCATCAGCATGGAACCGGCCATATTCATATCCTGGCTGAAGAGCGCCGAGAGCATCAGCGGCCCCACCGTCGGCAGGCTCATGACGATCGCGACGATCGAACTGCCCGACACAAGCGACGGGAACAGCGTCCCGATGCCCGAAATGAACGGATTCAGCGCGATCCGTACCGGATACTTGAACAGCAGCTTCAGCGGGCGCACCCCCTTTGCGCGGGCGGTCGTGACATACGGCTTGCGCAGCTCGTCGAGCAGATTCGCGCGCATCACGCGGATCATCCCGGCGGTCCCGGCCACACCGACCACGAGGATCGGCACCCAGATGTGGCGGCAGAGGTCCGCGACCTTGCCCCAGCTCCAGCCGGGCTGGATCGCATACTCCGGCGAAAAGAGCCCTGAAATCCCGGTCAGCGCCATCAGGATCAGCGCGAGCAGAAACGCCGGGACGCACATGCCGAGGAACCCGAGCACCGAAATGATGTAGTCCCCCGCCGAATACTGCCGGCAGGCCGAATAGATGCCGACCGGCAGCGCGAGGCACCAGGTCAGCAGCACGGTCCCGAGCGAGATGAGCACGGTCAGCAGAATCCGGTCGCCCACCATCGAATTCACGCTCTTCGAGGTCTCCATCGAATAGCCCATCTCCCCCTGCAGGAGCCCCGCGTCCTTCGAATCGAAGGTGATGAAGTAGCTGAAGCCCATCCAGCGGCAGTAGCGTTTCCAGGCCGGATCGTCGAAGTGGAACAGCGCGCGCAGGTCGTCGATCTGCGTGGCGATCTGCTCCGGCGACGCACCGGACTCCTCGAGCTGCATGATCCGGTTGCTGAGATAGTCGCCCGGCGGAAGCTGGATGATCGTGAAGATGCAGACCGAGATCACAAACAGCGTCGGGACCATGATGACCAGCCGCCGCAGCACGAACGGGTGCTTCAGAATCAGCAGCACGAGCAGCAGCCCCGCGATCGCTCCTCCGAGAATCTGCGCCAACCGCCCGACCGCCGAGGAGGGGGGGCCGGAGGCGGGCGGGATCTCGCCGGGCGTCGTGAGCTGCATGAGCGTGTCGGCGTCCGCCACGTGAGACGGCTTCGCGAAGAAGTAGGTTTCGGGCGCGGTGTTGCCGGGGGTCAGGAAGCAGTAGCCCTCGACCGCCTTCTCCGGCACGCCGCGCAAATTGTCGGAGACGACCACGAGCTTCGGCGGCGCGGAGGCGAGGTTGATGGTCCAGACGTTCTCCGCCGCGATGCCGGTGATCTCGTTCATGAGCTCCTTCCGGCGCGCCGGGTCCGTGGAGCGGAGCGCCTCCTCGCAGCACTCGATCGCGCGGAACATCGGGCTCGCCGGAGGAACCGGGATGCAGCCCGGATTCTCCGCCTGCGAAGAGCCGTACATGCCGTTCATCGAGAACCAGTTCCCCCATCCGATCGCGTAGGCCGACTCGCTTGTGGTCGCGACATAGCTGCGCGGAGAGAGCAGCGGGACGATCTCCGACTCGCTCGACCAGATGTAGAAGTCGAAGTTGCGCGACGACTTCCGCACGGTCAGCAGCGGCCGCGAACACTGCTGGTAGATGCAGCGGATCCCGACCCGCGCCCAGTCGTCCGCGACGAACTGTGCCGGGCCGATCCCGGTGAAGTCCGTGAAGATCATGTAGAACGTGACCGGCCTGCCGGACGCGTCGCAACGGAAACCGCCTTTCCGCACCGACGGATCCAGCCCGAGCTTCCGCCACACCGCATCGAACTTCCGGTTCGCTTCGGCGGGGTCGAACTGCGTAAACGCATGCCGCAGCTTCTCCGACGGGAACTCGGAGTACGGGCCCGGATCGACCTGATGCGGTTCGGCCAGCCCCGAATAGAACGCCCTGATCACCTGTTCCCGGTCGAGCGCGACGGAGAGCGCCTGCCGGAACTCCTTTTCGGCCAGCAGCTTCGCCTTGAATGCGGACTGCGCGTCGCCCGGCGACTCCGCCCGGTTGACATTCGGATAGATCATCCACTCGCTGCGGGTGCCGGGGATCCAGCAGAGGACGCGAAAGCCGTTCTCTTTCGAACGCTCCATGAACTCCGTGTAGTTTTCGAACCGGATGTAGCGGAACTGCATGTCCGCCCGGCCGCTCGATACCGCGAGCGGCACCATCATTGAGTCGATGAATTCGAGCTGCAGCCGGTCGATGTACGGCAGCTGGCGGCCCTGCCCGTCCACGGCGAAATAATACGGGTTGCGCACGAACGACATCGGCGACATCGTCGTGTACTTGCGGAGGATCCACGGAGAAAGCGCCGGCAGCGCCGGATTCATGCCCGCCATCAGGTTGTAGAGCGAACGCGCGTTCGGCATGTTGTACTTCTCCATCTCCGAAGAGAGGAAGGCTTTGTCGCCGTAGTCGGGATGATACTTTTTCAGATAGTGCCGCGGGGCGAACGCCGCCTGCGTCGCCAGCGTTTCGAGGAAATCCGCGCGCGGCTCGGGAAAACGCCAGCGCACTCTGTGCCGCCCGAGCTTCTCAAGTGTCGCGGGCTTGCCGCCGACCGTGAAATGTTTGTAGACGCGCCCGCCGCCGAGCGACTTCGAGAGCATCACGTCGTTCCAGAAATAGAGGACATCGTCGGCGGAGAAGGGTTCGCCATCGCTCCAGCGGACATCGCGCAGCTCGACCTCCCAGACCCGGCCCTCCTCTTTCATCTCGTACCCTTTTGCGATATGCGGGACAACCGGATATCCGGCCGGGCTGAAGCGGAAGAGCCGGTCGTAGAAGATCCGGGCGGTCGCGGCCCCGGCGTCGGAACCGGAACCCGCCACGAACTGCACCCAGACGCCGCCGAAGACGCCGCCATCCTCCGCGCCGCGCATCACGACCGGCTCGGGGCCGGTCCGTTCGGCGACCGGCGGCAGGCCCGCCCTGTCGAGAACCGGGCTCTGACCGCGCGGATACCACTCCGGCAGCCGGCCGCCGCGGATCCAGTGCTCGATCTCCTGCGCCGGAGCGCCGGGAAACCGGCGGAAGAACTCCGCGCTTTGCCGGTATTCACCGCCGGGAACAGGCTGCGCGACGCGGCGGCGGACGCCGTCGAGGTTCTCCGGCAGCCGGCGCGTCTGTTCGGCCCGGGCGATTTCCTCCGCGCTGCTCCGCTCCCGCCCCGGAGCCGTGTCGGGCGTCACCAGGAACGAAAAAAGCAGCGTCGCGCCGTAAAGAACGGCCAGCGCGGCGGCGACTCCGAGCAGGAGCTTCCACTTCGGTACGGGACGGATGAGCTTCTTCTCTCTCATATCAGCGCCGCAGCATCTCCCGGTTTACGAACGGGTCGGCAAGCCCCGACTCCAGCAGGGTTTCAAACGTCACGAAATTCACGTCGAGCAGCTGCTCGAACGAGAGCCCGTGCGACACCGTACACTCGAGCGTCAACGCAAGCGCGCCCGACGCGAGCGAAAAGAGGTTGTTCAGATTCACCTGCCGCCCCGGCTCGAGCCCCGGCGCGGGGTCCGACCGCAGCCCCGCGTCGAAGAGCGCCCGGTTCACGGCGGAAGCGGCCCGTATTCCGCGCTCAACGTGCGTGCGGTAGTTGAATTCCGAGGGTGCGAGCAGGAACGGCTCCCCCTCGCATGAGTGTGCGTTCAGCACGAAATCAGCGCTATAACGCTCGACGAGCCGCAGCAGCGCCGCCGCTTCGGCGGTGCGGATGTGCCCCGGACACGCGTCGTGCATGATGTTGAACCCATCCGAATTCGGATAGCCGCCCGGATACGCGACCCGGTCGAGCGGAAGCGGAAAATACTCCTTGCTGCCGCGCCAGCCGATCAGCGACCCGTCGAGCCAGATCCCCTGCGACACGCGCCGGAACTCCTCGTACGGAACGTTCCGCAAATGATCCGGTGAAATCGAACGCCCGTCCATGTTCACGCACGGCACGACGATGAGCCGGTAGTGCCGCAGGAGTCCGCAGAGCCGCTCATGCCTGCGCCCGAGCAGATCGGCGCCGTGTTCGAGCAGTTCGATCAAATTCACCGCGAATGCGACGCTTTCCGCCTCCGCCCCGTGGATCCCGGCGCACCAGACGACCGTCGGCGGCAGCCCGGCCCGGCGGAAGTAACTCGAATCGGTCGTGGAGGAGGAGCCCGCCGACCAGTTGGTCTGCGGCGGCGGCTCACTGAAGTCGCCGTAAAAAACCGCGTGAACAGGGAACCCGCCCGGCGTCGCGGCGATCACCTCGTCCCGTCCGCGCCGGACCGCTTCGCACACGGCCGTGATTTCGGCGGGACGGACCTGCCAGAAGGCCGGGCGCGGCTCGAGCCCCTCGACCGCCCGGGGGGCGAATTTCGGTTTTTCCAGCTGTTCTGTCGTGGCGATCATATCCTGTCCCCTCCCGGAACCGTCTTGTATTTTGCCTTGATTTCAAGCTCTCCGCCCGCTTCGACAGGGAACGTCACGGTTTTCGGCCTGTCGTGCCAGACCCTGACCGGCGCGGTCAGGAGCGGCTTGCCGTTCACGCTCAACTCCGGGAATTCAACGTAATATACCATGCGTTTCCCGTCTTTGCGAATATCTGGCCCGCGCAACAGCAGCGTCAGGGTTCCGCCCCCCTCGGCCTTCAGTTTACAGCTCCCTTCCCGGAGCTCCGGCGCGGCGGCGAACTGGACGAGCCCGCCCTTTCCCTGCGCGAACCAGCGCGGCTGCTCCCAGTAGACAGCATCCCCTTTGTCCGCAAGCAGAATCTTCCCTCCGGAGACCGATGCGTCGATCCGCGCGAAATCCGCCGGGGAGCTCTTCGCCGGAGCCGGCTTCAGGAGCGGCTGATCGACCAGCGTCTTCCCATCCCTGCGGATCGCGATGTGTCCGCCGATCAGGCCGTCGCGGTTGAACCGGACCTCGCACTCACGCCCTTCGGCGGTCGTGAACCTCACGCCGTCCTGTTCCGCATCGCGCAGGAGCTGCGCTCCGGCCATCTGCCGAGCACCTTTGTCCGCCGCCTGCAGCACAGTCAGGAAGCGCGCCTTCGCACTCTCCTCCGGCGGGGAGAGCTCGAGACGGTAGCGCCCGAGCCAGTTCGGCTTCGAAAGCGCCGCCTCATGCCCCGGGATTTCCCAGTTGCGGCCGTTGGTCCAGAATTCGCGCCCCGGGCCGCCGATCACCTCGACGGCGGCTTTCTCCGGCAGCAGCGAACGGATAAACAGCGCCCCCTCCCCGGCTTCGCTGCGCCAGAGCCCGGGCGAAAGCTGCTGCGGCCCGTTCTGCGTGTGCAGCAGGAAGCTCTTTTTCTGATCCGGCTTCACCGAGGTCACGCGGTCGTAGATCACGAAATAGTCGGGAGCGACGTAGACGAACTGCCGGACCGCCTCTCTGCACTTCGCCGGGGAATAGCATCCGGTCGCATCGCCGCCCGTCACGGCGTGGTACGCGCTTTTCTCAAAGCCGAGCGGACGCGCCGCCGCCATGCGGTTCTGGCCGCCGTCGTTGAACACCTTCTCCGTGACGGCCGGGGCGTTCCGCGGATACCAGTAGTCCGGCAGCGGCTCCCCCTCCATCCGGATCAGGACCGTATTGTGCGCGACGCTCTGCGGGTAATAAACCCTGTGGTGCTTCGCGGAGCCGCGAATCCCGGTGTCGAGCGCCTGGAATCCCTTTTTATAGATGGTGAAGCTGTTCTCGTCGTAATGCTGGTGCTGGGAATACTGCGCCCCGGCCTTGACCGAGGCAAAGGTGTCGCCCGCCGTCGCGCCGGAGCGGACGACCATGAGCCCGAAGGTCGGAAAGTACGCCGCGATGTCGCCGGCCAGGACCTCTTCGGGCGGTTCGGCATTCTTCGCGGCCGGATCGAAGCCGGTCAGGATGAACGAGAGGTACGGATATCTCCGCAACCCGAGGATCCGCCGGTTGTGCGGCGGGACCATCTCCATGACGGCGCGCGCCTGCTTCACGCGCTCCGGTTCGGATTCACCGTAGAAATGGATCGCCTGTGCGAGATGCGTGTACATCATCCAGCTCGCGAGCGCATTCGTCTGGTGGAACGCATCGCCCCAGCCGAAGTCGAGAAAGCCGTCCTTCACCTCGCGGCTCGGAATCGCGGCCCACGAGAACCAGTTGCCGTAGTCGCGCATCTGCGTCCAGTGCTTCGTGCCGTCGATCCCGGCCGCGCTGCGCAGCGCGTGCAGGAAGTTGTAACTCGCCCACGGGTATTCCCCGAAGCTGTAGCCGGTGCAGATCGAGGTCAGGAGCCCGCTGCCGCCGGAAATCCTGTCGCGCAGATCCATCATCGCGACGTTGAGTTCATAGCCCGCTTTCAGCAGCTTTCCGGCCCGCGCGTCGTCGATGCCGTCGCCGCAGGCCGCCAATCCGGCATAGAACTGCAGCCCCGGCTCGCCGTAGTTGCCGGTTCCTGCGCCGCCGCTGTTGCGCATATATCCCGGATTCTGCATGTGTTCGATGTGTTTCAGCATCGGGCCGATGAAATCGCGCCGCTCTCCGGGAGTCAGCTCATCGTAAAGCCAGTCGTATGCGATGACCCCCGAGAGGCGCGTGTTGTTGAACCACTCCGGCAAAGTCCGGCAGCGGTCGCTCCATTCGACAAATTCGACCAGCGTCCTCAGATAGTGCTTCGCCTTCTCGAAATACGTTCTGTCGCCCGTCGCGAGATAGAGGATCGCGCATTCGAGCGCTTCGGTGCCGCCGGAGGTTTCAACGGCGTAAATCGCGGCATTCTGGTCGCTCAGAAGCTTCTTGAACACAAGCTCGCCGTCCCGGAGTTCGGCGACATCGGTTTTGAATTCGAGCTTCGGCTCCGCCGGGAGCGCGTCGATCCGCTTCTTCATGTCGTCGAGCAGCGGTTTGCAGGCCGTGTTCGCACGCTCACGGAACACGGGGAGCGTCTCCTTCGTCAGGAACAGACGCGGATGATCCTTCCGGATCCTGCCGGCGAACTCCTCGAAGGAGGGTGCCGCCGCAAGCGCGCCGCAGACGAGCGCCATGCCGATTGCCATTCGCAGCTTCATTGCCATATGCCTTTCATATTCAGTTGATTATCGCTCCGGAAGCACTGTTGTAGCCGGCGCCGAGCGCATTGGTTGCTGCACCATCGCGGTTTTCCCCGGAGGAGTTGGTCAGCGTGTTGCGCGGATCCTTCGGAACCGCTTTGAGTTCATCGAACGTATGCGTTTCGACGTGTCCGTCCGCATAGACGAAATTGCCGCGGCCCGATGCCGGGGGAAGCTGGTTCGGCCCGTCGTCGAGGTTGATCCTGAAGTCTCCGCCGTGGCGGTAGTTCACGAAGTTGATCGTGTTGAAATGAAAGACCTCGCACCGGATGTTGTCGCCCATGGAGAGCGCCTTTGACGGCGCATGGATCGCCGAGGTCTTCCGGTATTTTCCGCCGCTGCCGTTGTTGCTGCCCCACGCCCCGGCATGGAAGAAGGAGTTCACGCCGTAATGCGATCCCTTGAAGGCGGTCTCGACGGTCTTGTGCGTTTTCGAGGAGTCGGAGGAGAATGGCCGCTCCTCGCCGGGACAGACGAACGACCCTTTCGTCTCATCGGCGCCGAACCAGCTTACGCCGCCATATGAGGCGCCGCTCGGTTTCCCGGCCGAATCCGCGGGAGCGTGGCCGGAGAGAATGCGGATGAAATTGTTCCCCTTCATGTTGAAAGGCAGAATGAAGTCCCGGCTGTCGTCCGAGTACATGGCCGAGGCGAGCCCGAGCTGCCTGAGGTTGTTCACGCATCCCGAAGAACGCGCCGTGGAGCGCGCCCTGTGCAGCGCCGGCAGCAGCATCGAGGCGAGAATCGCGATGATCGCAATCACGACAAGAAGCTCGATCAATGTGAACTGGAGCTGCATCATGCGCAATATGTGAAACCTGCCTGTCCGTCTTTTCAATTATCCCACTCCTTTCTTCTGAATTGTTCATAGTGCCGGGCGGCACACATATCAGATCTTCGGGTCGAAATCGTCCGCGGCGAACATCATGGTTCCCGCCACATGGGTTTGGAGGAAGCTCTTCTCCGCCGCCTCCACATGTCCGTCGAGGAACAGGGAGTTGACTCTGTTCGGGCCGTGGATGATCCACGGACGCGTTCCCCAGGTCCCGACTCCGCCGTCGTTCACGACGCCCTGACTGCCGCCGGTACGATATTTGCCGCGCTTGCCGTCGAAGAAGGTCAGAAAGCGCGATGGAACAGCTCCTGCCGGAAGCACTTTATAAGAGAGAAAGCAAATACCGTCCGGAAGCTGTTTTTTTATCTTCTGAAAGTCCGCGACTCCCGCCAACCGGTACATCCCCTCGTAATTGTATGCATATCCCCAGCTGCGGATCGCCGTCTCGTCGCTTGTGACCTGTTTGCCGGAATTATCCACGCGCAGATTCTTCGGGCAGAGGATCCCTCCGGCATTATTCCTGAAGAGAACCCCGCCCTCCTGCAGGCATTTCGGAACGTTGTTGCCGTTGTTTTCGACCAGAATGATCTGGTTCCAGGAATCCAGGTACATCGTCAGGGCCGTTCCATGCTGCTTCAGGTTCGCAAGGCAGGTAGTCGCATATCCGCGTTCCCGCGCCTGGTTCAGCGCCGGCAGCAGCATCGAGGCGAGAATCGCGATGATCGCAATCACGACAAGGAGCTCGATCAAGGTAAAGTTGCGTTTCATATCATCGTCCTTTGTTTGAGTGGTTCATGCTATCGCCAACTCCTATATAGGAGTATACCAAAAAAGATAACGTTTGTCAATAGCGGAATCGAAAAAAAATCAAAAAAAATCGCAATCCGGGGGTGAAACTCCGTTACAGGAGCAGTATAATATAGAAGGAAGGAAAACAGTGCGTATGGATCGGAAACTCTGGGAACAGCTCCCCGTCTACCGGCGGCTGGAGAATGAAGTGAAGCGGTACATCGCCGAACACCGCCTGAAGCGGCACGACCGCCTCCCTTCCGAATCTCAGCTTGCCGCCGAATACGGCGCGAGCATCGGGACAATCCGCAAGGCGCTGAACAATCTCGTTGCGGAGAACATCATCTACCGCCGCCACGGCCAGGGGACCTTCGTCTCCCCGCGCAGCCGCAAGGGGCGCATCCTCGTCGTACCCGGACACCCCGGGATCGTAAATTCGCTCAACGACGATTATTTCAGCTTCCTGCTCGGCGCGCTCGACGAGGCGAACACGGCCGACCTGCCATGCGAGCCGGTGCTCGTCGATTACAACGACTTCTACCGCAACCTCAGCGACGTGAAGATGATCTATCCCGAAACCGCCGGAGTGATCTTCTTCCGCGGCTACGAGAATCTCAGGAAGGCGGAGGAGTCGCTCCTCCGGCAGGGGCTCCCGATCCTGTTTTACGGCCCGAACATCTATGAAGAGAAGCCCGGACGGTACTCGGCCGTCTATCACAATGAATCCGCAGTCGCCGCGCTGCTGGCGGAATATTACGCCTCGCGCGGATTCCGCCGCGTCCTGAGCCTCCGCGACAGAGGGACGGACATCTCGCAGTTCCGCCACCGGCAGCTGGAGGAAGCGCTCCGGGCCGGGAATATCGAATGCGAAAACGCCTTCTGGGAAGAGCTGCGCGACGCCCCCGAAATCCTGCGCCGCACGGCGCGGGAATTCGACGTCATCAGCTGCGCCCGCTCGGCCATCGCAATTGAAATCATTCAGCAGCTCGAGCGCGAACTGCATCTGCGCGTGCCGGACACCGTCGCCGTCGCCGGGATCGACGATCTCATCTCCGCCTGGGATCTGCGTCCCCGGCTGACGGTCGTTGACCTCTGCAACAACGCAAACGCCCGCCTCTGCATCCGGAAATTCAGCGATCTGGTCACTGGCGGCGGCCGCAACTTTCACATCGACGGCAGGCTCGAACTCATCCGCCGCGAAAGCTGCTGATCATCTCCGGCCCGGCTCCGGAAATGTTCCGGTTTCCCGCCGCCGGTATTCCGTCGGGGAAACGCCGGTATAGCGCCGGAACACCGTCGAAAAGTAGAGGCTGCTCCGGAAGCCGAGCTGTTCGGAAATCTCCTTGAACGAAAGCTGACCGCCCCGGACCAGCGAGACCGCGTTCTCCATGCAGAGCCTGTGCCGGTACGCCTGCGGCGTTGTGCCGAGGTACTCGCGGAAGAGCTTGTGCAGCGTAACCCGGCTGATCCCGAGCTCCTCCGCGAGCTTTCCGATCGAGAAACGGCTGCCGAACCCGTTGCCCATCATCCGCACGGCGTGGGTCAGCGACGGCGGCAATTCGTCCGTCCGGGTGCGGGAGCAATGATCCGCCAGCATGCAGATGAGCTCGTAACCGAGCGACGAGTTCTTCGGCGCGCTCTCTGGGCGTTTCGCCTGCATCAGGTCCGCGAGCTGCCGCGCCATTGCGAGAGCCTTGTCGAACTCCTCCGGCGCGTCGAACCGCACCCGGCGGCTCTCCGGCAGGTTCAAGGACTCCATCAGCAGCTTCACCATGCCGCCGGCGATCATCACCAGCACCTGCCGCCCCGGTGAAACTCCGTCGCCGAACCGGACGCTGCCGCCCGGGACGGTGATGTAGGCCTCGCCCGGCAGGAGCTCCTCCGGATAAGCGCCGGATTTGTAGACGGAGCTCCCCTCCAGCTGGAACTCCACGGCGATCGCGTCGTAATTGCTGCGGTGGATCCACCACGGGCCCGTCCGGATTTTATCCGAATAGAGCTGCGGCCAGATCGCCAGGGAGTACGGGCGCACGTCGTACCAGTTCTCCTCCCGGATCCGGCTCAAAGTCCGGCGGTATCCGCTCGAATAAGTGTCGATGGAGCGGTAGCTCCGGTCGTCGCCCTCTCCGCCGGCGGAAAAACGGCTCATTTTCCCTCCCAACCGTTAAATGAATATCTCATTTACAAAATTATATATCAAACCGCAAAATTCAAGTTGCATTTTGAATATTTTTATAGTAAAATGAAAGCAGTTGCAATACGGAACCACCAAAACGGGAGAACAGCGCCATGAAACGGTCTTTACGGAAATCCAGCCGCCGCAGAACGACTTTCACCCTCATCGAACTCCTCGTTGTGATCGCGATCATCGCAATTCTCGCCGCGATGCTGCTGCCCGCGCTGAACCAGGCGCGGGCGCGGGGACGGGCCGCCACCTGCGTGAACAACCTCAAGGGGGTCGGCAGCGCGAATATGCTGTATTCGATGGACAACAGCGACTTCGACGTCCGGCTCAAGAACAGCAACTGGGGCCAGCAGTGGCACTACAACGCCGCATTTTACCGTTACCTCGGGATCGAGTGTGAAAACACCGGGTTCCTCATCACCTCGACGAACGCGCGGGTCGTTCCGTTCAACCGGCTCTGCCCGGAGAAGGTCGGGCTGCCGCCGGATCCGGAGAGCGGAAAATACTCCATCTCCACCTACTCCAAGAACGGCGAAGGGCTGTACAACCACCTTGGCGCCGAAACCGGCAAGGGCAACTGGGCCTACATCTACCGCTATACGAAGGTCCGCAATCCGTCGACCAAGATCCACCACTCCGAAACGTTCAACAGCAACACGCCCGGCGGCGATTGGAACATGAAGCGGAACATGGCGAGTTCCATTGCCAATTACCTGATCGCGAACGGGATCCACTTCGTGCACTCATACCGGGCAAACGTCCTCTTCTTCGACGGGCACGTCACGGCGACCGCCCAACCGGAGATGTACCGCACATCCGCCTGGAACCCCTACGAAGATTGATCCGCCCTCCCCTGCAGAGAAGGAAAATACCGATGAAACGACTCCTTGCCGCACTTTTCGCCGCGGCGATGCCGGCGGCGCACGCACTCGAACTGCCCCCGGGCATGACCTTCGAACCGAACGGGATCATGAAGCTCGGGGAGGCCTCCCTCGCCGTCTCCGCCGCCGGTCCCTCCTGGCGGTGGCTCCGCAACGACCGCTGGAAGAACTGCCGGGTGGAATCCCGCGATGACCGCCGGACGGTGGACGCCGAAATCGTGTTCGACGGCGTTCCCGGAACCGCGTGCGCAACCCTGCGGAAGAGCGGAGAGAACAGCTTCCGGTTCCACAGTTCGCTCCGTTTTTCCGCCCCGGTCGAGAGCAGCGCGCTCTGCATGACGCTCACGCTGCCGCTGCCGGCGGGAAGGATCGCGTTGGACGGAAAAGCCATCCCCGTCCCCGAGACCTGCGGGAACCTGGTGCTGCAGAGCGCCGCCGACGCCGGAAAGCTTGAACTCGAACTCACCGGCGGGCGGCTTCTCACGATCACAGGGAAGCTCCGCGTCTACATTCAGGACAACCGCCGCTGGAACGAAACGGTCTCGGTACGGATCTATTTCACCCCCGCCGCCGGGACGGTCCGCGAAGCGGAAGTCGAGTTCGGCATGACGCTGACGCCGCCCGCCGTCCGGATACTCGGTGCGGGCGACGGGAGCGCCGGAAAGCATAGCGTCGCCGGAATCCCGTTCGAGCTGCCGGAGGGCGGAATCCCGGCGGGCGTCCGCCTCCCGGTCCCGCCCGGAGCAAGGGCAATCAACCTTCTGCACACGGCGGAGCGCCGCCCCGCCGCCAAAGAGGCGTACGGCACGGCCGAACTCATCTTCTCCGACGGCCGGACGGAGCTGCTTCCGGTCCGGGAGGCCGTCCGCAGCGGCGCGGGGGAGCTGCTGGCGTCGAGCCTCCCATTCCCCGGAGAGGCTCCGGCGGCCGTCGTATTCCGGCCCGCCGGCTCCGGCTCCTGGCGGATCGCGGCGGCGACCGTGAGCGACCGCCCGGTCCGATTCCCGAAAGCGCCCGCAAAGCCGCTGACCATCCGGGAGGACAACCGCTGGAGGCCGCTGCGCTTCGAACGCCGGATCCTCGCGGGGAGCCCGCTTGATTTCTCCCGCAGCCTGGACGCCCCGGCCGGGAAATACGGTTTCATCCGCCCCGCGCCGGAAGGCGGGCTGACCTTCGAGGCCGCACCGGACAGGCGGATCCGCCTCTACGGCGTCAATCTCTGCATGAGCGCGAACTACCTGAGGCGCGAAAGCGCCGACGGGCTCGTCGCATATCTGGTCCGCATGGGCTACAACGCGGTGCGGCTGCACCATCACGACAACGCGCTCGCCGACCCGGCGGCCCCGGATTCGACCACGCTCGACCCCGCGCAGCTCGACCGCCTCGACTACCTCTTCGCAAAGCTCAAGGAGAACGGCCTGTACGTCACCACCGACCTCTACACGAGTCGCGTACTGAAGGCAGGAGACGACATTCCGGCGTGCGATTACTACGGCCGCGGCCAGATCCTGAAGGGGCTCCTGCCGGTCAACCGCGGCGCGATGGAGAATTGGAAAAAATTCGCCCGCAACTGGATGGAGCACAGAAACCCGTACACCGGCCTCAAATGGGGCGAGGACCCGGCGCTCTTCTGCCTGAACCTGGTCAACGAGGAGACACTGACCAACACCTGGAACCGCCACCCGGAACTCAGCAGGCTCTACCGCGAAAAGTTCGAAACATGGAAAAAAACGAACGGCGCGGAGGGCGGCCCGGCGGAGTTCCTGCGCTTCCTGCATGAACTCCAGTCGAAGGCGCTCGACGAGCAGCTCGCGTTCGTCCGGAACGAGCTGAAGCTCAAAACCATGGTCACGAGTCTGAACTACATCAACTCCGTGCCGCTTACGCTGCTGCGCGACAAATTCGATCTTGTGGACAATCACCAGTATTTCGCGCACCCGGAATTCCCGGAGAAAGCGTGGAGCCTGCCGCACCGCTACGACCAGAGTTCCGCGATCCGGCGCAAAGCGCTGCTCCCCCGGCTCATGATGCCGACGCGCATTTTCGGAAAACCTTTCATCGTCACGGAGTTCAACTTCAGCAACCCGAACATGTTCCGGGCGGAGGGCGGCCCGCTGGCGGGAGCCTATGCCGCACTGCAGGGATGGGACGGGCTCTGGCGGTTCGCCTGGAGCCACAGCGCCGACGCAGTCGAAAACGCGCGGATCGGCGGATCGTTCAACGCGGTGAACGACCCGATGCAGCAATTCAGCGACCGGATCATACTCGCACTGTTCCGGCGCGGCGACCTCACGCCCGCCGGTCGGAAGCTCTCCTTCTCCGTCCCGGAGGATCCCTTCAGGGCCGGAGTGCCGGGGGATTTCCCTGACGAATTCACCGAGCTCGGGCTGAATGCGCAGATCGGCTCCCATCCGGCCGGAAAAAAACCGCGGGAGGGGGTAACCGTCTACCGCCCCGGCATGCAGGTTCCGGCCGATCCGCGCATCCGGCTCGACAGCCGGGCCGGAACGTTCGCGGTCGTCACGCCGCTGACCGAAACCGTGACGCTGCCGGGGGGCGAACTCTCCGCCGGGGCGCTCCGCGTGAAAGATGCGGACACCTTCATGACGGTCGCGGCGATCTCGCTCGACGAAAAACCGCTGCCGCAAAGCAAAAGTATCCTCCTGATCCACCTGACCAACATCGCCGCGGCGAACACCCGCTTCCGCAACGGCGAGATGACCCTGCTGGAGAGCTGGGGAGAACTCCCGCTGCTCGTCGAGCGCGGGACGGCGACGGTCGAACTGAAAGGGGACGCCCCGTGGAGCGTGACGGCGCTCGCCGCCGACGGCTCCGAAGCCGGAACGGTCGCAAGCGAATACCGCGACGGAACGCTCCGTTTCAAAGCCGACACCTGCGCCCGCGACGGCGGAACACCGGCCTACCACCTGACACGGTGAAAGAGGCCGGGCTTTCCGGCCCGGCCCCGCGGTTATTTCACCAGAACCCCCATCTTCCCGCTGTCGCGCGGCAGAATGCCCGCCAATTCATTTTGCGGTCAACAGCGTAACCGAGCGCGCCGGAAGGATGATCTGGCCACCGTCGAGCTTCATCGGGCGAAGCGTCCTGCGGTACTCGTCCGGCAAAACAGCGGCAAATGAATCTGAATCGAGCCTGCGCAGCGTCAGTTCCCCCTGCAGCCCCGGATGGCGGACCGTCAGCAGTACCGGAATCTCAAGCGGATTCGATACGAAAAGTTGCGGCCGCCCCTCCGCGTCGGTTCCGACCAGCGCGTTTCCGGTAAAACCGAAGCGCGAATCGAGCTTCGATACGACTACGGTTCCGCCCGCGAAAACCGAAAGCATTCCGAATACCTCCATACCCGGCGAGGTGACGAACTGCTTCGGGAAATAGCGGGTGGAATTCGCCTGAGAAGGATTTACAAACCAGTTTCCATCATTGCCTTTCTGCCTCTGCGGAGGAGTTTTGCCGTTAAGCGATGAAAACGTGCGGCTGACTTCGCTGAATGCTGCATCATAGCGCGTGAGCCCGAAATAGTTCGATTCGAAATCGTGGAACACCGCCATATCGACCTTGCCGTTGCGCAGCAGCTCCGGCCAGTTCCCCGCAATCGCAAGGCCGAGTGCGAACGCGGGCTGCATGCGGTTGAAGTCGTAGGTGAAGAGATTATAAACACTCGTCTCGCTGACCGAGACATTCTTCTCCCCCTTCGAGGCATTCGCAAGGTTTTTCGAAAAACGGACATCCGCGTTCGCAAAGCTCTGATAATCGGCGGTCAGGTATCCGGGCGTTGGCCGCGGCCACGAGGCATACGGGTAGTGGGTCGTGATTCCCGTCACATGCTTCCATACGCCGAGCGCCTTCAGTTTTTCAGGCAAATCTTTGAATCCGGTCACGCAGATTGGCCTGCCGGGATCGTATTTCACGATCACTGGAATAAAAGCAGCACAGATCCTTGCATAACGGTCGGCATCCATATAAGCGAACTCCTCGTTGCCGATCTCCCAATAATCAACGTCTCCGGGAACGAATACGCCGTTTTTGAAGTTACGCTCGAGCGCGGCAGCGGCTTCGGCCAGACGCGGCGGAGCTGCTTTGAATCCGGCTTTGCGCGGAAAATATGTGTCTTCAACCGGCAAAATTTCACCGCCATCGGAGAGAAAGAAGCTCGTATTGAGCTGATAGATCAGTTTGACACCGGCCTCCTTCATTGTCGATTTGAAATCAGCCCAGGCAACCGGATGAGCCGGATCGCGCCGTTCGCTCATACGGAAAAGCCGTTTTGTCGCATCAAGGCTCTCAGGCAGGAACCAGTGACATTCAGTTCCGCCCGGATAACGTGCGGCCCGGAGACCGGAATCATTCAGAAAGCGGATGAACTCCGCCCGTTTCGACCCCGGCTCCGATCCAGGGCGGGTTCCGGCCTCGATGCCGGGGAAGTCCGCGACTACATTCGCGCCAAAATGGAATGCAGTCGGCCTTGAAACCGTTTTCGCGGGATCGGCGGAAAGGACAACTTCACGATCCTTCAGGCTTTCCTGTGTGACTTCAGAAAGCGTCACCGAAACGATTCCGGCCCTGCTGCCGTTTTCGCCGAGCCGCAGCTTGACGCCGATTTCGGTCGCATCGGCGGGAACCGTGAGAAATCCCCCGTAGCAATTCGAGCCGGGAGTGACGCCGAATCGGACGACACTGTTCCAATAGTGGTTTCCCGCCTCACTTCCACCCTGGAATAGTGCGATAGCCGTAAACGGGGCGACCGGCGCGGCTTCGGCGGTCCGGATCGTGAGCTTCAGTATCCGGTACTGTCCTTTCGCGAAGTGGACCTTCGACTCGATGAAGACCGGCTGCTTCGCCCGGAGGGCATTACTGTCGCGCCGAACGTTCTCAGGAGTCGCCCCCTGCCACTTCATCAATTCCTCGACGCTCCAGCTGCGTTCGAACGCCGCAAAAGCCGTACCGCCGCAAACGAGGGCCAAAACAATGGCTGCGATTCTGTTCATGGTTATTTTCTCTCCATTTCGAGCCGGGTGATCGAAAACGGCTGCAGCGTGAGCGTGATGGTACCGCCAGTCACGGGAATTGTACCGGAAAGTTCAATTGGCGGGCGCGGCAATTCGTCGAGTACAGGCCAGCGAATGCCGCCGAGCATCGCAATCCCCGTATCGAGATGACCCGAAACATCGAGCGTCAGATGCCGCGCCACCGCGCCGCGGTTCACGGCCGTGATGATCAGTCTGCCGCCGTCTTCCGAAGCGAGCAGATCGAAGAGCACCCGTTTTGAAGCGGCAGGAGAAGCGATCGGCGCATCGAGCACATTGAGCCCGCAGTGGCGCGAAAGCTGCTTCATCGCATAACCGGAGGGCAGCACAAGATAGCGGTCGCGCAGGAAGTAACGTTCCGGAGCGCCTTTCGGGCAGGAGGTCTGCTCCGGCTTCAGCAGCTCAAAACGACCGGTCGCGGGATTGTAGAACTGATTTGAAAGGATCATGCCGAAAAACGGGGACTCGAGGTCGTGAAAGGTCAACACATCCATGTCATTCAGCTTCATCGCTTCCATCCAATTCGCGGCGAAGAGCAACCCATGGGCCGGCGTGTAAATCACGCGATGCGCATCCCAGGTATGGAACTTGAAAACGCTCGTTTCGTTACCGGCCATCTTCACCTTGCCAAACCCGGCGTCGCGTACCATCTTCAGGTGCGCGGCCGTATTCACTCCCCAGTGCAGTGTACCGCAGACAAACCGTTCGAGATCCTTTTCGCCGCCCGGCTCCGGCCGGAAGTGGTCTCCCCACGGATAATGGGCGGAGAGATAGGCGACTTCGTCCATGACCCCTTTCTCCGCGAGCGCCTTGCAGAGGGCAGCCGGCCAGGTGTTGCCTGTCACGGTGATGACCGCTTCCGGATTCCGCGCTTTGATGACCCGGATGAAGGCGTTGCAGATCTCCGCATACTCTTTGAGCGGCATCAGGGCAAACTCCTCGTTGCCGATCTCCCAGTAACGGATCGCATCGGGAGACGGCAGCGTGCCGATGAAACGGTCGAGCGCTGCGGCGGCTTCGGTGATGCGTTTCTTCGTATAAAGTTCCGGTTTCTCCGGCTTGTACTTGTTGTCCGAAATCGGCCATACATCGCCGTTTTCATCAGCGAAAAACATTGTATTGACTTCGAAAAGCATCTCGAAATTATTGCGGCGGCAGAATTCCAGCACGTCGTGAACAAGCGGATATCCCATATTGCGGAAATAGTAGGATTGATTCGGAAAAAGCTTGAAGAGCTTCGCCTGCGCCTGCGGTCCTTCCGTAAAATATTGGTGGGTCGGCATGCCGCCGGGGAACCGCAATACCCGGACTCCCGCAGAATGCAGCGCCGTCGCAAATTCCCGTTCGAGGCTCGCCGGATCCGAAAGAGGCAGCGTACCGCGCGTGATGCCAGGATAGCGAAATTCGGCATTCACGCCGAACAATAGTTCTGAGAGATGCGCTTTCCGGATCTCAGTCCCGACTTGCGCCCGGATCGGACTCGCTTCAGCCAGCGCGGCTGCCGGAACCGAGCGCGGCTCGAGAATCAGCCGGTCGAAATCGGCGCTCCCCGCTGCCCGGAAAAGCCCTGCTTCCAGGCGAATCGCCGCCGTCCCTGGCGGAAGCGTGAATTCGAGTTCATAGCTGTCCCACCAGCCATCTTTGATCTGATCAATCGCCTGCCATTGATTCTTCGTGTCCTCGGTACGGCGCAGGTGTTTGCCGGAAGTCCGTCCAATCACTTTTCCTGTAGCGTCGAGAAAACTCGCCATTACACCCGCGCCGCCGTCCTTGCCGGCGAGAACTTTGTAACGCAGCCAGTAGGTCAACCGGTAACTGCGGCAGGGCTCGGCAGGATCAACCGGAACGGTCTGGGCAAAATAATTTTCCGTATTATGCAGCTCCGCCGGAACCGCAAGAGTCAGCAGTGTCGCAGATTCGAATCCCTCCGGCGCCACCCCTCCCTTCGCTCCTGAAAGCAGGTGTGCCGTAAACGCGTCAAGTTCATTCTCAAAATCTCCATTGCGAACCAGATTCCCGATCGGCATAATACCGTCTGCCGATACCGGAACATCCGTGGCGCACCCGGCAACGACAGCGAGCGCGGCGAACATCGCCATAAACTTTCGTTCTTTTCTCATCATGATTCCTCGTTTATAAGTAGCTTTCTGTCATATCATTGCGATAACGTACCGTGAAAGATCTCACATTCTCGGCATGTCCGTCGGCAAATACGGCATTTCCACTCTGGTTATGATGACCGTATATTCTGTCTCCGAAGTGAAAATCCCGGAACAGATAAACCTGAGAAGCAGGTAATGGACGGCCGTATCCCCAACTCCCGAGGTCATACGTTTCACGCATGCTGCCAGCCAGCTTCGCTTCTGTGAAACGATAGTTGTACATGTAGTCGCTGCGATGGTTCGTATTGAAGAAACCACTCCCGCCGGCAATATGAGCCGGACAATTCAGCAGCTTCGAATTGTACCAGCCCGCACTCCCGCCGCCATACTGCTTCCATACCCAGAATGAGCCGCCGAGAGCTTTGAATTCATTGGCCATGCGACTGGTCGCATAGTTTGTCGCATTGTAATCCGGATTGGACGGCATGGTTTTCCCATTCCATTCACGCGCAGTCGGAATCATGTCGCGATTATTCTCCGCATAGGTCTGCGTCACAAATCCGAGCTGCTTGAGCTGACTCAGGCAGTTTGTCTTTCTCGCGCTTTCACGCGCCCGGTTCAAAGCCGGCAGCAGCATCGAAGCGAGAATTGTGATGATTGCAATCACAACGAGAAGCTCGATCAATGTGAATGAATTGCGTCTCATGGTCATCTCTCCCTGTGTTATACGGTTGCGTATTCGAGTGTTTCGGTCGCTTTCACACATTTCCTGCCGGAGAAGAACGCCTCCGCGGTCGGGTTGCCCGTGCGGCAGGCGGCGACGAGGTCGTCGAGCCGGGCCGTTGCCAGCCCGATGCAGGTGTCGGCCGCGCCGTAGTAGACCTTCACGGTCCCGTCCGGCTCCGGGAGCGCGTTGCAGCCGAACGTCACGTTCGGGACCCGCCCGAGCATTTCGTACGGACGGTCCGGCCAGAGCACCGGCAGGCCGCCGCGCGCGATGATCCGCGACGGATCATCAAGGTCGAGCAGCATCACGCCGAGCCGGTAGATGAAGCCGTTGCAGGTCATATCGACCCCGTGGTAGACGACCAGCCACCCCTCCGGCGTGCGGATCGGAACCGCGCCGCCGCCGATCTTGTGCGAATCCCAGCAGCCCGGGCGCGGCGTCATCAGGACCCGGCTGCCGTACCAGTTCGAAAGGTCGTCGGAGTAGCTGATGCACATGTCGCTCGGCTCAAGCTCGTTGTCGCCCATCGGGCGGTCGAAGCGGACATAGCGCCCGCCGATCTTCTCAGGAAACAGCACGGAGTTGCGGTTGTTCCGCCCGGTTTCGGCCTGCTCGATCCGCGTGAAGCGCCGGAAATCCTTCGTGCGGACCACCCCGGTGCGCACGCCGCGCCCCTCCGCCTGGCTCGCGTACATCAGGATATATTCGCCTCCGATGAAGGTGATGCGGGGGTCGTAGACGCAGTTTTCGGGGCCGGAGGCGGGAGCGGGCCAATCCGCAATCGGCTCCGGATCCGGCGTGAAGCGGATCCCGTCCCGGCTGCGGGCGATCCAGAAGACGATCGGCGTCGCGGCCGTCGCGGCATCGGCCACGAGCAAATATTCGCCGTTGCACCGGATCGCGCCCGGATTGAAAACATACATGATGTCGGAGGGGAACGCATCCGGCCCGAGAACCGGATTGCCCGCATACTTCTGGAACAGCATTTTAAAACCTCGTAACTTATTCAACCGGAATGGTCCGGACACTCTTGCGGATGATCAGCGAACAGTTCAGCACCTCGGTCTCCTCCACCTCGATGCCGCGAAGCCGCTTGATGAGCATATCGACGGCAAGCATTCCCATGTCGCGGGTCGGCTGGCGCAGCACGCTGACCGGGACCGGATAATATTCCAGCTCGCCGTCCTCTTCGAACGAGAGCAGTGAAATGTCCTCCGGCACGCGCAGCCCGGACTGCGAGAGTCCGGCGATCAGCTTCTGGGTCAGCATACTGTTGGTCGAGAAAATTCCGGTCGGCGGCTCCTTCATATTGACCAGCTCCGAAACCGCGCCGGAGACGGAATCCTGCATGGAGCGGTAGTCCCGGACCCAGATTCCCTCCGGATCTCCGCCGAGCTGCCGGACCGTCTCCAGGAAGCCCTCGATGCGCTGCTCCTGGCAGATGTCCGTGCGCGACATCGAAACGATCCCGAACCGGCGGTGGCCGTTGCTCCACAGATAGTTCGCGGCGTCGCGCCCGGCCCGGAAGCTGTCGGAGCTGATCCGGTAGCGGATGCCGGAGAAGTTGCCGATACTGACGACGGGAACCGACAGCTTTTCCAACCGCTCCGAAACCGCGTAAAGCATATCGAACTCCGGAACCAGCAGCCCCCGCAGCCGGTGCGCCCGGACGAGCCCGGCGATATAGTCGATGCCGAACGATTTCGGACTGAGCGCAATAACCTGCGCCGAAAGGTTTTCCGCCGTCAGCTCCTCCATGATCGAGGAGACCAGCGTGGCATTGTAGCTTGAGTTCAGGAAATCGCGATAGGCGAACATCACGACTCCGACGCTTTCCGGCGCTTCCGTCTCCACTCCGCCGGGCAGGCTCCGGGCGGACTGCAACTCTTCGATCACTTTCCTCACATGCTCCACCGTTGCGGAGCGATGCGTATATTTTCCGCTCAGGATCCGCGAAACAGTCGCAGTACTGACGCGCGCCTTGTCGGCAACTTCCTTGATTGTGGTATGTTCCATCAGCATGGCTGAACCCTCCCGTTCCATCCGGTTCGATCTTCCGTTTTAATTATACCCGGAAACACACAAAAAACCAAGAAAAATCCGCAAATAATGTAATTTCAATTTTACACAAATTTACATTTTGCGAATTAAATAGATTATTACAAACATGTTACATCGACACAACCATAAAACAATTACTTTCAATATGCAGCTGAGTTTTTACATTCCGGGGCAGAAAAAACGACCGGCACGTTTGATGCGGCCGGCCGCGGAAGGCGGGGAAGAGTTCAGGTCAGCGCAGGAGGTCCCAGGCGTTTTCCCCGCAGATGCGGAGCATTTTGTCGAGTGCCGACAGCCGGTAGGCGGCGGGCCAGACGACATACATGTCGTTGATGTGGCCGCGTTCCTCGCAGTTCCGGCGGTAGCGCGTCCAGCGCGTCTGGAAGAACGCTTCGCTCTGCAGGCCCCAGGGCCGACTGTGCCCGAGGACCATCGCGCCGCCTTTCGGCGTGATGCAGAGCGTCGCGTTGCGCCAGAGTGCGACCGCACGCTGCCGCCAGCGGTCATCTCCGGTCAGCTTCGCGAGGCGGAAGAACTCCGGAACCACGATGATCCCCCAGAGATCAATCGCCGGATGAAGCGTCGACACCGCCGTCCCGCCGCTCGTGTAGTAGCCGTACTTCGCGAAATCGCTGTCGGGCGGATAGAGCGCGTCATACTGGTACGCCCACGACCAGAAGTAGCAGGAGGCTTTCAGCGCGGTTTCGAGGCAGCCCTCTTTCCCGGTCAGCTCATGGAGGTCCAGCGCGGTGAGGATCCACGGATAGGCGGTCTCCTTGTCCATGCCGCCGCAGTCGATCGCACCGCCGGTGAAGATGAAGTTGTCGATGTCGCGGGCACGGTACATGGCGAACGCCCGTTCCGCGCACTCAAGGTATCTCGCCGCCCCGGTCTCGCGCCAGAGTTCGACGAGCGCCATGATGATGAAACCGCCGCCGGTGTTGCTGCCGGAGTCGGCCTTCTCGCCCTGCATCGTCCAGCGGATGCCGAAGCCGTCCTTCTCATCGTAATGATCGACGAAGAAATCACAGAGCCGGACGGCGAACTCCAGATAGCGCTCCCGGTCGATGCCGATCGATTTCAGCAGCGCATACGCCCGGGCCGCCTCTGCTCCGGCCCAGCCGAAGTTGCAGATGTCGCCGGGGATGCAGTCGCCCGAAATGTGCCGCGCATAGTTCGTCGGGAAAAGGCCGCAGGGGAACTGCGTCTCCATCCATGCGTCGAGACACGACAGCGCCGCGTCGAGCAGCTCCGGATTGCCGCGCCGGATGTGGTCGAGGATGAACATGCGGGACTGCTGAAAGCACTGTCCCGACCACCCCGCCTCGAAAACGGGGTGCGGAAAATAGATCGAGTCGTCATTCGGATTGTCCCGCATGACGTTGCGGAACATTTTGACTCCGTGATAGTCGCACATCAGGAACTTCGCGTGTTCGATCGCCGTCTCATACGCCTCCTCCGGCGAAATCGATGCGCCGTGGCGGAACGGGAAGAGTTCGGCGGCCCGGTCGAACAGCGCGGCAGTGCCGTAATGCTCCCACGGCGGCGTCCCGATGAACACATACGCGCGCACCGCGAACCGTTCTCCGGGCTGAAGCGTCAGGTATTCGTCATAGCGTTCGGTCATGACGTCGTGGTCGGAGTAGGTCAGCGGCGCTTCGGTGACAGGGTAGAAGATACGGTGCAGACAGCTTCCGTCGCCGTTCACGATGAACGAGCACGAGGAGCGCAAACTCGCCGGGTCGCGGTCGGAAGCGAAGAGCGCCGCCACGCGCCGGGCGTCCTCCGCGACCGTGCAGGAGGGGATCGACATGCGGTCGTAGCCGAAGATCCACGGTTCTCCGCCGAGTTCATATCCGTGCGGCTCTTTTCCGCCGCTCAGGCGGTTGCCGTCGTAGGAAACGCACGGAATCGACGTGCGGGCCGGAATGAAGCAGCTTTTCACTTCGAGGATCGGTTTGCCCGTGCGGGCGGTCGCGCCGTTGTTCACGATTTCGCGGTCGATTCCGAAGAGCCCGCCGCCGAGCGGCGTCACCCGGTCGGAGGCTTCGAGCCCGCCGAAGCGGAAGCCCGGCGCGAACACGCCGTCACCCAGCGCGTTCACATGCTGCGTATCCCCGCGCGGCGGCAGGCGGTATACGGCCAGCCCCTCCCCGGCGCGTTCCTCAACAACCTCGAACGGCAGCTCGCGGCCGTTCACCTCAAAACGCGGTGGGCGCAGCTCCATGACTGCATCCGGGGCGGATTCCGCCGTCATACGGCCGCCGTCGATCAGTTCGAAAAACATCCGGAATACTCCTTTTATTGTTTTTTTCCGCTGCGGATTTCATACAGTTTCCGGGCGACCCTGCGCGCGGCGTCCACCATCTCCGGGTACGGACGGTCGCAGATGTCGAGAAAACCGAAACCGAAGTTCTCGTCGTCGAGCGAACGCCCGGCCGCCGACTGGTCGATCAGCCGGTAGTAGTGGGTTCCGACGATCAACGGGTTGCGCAGAGCGCCGGTCACGCAGGCGGCGTAGTCGTGCCCGCGCTCCGCATCGTCCGCGCTGCCCTGCAATCCGGGGTGCGGGTTGCCGTTTGCGATGGTTCCGAAGTGGAACTCCCCGATGATAATCGGGACATCCGCATTTCCGGGCAGCCGCAGCTCCTCCACCGAATACTCGTAAAGGTTGAAACTTACGACATCGCAATGCTTTGCGGCGGCTGATTGTATGCGTCGGTTCGGGATCCCGGCGAAGCGGGCGCCGAGGTAGAGCATCTGCGGCGAGAAGCGCTTGACCGCCCGCTTCGCTCCCTCGAAATAGCGTTCCGCAAGCTCGTCGTTGAAGGCGAGCAGATCCTGCCGCGCCGCGGGGGAATCGGGGATCCGGGTCGATTCGAGGAAGGCGTCGAATGAAGGATACGAACACTTCCACGCATCATTCAATCCGTTGACGGAACCGTATTTCCGCTCAAGCCGGCGCAGGAATTCACGTTTCGCGGGCTGATCGGCGGGACTCGCGATCACGGCTTCGGCCAGCGCGGTTTCTCCGCCCCAGTTGTGCTCGTTGTCAACGAAAGCGCCGATGCACATCGGATCCTCCACCGCGAACGCCCAGTTCCGTTGCAGCGCCTTGACAATTTCCTCTTCGAACCGCGGGTCGAACACGTCCGGGAAACGGCGCATGACGCCGCCGGGATGTCCCGCGACGACCGGAGCCTTCCGGCACTCGGTCTGGATGACATACGGCATTTTCCCCTCGCGCACATACTTTGCCGACGACCAGTTCGCCAGGGTGTTGACTCCCCAGCTCGCGGCGCGGTCGTAAAGCCGTTTCCGGTAGGCATTCTGCCAGTCGCGGCCGTATTTCCGGCGCAGGTTCGCGCCGAAAAAGTCATAGGCGTCCGGCACGACCTTCATCCGGCGGTAAAAGCTGTCCGTGCCGGGGGCGTACCCCTGTTTGCGGTAGAGCCCTGCCGCCTCCGGGGTTCCGACTGCCGGAATCCCCTCAAAATAGTGTTCCCGCAACGTCACACCCGTAACCTGGTCCTGCTCGAACTGGCAGATGCCGTGGGAGAAGAAAAGTTTGCCTTCCGGGTCGACGAAATACCACTTGTCCTTATACCTCTGCGTGCGGAAGCGCCCCGTCGCCTCCAGGGTGGGACCGTCCGCCCAGCCGCCGAAGCGGTTCCAGCCGGCAGGGCGCGGATGCGCCGCGAGATCGGCCGCCTCGGTGTCGCGGAGCCTCACGAGATCCGCATCCGAGCGGGTCTTGCCCGGCCACTGCCTGTGCCTGTACTGGCCGTAGCGGTCGATGGCGGGAAAGAATGTTTCCGGAGAGCGGATCGCCTCGGAAACGCCCCCGAACGGCTCCTCGATCCGGATGTCGCTCACCTCGAAGCGAACCTCTCCGCCATACGGCCGGACGAAGAGCATGATGTTCGAAATTCTCTGCACATCGAGGTTGCAGCGCCCGGCCAGCCCCTCCGGCGAATTCTTGCCGCCCTCGAACTTCACGCTCTCCGGGGCGAGGCCGCTGCGGAAATAGCGGACTCGCAGCATGGCGCTTTCTCCGGGTTCGAACGCCCGGCCGCCGCGGATGCAGCGCTCCCGCCCGTTCGCGCCGGGATTCTCGATCTGGCACTTCACGGCGATCTGCCGGCCGGTCAGGTTCCGGATCCGCATCGCCAGCACGGAACCGCGCGAAAGGTCGAAATAACGCGATCCGTCCTGCGGCTTCAGATTGATGCCGGGCCAGTGCATCCTCTGCTCCGCCGGGATGGTGACGACCAGTGTATTACCCCGCTTCACAACCGCCGCCTTCCCGTTGACGGTGATCTTCGATGCGTCATACTCCTTCAGGGAAAGCGGCTCCGCCGCGGCCAGGCCCCCCGCCGCAAGCAGGAGAGAGGCTGTCAAAAAAGATCTCATCATTCTTATCTGCCTCCGTAACTATCTTTGGAATAAGCGGTATAATATTGCGTCGGCTTCATCGGCGAAGCCTCGAAAGCGTTGCCGGTCAGATTCTCCACATGGCCGTCTGCAAACCCCATGTTCCCGGCGGAGCCGTGCCCGAGCACAAACATCGCCGCATTCGTACTCTTCGGATTGCTCGCCTGCGAGAGAACCATATCGAAGTAGGGTTTCTGATAATTGGGGCTGAAGGCATCCCCGATGAGCATCAGCTGCGACTGGTTCTTCATGCGTTTCATGCAGAAGACGGTTCCGCTGGCGCCGCCCACGCCGTGCCCGGTGATGAATCCGCCCCCCGTCAGATAGCGCAGATAGACGCCGAAGCTCTTCTGTTGGTCGGCGGTCGATTCGACGTTGAAGCCGTAGGAGCAGGCCGTATCGGTGCTCGTCTCCGCCGGAAACGTCCAGTTGGCCGAAGGACAGGCCATCGTTTTCGGGCTGGTGTAGGAGGGCATGTTGTATTCACCGGCATACGAAACGCCGGTCAGCAAATTCGGAGCGAGCTGGAATCCGTAGGCGGAGGAAGATTTTCCGCTCACGGAACGGATGATGAGGAACTCCTTGTTGTCTTCCCCGTAGAATGTAACCGCCTGCAGCACCTGTTTCAGGTTGTTCACGCAAGTGCTGCTGCGGGCCCGTTCGCGCGCCTGATTCAGTGCAGGCAGCAGCATCGCTGCGAGAATTGCAATGATCGCAATCACCACGAGCAGCTCAATGAGTGTAAAACGGGTGAAAGCAAGGCCGCGGAAGCGGGGAGATGCGGGGGGCGTTTCCGCCGCCCCCCGCGCCCCCTGCGTCCGGCAAGGTGCCGGTGCCGGGTAAGGCCCGGAGCCGTACTTGGCTGCGGGCGGCCGGTACGGGAAGGAAAAGCCGCAGAAACGCGAAGAAATCTTCCCGCTTTTCTGCGGAAAGATCCCTTCACGTTTCTGCTCCACTTCGCCGTTTGCCGAGCGGATGCAACGGTGCGCGGCGATGAGGGTCCTGTGGGAGATTATACGGGTGGCCGGTACGGGGAGAGACGCGGTGCAAACCACCGCTTTCTCTCCCCCGAACCCCTCTCTTTCACGCAGGGCGGACAAAAGGATATGATTGCATGCTGAGCAAGTTTTCGCCACGGGAATCCCGATCAATGTAATTTGCTTTGTACGCACCATTTACCCCCTTTCACGCATAATACGAAGTATGTGAAACAAACGATGCTGCCCGGAAAAAAGCGCGGATA